>NZ_CP036200.1:1200000-1800000 GCF_004295345.1 Shewanella maritima | reverse complement strand
GACCATCAATCGTGATGAGTCTACGGTGAAAGTGCGTGAAACCGATATGGCGATTTCGCTAGATGGCGCTGAGGACTTCGCCATTCCAGATAACCCATTGAAACAGGCTGTGGATGAGTATTTCTGCTCGATCATTGACTCAGGCAAGGCGCAGTCAGCATTGGAGTATTTAAACGACAAGCAATTACCTTGGGACAGCGAAAGCTGGATCTATCAGGTGATTGGTGGTTACGAAGGCCTGCCAGCCGAACACAAGCAATATTTTGAACTCGAAGCCAAAGGCGAGCCGCATCCGGTTTATGACGGCAACTTCATCATTCACGATGTTGAGCTTTGGTTAGCGTAAAGAAGGGTTAGCTAAGCACTTTTTATACGTCGACCCTGAATTAGTTGTTACCAGATTTACATCAAGCCATACCTTAGGCCGCACTCATGCTATCACTGATAGTGAGTGCGGCCTTTTTAATTTTCCCTCTAAACCACCTACTTCAGTTTGGGGGATTTGTTCAGGGTTTGTCTACAAATTCTAATGTCCTTCACATCTGACACCTAAAATAGTTAGCTGACGTTGCAATGACATTTAAAGCACGCAGCAAGCACATCCTGTGGGCTCGACGAAAACATCCCTGTTTTCAACGGCTTTAAATGTCATTGAACTCTAAGCTATATCTCTAGCTGGTTAGACTAAGCCTCCTTTAGAGAAGTTGCGCAAATCCATCTTCTTCATAAGGTGTAATTTACTTGGAAGTATTGACTAGAACTTGTTGGCAATAACTGGGTGTTTACGTTTCTCTCACAACACTGACTCGCTTTGTTTGCATCTGAGTAACTCTAATAGTGCGAACTATATCTTCCTTGCTAGCACAGCTGTAACAGCTTTATCTCATTGTTCAAAATTTGCTGGGTTGATCTTTGGATTAACTAGTAGTTGGTAGATATTTCTGCTGCGTGTGGAGCCTAAATCTAATGAAAATATCGCACAACATAATGGTTTGATTTAATTTTTAATAAAATCAATGTTTTATTGGTTTTTACGGTTGTGGTTACACTTTCAGCTTCAAGTAATCAGTTATTAACGATTGAATTATCAAAATCTTTGTTTCAGTATCCTTGGTCATTCATCGCTTTTGCTCTCGATGCTGTTATGGATTAACGCTCCTCAGAATTAGTGCAGCTTAGGACAAGCGCCAGGTGCATTTTTGAGTAAAGGTTGAGTGACACAAACATAATAAGCTGGCTTAAGCCGGTATTTGGGGAATCCAAAACAATGAAAAACGCGTTATCGACTCGAATTTTTATCGGCTTGTTTTTGGGCGTTATGCTGGGAAGTTTGGTGCAATTTGCACTTAACGATATAGCCTTCTTTTCTGAAACCTTAGTCAATATTGCCAGCGGCATCGGTAAGATGTTCGTTAATATGATCATGATGCTGGTGGTGCCACTGGTATTTGTCAGTATCGTTTGTGGCGTCTGTGAGCTTCAAGATTTAAAGAGCTTTGGTCGCCTTGGCGGTAAAACCTTTAGCTTTTATATCATCAATACTTTAGTGGCGATCACTGCTGCATTTACTGTGGCTATGCTGATTGAGCCGGGTAAAGGTGTTGATATGAGCAGTAGTGGCGGGGTGGAAATTACCGCCACTGAGCTGCCAAACCTGATGACGCTGATCGTCAATATTGTGCCAAATAATCCATTCTCTGCCTTTACCTCAGGCAATATGCTGCAAGTTATCTTTATGGCGCTGCTACTTGGTGGTGTGATCAAATCACTTGGCGAAGCTGCTAGCGGTGCAGTAAAAGGGTTTAAAACGGCCAATATCATTATGATGCGCCTGATTAGCGTGGTAATGAATCTGGCGCCAATTGGTGTGTTTGCCTTGATGTTCAAGCTGGGTGCGACACTAGAGCCTGAAATCTTTGTTAGCGTGGTGCAGTATCTGGTACTTATTTTAGGGCTGTTATTGCTGTGGATTTTTGTGGTGTATCCATACGCTGTGGCATTTTTCACTCAGGTGAGTGCCAAGCAGTTTCGTGAGAAAACCCGCGAGCAGATTTTATTCTCGCTTTCAACTGCAAGCTCAAACGCAACCATTCCTGTCACCATGCGTACCCTAACCGACAAGCTTGGCGTTAATCGCGCTGTAGCAGGTTTTGGTGTACCACTTGGGGCAACCATGAATATGGGCGGTGTGTCGATTTATATCACTATTGCGATTTTCTTTGTGGCAAACGCCTTTGGAATGCCTATCAGTGGTGAGCAAATTCCAGCATTGTTGTTTAGTGTGTTCTTGCTTTCAGTTGGTGCAGGTGGTGTACCTGGCGGCGGCATGGTAATGATTGGTGTGCTTATCCACCAAATGGGTTTACCAGTAGAAGCCTTTGCCATCGTTGCCGCGTTAGACCGTTTAATCGATATGATCCTAACCTCATGTAACGTTGTGGGTGATACAGCTGTACTAACCATTGTTGACCAAACGGAAAAACCACACCAAGTGGCAGATGGTGAGTAGTGTTTTACGGTGCTTTCGCTAAGCATTTAGTGAATAACAGCTAGATTGTTTATCGCTTTGAGTTACAACATAATAAGGCCTGCATTCGCAGGCTTTATTGCTTTTATATGAGTTTGATACTGATAGAGAAGTGAAGCCTACGATTGGTAAAACGAAGAATAAGGATATCTCAATGAAATTAGTTGCCTTAAGGCACTTATCGTTAAAGCCTTTCAAGTCAAAAGCGGTAGCAGTCGGTTTGGTATTAATGTCGATACTAGCGTTAAGTGCTTGTAGTTCAAATCAGCATAGCAAAGAGCACCACAGCGACCATTCACTGCCAACCACGTTAGACAAATACCAATTTACCGCGAACAACAATTATCTTGCAGATATCGATGCGGCCAAGCAGCAAGCGATTGAAAGCAATAAATTGCTGATGTTAGTGATGGGGGCACAGTGGTGCCATGACAGCCGAGGCTTTATTGCGAACTTGTCGTCAGATGAAATGCAAGCAATAGTGGCGCAGCGCTTTGTGGTTGAGCTAGTCGATGTAGCCTATTTTGACGACTTGCATCATGTGGCGCAGCAATATGGTTATCCAGCAATTTTTGGTACGCCAACTGTGCTCGTAATTGAGCCTAAAACAAATAAGGTGCTCAACTATAACAGTGTATCTAAGTGGCAAAGCGCCCATAGTGTGCCGCAAGCTGAGTACGTGAGTTATTTCGCAAGTATTGGCGATGCGCCCTGGCAAGCACCTACAACCAATGCACAGTTTGATGAGTTTATCGCACAACAAACCGATAAGTTAAAACAAGCTTACGATTATCAAAGACCAATTTGGGCGCAAGTACGTGCTGGTAAAGCAGATGACAAACAGCTAACCAAGGTTGCCACAGAAGTGTGGAAGTACCGCGTACAACTGCAAAAAGACATATATCGTCTACAGGCGGAGTTAGCTGCAAACCCTAACAAGGAGCTAGTGTTGCCTCAATATCCTGCATTTAGTTGGCTGTAGACAACTGGCAATAGACAATAAAAAACCGCCTCACAATGGAGGCGGTTTTAGTATTTGTAAGTGCTAATGAGTAAAGCTCAATATTACTCGACTTCAGGCTCACCGGCGTAGTCTTGGTCGTGATAGCTAAGACATACATCAACCTCGTTAGCACTACCTAAGATCACTGCCACACGTTGGTGAATTTCTTGTGGCTCGATATCCAAAATAGTTTCGTAACCCGTCGATGCTTTACCGCCAGCTTGTTCAACAAGCAATGCCATTGGGTTCGCTTCGTACATTAAGCGTAGTTTGAATGGTTTGTTTGGATTCTTGTTGTCTGTTGGGTAGGTGAAGATGCCGCCGCGGCATAATACTCGGTGCACATCGCCAACCATAGCGGCAATCCAACGCATATTGAATGCGCGCTCACGCGGGCCAATTTTACCTAGCACTAGATCTGCAATATAGGTTTGCATTGGCGCTTCCCAGAAGCGTTGGTTCGACATATTAATAGCAAACTCACCGGTATCTGGAGTAATTGCGACTTTTTCTTCGGTTAGTAAAAACTCACCGGTTTTAGGGTCTAGGGTATAGAACTGAGTGCCGTTACCTGTGGTTAATGCCATCATAGTTGACGGACCGTAAAGTACGTAACCTGCCGCAACCTGGTTGCGACCTTTTTGCAGGAAGCTTTGCTCGGTAAGCTCACCTTGCGGCGCTGGCAATACTGAGAAAATGGTACCAACGAGTGAGTTGATATCAATGTTTGACGAGCCATCTAGTGGGTCAAAACAAACTAGGTATTCGCCGTCTTTGTCGGCTTCAACCACATAGTCTTCTTCTTCCGATGCAATACCGCGTACGTTGCCGGCTGCTTTTAGGGCATCTTTAAGCATGTCGTTAGTGATCACGTCTAATTTCTTTTGTGTTTCACCTTGAACATTTTCTTGCTCAGTGGCACCCAATACACCAGCTAATGCGCCGTGGCGTACAGCCTGGCTAATGGCTTTTGAGGTGTCAGCTAAAGTAAGTAGTAAGTCAGCTAAAGAGGCGTTAACAGCTTGAGCTGTTAGGGTTTGAGCCAAATTTTGCATGGATATTTCCTAAGACTAGTCGGGTTAAGGTCGTGGGCTTAAAGGCTGAGGAACTGCCCAAAAGCGAATTTTTATAATTGCCGCGGATAATAGCGCAAAACGATGACTATTTCAGCGTTGTGATAAGGCTTTTTGCAATAGCCTGCGCTTTTCAGGTAGATTGACTGCGTAAAATCTTATGCCAAGGAATAATAATGATAACTTCATGGAAACGAGGGAAGGCTAAGACCAAGCTGCTAACACCTCTCGCTTTGACCGTGGCACTGGCTTTAACGGGCGGGTGTCAGAGTGCTTCAGTTGCGCCATCTCAATCTAAGGTGGGTCTTGATATGTCTCAATCTGTTCAATCTCAATCTAGTGTAACTAGCCAGTATTCGACTACAGCACCATTAACTGCGCTTACAGGCGATAATACGCCATTAACGATTGAGCGTATTCATCAATCGCCAGCGCTTGCAGGTGCCAGCCCTCGTGGCTTGCAAATGTCGCCAGATGGTAGCCGAGTCACTTATCTTGCTGGTCGCGATGATAACCAAAGCTTTTATGACCTGTGGCAGCTAGATATTGTCACTGGTGAGCGCAGTGTGCTGATTGATGCGGACAAGCTAGCTAGTGGTGAGTTGTCCGATGAAGAAAAAGCCCGCCGAGAGCGTCAGCGCATCTATGGTCAGGGGATCATGGAGTACTTTTGGTCTGAAGACAGTCAGGCGATTTTAATTCCAGCATCTGGGCAGCTTTATTTGTATCAAGTGGCAAATAATCAAGTGCGCAAACTTGATATTGGTGACGGCTTTGCGACTGATGCGCGTTTATCGCCAAAAGGCCATTATGTTTCGTTTATCCGCGAGCAGAACATTTACTTTTTGTCGCTAGAGACTGGCAAGCTTAAAGCGTTAACCACGGACGGTGGCGGTGCAATTAAATATGGCATGGCTGAGTTTGTGGCTCAGGAAGAAATGGATCGCATGACAGGGTACTGGTGGTCGCCAGATGAAACCAAGATTGCGTTTACTCGTATTGACGAATCAGGCGTTGAGCTGGTTACCCGTAATGAGATTTACGCTGATGGCATTAAGCTTACTGAGCAGCGTTACCCTTATGCTGGTAAAGCTAATGTCGAGATTGAGCTTGGGGTGATTAACCTAAGCTCTAATAAACTTGATTGGATTGACTTAGGTAAAGATAAAGACATTTATCTACCAAGGGTTAAGTGGCTGCCAGATAGCAAACATTTATCTTACCAGTGGCAAAATCGAAGTCAGCAAGCGTTAGATCTGCGTATCGCTGATCTTGACAGTAAAAGCTCCCAGGTGGTGATTGAAGAGCGCAGCAAAGCCTGGGTTAACATCAATGACGATTTACACTTCTTAAAGCAGCAAGCAGGCTTTATTTGGGGCTCTGAGCGCAGTGGCTTTAAGCACCTTTATCTAGTTGAAGACAATGGCAACAAGCTTACTCAATTGACTACAGGTGACTGGGCAGTAGATGCCCTAGAGTATGTTGATGAAGCCAGTGGCTGGGTATACTTCACAGGCCGTAAAGACAGTGTCGTAGAGCGCCATATTTATCGAGTAAACCTTAAGCAAGGTGCAGATAGCATTGAAAAACTGTCGTCTCGTGCGGGTATGCACAACGCAGTATTTGCACATAACAAGCCAGTTTATATCGATCATTTTAGTAGCTTAATGCAACCTCCACAGGTGAGCCTACATCAGCAAAATGGTCAACATATCGCCTGGGTTGAGCAAAACCAATTGGATAAAGAACACCCGCTGTATGCTCATGCCGGTCTTTGGCAAATGCCTGAGTTTGGTACGTTGAGTGCTGATGATGGTCAGACGTTGCAATACCGCTTATTTAAACCAACAGATTTTGACTCAACCAAGCAATACCCTGTGCTGGTGCGTGTATACGGTGGCCCCCATGCGCAAACCGTAACTAACAGCTGGAGTGAGGCTGATTACTTTAGTCAGTATCTATTGCAAAACGGCTATGTGGTATTTCAGCTAGATAACCGCGGCTCAGCAAATCGTGGTACTCAGTTTGAATATGTGATTTATCAAAACATGGGTGAAGCCGAGGTGCGCGATCAAAAGGTCGGTGTAGATTACCTACGCAGCTTACCTTTTGTTGATGGTGACAATATCGCTATTTATGGTCACAGCTATGGTGGTTACATGGCATTATTGAGTCAGTTCAAAGCGCCAGATTACTTTAAAGCGGCTATCTCCGGTGCGCCAGTAACCGATTGGCGTTTATATGATACGCATTACACTGAGCGTTATATGGGGCACCCAGAAACAAACAAAGCTGGTTATGACGCCAGCAGCGTGATGCCTTATGTTGGCGGCTATAAGTCTGGCTTGTTGATGTATCACGGTATGGCTGATGACAACGTATTGTTTGAAAACAGTACCCGTGTGTATAAAGCGCTGCAAGATGACGGTAAGTTATTCCAAATGATGGATTACCCTGGCTCTAAGCACTCGATGCGCGGTGAGAAAGTGCGTAACCATTTATATAAGTCTTTGGCGGCATTTCTAGATAGCCAATTGAAGAACTAATTCGTTTTATTCTTCAGCTGAGAGAGCCAGCCACAGTGCTGGCTTTCTTTTGCCTGTAGTGTGTGGATAGTCGCCTATCATCTGGCATTTTCTATTGGCAGTCGCAAGTTAGCTGGGGGTTATGGACAGGGCTAGCGTATGAGTGATTGATTATCAATCATGTACTAAGAGTTAATGAACTTTGATTGCGCAAGATGCCGTAAAATCATCCCCTATGGTTACGTTAGGGGCTCCGCTTTAGCATCCCTGCTAAAGAGGCTTGCTTACTCAAAGCTCATTAATCCCACAGGAAAATACGTGATAAATGTTCACGAGCTCGCCCTAGGTTTAGAGAGACTAGATTAATACGCAGCTTTGTGCTGTGTTTTATACAATTGTGCACTTTCAAACAAGACTCCGATGCCAAACATAAAAAAACCAGACCCTGAGGTCTGGTTTTCAAATTTTTTCGCTTAGAAGAATTAGTCTTCTCTTAGCTCAGAAGTATTAATCTTCTAGGTTACCACAGAAACGGTAGCCTTCACCGTGGATAGTTGCGATGATTTCTGGCGTGTCCGCTAGGCTTTCGAAGTGCTTACGGATACGACGGATAGTTACGTCAACTGTACGGTCGTGCGGCTTAAGCTCGCGACCAGTCATCTTCATTAGTAGGTCAGCACGAGTTAAGATTTTGCCTGGATTCTCAACAAAGTGAAGCATCGCGCGGAATTCACTGCGTGGTAGCTTGTAAGACTCACCTTGTGGGCTAACTAGAGAACGGCTGTTGATTTCTAAGCTCCAACCATTGAAGCGGTAGTATTCAACGCTACCTTTCTCTTCAGCTTCTGCACCAGTGCTGTTAACGCGAGTTAATAGGTTACGAGCACGGATGGTTAGTTCACGTGGGTTGAATGGCTTAGTGATGTAGTCATCAGCACCGATTTCAAGACCGAGGATCTTGTCGACTTCGTTGTCACGACCAGTTAGGAAGATAAGGCCGATGTTATTGATTTCACGAAGTTCACGCGCTAGTAGTAGACCATTCTTACCAGGTAGGTTGATGTCCATTACTACTAAGTTGATTTTGTTCTCTTGCATCGCTTTGTGCATTTCAGCGCCGTCGTTTGCTTCAACTACAACATAACCTTCAGCTTCAAAAATGCTACGCAGGGTGTTACGAGTTACGGCTTCATCTTCAACAATAAGAATGTGCGGGTTTTGCATATTAAATTACCTAAATTAATAAAGTCATAGTCTAGCTTTCATAATTGCTAGGGCTAAGCGTCACTTGCTCCCTGTAAATAAGTGCGCCGTATCTTCATATTTATTGGTGTTTAAGCGTGTCTGCCTTGATATTAAACACTCGCATTGGCCACTGACAGCTCGGTTTTTATAAGTCAGTGATTCGCATGTCTGCTATGAGCAACATCTATGTTGACGAAAAAAGGATACATGCGAATAAATTCTGGGTTAACACCTCGTCACATTGGAAACCTGTAAAAGCACAAAGTTCCCCGGCAACTTGTTTATTTCATTTAGTTTAATGTTTCTCTAAATGTAGAACATGACATAAACAGGTGTAAACTTAGCTTCTATTAAAATCATTCATAAGTGTCAGCTAAAGTGTGGTGACAAAGTGGATTGAATGTTCAATTAGCTAGTGATGATTATTGTACTCGTTTTAGGCATTTGTTAACAAATAAAATGTTAACAAATTTCCACCAAATACCGTACACAAAAGGTTAATAAACAATAAGGCGCTGATTATAAAGGGAATTAACATTTTTAAACTTGTGACTGACGTCACATCGCTACCGGAACTAAAATCTATCTGCTACACTCAATTCGGCTTAATTGACTAGATTTTGACTATGGAAACTGTGGATTCTTTCTTGTGGCAAGCTTATCAAAGTACACATTTTTTGCTCACTCAGCGCCTTTCTGATCAATTTTCATTTGCGATTATTACCGCATGTAACCCGTTTGGTAATAAATTAACTTCTTGTCAAAATCGACTGCTTGATCGCAAATTACAACGAACCATTCAGCAAACTAAGCAACCCTATCGTGCCCTTTATGGCGCATCTCCTGATCTTAGCCACAGAGAAAAAAGTTGGGCGGTGTTTGTCGACAAGCCGCAAGCCTTAGAATTGGGTAGGCAATTTAATCAGTTAGCGATTTACTATGTTGATAAAGGGCAACTGACTTTGCTGGCGTGTGCAGATGCGAATTTACCAGAAGTGTGTATGGGGAAGTTTTCATCAAGGCAGCGCTTGGTGAATGAACTACCAGATTTTGATTAGTCGTATTCTAGCGAGTGACGCTGGAAGACCAAAAAGGATGCCCAAGGCATCCTTTTTACGCTTGTGTACGGTTACACAGATATGACTGGTTTGCTGCTAGAAAGCATAAGTGACTGCAAAGCCACCATGATCGAATTCAGCATCGTTATAATACTCATCACCATCAATCTCTTGTTCTAACACGCCTCTAAATAATGACGCGCTCCAGCGATCGTTAATTTGATAGGTCACACCTACAGAGTAGGCCTGGCTAGTATATTGAGATAAACCCGATGCGCGGTAGCGCAAGTCTAGAGAGAATTCCTCAGTAAACTTATAACCACCATTGAAGATAATCGCAGGTGCAACGAACAGATCTGACGTTTCGCCTAGGTTGTTGCCTTCAGGGTAATCCAAGCGGATAGTTTGCGCAGCAAAAGTTACACCGGCGCCAAGTTCAACAATCCAGTCGCTATCGCTCAGTAGCTCGAATACATAATCAGCTGTGAGAGACCAGTTACTATAGGCTGAGATGACTTCGCTTCCTGCAGAGTATGACTTACCTGCCCATTTTAACTCTTTGCCCAGTGTAGTTTTGTCGCGAGACTCAATTGGGTTAAAGCTAAAGAGTAGATATTGGTCTTTGGCGACGCCCCATTCAAGCTCAGCTGCAGCATAGGTATTTGGCTCACTCTCTCGACTAAAATCAGTGAGATTGAAGCTTGGGCTACCATTTTCTTGAATAAAGTTGTTGCTAGTGTCAAAGCCACCAATAAATAGACTGTAGCTGCGGTGGAACTCTTTTTGTGCTCCTGAGCCAGACCAACCATCATCAGTTAGCTGGTACTTAGGTAAGCTCTTGCTAGCACCGGGTGTATAGCTTACGGCTAAGCCCATGTTGCCGTCGCTAAAGCTAGGCACAACAACAAGGTCTGATGCATTATAAGGGTCGGTAAAGTAAAGGCTGGTCATTACTGCAATTGAGCCACCGGCAAGTACGTCGTCCATAAAGTGACGATTTGCCCATAAGCGACTTGCGCCGACAAAACTTGCTGCAGTGTATGCAGGTAGTGCCCATTTATCGCCATATCTGTGATGAATATATGCTGCGCCAGAGAATGCTGCTGAGGTGTGGCCTGAAGGGAAAGAATTGCTTTCAGTGCCATCTGGGCGAAGTCTGCCGTAGCCAAACTTCATGGTGTGGGTGATTAACGAAGTAGTTGCAACGCCTTTAGTTAACTGCCAGGCACCTTCTTTATCGCCAATCCATAAACTACCTATTAACGCACCCGCAGGTAGGGCAATTTGCACTACGTCACCGATTTCAGAGATCGTACCCGATTGGCCTTCTAGAATTTCACTCTTGGCCACGGCTGTTGTTGAAGTCAGGCTTAGAATAATCGCACTTGAGGTGAGGCTAAGTTTAGCTTTCATTTAATTACAGTCCTTTGAGTACTTATTGCATTTTATTTAACCAACTATAGGCTAAAACAGCATTTTTCAATAAGTCGAAACGTGCGGATAACTGTTATGGCTAAATCAAACTTACTTTGTTTAGGGTTACCCATGTAACTAGGGCACTATTCGTTAATAGTCATAGAGGTTATTGCTGCGAGTCGTTTCACTTAATGGCACAACCTTCGGTTTTGCATCGCTATTTTACAACTAAATGCCTTATTGGTCACAGTTTTTTGGGGCATGAATTTTATTCATCTGACTAGAGCCTGTTGACTTTAATAAGTGAAAGTTGGTACTTTTTCGTTTCCCTTCCTTGGAGGGGCGCAGAAGAGGAGCGTTAACTAGGTAGTAAGTTTGAGGAAGCACCATTCCAATGAAGACTTATGAGGGAGATTAACGCCGAGATATAACGTAAGGGATGCATCCGTTGTATCGAGCGTCTAGGCTGAATCCTGGCGATTGTCACCTGTATTTTGGTGGAGAGCTTCTGGTGGTGATTGCTGTTTCCCTTCTTCAAGGGTGCGTTATCCTAGCACCAGGCTCTTCGAACGTAGTGAGTTCGGAGTGTAATCATGTATTTATTTCTAAATCATTCGCTTGGCTTTGCAAATGTTGCGGAGGCTAGCTAGTGTCTAATTTAATTAATCAAGTTGAAAATCTAGTCGTAGCCAAATTTGGCGGTACCTCTGTTGCTGATTTCGAAGCGATGAGCCGTTGCGCCGATATTGTATTAGCTAATCCAAATACCCGTGTGGTTGTGGTGAGCGCGTCAAGTGGTGTCACCAACTTGCTGGTGGAGCTAACCCAGGCTAATGTGAATGACGAGCGCCGCCTAGCACTGCTTAAAGATATTGCTAAGGTGCAGTATGCCATTGCTGACAGCCTTGATCGCCCGCAAGAAGTTACCGCGCAGATTGATCAGGTATTAAGTCAAATGGCAGTGCTCAGTGAGTCTTTACTGCTTAACCGCAGTAAAGCGATTATGGATGAGTTGCTGTCGACGGGGAGCAGTGCTCATCTATTCTATTTTCGGCAGTTATTGCACAAAAAGATCAGCCTTCTCAGGCGTTCGATGTACGTCAGGTGTTGCGCACCGATAGTCATTTTGGAAAAGCTGAACCACAGATTGAGCAAATTGCGACACTTGCCAAGGCGAAGCTTCTGCCACTACTTAGCGATAACATCATAGTGACCCAAGGGTTTATTGGTGCAGACGAGCAAGGTAAAACCACAACTTTAGGTCGTGGTGGCAGTGACTATTCTGCAGCCTTGCTAGCTGAAGCGCTTAACGCGCATGCGGTTGAGATTTGGACTGATGTTGCGGGCATCTATACCACTGACCCTAGACTTGCTCCTAATGCTCGCCCTATTGCGGAAATCAGCTTCAACGAAGCTGCTGAAATGGCAACCTTTGGTGCTAAAGTGCTGCATCCTGCTACCATTTTACCCGCGGTTAGACAGCGAATTCAGGTGTTTGTTGGCTCAAGTAAAGCGCCGGAGCAAGGTGGTACTTGGATTCGCCATCAAATTGAAGATGCGCCAGTGTATCGTGCAGTAGCGCTTAGACGCGATCAAACTCTGCTTAATCTTCATAGCTTGCAAATGCTCCATGCTCAAGGCTTCTTAGCCGAGACTTTTGCTACGCTAGCTCGCCATAAGATTTCGGTCGATTTGATCACCACTTCAGAAGTAAATGTGTCACTCACCCTAGATAAAACTGGCTCTGACTCAAGTGGTCAAGGCCTGCTAAGTGAGTCTTTGTTGCAAGAGTTATCGCAGCATTGCCGCGTAAGAGTAGAAGACAAGCTTGCGTTAGTTGCGATTATTGGTAATCAAATTGCGTCAACAGCGGGTATTTGTAGTCGAGTATTTCAGGTGCTAGAACCGCATAATGTGCGCATGATCTGTCAGGGTGCTAGCCCACATAATCTTTGTGTGTTGGTGTCAGAGTCAGAAGCTGCTGATGTGGTTAATGCGCTACATCAGAATCTATTTGAATAAAGCACACTTAGTCCACAGGGCAAATGAATCCTTAGGTTATTGGTTAGATGAATATACAACAAACATCACTACACTTGGGCGAGTTGGCAACAGGTCACGCATTAACGGCGCCGCTTTTTTGCATTGAACCTAGCTTAGTTCCGGAAACGCAAGGTGGCGTTGACGTTTCGCCTGCACCCAGTGTGTATATTCAAGCGAATGTGCACGGCGCCGAGGTGCAGGGAATGCCGTAATATACCAACTGCTCAAGCTACTTGAGTCGTATCAAGTGTTAGGCAAAATAGTGCTTGCACCACTGGCAAATCCGCTGGGGATTAATCAAAAAAGTGGTGAGTTTACCCTTGGGCGCTTCGACCCTATTACCGGGGTAAATTGGAACCGTGAATACCTGGAACATAAGTTCGATGTTGAGGCGTGGTATTTGGCGCATCAACACTTATCAGAAGTTGAGTTAATTAGTGCTTTCAAAGCGCGTTTGACAGAATCTTGTGACGAGCGCTTGAATAATAGCTGGGGCATTTCAACGGGGCATCGCCTGGCAGTGACCTTGCAGAAAATGGCGCATCAAGCGGATATTGTGCTCGACTTACACACAGGGCCAAAGTCCTGCAAACACCTTTATGCGCCAGAGTATGACAAACAAGCAGCAAGGTTTTTCTCTATTCCCTATACACTGGTTATTCCCAACGAATTTGGTGGCGCCATGGATGAAGCCGCTTTTTGCCCATGGTGGTGTTTAGCTGAAGCGGCCAAAGCTCATGGGCGTGAATTTAGTAGTGACTATGGTGTAGCAATTTCTGCGTTCACATTAGAGCTTGCTAGTCAGGAGCGGATAGACCTTGCAGATGCCAAGCAAGACGCTTTGGGAATTTTGGCTTATTTGAGCCATCGCGGCGTAATAGCTGAAAAAGTAGCACCAGCTGACATGCCACGCTTTGGCTGTTATCTCAAGGATTACCGTAAACTGCACGCACCTCAGTCAGGTATGGTGGAATACTGTGCGGAGCTTGGTCAGCCGTTAGCGGCAGGTGAGCCATTAGCTCAGCTTTTACGGGTAGAGCGCTACGGGCGTGAGGATGCGCTCACCAGTGTATCTTTGCCAGTAGATTGTGTGCCTATTTTGCACTTTGCCTCAGCCTCTGTGCATCAAGGTACTGAGCTATATAAGGTGATGACCAACGTGTTTGAGCTTTAGCTGGCGAGGCAGCCTAGTTCGAGTATAAAAATGGCGCATTAGATGCGCCATTTTTGATAATTATCGTGCAGTTTATTAGCTACGTAGAATTTGCAGCGGTAAGCTAAGCATATCGTCACCGTAGCTGGCAAAGTAGGCGATAACACCAACTAAGGCGGCGACCGTCAATATGTACCAAACCGCAGAGAAAATTTGCCCGTATCTATCTAATGGCAGTAAATGGCTTTGGTGGCGGGTTTGCCACTCCATCACAATTTCTAAGCTACCAATCAATAATAAGAATCCAAGCAGGGCTAAGCCAAACGTGTAGCTAATGGCAACGCCTGCTAGCGCCGCAATAATACAAATTACCAGGCCGATGACTGAATTCATTGAAAAGCTTATGCTTTTTAGTATGTGACCACCATCAAGAGGTAAGATAGGCAACAAGTTAAATAGGTTAAGCAGTGCATTAAAACTGGCTAATCCGGCGAAAAAGATATTGTCAGTAAACCAAAATGCCACCATGCATATTAGTGACATAAATAGGCCAAAAGTCGGTCCCATAATCGATATCACCACGTCTTGCCAGCGGGTGTTGATCCGCTCATCGCTGAGGGCAAGTCCTCCCATAAATGGAATAAGGTAGATACCTTTGGTCTTCATGCCAAAATGCTTCATGGCTTTTACGTGACCGTATTCGTGTACCACTAAGCAGGCAATTAGCGCTAAGGCGAACTCGATTGAAAATAGCCAAGAATAGGCGGCTAACGAGGCGCCGGCTAGTAAGGCTTTCACGACTTTGGCCGACTTAAGCAATTTAAATCCGAGTGAAGCTAGCCCCAACAAACTCAGTTTGTTGACCTTTTTCGGTGTGATTTCCGGTGTTTGTTGCTCAATGTCTTTGGTATTGCGTTGTCCCTCTGTGACAATTTGCTCATTGACGCTTAGCTGATATTTGAGGTCAAAGGGCTGCCAAATGACTTGATTGGTCAGTACAACCTGAATGGTTTGTATATTTTGTACTTCGCTTTGCGCATCATCTTGTGCTGTGGATTGTATGCTTTCTTGCGACTTTGTCAGTGTTTGCTGCATTTTGAGCTCAAACTGATGCACCAATGGCCCATCACTGCTGGAAGCGGCATCAATTTGCGATACTAATTGATTGTCCCAAAACAGCTGTTGCCAACCGGCCATTGAGCCTTCAAGGCGCAGTTTTTTGCCAAGACATTCGATGTTTAATAGTTCCATAAAACTGACTGTGTTTACCTTTTATAACTTAGGGCGAATTGTGCCAGAACCGCATCGATACGCAATAAATATCAAGTTGGTTGTAAGTGTTAGCCTGTAAATTACCACCTTCTAAAGAAGGTGGCTTTGTGTGAGCCCCCTAAAAGGGGCATAGCCTAACCAGCTAAAGTTGAAGCATACAGTTGCGATGACATTTAAAGCCGTTGAAAACATGGATGTTTTCGTCGAGCCCACAGGATGTGCTTGCTGCGAGCTTTAAATGTCATTGCTACGTAAGCTAATTACTAAAGTAGTCAGAACTGAAGAACACTGGAATTTAAAGGCAAAGCCTATTCGATGATAACCACCTACTGAAGTAGGTGGCTTAGGGCTGAAAATTAAAAAGGCCAATCGATGATTGGCCTTGGTGTATTGGGGGGCTCGCGTCATTTTACCAAGCGAGTGATTTAGCTGGTTGAGTAATCGAAATTAAGCTCTTGGTTGATGTTTCGAACCACGCATGGGCCATGTTCACGCTGAGTGCGTTGCTGCGCTTGCCCTAAATGGATTTCTACATTGGTATAAATATGTTTATTAGCTTGAATAAAATAGTTCTTGTAATAACCTTCGACTTCATTCAACAGCGTTTGATGTTCAAGTTCTTCTTTATGCTGCTCTTCCGTGATGAGCTTTTTCTGCTCTAGCATCATTTTTACTTGCTCAATCATGCCTGCATCGGTTTGCCATTCACTTTTAGGTGGCAGCTTATGCAGTCTGGCTTCAATATCAAGCCTTGCAACGACTAGTGCTTTCACGCTTTCATCGAGCTCTTTTAAATGAGTTTTCAGCGTGCTTTGATCCATGGCGCAATAAAGTTCAGTTTTAGTGCCAGCTGTGGCACCAAATACGACGGCACGTATGCCTTTAGCCGCTTCAGCTCTGCCGCCGACCAGATCGCCGCGGCGCTTAGTGGGGTCGCTAACTGTGATGGTTTGTTTGCTGATGCTATGACTGTGCAGTAATTGCTTAGTAACCAGGATGTCACCATCAGCTTCAAGGTGTGAGTACTGCACAAATTGGGCGCAGATTTGTCCTTTAGCTTTGATGCTTGTGGTAAATTTTCCTTCGCCAGCTTGACGTCCAATCACACCCTTGCTGGCTATGACATCACCATCGGCCTCAATACTAGCTGAATCGATAAATCCCATTACTGTGACATCACCAGTGGCTTTTACTTGCATACCTTCTTGCACGTCGCCCTTGATCAGCACGCTGCCTTTAAAGTTAACGTGGCCGTGGCGCACGTTAACTTCTTTAATCTCGAGCGTATCGTCAACCTGCATTCCTTTGCGGTTTTCTACCGGTTGGCCGGCTTTGCTTGCGATCAAGATATTGGGGTTATTGGGCTGTAAACAAGTTCCTTCACCAG
The DNA here is from genome assembly GCF_004295345.1 of Shewanella maritima. NCBI lineage: Bacteria > Pseudomonadati > Pseudomonadota > Gammaproteobacteria > Alteromonadales > Shewanellaceae > Shewanella > Shewanella maritima. The sequence continues at coordinate 1,783,298 of NZ_CP036200.1, read as the reverse complement.
GGGTGAGTTCGACATCTTTACCTGGCACCTGATTTAAAATATCCCCATGGATGTTATAGCCAGCAGTGCCCTCTGTAGCAGGGGTTTTCACCATTAACACATCATTAGGTTTTACGGTGATCATCGCGCCAAGATTACGCATATCTACAGTGCCATCTTCGCGCTCTTGCGGCTGTAATAGTCGCTCGCGGGCGAGTGGGACTTTACGGGTCAGGTAGGCGTTCTCGCCATTAACGGCTGGCTTACCGTGGGCGATTTCGGCTGTGCAGGTTTCTCCTGGCGGTAATACCTCAAGCTGCTTCATTAAAGACATGATTTTAGGTTTGCTTAAACCCATTTTGACTTTATTGGCTTTTAAAGTAGTGAGCACAGTGGGGAGGCTGACTTCTTGCCCCCCCACGCTGAGGTAATCGTCATGTTTGCATGCATGTGATCGTCACTAATTTCAATAGCAACTTGTCCGTCTTTACGTTCTGCAATAACAAAAAACAGCTCGTGAACACCACTGTCTTGACCGCAAAGTGCGTTCACCTCTGATACGGCTTTATTAATAGCGGGCACAATAGGAAACAGCATAGCGAAGTCGGGTTGCTTAAGTAATGACTCAATATCTTCAGCACTAACCGGGCCATGGGTATTTGGGATAAGACGAAGTTCGACTTGCGTGTTATCGCCACTAAAACTAACAGCAGTAGTCTCTAACATGGTTGCCTTTGATTATTTTAATTATTGTTTTAGTGATAAATGCTGCACGCTAGCATCGGACTTGGGCTTTCGCGTTGCATGACTGTTACAGAATCAGGTTGGCAACCAATTTAGCGGATATTTTTGGGTTTAGCCAGTAGTGTAGTAAATGAATCCTGTGGATATTTATGCAGCATCTCACAGGATTCATCTGGTTAATTTGGCTTATTTGTGGCAGGTGTACAGTTTGTATTTGTTGTTCTCAGCAGGCACATCGAACTGTCCAAAATAGTGAGCGATAGTATCTGCATACGGTAAGTGACGGTTAGCAACGATTTGCCAATATCCACCAGTGTTAAGCTGCAAAGCACTGCGTTTGACGAAATCTTTAGCAATGTCAGTTGTGGCGTTTAGTCCATCATGAAACGGTGGGTTTGAAATAATGCCATCAAACTTAGCCTTGATATGGGTAAAGCCATCGGATGGATAAACATTGGCGCTCATGCCATTGGCTTCCAAGGTGAGCTTACAAGATAGCAGCGCCATGGCGTTGATATCAATACAGTCAATTTGTAGCTCAGGTTGTGACTTGAGTAGCGCGGCACTTATCACACCTGCACCGCAGCCAAAATCGAGTACTTTGCCGTGTAGCTTAGGTAAGTGCGCCAGTAATAATTCCGTGCCAGCATCAAGTTTCTTGTCGCTAAATGTGCCAACGGTATTGCAAATAGTCAGCTCTCCCTGAGGAGTGGCAAGTTGATACTGGCTTGTCCAGTCGGCAATGTTTAGCTTGGTAGCGGGCGCTGTGAGAATTGAACTAAACAACAAGCAATGGCGAGCATTGTCGCGTTTAATCGGCTTGGAAAAGTAATCAGGCGCAAGTTTAGGTAATGACTTAATGCCACCTTTATTTTCGCCGACAACCAACAACTGCCCTTGCGCTTTTAAGTGCTGAGCGGCAAGTTGAAGCAGATATCCTGACAGCGCTTTGGCTTTTGGGAAATAGACGATAACAGTATCAAACTGTTTATCACTTAACTCTTGTGGCAGCTGATGACCAAAGTGGCACTCAAGTTTGTCAGCTTTGGTGGCATTTAGCTTGAGATAGTGGTTAAAGTCTAACGCTAGGCTAGCGACACTGGCCGCACTCTCTAGTAATTGTTTAGCGAGATCATCAGCTTCATGATTGAGCACTAATACATTGTCGTTTTCCACATAGTCTAGGTTACGAATTAGCACTTGAGATGGGTTTGATAGCACAGTGTTTAGCTCATTGATGGTGAAAAACTAAAAGAAGGCCGCAGCCTTCTTTGTGTAATAGCATAATTTAGCCGCTTATTTGCAGCGCGTTAGCAGGGCAAGTATAACAGAACCCCACAGTATTCAGTAAACCTGAACTCACTGTTGCTTTGCAGGCAATTGCGGCAATAAGCTGATCATCTTTTTAGCGATGTCTGTGTTGTCCTGACTGCCGTTAAACAAGCTCGCGCCTGGGCCTGTGGCGAATACCTGCACGTCCAATCCTGTATGGCCAACGGTTGTCCAGCCTGTATTTGAGTGTTGGTCAATAACAGTTTGCAAGGCATAAGTGAGCGGTTCAGCGCCTTGAGCTCGCGCGTCGGCAATCAGCTCCATTTGCTCTGAAGTAAACTCAACCGGGATCGCTGCAGTTAAACTGCTTTGCCACTCGTCTTGCTCAACAAGTTTTTCGGCAAGGATGTATGGCGGCATAGTGACATGGTGCAGAAATTCAGGATGCCAAGCATAGTCTTTGCCTGCTGCAATCGACAGTCCACCTGTGTTGTGATCTGCTGTCGCTACCAGTAGGGTGTCTTGATGCTCGCGCACATATTGCTCAACCACTTCCATCGCTGCGGCAAACTCATCTACCTCATGCATTGCGCTGGCGATATCGTTGCTGTGGCCTGCCCAGTCAATCAAACTGCCTTCAATCAGTAGGACAAAACCTTGCTCATGCTGAGAAAGTAAATCCAATGCTTTTTGCGTTAGGGTACGAAGCTTGTGACCTTGCTTATCTTCAATTACCCATGGCAGTTGCACTTCATCGAATAGACCTAAGACTTTAGGTTTGTCTATGCCATCTAGCTGACTAAACTCGGTGATGTGTTGATAACCCTTTGCTTTGAACTTTTCTAGTAGCTCCTCAGAAAAGTACTTTTGTCCACCACCTAGAATAACTTCTGCACCAGTATCAAGGTAAGCCTCGGCTATCTCTACATAGTTTTTACGATGCTCGTTGTGCACCATAAAAGCGGCTGGAGTAGCATGATTCACCTGTGATGTGACAGCTAAACCCGTTGCCATACCGCGCGCCCTAGCAAGCTCAAAAAGGGTAGGAATAGGCTGTTTTTGCTCATCAACTGAAATAGCACCATTATAGGTTTTATAGCCAGTTGCGAGTGCTGTAGCAGAGGCGGCACTGTCGGTGACATAACCGCTGCTGCGAGCTGGATAAGTCGATGACATCCCTACAAGTAAACGATCAAACACAGTTTGCTCTATCTCTTGGGTATTTGGGTTGTCTTTAAAGTAGCGATAAGCTGTGGTGTAAGCTGGCCCCATGCCATCGCCAATCATAATCACCATATTCTTTGGCACGGCAGGCACAGTTTGACTTGTGCCCGTTTGGTGCTGCGGAGCTAACGAGGTTAGTTCGTTAGCAACTGCGCCAAAGCTAATAATGGCAGACAAGCCAAGGCTAACTAGGGTTAAAAAACGCATCTAATTTGAGTCCTTATGGTTAACCTTGGTTAACTCTTGCTTCAATGGCATCCATCAACATACCTGTGATATCAACATCAAAGGCTGCTTCAATTTCTCTAATACAAGTAGGGCTAGTCACATTAATTTCAGTGAGCTTATCGCCAATTACATCAAGGCCAACAAAGATAAGGCCGCGCTTTTTAAGCTCAGGGCCAATGGTACGGGCAATGTGCCAGTCTGATTCAGATAGTGGCTGAGCTAGTCCGCTACCACCGGCCGCGAGGTTACCACGGGTTTCACCTTTCATTGGGATGCGTGCAAGCGAGTAGGGTACAGGCTCGCCATCGACAACCAGAATACGCTTATCACCAGAGGTAATATCTGGAATGAATGCTTGCGCCATTGCGTATTGGTTGCCATGGGCGGTGAGGGTTTCGATGATCACTCCAAGGTTCGGATCTTTTTCTTTCACGCGGAAGATAGATGCGCCGCCCATGCCATCAAGTGGCTTTAAGATGATGTCGCCTTTTTGCTGGTGGAAAGCACGAATGCGCTGCTCGTCGCGGGTCACAATCGTCTCTGGAGTGAACTCACTAAACCAAGCAGTAAACAGCTTTTCGTTAGCATCGCGCAGGCTTTGTGGCTTGTTGACGATAAGCGTGCCGGCTTCTTCAGCACGCTCTAGCATGTAAGTGGCGTAGATAAACTCGGTATCAAACGGCGGGTCTTTGCGCATTAAAACCACGTCTAGATCTGCAATAGGTGTATCAACTGACTCGCCTAGCTCAAACCATTTGTCGGCATCGTTTTCTACCTTCAGTGGGCGCATGTTAGCCATTGCCACCCCATTTACCATGGCTAAGTCTGCCATTTCCATATAAAACAACTGATAGCCGCGCGCCTGCGCAGCCAATAGCATGGCAAAGCTCGAGTCCTTTTTGATATTAATGTCGCTGATGGGATCCATCACTATGCCAAGCTTAATCATGTTGTTGTCCTTATATGAGTTGAATTCTGTAATGTGAATGCTGCCGGTTTAGCCGATGTCACCAAAGTTAACTTGTAGTGCGGTAATGGCTGTAAGTGATGCGGTTTCGGTGCGCAGCACACGTGGGCCAAGCAATACGTCGGTAAATTGATATTGCTCCGTCATGGCAATTTCTTCTGCCGATAAACCGCCTTCTGGGCCAATTAATAAACGCACGCGCTTATTGTCTTTGTTGAGAGTTAAGCCATTAATACCATGCTTTGCCCTTGGGTGCAGATTGAGTTTAATGGCATCGCTTTGCTCGCCACACCAGACATGTAACTGCATTGCTGGGCGCACGACTGGTACCACACTGCGACCAGATTGTTCACAAGCGCTAATAACAATTTTTTGCCATTGAGCGATCTTCTTGGTTAAACGCTCACCCGTTAGCTTGACGCCGCAGCGATCAGAAAATAATGGCGTAATGGTACTGACACCAAGCTCCACTGACTTTTGAATGGTAAAGTCCATGCGATCGCCTCTTGAGATCACCTGCCCAAGATGAATATTCAATGGTGACTCATTGGTGACGGCTTCACATTCTAGGACCGATATAGTGACCGATTTCTTACTCGCTTGGATGATCTCGGCTAAATAGTCATTGCCGTCGCCATTGAAAAGCTTTAACTGCTCACCTTCGCCCATTCGCAGCACGCGACCAATGTGGGCTACACCGTCATCATCTAGCGCTATTGTAGCTCCTTGGCTAATTGATTGATTCGGTTGGTAGATTCTTGGGACTCTCATTAGTGATTACCTTGTACGCGGGCGAAACAGTTTACAAACCTAGATTTTGGCATTGTTTGAAGACAAATTCATTATGATTCCCCTGGCTTTGTGCAATTAAGCGGTCGCGCTGACACTCCGCCTCGTCAACTGGATGCATTTTATCCCAGGCATTAAATAACTGTCTTTGTGATTTACTGAGCTTAAAATTATAGCTTTGCTGCATGTAAAAATAGGTACGGGCAATTGCGCCACGCGATGGTTTTGGCGGCTGTGCTTTGCGGCCTTTAAAGTCGACTAACATTTGGCATTGACCATATTGATGAGGTTTGCCATTCCACTCGCTAAAGCGGTAATTGCTGCGATCGCCATTCACTTCGCCAATTGCTGGCACCAGGTTGTGCAGATCTGACTCCATCTTTTTAAACTGCTTATCAGTTTTACCACAGTTTTTGCGACCGCCCTCTTGCCAGCATTGGCGTTGATGCCCCATCTCCCAGGCCGGCACAACATGCTCCCATTCGATGCGGTTAGCCCGAACATTTTGCTTACGTACCTGATAACCACAGCTTTGCAAATCTGGTTGCCATAGCTTGCCATTGATTTGGATGTCACAGCCGCAGTAAAAGCTAGTCAGTGGCAGTTGCTGATAGATTTTCTTAATCGCTTTTTTGGCTTGATTAAAACTCGTTGGGTGTTTCGGCTGTTTTGTTTTAGCTGCAAAGGTGCTTGAGCTGAATGCAGTAGCAGTTAATGCCAGTAAAGACATTAACCCAATAATCTTGATTGTGCGCACGATAAACCTACTTCTTAAAGGTTGTTAGCTGGCTGAGCCAGTCTTTGTGGCAGATGGTAAAAGATAGCGATAACTGATGCAATCAAGCTTTATTCAATTGCACTTTTAGTCAGGATGTTGGTAAAGAATAATTAGGGTCTGTTGATCTTTGCTGATTAGAATTTGTTCGAATTAAAAGCACTTTAATCGCGGCGTGAGCGATGATGTCTAGTCACTTACACAAATTCGCTCACAACAAAGAGTAAAGTGCTTTTAAACGAACCTTTCAGGCAGCGCTTGTTGTCATTTCTACTGCGTTAACGACTTATCATGTGGAATCACCACACATCAAAGTCGTTGCCTTGTATAAATTTCCAACAAGCAGCTGCAAAAATAATCTTGAAAGGTCAACAGACCCTAGTTAGTTGTCTGATATTGCCAAGGTTTCACTGCAGCGGCGACAGCGATACTTAGTTTCACCGCGAACGACTTTGTTATGACGCCTTATTGTTAGTGGCACCACACCGCAGCCACATTGGTAATTAAACATCTTCCCTTGTACTGAGCGGATATCGAGCTGATGTGTCGTCGATGGTTGTTGGCCAAACACCTTGAGCATAATGCTCTGCCATTCTCGCCCGTGCGGTCGCACCTTGCCGTATAGTTGATATGCCAATAAGTGGCTCACCTCATGGGGAATAACATGCTCGATAAAAGCGTCGAAATTTTCTTTGAGCAGCACAGGGTTGAGGCGAATCTTGTTTAATTGCAGATGCGCGGTGCCAGCACTTTTTCCGCGTAAGGTGAGTGCAAGCTCAGGTCGCGGAAACTGTTGATTAAAATACGCATCGGCTTTTTGGTAATCCGCCTCAAGTTTGCTGTGAACTTGCTGGATTTGTTGGGCAGTTAAATGAGTCGGCATTAATGCAGTTTACGTTAGACTTGGCAGGTTGAGATGACACAGGGTATATGGTGCGTGTTTTGCCAAGCGAGTGCAAGTAACTAGTCAGTACAAGTAACTCGTAGTGAAAGTAACTAGCTGTGTGAGTCAGTATTTGGATAGACCAAAGCGGTGTGCTTGAGAAAACAAAAGGCGCGAGTCTGTGTGACTCACGCCTTTTGATATTTGGCTTGAATACTCAGTACTAAAGCGTGCTCGCCGCTGCGCCGACCATGGCGCGGACTTGCTCAACTATGTCGCCTTCCACTTGTGAATCGTGACCTTTTACTCTAGGGGTGTGGATGTGACCGACTGGGATGTCAAAGTCGAACTGGCTACGTAGTAATAAGCTGCGGTAAGAGATTTCATTGGAAAGGTAACCGCCGCCGGAGCCTTCAACCGAAGTTGCGTTTTGTAGTGAGTGAATTGATTTCGCGTCAAACTGACCACCTGATGTGGTGGTGACTTGATGATTATCATTCACCGCCCAATTACCTTTTACCGCTTGCATCGCAGCAACTGGTAGAGAGAACTCTATAAACTCTGGGCCATTCAAAGTGCCGCCATTAAATAGTGGTGGCATTGGTGTTTGCTTGCTGGCACCGGTTAACACATTCAGATTATCTGGTGCGGCTGCGCTGCGGTTACGGCCAGGAAAGCGCTCTAAGTCAAAGTCATCACGTCCCATACTGACAGTAACGACCATGTCGATATTACGATTACGGAAAAACGGCGTTAACAATGATTCGATAATGCCATCGTCAAAATCAGCAAAACGCACAGGGATCATCACAGTTTCAACTTGCGCTTGCTTACCATTCACATTGAAGGTGTAACCATCAAGTGCAAGAGCGGTTAGCCCTGATGGATTGCTTTGGCCTATGTCTCTATCTAAAAAGAATGGGTCGAAGCCGGTTAGCAAGATTTTGATTTGGGTGTCTTCTTTAAAGTTAATATCGCTAAAGCCGCGTGATGCTTTCTCTACCGCATTAACTAAAATCTGTCGCTGCCAAGGTACAATATTAAAGCCCGCCGAGTTTTGTTTAAGTGCGCTGCGCATTTGCAGGCGCGTCCAATAGAGTGGGCGGTCATCGTCTAAGCCTGATTGCACATCTTTAACCGCTTTTTGCCACAACAGCTGACCTTGCACAGCAATATCCTGAGTGACTTTTAACTCGTCAGTTGATCGGCTTAATAAACCTTCGAGAGACTGATTATTTGATTGATAGCGTTCAACGACTTGTGGAATAAGCTTAGTTGCTTGTGGAACACGCTGCTCTTCTACATCAAGTGCGAGGCTAGCCTGAGCTGAAGTGGTCATAATCATTAGCAGTGAGCTAATCGTTAAACCTAGTGAGTTGCGCTTGGTCATGGTTATTCCTTTAAAGCAGCGTGGTGGGGCAAGTTAAACCTGGAGATTAACCTGCAGCTATCCTTTGTGCCTTTATATGGCTTAGTTAATCTTACTGGATAAGTTATAACACAAAAAATTATACAAGATCAGCTATGTATGCTGATCCTGCATTGTTATGTCATCGATGTACTTTTAGATAGGTGAGTAAGAATTAGCCCATTAGGCAGTTAGCTCATTAAGCTGTGTAGCGACTCTTGTGAGCCGTAGCGTTTACTAAAAAAGTCTAAAAACGCGCTAATGTTGGTCGCCAATTGCCTGCGGCTAGAATACACGCCGTAGACCTTAAATGGCTCAATGGGCCACTCTTGCAGAATAGGTAACAAGGTGCCGGCGGCGATTTCTTGTTTACAGCTGGTGTTTGACAGCATAGCGATACCGTAATCGTCCATGGCAAAGCGCTTGACCATATTAGCTGAGTTGACCCTAACTTTGCGCTTAAAGGTCGCCATCATCTTGCGATTGCCTTTACCAAGCGGCCAAATTGGCGCTGATAGGCGAGTACCTAACAAGATACCATTGTGCTGTGCTAGCTCTTGTGGCGTTGCTGGTGTGCCGTGCTTTTTAATATAGCCTGGGCTGGCAACCAACACGGGCTGACGTTCAAATAACAGCCTTGCCACTAGGTCTGATGATTGCAGTGGACCATACTTAATTGCAATGTCATAACCTTCACCGACCAGTCCCACATCGTTATCGGTAAACTGAATATCTAACTCGATATTGGGATACATGCGCATAAAGCTAGAGCATAAATGACCAATCACTTCTTGTGAGAATGACACCGGGATGGCAATGCGTAATGAACCGGAAACATCACTGTGGGTATTTTCAATAGTTGCCTTTGCCGCTTCAACCTCGGCGCTTATCGATTCACAGTGCTGAAAAAACATGGCTCCGACCTGAGTCAAGCTCAAGTTTCGGGTGTCACGTTGCAGTAAACGTACCCCTAAATCTTCTTCAAGTTGGGCAACTTTGCGGCTAATTGTCGATTTAGGTTGTCCGATGTCTCGTGCTGCTTGGGAGAATCCTTTGGCTCTCACCACCGCTGCAAACAGCATCATACCGTTCAAATCGGGCATTTTCGTCTCACTGTCTCATTTTTGGAACAAAGCGTCCAAGGTAGTGTATATGGTAATTCGGTGAACAACAAAGTTATATTTACGCGTTAAAAATTTTAGAGGCTATATAAGCAGAGGATCTCTCGATGACCAGCAATAAGCAGCCCGCTAACACGACTCAAGTTGTATCGGCTGACCCGTTATTTTTACAGGCGGAACATCTAGCCAAGGATTTCTCGTTATTTCCTGCTCACAGTAAGCAGACGTTATCTGACGAAATCAAAGGATTACTTTCTGACGACGCTATCCAATCAAACCTAAAAGAATTGGCGTCGTTAGATGTTGACGGTTACGTCAACCAGGTTATTCAACCGACTCAAGATAAGAACCGTTATGGCGCTAAGCGTATGATTGCCGAGTTGAAAGGCAAGCTAATCGCAGAGCACCAACAAGGGCCTTTTTACAGTGCTGAAGTCGAGCTAGATTTTGGTGCTCGTACTCGCCGTGTTGGTTTTATTGCCCAAGAGCGTTCAACCTCTAACGGTGCTTGGATGCCTGAGCATCATTTAGAAGCATGCAAAGCGATTCGCCATTTTGCTGAACTAGCAATGCCAATCATCTACCTTATCGACACTCCTGGTGCTGATGCAGGTGAGGTAGCTAACAGCAACAACCAAGCACACTCAATCTCGAAAGCGATTGCAGAAAGTGCCAATGTTGACGTACCAACGGTAGGTATTGTGGTGGGTGCAGGATATTCTGGTGGTGCTATTCCACTTGCTGCGGCGAACATTCTACTTTCTGTACGCGACGGTATTTTCAATACAATTCAGCCACAAGGCCTGCAAAGTATTGCCCGTAAGTACAACTTATCTTGGCAGGAATGTGCTAAATCTGTGGGTGTATCGCCAGAAGAGCTATACACAGCAGGTTGTATTGACGGCATTATCGATTACTCGCCAACAGACCGCGATGACCGCCAGCATAACTTGCGCCGCGCAATTATCAGTGGTGTAGAGGCCGTTGAACGCGCGGCAATGAACTTTGTACGTGACTCTTCTGATCTAAAAGAGCACTACGAGCGCAGCCTAGAGCGTTTCTTAGCGCCATCAGAAAACTTAGTTAGCTTAGAAAGCAACACTGGGCTTGCGATTGCAAACAGCCCGACTATGCACCACAACATCTTTGGTAGTGCATATCGTTATCTGCGTTATCTAACGCTTCGTAGCCGTATCCATTCGATCTCGCAAGAGCAATATGGTCGACTATCTAAGGTAAGTATCCCTGAAGGTGACTTACTAGAGCGTATCTCACAAGAGCAAGAGCGCGTATTCCAAGCATGGCTAACCAACCCTGACAAGCTAGTTTATGACGAAGAGCTAAACAAGCTGTGGGGCAACTTCACCGCTAAGCGTGATGAGGTGTCGACTGAGCGTAATATGCTGACGCGCTTTATCTTAGGTGAGCCAAAAGAGAACTATAAGAAAGCACGTAAAGCGCTGCTATTTAACATCGGTTGGTCGCTATACCACCGCTGGAAAGCTAACGCTGAGAACAACTTTAAAGGCCTAATTCAATATCTTGAGTCGCTCCCTAAAGAGAAGACTGAAGCAGATTGGCCTGAACTAAACCAGCTAACTGTACTTGATGTAGTGGTCAATGATGAGCTACGTGAAGACTTTATCTGGCAGTGTCACAACATTCTTATCTTCAACGCGCTGTATGACAACGTAGTGGTTAATCTTGCTTCTATCTCGAAAGAAGCGATGAACTCGAAAAGTCTTGCCCGCGAGTCAGTTGATAACCTGCTGCATAAGTCGATTGACCGTGCACTATCAACCAACGATGAAGCTTATGAGAAGAGCAAGTTCTACAAATGGCTTAAATACTTTATGGCGCAATCAAACCGCGCTGAGCTACTAACGCGCGTAGAGCAGTGGAAGAGTGTTGGTTTCCCACAGCTTAACGATTCGCTATTCGTAATTCTGACTTACTTCTTTGAGCGTCTATTACCAGAGTACTTCGACAGTGAAGAAGAGCACGACAAGTACACAGGTGCGATTAACCCTGTTCGTATTGGTCGTCGTAAAGACTTCTGGAACCGTCTAACCATGGGTTATCAAGACTTGTTAATCCAGAAGGTGCTGCGTGAAGAGAAGAAGCAAGGCAAGATGACTTGGGAGAACGTGATTGGCGAGTTCTTCACTGAGTTTGACGAAATTGACGGCGACAAGATGTCTGCCAACTTGCTTAACTTCCCTGGTTTCCGTTTATCGATTGAAGATGCAATCGATCGCGGCGTGCGCCCATGTGGTTTAATCACAGGTTTAGCTGACTTTGGTGAAGGTGACAATAAGCTGCGCGTAGGTGTGGCAGTATCGAACACCGCATTCCAAGCGGGTGCATTCGATATGGCAAGTGCTGAGAAGTTCAGTGCGCTATTAATTGAATGTGCTAAGCGCAAGCTACCGGTTATTTGCTTTATCAGCTCAGGTGGTATGCAAACTAAAGAAGGTGCAGCAGCGCTATTCTCAATGGCAGTAGTGAACGACCGTATCACTCGTTTCATCCGCGACAACGAGCTACCTGTATTGATGTTCGGTTTCGGTGACTGTACCGGTGGTGCACAGGCGAGTTTTGTGACTCACCCATTAGTGCAAACTTACTACTTATCGGGTACTAACATGCCGTTCGCAGGCCAAATGGTTGTACCTGCATACTTGCCATCTACATCGACACTATCTAATTACTTGTCGAAAGTTCCTGGTGCGATGAATGGCTTAGTTCATAACCCATTTAGCGAGACGTTAGACAGCCAGCTTTCAAGCATTGACCCATTAATGCCAATGCCAAATGCTGACATTAAAGACGTTATTGGCAACGCGCTATCAACCATTGTTCCTGAAACAGTTGAAGTGGTTGATGAGATTGTTCAAGACGATCCACGTGCATTGATGAAGCCTATCGACAAAGTACTGGTTCACGCTCGTGGTTGTACTGCGGTGAAACTTATCCGCAAGGCGCACGACAACAACATCAATGTGGTACTGGTTGCTTCTGATCCAGATATGACTTCTGTTCCTGCAGACATGCTAAAAGAGAACGACAAGCTAGTTTGTATTGGTGGTAACACTTCAGATGAAAGTTACCTAAACGCCTACTCAGTACTGAAAGTTGCTGAGTACGAGAAAGTTAACGCACTGCACCCTGGTATCGGTTTCTTATCTGAAAGCCCACAGTTTGCTGCACTTTGTGTAAACAACGGCGTTAACTTTGTTGGCCCAAGCGTACACTCAATGACAACTATGGGTAACAAGTCGAACGCGATTAAAACTTCGCAAGCGCAAAACGTACCTGTAGTACCTGGCTCACACGGTATTTTGACCAACGCTGAGCAAGCTGTGAACGTTGCACTAGAGATTGGTTACCCAGTACTGCTTAAAGCGGTACAAGGTGGTGGCGGTAAAGGTATTCAGGTAGTTGAACGCCCTGAAGACATGATTGCGCTATTCACTCAAACATCGACTGAAGCTGCGGCAGCATTTGGTAACGGTGACCTTTACCTTGAGAAATACGTAACCTCATTGCGTCACATTGAAGTACAGCTACTACGTGACAAGTTCGGCAACACTAAAGTGTTAGGTTTACGTGACTGTTCAGTACAGCGTAACAACCAGAAAGTGATTGAAGAGTCTATGTCGACCATGCTGCCTGATGAGCTTAAGCAGAAGGTGATGGAGTACACTCGTGCACTAGGTGATGCGACTGATTACATGGGCGCGGGTACGGTAGAGTTTATCTACAACCTAGATGCAAACGAAGTGTACTTCATGGAAATGAACACCCGTCTGCAGGTTGAGCATCCGGTAACTGAAGCGACTTCTGGTATCGACATTGTAAGCGCGCAGTTCGACATTGCCGCTGGTCGCTCAATTGAAGACCTAGAGCCTGTTGATCAAGGTTACGCGATGGAAGTCCGTGTAACTGCTGAGAAAGCTGAGCTAGATAGCAATGGCGTTATGCAGCTAATGCCAAATCCAGGCAAGATCACTGAGTGCATCATGCCAGAGCGTGATGACATTGAGATCATCTCGATCGCCGATACAGATAAAGAAGTATCGCCATACTACGACAGCTTGATCGCGCAGATCATTATCCGTGGTAGCGATCGCGCCGATGTCGTTAAGAAGATGTACGACTACCTAGATAGCGTGGTTATTCGTGGTATCGCGACTAACATTCCGCTACTTAAGCGTATTCTTGCTGACGGTACCTTCAACGAAGGCGTTTACGACACTAACTATCTGCCACGCCTAATGGCTGAGATTGACGCTGACGCGCTAATCGAAGAAATGGAAGCTGCGGCAGAAACTGAAGCGGTTGATACTGAGTCGCTACGTGTTGGTGAGTCGAACGAGCTGAAAGTTCTGGCACAAGGTGCAGGTATCTTCTATACGTCTCCAGCGCCAGGAGAAGCAGACTTTGTCAAAGAAGGTGATGTAGTCACCGTTGACCAAACACTGGCACTGACTGAAGCGATGAAGATGTTCTCGCAAGTGTCACTTGCAGGCTTTAACCGTAAAGACGCTGAGCTATACCCATCTGATAAGAAGTACCGCATTGAGCGAATTCTTAACAGCAATGGTCAGCAAGTATCTCAAGGTGACCTACTGTTTGTTATCTCACCAGTTGAATAAACAACGACAGCTAAACTAGTGACAAAAATACTCGCCGCGTGCGGGTATTTTTATGTCTATAGTTGGCGATCGAAATCACGTAAATTCAGCCTAAAGTTGTTGGTAAATCGTTAAATTCTGGCTCATTACTTAGATGCGCGAGGATCTGGCGTTAAAATTCGCGGGTTAAAACAGACTTTTTTGTGTGGCTGAAAAATAATCGATCATTTTTAGATGCTTGTTTTATATCTAATATCTAGCGATTACGGCGAGTTTTTTTGCCAAAACTGCAGAAATATTGCAACTGCTATTTGCGTGTTGCAAGGTTCCAATTTACAATATGCGCCTTAAATAACCTGATGAGCGGTGTGTCGGTACTATTCGCATACTCCGTCTACTTCTTAAACTAATCATTAAAGTTGAATCATGACCGAATTATCAAAATACAGAAACATTGGTATCTTCGCTCACGTTGACGCGGGTAAAACCACGACCACCGAGCGTATCCTTAAGCTAACCGGTAAGATCCATAAGATCGGTGAAGTTCATGATGGTGAGTCTACAACTGACTTCATGGAACAGGAAGCTGAGCGTGGTATTACCATTCAGTCAGCAGCGGTAAGTTGTTTCTGGAACGACCACCGTTTTAACGTTATCGACACTCCTGGTCACGTTGACTTTACAGTAGAAGTATACCGTTCTCTTAAAGTTCTTGACGGTGGTATCGGTGTATTCTGTGGTTCTGGTGGTGTTGAGCCTCAGTCAGAAACTAACTGGCGTTACGCTAACGAATCAGAAGTTGCTCGTATCATCTTCGTAAACAAGTTAGACCGTATGGGTGCTGACTTCCTACGTGTTGTTAAGCAAACTAAAGACGTACTAGCTGCTAACCCACTAGTAATGGTTCTGCCAATCGGTATCGAAGACGAATTCAAAGGCGTAGTTGATCTACTTACTCGTAAAGCATGGGTATGGGATGAAACTGGCCAAGCAGAAAACTACAAGATCGAAGACGTTCCAGCTGACATGGTTGACATGGTAGAAGAATACCGTGAGCAACTAATCGAGTCTGCTGTTGAGATGGACGACGATCTAATGGAAGCTTACATGGAAGGCGAAGAGCCATCTATGGAAGACATTAAGCGTTGTATCCGTACTGGTACTCGTACAATGGCATTCTTCCCAACATACTGTGGTTCTGCTTTCAAAAACAAAGGTATGCAGCTTCTTCTTGACGCAGTAGTTGATTACCTACCTGATCCAGTAGAAGTTGACCCACAACCTCTAACTGACGAAGAAGGTAACGAAACTGGTGAGCACGCTATCGTTGATCCAAATGCTACGTTCAAAGCACTAGCATTCAAAATTATGGATGACCGTTTCGGTGCACTAACTTTCGTACGTATCTACTCAGGTAAGATCAAGAAAGGTGACACCATCCTTAACTCTGCAACAGGTAAAACTGAGCGTGTTGGCCGTATGGTTGAGATGCAAGCAGACGAGCGTAACGAGCTAGATTCAGCGCAAGCTGGTGACATCATCGCTATCGTAGGTATGAAGAACGTTCAAACTGGTCACACTTTATGTGACGTTAAGGACCCTTGTACTCTTGAAGCTATGATCTTCCCAGAGCCAGTAATCTCTATTGCTGTTGCGCCAAAAGACAAAGGCGGCAGTGAGAAAATGGGTATCGCGATCGGTAAAATGATTGCAGAAGATCCATCTTTCCGCGTTGAAACTGACGAAGATTCAGGCGAAACCATCCTTAAAGGTATGGGTGAGCTTCACTTAGACATTAAAGTTGACATCCTTAAGCGTACTTACGGTGTTGACCTAATCGTTGGTGAGCCTCAAGTAGCATACCGTGAGACAATTACTCAAGCTATCGAAGACAGCTACACTCACAAGAAGCAGTCTGGTGGTTCTGGTCAGTTCGGTAAGATCGACTATGTTATCCGCCCAGGTGAGCAAAACTCTGGCTTCACTTTCAGCTCTTCAGTAGTTGGTGGTAACGTACCTAAAGAATTCTGGCCTGCAGTTGAGAAAGGTTTCGCATCTATGATGGAAACTGGTACTGTTGCTGGTTTCCCAGTACTAGACGTTGAGCTAGAGCTTACTGACGGTGCTTTCCACGCAGTTGACTCGTCAGCTATCGCGTTCGAAATCGCTGCTAAAGGTGCATTCCGTCAATCTATGCCAAAAGCCGGCGCACAGCTTCTAGAGCCTGTGATGAAAGTTGACGTATTCAGCCCAGAAGACAACGTAGGTGACGTAATCGGTGACCTTAACCGTCGTCGTGGTATGATTTCTGGTCAAGAAGCTGGTACTACTGGTGTTCGCATTAAGGGTGACGTACCGTTATCTGAAATGTTCGGTTACATCGGTTCTTTACGTACTATGACTTCTGGTCGTGGTCAGTTCTCTATGGAGTTCTCACACTACGCACCATGTCCAAACAGCGTTGCTGAAAAAGTTATCGCTGAAGTTAAAGAGCGTGAAGCTAACAAGTAATTGTTAAGCACAACTCTTTAATAAAAACCGCTGCCTCTGCAGCGGTTTTTTTATGGCTATCGCTTGAGGCTGAAAACAAAAAATGGGTACCAAAGGTACCCATTTTTAATTTGCAAGTTCTAGTATATTAACCTTTAGCTTGCTGAGTAATATTGCATTGTGCAGTATTACTCAGCATAAGATGGTTACTAGGCAAACATATCTGCGTTCATAACTTTCACCCATGCTGCGATAAAGTCGTGGACAAACTTCTCTTTGCTGTCATCTTGTGCATAAACTTCTGCGTAAGCACGTAAGATAGAGTTTGAGCCAAATACTAAATCAGCGCGTGTGGCAGTCCATTTAACGGTCCCCGTTGTGCGCTCAACAATCTCATAAGAATTACGACCCGTTGGTTTCCAGCTGTAATTCATGTCTGTTAAGTTTACAAAGAAGTCGTTAGTCAGCGCACCTAAGGTATCGGTAAACTGACCGAATGCTTCACCACCATAGTTAGTACCCAATACACGTAGACCACCCACTAACACCGTCATTTCACACGCAGTTAAGCCAAGTAGCTGAGCGCGATCTAACATCATTTCTTCAGGTGTTACTGTGTAGTGTTGTTTCTGCCAGTTGCGGAAGCCATCTGCTAAAGGCTCAAGTACAGAGAATGAATCTTCGTCTGTCATCTCAGGCGTTGCATCACCACGACCTGCTGCAAATGGGACGTTAGCTTCAAAACCAGCCGCTTTCGCTGCTTGCTCGATACCCAGGTTACCCGCAAGTACGATTACATCAGCTACACTCACACCCGCATCTGCTGCAATTGGTTCAAGAACAGATAGCACTTTATTTAAGCGTGCTGGCTCGTTACCTTCCCAGCTATTTTGTGGCGCCAGACGGATACGAGCGCCATTTGCCCCACCACGTTTGTCTGAGCCGCGGAAAGTTCGTGCGCTATCCCATGCCGTTGCGACCATTTCGCCGATAGACAAGCCGCTGTCAGCAATACGCGCTTTCACTGCATCGACATCATAACCTTTTGGTCCTGCTGGGATTGGATCTTGCCAAATCAGGTCTTCTGCTGGCACGTCTGGGCCAAAGTAGCATGCTTTAGGTCCCATATCTCTGTGCGTTAGTTTGAACCATGCGCGTGCGAATACTTCTTCAAAGTAAGCCGGATCTTCATAGAAGCGCTTAGAGATCTTGCGGTATTCAGGATCGACTTTTAATGCCATATCCGCATCAGTCATAATAGGGTTATGACGAATGCTGTCATCTTCAACGTCAACAGGTTTGTCTTCTTCGGCAATCTCGATTGGTTCCCACTGTGTCGCTCCCGCTGGGCTTTGGGTTAAGGTCCATTCGTGATTTAACAGCATATCGAAGTAACCACCTTTGGCCGTGTTCCATTTCATTGGGAACGTGGTCCAAGCCCCTTCAATACCACTTGTTACTGTATCACGGCCAATACCACGAGATTTGTGGTTGTTCCAACCTAAACCTTGCTCTTCGATTCCAGCCCCTTCTGGCGCTTCACTTAGATTGGCTGGATCACCGTTACCGTGTGCTTTACCAACAGTGTGACCACCTGCTGTTAATGCTACGGTTTCTTCATCGTTCATACTCATACGTGCAAAAGTTACACGCATATCTTCAGCCGTTTTCTGAGGATTAGAAACACCATCTACACCTTCAGGATTAACATAGATAAGTCCCATCATCACAGCTGCTAGTGGGTTTTCTAAATCACGCTCACCAGAATATCGGCTACCTTCACCGCCACTTGGCGCTAACCATTCTTTTTCTGAGCCCCAGTAAGTATCTTTCTCAGGGTGCCAGATATCTTCACGCCCGAACGCAAAACCAAACGTTTTAAAACCCATTGATTCATAAGCCATGGTGCCGGCTAAAATCATTAAATCAGCCCAACTAACTTTACTGCCATATTTCTTTTTAAGTGGCCAAAGTAAGCGACGAGCTTTATCTAGGTTACCGTTATCAGGCCATGAATTTAGTGGTGCAAAACGCATATTACCGGTAGCTCCGCCTCCTCGACCGTCTGCATTACGGTAGCTGCCAGCTGAGTGCCATGCCAAACGAATCATTAAACCGCCATAGTGTCCCCAGTCAGCAGGCCACCAATCTTGGCTGTCGGTCATTAACGATTTCATGTCGGATTTTAGTGCTTCAACGTCAAGATTTTTGACTTGTTCGCGGTAGTTAAAGTCTGCGCCTAGTGGGTTAGTCTTACTATCATGTTGATGAAGGATGTCCAAGTTGAGCGCTTTAGGCCACCACTCCATTACAGACATGTTGCTTTCCGTTGCGCCGCCGTGCATTACTGGGCATTTACTGTTAGACATTGGGTTCTCTCCTTAAGTTGAATAGATATCTATCCCTTTTGGGTAAAATCGATACTTGAGCTTTGCTGTATCGCCTTTTTCATAATTGAGCTAAATCTAAGTTTTACATCTTTAGAACTGTCACAGCATATAAGTACCTGTGAGTTCGGCCGCTAAGACTGTGTTTGCGCTAATACCCATAAACTCTATGTTTTGTTAACGGTAAAACTGATTAGCTCATGCTTTTTGTAGGTTAAGCTATTGTTTTTTTGCCGATCTTTTATCTACGTTCGGGTTTAGTGTTAAATTCCTAATTGAGATTGATTTGCGATACTACGATAGTTTTATGCATATCCATGTGATTTAGATCAGATTTCTCGTCTGTTTTGTGAACAATTTTTCCTGTTTTATATATCGAAAGGTATATATTTTTTATGTTCAAGCTGATAGGTAATGTGAGGTAAACCATACGGTTTATAGCAAATAGATTTAACCTTATCCTGCATAGATATGCTTATATGCAGCGATAGCTGAAATACAAAACAGTGCAATTGATTTGCCGCGCATAGGGAAAACAGACATCTAACCTAGGAGGCACCAGAATCATAGTTAACGCCAGATACAGAATTAACGCTTAATTGACTGAAGCGAGTAAATACTAATTATTTGACTATGGAGGGGGAATGTATCGGCCAGAGTCCGCTTGATTCTGCTCAAGCTGAGAGTTTACTCTGACCCAAATGTTACATTAAGCTTAAAATCGGGTCAGAGTAAAACCTTAATTTGTTGAAATATATAAGTATTTATTTTTAGGTTGAAGGCTCGAAAGCAAGATAAGCTTAGGTCAGAGGATGATTGCTTAGGTGTAAGCGTGAACGTTTACTCTGACCCAAATGTTACATTTAGCTTAAAATCGGGTCAGAGTAAAACCTTAATTAATTGAAATGTATAGGTATTTATTTTTAGGTTGAAGGCTCGAAAGCAAGATAAGCTTAGGTCAGAGGATGATTGCTTAGGTGTAAGCGTGAACGTTTACTCTGACCCAAATGTTACTGACCCAAATGTTAAAAAGCTGGCGGTGTTATTGGTATTTCGCTGCTGTGATGAACTCGCCAAATGATTCACACCACACAATGACAGTGTTGTAGTTGGCTGGGTCAATGTGGCTCGGCACGTCAACAATGAAGTTATCGAAGCGGTTAACACTGCCTACTTGTACCATCTTGCTTTTTAAGGCGTTGAATTCTTGCTCTGTTTCTACAAACTCTGGTGCCAAGTAGAGTTTAAAGTCAGGCCCAGGTGAAAGCTCGCCTTCCAAGGCGATATGCTGACTATTTATTGAGACTTGTCCTTCACCCCAGTGCAAGCTGTCGCTGCCTTTTAACTCTCGTACAAAGCTGGCGGTGAACTCTGCTTGGGTTTGGATTGACTTTAACTGGGCTTGGTCAGGCGCAGCTGACGCGGTAAGTAATGGCAGGGTGTAAATGCCTGCAGCAAAGCCGATAAATGCAACCATAGCGTGGCTTACTACTAGCAGCAGGATTAAACGTGGTTTCATATAACGTTCCTTAATATATGCAGTGTGTAGAATTATGATTTTTTGATGTTCGAGGGCTAAGGGCTTCCTTCAATTTGCTTTGATCTAGTCACATCACACGGTAACTAAATGGTCTAGCATATCTAGAGCTTAAGCATAGCTAAGCTGGTAGCTAACTTGAACAAAGTCATTAGGGTAAGACTGCGCACTGACCTGGGTAACTGAGACTGGTGATTTGATGTCATTGAACAGTGAAATACCTTTACCTAAAACCACAGGCGCTTGGGTGATGATCATCCGCTCGATGAGCTGCAAGTTAATGAATGCACATATTGTCGCGCCGCCATCAATATAGGCGTGTTTGAGTCCTTGAAGCTCTAATCGCGATAGCAGCGCCTCAATACCATCATTGACCATCTCAACCTTACCAACAAGGTTTTGTGGTGGCTTGGTCATGGTGCGGCTCAACACATAAATAGGCAGCTTGCCATAAGGCCACTGCTCGTCAGTGAGATTAAAGCTAGCAATCTTCTCCATACATTTACGACCCATAATCATGCAATCAACACTGTTTATGTATTCATTAAAGCCCATGTCTGGGTTGTCACTCATGTCTGCTTGTTGATTGCCGGCTTGCTCAAGCCAATCGACATTGCCATCTTCAGTTGCGATATAACCATCGATACTCGTAGCGATAAAAACCGAACACTTCATGATTTCTCTCCTGCACAGCCTGGTTGAGGTTGACGCCAATCTACCTCAGAGATATTGGACTTACCTAGATTACACTGCTCACACAGTATTTGCAGATTGCTTAGCTCTAATGCTAGCTCAGGATATTTAGAGCGAGGTTTAATATGATCAACATGCATTATTGCGCCAGTGCTTGGTGATGCGCCGCAGCAAGCACAGCGATTGCCATACTTTACAAAGGCTTGTTCGCGAAGCTGCAGCCACGCTCTAGTTTGATAGAAGTCCACGGCTTTTTCAGCAGGAGGTTGATAGGGGACGAGCTCAAGCTCAGTAAAGGCTTCTGGTATTCCCTCTGGAGTGTAGAAAATCGCGCTAGCAGTGGAGTTAGCTTTAAGGTAGTTGTAAATTGCTTTGTAAGCGCCTTTGTCTGTCTTGTAGCGGCTGCGACGCAAACGCCCTGCAAGTTTAAAACTGACTGAGTACATATGCTAGCCGCTCCATGTGCTTGATGATAACGATAAGCCTTGAGTCTAACACGTGCAACAAAACCTCGAATGACCTAGTGCAAGTTTTAGTGCGCTCAATTGATCAAACTATTTCTCGCGTCATAAAACAGCTATTCGGGTCTAGTTGGTAATCAGCAAAAGGCTCACAGTAGTTAAAACCATGCTTTAAATATAGCGCTCTTGCTGGGGCAAAATACTCCATAGTGCCAGTTTCTAAACTGATTTGCTTAAAGGCATGTAGGGTAGCCTCATTGAGAATATGCAAAAGCAGTTTAGTGGCAATGCCACGCTGCTTGAACTGCCTTGATGTACGCATAGATTTAAGCTCAGCGTGGTTATCATCAAGACGTTTGTAGGCTGCAAACCCTGCAAGCAGTTCACCTTGCCAGAGGCTCCAAAATTGAATGTCTTTGCCCCTAAGACCACCGAGATCTAAGGCGTGTTTACTTTCAGGCGGCGAAGTGGCTTGCATGTCTTCTAGATGCTCTTCGAGCAATGCGATGACTTGTGGGTTGTCGAGTTGCGCTAATTTGAACGTTAACATTTTGCCGTAGTGCAGTTAAAGGATTGATTATTTATACCTCAGGCTTAACAAAAGCAAAAGTGAACTTAATCTTGTAACTTGCACAACAATAAAAAGGCCAGCAACTTGGATGAACAAGTTACCGGCCAGTCGGGAGTAATATATTCACTAAATCAGTGAGGAGATTTAGCTATACCAATTGGTATTAAACAAGCTTATTTCGAGAAGGTGTTATCAACGATTTTTTGCTTGTTCTCTGCTTGTGCAACGTGGCATTGATCGCAGAAGTAGTACATACCGTTTAGTTCACCATTAGTTAGGTGAGACTCATGTACAGCCGTTGTCTTCATACGTTTTGCTTTTGCTGGACTATGGCACGAAATACAGCCGTTTTTCTTAGTACTTAACTCATAAGAGTCTTTGTGTGGGATCAGCGGTGGTTGATGCACAAAAGTACGCTCAATTGATTTACCACGCTTAGGGTAAACCGACATTTCGTCAGCAGGACGAACATCAGTGATTTGGCTATCGCCAGCCAGTGAGCTCACTTTCACTGGCGCTGCATTTGGCTCTGCGTGTTGGCCGCTACAAGCGCTAATCGCAAACATCATAGCCGCTAGAGTAATGATTTTCTTCATTAGTTGCTCTCCACTTTAAGAGGAATTCTTTTAGAATTTTGGGTATTAAATCGGTTTTTATACTCAAATACGCGCGGTGCACAAACATCGATACAACGGCCACAAAGGGTGCAGTCACTGTCGTTAATGGTTAGCTCCGTTGCCCCTTTTCTCAGCACAGGTTTAAGCACCTGACGCTCAGGGCACACGGTGAAGCAGTCCATACAGTTATTGCAGTCTTTAGCATTGGTTGCTGAAACTTTAATTGGGCTTACTTTGCCTATTAGGCTGAACATAGCGCCAGTTGGGCATAGATGACTACACCAGGCGCGCTCAGCGACAAAGGTGTCGAGCAACAAGATCATTGCCAGCACCCATAGGCCGCTACCTGCTCCAAATAACGCGGCGCGGTAGACAATTGGTACTGGGTTCATCCACTCCCACACGGTTACACCTGTAACCATAGGTAATAGCAGAACCAGTGCTAACATGTAATAGCGTAAGTTTTTCGGCAACGCGTTAATCCGCGGCAATTTAAACTTACGGCGTATCCAGCTAGCTGTGTCAGTAATGATGTTCACTGGGCATACCCAGCTACAAAATACCCGACCACCAACAATCGCATAGGTTAGCGCAATCACAAGCGCGCCAATCAACAAACTTGCTTCAGGTAAGTGCCCGCTGGCTAATACCTGCAGTGTCACAAGCGGATCGCTTAGTGGCACAGTATCAAGCAAGATGCTAGATGATAAATTGCCTTTTAGTAGCCATAAGCCCAGTGCAGGACCAATAGCAAACAGACTAAATACCGCAACTTGAGTTAAGCGGCGCAGCAGCAGGAACTTATGTGCGCCAAACCAACCCAGTTGATTAATTGCTTCTTCGGCAAAACGTTCAGTCTTTGGCTTTGAGCTATGCGTCATAGTGATAGCCCCTTATTTAACATCTCTAGCGTTGTGGCTTCAGTATTTTGATAAGTGTCATGCTCGGCAGTTTTGCCCAAAGCGATTTCAGCCGGTAGTACTTTAATCACTGCTTGTTCTGTCACGCAGGCATGCTCGCATTTACCACAACCTGTACAGGCGTCGGCGTGAACCGTAGGTAAAAACATCGCATGGTGACCACTTTTGTGGTTGCGTTGCATCTCAAGGGTGATGGCTTCATCGATTAGTGGACAAACTCGATAGCAAACATCACAACGTAAGCCTTTAAAGTTAAGACAGTTCTTTTCATCAATAAGCACAGCAATGCCCATTTTTGAGTCGTTGATGTCAGTCAAGCTATGGTCAAGCGAGCCACTTGGGCAGGCTTTAACACAAGGAATGTCATCACACATTTCACATGGCACGTCACGTGCGGTGAAGTAAGGCGTACCCGTTGCAGCACCTTCAAACCAGCGAGCTAGTTTGAGGGTGTCGTAAGGGCATGCTTCTACACATAAACCGCAGCGTACGCATGCTGATAAAAAGTCGTCTTCGTTGAGTGCGCCTGGAGGACGAATCGCTTGTGGGTCCAGGTGCTTAGACTGAGTTGCCACAGTCGTTAGCCCCATACCTACCATGCCCACTACACAACCAGTCTTGGCTGTTTGTGCAAGGAACTGACGGCGGTTAATGCCGTTTATCTTGCTTGGGTTACGATTCGAATTACTCATAGTTCACTCGATTATTTGTGCACGTGTTGCTATTAAGCTTTCATTACTTTTACAGGACACTTCTTGAAGTCTGTCTCTTTCGACAGTGGATCAGTTGCATCAAGTAATAGCTTGTTCACTAATTGGCGCGCATCAAAGAACGGCATAAATACCACACCTTGTGGTGGCTTATTACGGCCTTTCGTTTCAACACGGGTTTTCACTTCACCACGCGGAGAAGCAACAACAACCTCGTCGCCACGTTTCAAACCACGTGCTTTGGCATCTTCTGGGTGCATAAAGATTTGTGCATCAGCATATGAGCGTGATAACTCAGGTACACGACCTGTCATCGATGCAGTATGCCAGTGCTCTAATACACGACCTGTAGACATCCATAAATCGTATTCAGCGTTTGGCTCTTCTGCTGCAGGCTCATAAGGCAGAGCGAAAATAACTGCTTTACCATCTGGCTTACCGTAGAAGTTGAAGCCTTCGCCAGCTTTAACGTAAGGGTCGCTTCCCTCAACAAAGCGGCGCAGTGTTTCTTTGCCATCGATTACAGGCCAGCGCTTACCGCGGTTTTCGTGGTAGTTATCAAATTTATCTAGGTCATGGGCATGGCCGCGGCCGAACTGAGCGTACTCTTCAAAAATACCTTTTTGAATGTAGTAACCAAACGCTTCAGCTTCGTCGTTGTAGTCACCTTTACACTCAGAGGTTGGGTACTTGTTGATTTCGCCGTTGGCGAATAGCACGTCATAAAGAGTCTTGTCTGCAACTTCTGGTTGCTTAGCGATTAGCTCTGCAGGCCATACTTCAGACACTTTGAAGCGTTTAGAAAACTCAACCAGCTGCCATAAGTCAGACTTAGCACCCTCAGGTGCTTTAACTTGTTGGTGCCACATGTGAGTACGACGCTCGGCGTTACCGTAAGCACCTTCTTTTTCCACCCACATAGCGGTTGGCAGAATAAGGTCTGCTGCGGTTGCGGTGACTGTTGGATATGGGTCAGATACCACGATAAAGTTTTCTGGGTTACGGAAACCAGGGTAGATCTCTTCGTTGATGTTTGGGCCAGCCTGCATGTTATTGGTACACATGGTCCAGTAACAATTTAGCTTGCCGTCTTTCAACATACGGCTTTGAAGTACTGCATGGTATCCAGGCTTAGGTGGAATAGTGCCTTCTGGGATGTTCCACAATTTCTCAGTCATAGCACGGTGTTTAGGGTTGGCTACAACCATGTCTGCTGGCAGACGGTGAGCAAATGTACCCACTTCACGAGCAGTACCACACGCAGATGGCTGACCTGTTAGCGAGAATGGTGAGTTACCAGGAGTCGCAATCTTACCTGTTAGCAGGTGGATGTTGTAAAGCATGTTGTTTGCCCACACACCACGTACGTGTTGGTTGATACCCATGGTCCATAAGCTCATTACTTTTTGCTTAGGATCAGCGTAAACCTTAGCTAGCTCGATTAGGTTCTCAACAGGTACGCCACTCATTTCAGATGCATATTCTGCTGTGTAAGTGCTGACGAACTTAGCGTAGTCATCAAAGCTAATTGGTACTGACTTACCATTGCCTGGATTCTTCGCTTTTTTCTCTAATGGGTGATCTGGACGCAGACCGTAACCAATATCAGTCGTACCTAGGGCAAACTTAGTGTGCTTGTTAACGAAGTCTTTGTTAACGCCACCGTTTTGAATGATGTAGTTCGCCACGAAGTTCAGAATAACTAGGTCTGATTGTGGCTTAAAGATCATTGGGTTGTCAGCTAGGTCGAAGCTGCGGTTTTCGAAAGTCGACAGTACGTGAACTTTGGCATCTTTATGGCTAAGACGACGGTCAGTTAGACGAGCCCATAAAATTGGGTGCATCTCAGCCATGTTAGCGCCCCAAAGTACAAAGTTATCAGCCGCTTCAATGTCATCATAACAACCCATTGGTTCATCAATACCAAAGGTACGCATGAAGCCACCTACAGCAGACGCCATACAGTGACGAGCATTTGGGTCAATGTTGTTAGTACGGAAACCAGCTTTGTGCAGTTTAGATGCAGCGTAACCTTCCCATACAGTCCATTGACCTGAGCCGAACATACCAACAGAAGTAGGGCCTTTTTTCGCTAGGCTGGCTTTCCACTTTTCAGCCATAGTGTCTAATGCGACATCCCAGCTTACTGGTGTGAATTCACCTTCTTTGTCGTACTTACCATCTTTCATACGTAGTAAAGGCGAGTCTAGGCGATCTTTACCGTACATGATTTTTGATAAGAAGTAGCCCTTAATACAGTTAAGGCCTTTGTTTACTGGGCTTTCTGGGTCACCCTTAGTGGCGACAACTTTGCCCCTTGGGTGCCGACTAACACGCTACAGCCTACGCCACAGAAACGACATGGGGCTTTATCCCACTTGATGTCGCTCTTTGACTCTGCTGCTTCAACAACTTTAATAGGTAATGCCATACCTACTGCCGAAGCTGCAGCAGTTGCAGCATTGGCTTTTAGAAACTCACGACGGCTTATGCTCATGGTGGTCCTCACTCTCTGTTTTAGTAGTCTTTGTCATTGCTCTCATGCCATATCAAAGATATGACTAGTTAGTATGAAGTGTAGACCCCACAAAAAGCATGGATATACCTCTGAATGAGTATAGTGGTTAATAGTTGTTCAAGATCACATTTTCGAGCGTGACCTGCCTCCCATTTTTGTTGATAGATTGTTTCAAGCTTCGAACAGCACTGCGTTTATATCGCATTTCGCTAAAGTTGTTATTAACTGTCCTAACAGAGTTTTTTGGCTAATAAAAACACAAATATCACAATATTTGACCTATATTGGCACGCCAATGTTGTTATCTATTTAGGTGTATAAATGTTGTGATTTGGTTGCGTTTCTTGAGGTGGCGTGCAGGCTAAAGCTGGTTGATTTGACGCTGTGGAGCCTGAGCATTGTTGATTAGAACCTGAGGAAAGTCAGTATTTAAATAATGGATGAATTCGACGCTACATTTGTTACTTTAACGCGGAAATGTGCAATAAAAAAACAAGCAGACAACCAAGAAAATAGCGAGTAACTCTAAAACCCCACACTAAACTCAGCCGTCAATGGAGTGGATAACGATGCAATCAGCTAAGAGCTAACAATAAAGAGCTAAGACTAATCATAGCCAGTTAGCTCCATATAACCTGTGCCCTGGTGAGTGCCACTAAAGCTAATCGGCCCTTCCCAATAAGCGACTGAAAGCGCCATATCACTATCAGGATTTAGCGCCTGAGTTTGTATATCTATATTTTGGCTTTCTACCTGAATTCGCCAGGCAACAGGGTGTTTACCAAGCTTGGTTTGCTGCCACTGGGTAGGCGTCATGGTGATATCGTCAGGATTATCTTTGCTGGTGAGATTGTTGCCGCTGCCATCTCGCTGCATCAACCTCGCACTAAAGAAATGATCGCTTGGATCATCACCCCTTAGTCTAAAGATCATCATGGTTTGCTCATCAGTTAACCGCAGCGAAAACCAATCCCAGCCTTGCTGTGACTTGGTTAAAAACTGCGAGCTCCATTCTCTATCTAACCAAGCTTTGCCGCTGACTTTTTCGCTCTTACCTTGGCGCTGCACTGTGCCAGAAACCTCAATATAAGGCTGGCTGTAATAGTAAGAGGCAACTGAGGAGTCTGCATATTTAATGCTATAGCCGTTTTCGCCCTGACGCTGAAATGGCGCTGTGCTGTCTAGCTGTAGTGTAAAGCCAAACTCTGCTTGCTCGGCAATTAAAGTTGCTGGAAACAAGTCCTTAGTTTGACTTTGCCAGCGCCAGTTGTGGGTAAAAATGGCTAGCGGACTTGCTTGCACGCTAGCAAGCTGTGGGTGGGCACGAGACCATTTTTCATCAATAAAGTGCTGGTCTTTTGAGGTCAGTGCAGCATGAACCATATAAATCTGATTAGTTTGCCAGTCTGCTGATTTTGTATGAGGTTGTACAAGAGACTGGTTAACAGATTGAGTGTCGTTAGCTGGTTGAAACGCAGCTGGTGGCGTTAGTGCGATTCTAAATTGAGTCCACTGCAGCCCAAGTGGTTCACCAGACTCAGTGGTCAGGTTGGCGGTTAAGTACCACCATTCTTGTTTAAAGTCGTTGTGAGCTTGATGATCTTGCGGGAATACTAACGGCCTGTTGGGCACGACCTTGGCATAACCTACCGCGCTATTACCCATTATTTTACCCATGTCGCGCTCAGTGCTGGCTGGGTTATCAGAGCAAGCTGACATAGATAGACACAAAGATAGACACAGGGCGGTAAAGATAACCTTTAAGTTGTTTACTGACTTGATCATTTACGCACCCTCCTGCTGCAGGCTAGCAATCAAAGGTTTACGAGTTTGCCAGTAAAGCGGCGCTGCCACAGCCAACAAGCAGCTGACAATTGACGTAGCGACTACCTGACCATAGCTGCCCCAATCCCATACCATAGCAATACTCCAACCAAAGGCTTGTAAGGTCACTTTGCTAATCACCAGATAACCAAGCAGCGCGCCCATTGGCATGGCAACCAAACAAGTCAGCAGCACAATAAACAGCATTTGGCTAAAGGCCATCTTTTGTAATTGTCGGCGCGATACCCCAAGGGCAAATAGGCGCGCAAATGGCGCAAGCCTAGCTTGAGTGAGCATGGTTGTGGCGCTAAATAGCCCAATTGCGGCTACGATTAAAGTTAAGCTGTTAAGCACCAGTGTGATTGAAAAGGTACGCTTAAAAATGGCAATGGCCTCTTTCTTAATCCTTGTCTGGCTATACATAGAGGCATTGCTGAGGTTAAGCGTTTGCTTGAGCTCGGTTTGCAGTTCGTCGAGTTCGCCTTGATAGTCAACCGCAAAACTAATGGGATCGCGCGGCAGTGGTGATGCCTGCCACAGCGTCTGGCTAATAATCACTTCACCGGCTGGATTGCCGTAATCGTAGTAGATGCCGCCCACAATTACTGGCTTGGTTAGCTTATCAATTTGCATGCTATCACCAATGTTTAGTTGCTGCTTTATTGCTAATGGCTCACTAATAATTACAAACTCACCGTCGGCGAATGCCTGCCAGTATTGGCGATCATCGAGTGTCTCATCTCCCGGCTGCGTAAGCCTTTGCTTCATGGCTGAGGTTTGCTCAACTGAGTTTAAATCGCGGCTGACTAGCGCTATTGGGACTGATAAGTCGAGGTCTGATGCGCCAGGGACTAATAAGTGAGTGGCTGTGCCGTTTTCGGCAGTTATCTTGTTGCTGCTCGCAGCATTAAACGTTGCGCTTATCTTGGCGTTAGCACGCCACTGGGCGTAAAGCGTGCTAACCTTTTCATCCTGCGCAAGCTTAGCTTTAAGCTCAGGGATCACTTGTGGGTTAGGTTTGATATAAAGCTCGGCGTGCAACCGAGACTCTAGCCATTGCTTTAGGGTGATTTCAAAACTGCCCACTAAGGTGTTCATGGCGATATTTGCGCAAATGGCCAGTAGCATCGCCATCATAGCTAGCCCAAGTGGCGCAATAATCTGTTTACTTTCAGCAATGGTGTATTGAGTTAAGCCCTGCAGGTTAAACCTTTCAAACAGGCTAATCAGCAGGGTGAGCACTTGTGGCAGCATTAACGGGATCGCCACCGTTACTCCGCCTAACAGCACCAGGCTATGTTGATAATTAGTGGTGAAGTTAATCGCGACAAAGCTTACTAGCAGCAGTGCGCTACCAAACATAAACAGCTTACGGTGTAACTTGCGGTAGTGTTTACTCTTAGGGCGCTGATAAGCCCCTTGTGCCAACGGCGAGCGGCTTAGCCCTAACAACATGGGTAAGCAGGCAAATAGCGCCGCAGATGAAGTTAGCATTAACGCTTGAGTAAACCATTGCCACTGCCATTGCCCCGGCATTAACCGCGCGCCATAAAGCTGCTCTAAAGTTAGCGCCACCATAGGTTGCAGCCACTGCGACAGCTGCAAACCAATGATAAAACCTAGCAAGGTGCCCATTATTACCAAAATGAGTAACTCAATCACCAGCGCCATCATTAAAACAGGGCGCGCCACGCCTTGCTGCATTAACTGAATACACAGGCTGTGGCGTTTCATTAAGCTGTAGCGCACACCGTTATAGGCAATAAATAGTCCCACCAGAAAGGCAAGCATGCCCATGGCTTTTAGATTTAGATGGAAGCTGTCAGTAAGGGCGCTAAGTGATGTACCATCATCATCGGCGCTAATGTTGAGCTTACTTATATCAAAGTCATTGGCAGCGAAAATAGCGCTCGCCTCATCGACTAATTGTGCCTTGGTTTGCCCTTCATACTTAGGGTACAGGGCAATATAACTTAGCTTACCTTCGCGCTTTAATAGCGGTTGTACTAGCGATAGATCAGCCAGCAGCTCATTACCTAAACCTGCACTGTCATCAACGGCAATCACCTCTAGTGTTTGGCCGTTGAGTGAAGCTTTACGTGACGGTGAGTATTTATCTGCCAGCGAGCGGCTCATTAAAATGGCTGGGTAGCCAGACAGCAGCTTAGCGGTGGGGATGGTATCTGAAAATGGTTTGATTCGCCCTTCAGTGCTCTTGTTTGTGACCTGCTTATCCTTGCCTATGGTTAAGGCGCTAAATAAGTCGTTACCTGTGATCGACCAAGGATTACCGTTAGGGCCTGCGGCCACTCCTTCAAGCACTGCAAGTGCGGGAATGCCTGCTTGAGTCAGGGCAAAATACAGCTGCTCGTCAATTTCATCGCTACTGTTGGCACTGACATAAGCACTGGCGCGTTGGCTTAATAGCTCGGTCGCCTCGCTGTAACTGCTGATGGCGTTTTCATTGGTAGCCTTAACCCCAATAAGTAAGGTCACCGCTAGCGCAATACCCACCAAAATCGCGCTCGCTTGTACTGGACTGTGGCGATAATGATTTAGAAAAACTTTGGCGGTTAAAAGCGTATGCTGCCAACGCATTACACTGCCTCGCTTGATTCTGGCTGAGTTGCTACTTGAGAGTCGGTTTGGGTGCTCGTGTGAGTGGGTGCTTGAGTCGCTGCAACAGTATCTTGCATTGCTGTCTGAGCCGAGCTGACTTGAGTATCTTGGTTAATATGACCGCTTTCCAAATGCCAGCGGCTTTGCATATAGTTAGCACACACTTCGCTGTGAGTTACCATCAGTACGCAGGTTTGCTGTTGTTTGGCGAGCGACGTCAGCAGGCTCATTACTTCTAAACTGGCGCTGTGGTCAAGGTTGCCTGTTGGTTCATCGGCAAGCAGTAATGCTGGTTTGTGGGCTAAAGCGCGGGCGATGGCAACTCGTTGTTGCTGGCCGCCAGAGAGGGCTTCAACATCACGGGTTAGAAGTGGTCTAAGGCCTAAATTATCAACCAGATGATCGCACCAATCATCCCAGTTAAGTTTATTGAGTTGCAGGGCAAAGCGAATGTTGTCGCGCACATTAAGCGGTGTCAGCAGATTAAACTGTTGAAACACCACACCGAGTTGCTGGTGGCGAAATTCACTCCATTGTTTGTCTTGCCAGTCACTGGTTTCTTGCCCAAGTAGCTTTAGGCTGCCCGCGGTTGGATGTTCAAAACCAGCAATAATATTAAGCAGGGTGCTTTTACCGCTACCACTCGCGCCCGTTAAGGCAACCGTATCACCTTGGTTGAGGGCGATAGATAGATCTTTAATGACCTGATGCTCGCCTTCACCATCATGAAAGCTTTTACAAATGTGGCTCAGGGCAACGATTGGCTGACTCATAGCGTTCCTTGTCTGCTGTCTGCTGATGTGAAACGAATACTAGCTTTCTAACATTCGAGCTAGCTTACATTTAAGCTAGCTAACACACGTGTTCGATAGCATAACCAGTTGTTAAATAGAATAATACCTTATACGAGCGAACCGAGGTTAAAGATTGCTCATCTTGGATTTGTTTTTGGATGGGCTGAGTTTAGCTTATGGTTTTCAGGGGATATATTGCACTTTATTCACGGAGGATAGTTTCATTTATGAAACTCGCACAGGTTTTAGGGTTGTCGTTAACTTTGCTAGCCCTCGGGTATTACTTGAGCTTTGCCTTTGCACTTAATGATAGTCATGATGGATCGCCAAGTTTGGGCATGGGCGCTGCTATTGTGTTTAGTATGCTGGTTGCCTCTGCAGCCATGTTGATAAGCAGTTGTGTTGGACTTATAAGACGTGAAGCGCGAGTTCGTGAGGGTGTTACTGGCCGGTTGTGGCATGTAGTGTTCGCTATTAACTCAGCGTTAGCCATGATCTATTCAGTGATGGCAATATACATAGTGATCAAGCTAGTAGCTGTGGATTATTAAATAACTAAAGCCCCGAAACCATTAGTTTAGGGGCTTTATTGTCTTTGTTTGACCTGCCTTGTTTTGACTATATTAGGTTGCTTTAGCCTTGCGACCGTATTCAGCTTTAAGCCTATTCTTCGTCTTCCAACGAGTATGGCAGGGCGACAATGCTTAGCTCAGATGCGGCATCATCTTTAATACGCAATTTAGCAGTATTAGGTGTGTCGTTAGCTAGCACCGCAGTTAGCAATACTTGCTCGCCTTGTTGTACAAACTCGATGACGTTGCCGCCGCGTCTAAAGCCGTCTTCGTCGGCAATTTCAACTTGAGTTTCAGCGTTTAATTCTACGCTAGCTGTGCCTTTAAGGATGTACAGGGCGCGCTTGTTACCGCCGCGGTATTTCATGCGAGCAACGGTTTCCTGACCCATATAGCAGCCTTTGTTAAAGCTAATACCGTTAATGGCCTGGAGGTTACACATTTGCGGCACGTATTGATTGGCGTGCTCAGCGCCGATATTTGGGTAACCCGCTTTAATTTCTAGTGCTTTAAAGTGGCTATTGTCGGTAAGTGCAACGCCCGCTTTTGCTTGTAGCTCAGCTACTTTCTCGCTGGCGATAACAACAATAAAACGCTCGCCATCTTTGATGACAGTGACATCGTCAAATTGATTCAGCTCATGCTCTGGCGCGCCAAATTGCTCAGTGATAAAGCTTGCAGCATTAGCGCCGCTAACACCGATGAGCGCTAATGAGTCTGACACATCAACTAACTCAGCTTTGCTAAACACCGCGTATTTTTGCAGTTGTGGTAGGTCAACGGCTAGGGTGTCTTTTGGCATTAACATCATTAAATTGTCACCAATGGCAAAGGTACGAAATGCCGCTAGCATTTTACCTTTAGGGTCACAGTGTGCGCCCCAGCGCCATTGATTTGCTTCTAGCGAGGTGATGTCTGTGGTCACTTGACCATGAATAAAGCTGCGGCCTTGCTCGCCACTAATTTCAACCAAACCTAGGTGAGAAAGGTGTGATAACACTAATGCAGGTGGTGTGTCGTTAAAGGTCCAGTCAATCGGTTGTGCTGAAATAGTCATAGTTGTCCCTATTAATGCCGGAATGCGGGTGCTTGTTGCAGAGTCAGCAGTTTGTTATCTGAATCTAGAGCTAACCCTAAGTTCTATCTTCGCAAGACGCCGTGAAATCATCCATGATGGCTTCGCTACGGCATCCTTGCCGTAGAGACTTGCTGCAATAGAACTTAGGATATTGATACAAATATGTTGGTACTTGTGTACCTTGGCTCTGATATCACCCATACGCTTGCTATCTTTTTATAATGTGGGCGATTGTGAAAAAAACAACAAAAAAGCGATCTCTTTTTGAGATCGCTTTTAAATTGGCGAGTTAGATCACTCTATTGAGCTGATGCTCGAATTACCTAGTCAAACAACACACGAGTACGAATAGTACCTTCAATTGACTTAAGTTGACCGAGTGCTTCTTCAGCTTGGTCTGAGTCAACTTCCATTACCACGTAACCAATATCTGCAGTGGTTTGCAGGTATTGCGCCGCAATGTTGATGCCTTTTTCAGAAAACGCTTGGTTAATCTTAATAAGTACACCAGGGCGGTTGTGGTGAATGTGCAGTAGGCGCGATGTGCCAGAGTGTTGCGGCAGTGATACTTCAGGGAAGTTAACCGCAGACAAGGTTGAGCCATTGTCTGAGTATTTGGCAAGCTTGCCAGCCACTTCAATACCAATGTTCTCTTGCGCTTCGGCTGTGCTGCCACCAATGTGCGGGGTAAGCAGTACATTATCAATGCCGCGCAGGGGGCTGATAAATTCATCGTCGTTCGACTTAGGCTCGACTGGGAATACGTCAATCGCCGCGCCTGCAACATGACCGGCTTTTAAGATCTGCGCTAAAGCGTCAATATCAACCACAGTTCCGCGAGATGCGTTAATGAAGAACGCGCCTGGCTTCATCTGCTCAAATTGCAATGAGCCAATCATATTCTTGGTTTGCGGCGTTTCAGGTACGTGCAAACTGACTACGTCAGCTTCAGCTAATAGTGCTTCAAGGCTGGCGACTTGTGATGCATTACCTAGAGGCAGCTTGTCTTCAATATCGTAAAAGCGCACGCGCATACCTAAGGTTTCAGCCATGATACCTAGCTGAGTACCAATGTGGCCGTAACCAATAACACCTAGGGTTTTACCGCGTACTTCAACACTGCCGTTAGCGCTCTTTAACCAACCGCCGCGATGACAGATAGCGTTACGCTGCGGAATGCCGCGCATTAGCATGATGATTTCACCAATGACTAACTCAGCCACACTACGGGTGTTAGAAAACGGTGCGTTAAAGACTGGGATACCCAGCTTTTCAGCCGCTTGCAGGTTGACCTGGTTGGTGCCAATACAGAAACAACCAATGGCAACGAGTTTTTCAGCATGTTTAAGCACGGACTCGGTAAGTTGAGTACGGGAGCGAATACCAACAAAGTGCGCGTCTTTTATCGACTCAAGCAGTTGCTCTTCTGGCAACGAGGCTTTGTGATATTCAATATTGGTGTAACCTGCACGTTCTAGTACATCTACCGCAGTTTGGTGGACGCCCTCTAAAAGCAGGATTTTAATTTTATCCTTATTGAGCGAATGTTTCGCCATGATATGGGTACCCTCTCATTCAAAAATGTGCGTAAACTAAGCTGACTCCGTCAGGGCTCAAAAGTACCACCTTTTTATGAGTATGTGGAGGGCTAGATGGCTAAAGTCGATGTTCTGTCACTAGAACAATAATGAATAAGAGGGATTTTAATTGAATAAAAAGGCAAGTTACTTAGTTATTTATGTAATTATCTTTTTCGCGACAGTTGCCTGGTCGGCGATTGAGCCTAAAGATAGGTTTACTTGGTGGTTAGAAGCGATACCAGCATTGCTTGCACTGCCCATCTTGGTTGCCACTGGCAAGCGCTTTCCACTCACGCCACTGGCGTATTTTCTGATTCTTATTCACTGTATAGTGCTGCTGGTGGGTGCTAAATATACCTACGCAGAAGTGCCTTTGTTTGACACCATTGCCCAGTGGATGGGCAGCGAGCGCAATAATTACGACAAGGTAGGGCATTTTGCTCAAGGCTTTGTGCCTGTGATACTCGCCCGTGAGGTATTGCTACGTAATCAAGTGCTGCAAGTGGGTATGTGGTGCCAGTTCCTATGTGTCTGTTTTGTGTTGGCATTCTCTGCCTTTTATGAGCTGATTGAGTGGTGGGTTGGCGCAGCATCAGGTGAAGGCGCAGAAGCATTTTTAGGCACTCAAGGTTATGAATGGGACACCCAGTCGGATATGTTCTTAGCACTCATAGGTGGTATCGTGGGGTTAACCTTGCTGACAAAATTACATGATAAGCAGTTAAAACACTGTTGAAATTAGCGTTTATTAGGGGATAATAAATTACCCAAGCTTGAAACAATCGCTTGATTTATAAAGGCTAGTTTTGTTTGAAACGCTGCCATTATTAGTATTTAAGACATAGCCCTATGCTGTGTTGTGGGCTAAGGTATAGTTGTGGTTAGCTAGGGTATGACTGCGCTGCAACTTTAGTGCGTATTCATACTTAAGTTTTAAGCTTTTTACTTTCGAGCTAGTGATTATCTACTACTATTTGATGGGTAGGGATTGTCATCATAAATTAGTATGAGAGGTAGGAGATACCTCTGAGCGGATTTGTAGGCATTTTTTTGTTGTGCTTTTGGGTGAATATTAGTTATTTCACAGCACATTTTGTGAGAACTTTTCAGGGAGAAAAGTGATGAGCTCAAACATTAATGAATTAGTTTTTTTACATCAGATTTCTGCGCCTTGTCATTTAGCTATTTTGGCAGAGTCAATCGGCATGAAAACACGGATTGTAAAGCATGCAGGTGAGTTAGAGCTAGAGAAGTACACCAACAGTTTTTATCTTATCGCCCAAGATGGCGCGGCATTAGACAGCAATGGCATACCGCTGATTGTGTCGCGTATCGCACCTCATGTACCAGTGGCAATTTATCAAGTTGAACGCGGCACGTTAGAGCCTGAAGCAGCCTTATTGTTAGGCGTACGCGGATTGCTGTATAGCGATCAGCGTATGGATCTCATGTTGACTGGTTTACGTAAAATGGTGTCAGACGAGCTTTGGTACGATCGCACCTTGATCAGCAAAACTTTCCGCCGTTTAGTGAAGAAGGTAGATACTTCAAGCCCAGTACCAGAAGAAACTGCCGCCATGATTGAAATGCTAACTTCACGTGAGCGCACGATTATTCAGTTGGTATCATCTGGAGCACGTAATAAAGAAATTGCTCATCGTTTGTGTATTAGTGAGCACACGGTGAAAGCGCATATTTCGTCGATTTTCCGTAAAACTCAGTCGCGCAATCGGGTTGAATTACTGCGCTGGGCGCAGACTTATCAAACCCACTTTGAGCTAGTGAGTTAATTCGATTATCTAGCTAATTTAACGAGCCACCACTTTGGTGGCTTTTTAATTACTTCCCCTAAGATATTGATGTTGAATAGGTATTTATTATCAATAACGTTATGTCGATAATTTTCCGTTGATGCCGTACTTAAATAGCCTGCTAGGCAATGACATTTAAAGCACGCCGTTAAGACATCCTTGTGGGCTCTGCGAAAACATCCATGTTTTCAAAGGCTTTAAATGTCATTGCAACTAGATGCTACTGCTGATTAAGCTTAGCCTAGGCGGCTTTATATTAAGTGATAACACTAAATCTGCTTTCAGAAGATAGAGCTGTATGCCGTAAAGCCTTGACTGAGTTGCATAGCAGCTTAGCTTTGAGGTAAAAACGCGTTAAGCTTAATATTTATTAAACGCTTTGATAAACAACAAGAATAACCAAGGATAGTAGTATGAGTATTTGGTACAAAGATATCACCCTAGAAGATTGTGAACGCCTGGATGCTGGAATGGGTGGCAAAGGTACCTTGATGACAACACTTGGAATTAAAGTGACCGAAATTGGTGAAGATTACATGACGGCGACTATGCCAGCGGATCCGTCGGTTCATAACCCATTAGGAATTGTGCACGGCGGCGCTAATGTTGCCCTTGCCGAAACGGTTGCCAGCTACGCCGCAAACTTTGCCGTCGATTTTGAAAAGTATTACTGCGTGGGTCAGGAGATCAATGCCAACCATTTGAAAGCCTCTCGCAAGGGCACACTGACCGCAACCGCAAAACCCGTTCATTTAGGTAAACGTAGCTCAGTATGGGAAATTTTAATCCATAATAGTGCTAATGAATTATGTTGTATTTCACGTATGACTGCGGCAGTCGTAAAGCGCTAATAGTAAGCGCTAATAGTTAAGCGCTGAACGCTTAGTCCCGATAGCTAAACAAAGATAGTGAGTAGGGCTGTTTACATAGTTGGTGAACATGCCTAAGGCATATATTTACTGCCGCGACATTAAGGAGAGAGTATGGAAAGCGCCACAATTTGGGAATGGATTGGCTACCTAGCCTCAGTGCTGGTCGCCGTGTCGTTAACTATGTCTGACATTAAAAAATTGCGTTGGTGGAACCTATTAGGCGCAATTTTATTTGTCGCCTATGGCCTAGCAATCGGCGCGCTGCCGGTCGCATTAGTCAATGCCTTTATCGCCTGCATTAATGTGTACTACCTCAATAAGCTATATCGCGAGCCGCAGCAAGATGAAGAGCAGTAAACGCTGATGTAGTGCTATCAGTTCGAGTTGAATTGAATTTTTTTTTACTCTAAGCCTGTGAATGGGAGCTAAAAGCTCCCATTTTTGTTTTTGGCGCTGGCGCGGTTGTGTCAGAAGATAGCTTTCTCATGCTTGTTCTAGCTAGCTAATATTAACTGCTAACTTCGTTGACGTGTTCAATTTATCTTGCTGATAAAAAATTAAATTCTGCATATTACGAGTTGATTAACCCACATCAAACTCCTTAAGTAAATATCACCTAGGCTTCGTCCCTCGCAGAGAACCAATTCTAACAGTAGTTATTTCTACACAACTTTAAATCGATAAATGTGATTGTTTTAATCTGATTTAATCGCTTTTTAAGTTTAGCGCTTGCGCCTAGTATGAAGCTATTCAAGCAGCTAGGAGGACATCCTATGCCAACGTTAGTCGATTTAATTGAGCAGTGGTTAAAGCCAACGAAGTAAGGAATTTGATATGTCACAACAGTATTTAACGAGTCAAAGCGGTGCACCGATCAGCGATGATCAAAATTCATTATCAGCTGGCGAGCGCGGCCCAGTTTTATTGCAAGACTGGCATCTAATTGAAAAGCTAGCGCACTTTAATCGCGAGCGTATTCCAGAGCGCGTTGTTCATGCCAAAGGTACAGGCGTTTACGGTAAATTCACCCTAACTAAAGATTTAAGTGAATATACTCTGGCTGATCACTTCAACGAGGTTGGCAAAGAAACCGAGACTTTTGTACGTTTCTCTACCGTGGGTGGTGAAATGGGCAGTGCTGACGCTGAGCGTGACCCACGTGGTTTTGGTCTGCGTTTCTACACAGCGCGCGGTAATCACGACATCGTGGGTAACAACACGCCGACTTTCTTCTTGCGTGATGGTATTAAGTTCCCAGACTTTATTCATACCCAAAAGCGTAATCCGCAAACAAACTTAAAAGATCCACAAGCTATGTGGGACTTTTGGGCTGCTAACCCAGAGGCGATGCATCAGATCACAATCTTAATGTCTGATCGCGGTATCCCTGCGAACTACCGCCAGATGCATGGTTATGGCTCGCATACATACTCTTTCTGGAATGCTAAGGGCGAGCGTTACTGGGTTAAGTTCCACTTTAAGTCACAACAAGGTGTGGTTAACTTAACCAATGAGCAGGCCGATAAGCTAAAAGGTATCGATCCTGATTCGTCACAGCGTGACATAGTGGTAGCGATTAAAGATGGTAACTTCCCTAAGTGGACAGTGAACGTGCAAATCATGCCAGAAGCAGAGGCTAACACTTATCACATCAATCCCTTTGATTTAACTAAGGTGTGGCCACATGCTGACTACCCACTCATTGAGATTGGTGAGTTAGAGCTAAATCGCTTACCTGAAAACTACTTTGCTGAAGTTGAGCAGGTTGCTTTAGCGCCAAGCAACCTGGTGCCAGGTGTCGGTGCATCGCCAGATAAAATGTTGCAGGCACGTTTGTTTGCCTACGCTGATGCGCAGCGCTACCGCATCGGAGCT
This sequence comes from Shewanella maritima, assembly GCF_004295345.1. NCBI lineage: Bacteria > Pseudomonadati > Pseudomonadota > Gammaproteobacteria > Alteromonadales > Shewanellaceae > Shewanella > Shewanella maritima. The sequence goes on along the minus strand of NZ_CP036200.1, from coordinate 1,743,342 downwards.
AACTACAATCAGTTGCCAGTTAACTGCCCACATGCAACTAAGGCAAATCATCATCAACGCGGTGGCGCGATGGCAGGTACTCAGTGCCCATATCACGGTGGTCAAACCGGTGGTGATGCTACAGCCAATTATGGTCCAAACACCAAAGAGCCATTAGTTGAGTCGGTTGACTTAAAAGAGCCACCGCTGCGCTTAGACGGTGAAGCAGACCGCTATAGTCGTTACAACCAGAATGACTATGAGCAAGCAGGTAACCTATATCGCATCTTTGATGAAGGTGAAAAACAGCGTTTAGTTGAAACCATTGCGGCAACCTTGAGTCAGGTGACGCCTGAAATTCAAAGCCAAATGGTTGAGCACTTCACTAAAGCTGATGCTGACTATGGTCTAAGAGTTAAAACCGCGCTAGAAATTAATTAGGGTTTGTTTCTTAATTATTTGATAAAAGCAGAGTCATTTGGCTCTGCTTTTTTGTTTGCTGATGTCCTTTAACTTCGAGATAGCTTAAACAAATGCGAAAAACCTGCAGTGCGTACTACTGTATCGGTGTAATGTTTCGTCATTGCAAAGGCTAAGGTTAATTCAAGTGTGCCAATTGTTATGTAATTGTTTCTAAACGCCTCGCAAACCCTTTTAAATAGGAAGTTTCTTGCTCGATAATTTTGCCTCTGCTACTGTCGTTTGAACTACAAAAATAACGACGGGATTTTTCAGTGAACTTAAAAATACTTGGCTCAATTGCCATTGTTGCCGGTACTGCCATTGGTGGCGGTATGTTGGCATTGCCTTTGGCAACCGCTGCGCTAGGCATGGTGCCAGCTATTGTGCTGCTGACGGTGATTTGGGGCACATCAGCTTACACCTCTTTATTAATGCTAGAAATTAACCTACGTACTGGCGTAGGTGACAATGTGCATGCAATTACGGGCAAAACACTAGGTAAGCTTGGGCAGGTTATTCAAGGTGCGTCGTTATTAAGCCTGCTATTTGCGCTGACTATGGTCTACTTAATGGGCGGTTCATCATTGCTTGAAGTACGCCTAGAGCCTTTGCTGGGTATGAAGTTAGATAACCGCATCGCGGTGTTGTTATTTACCTTTATCTTCGGCGGAATTATTGCTGTTGGCGTTAGCTGGATTGATAAAGTCTCACGTATTTTATTCTCGGCAATGGTTGTGTTGTTAGTGGTGGTTGTCGCCTTCTTACTACCTGAAGTTAATGCGAGCAACATCATTGGCGAGGCGAGCAAAAGCATTGTTGAAGCAAGTGAGCTAAACCAATTATGGATGGCGGCGATTCCTGTGGTATTTACCTCATTTGGTTTCCATGTTTGTATCGCGACTATCGTGCGTTACCTGGATGGCGATGCGCAATCTCTGCGTAAGGTATTACTGATAGGTTCAACCATCCCGCTAGTGAGTTACATCTTATGGCTGCTAGTAACACTGGGTACTATTGGCGGCGCCACGGTTCATGGTTTTGAAGGCTCGCTGCCAGCATTAGTTGGTGCACTGCAGCAGGTAGCTGATTCAGCCATAATCCGTCAGTGTGTTGATATCTTCGCTAATCTTGCGCTGATCACCTCTTTCCTCGGTGTGACCATGAGCCTATTTGATTACATTGCTGAGTTAACTCGTGCCAAAGACAACCTGGCTGGTCGCGCGCAAACCTGGGCATTAACCTTTGTGCCGCCACTATTATGTGCCTTGTTCTACCCAGACGGATTCTTCCAGGTGCTAGGTTTTGCCGCTATCCCACTGGTAGTGATGATCATGTTCTTGCCTGTCGCAATGGCATTTAAACAGCGCCCGCAAAACCTAGGTGGATATCAGGTTGCTGGTGGTAGCTTTGGCTTAGGACTTATTTCGCTACTAGGTGTTGCAATTGTGGTTGCTCAACTAATGGTGGCGTTAGGCTAAGGTCTAGGTGCTGTGAAGCTAAGCTTCCAGAAATTAACGGCATTTTGTAATAGAGTGTTTAGTTCGCTGGGAACATAGCAACAGTTTTGATAAAGTCAGGCAATTCGCCTGACTTTTTTATTGGCGTTTTCCCAAGGTTGCGAGAGCCTGTGCATGTGTTAGTAAGTAACGCGGAATTCTCCCAACGCTGAAATCGATAAAACGGAATTAAGTAAAATGAAAAAATGGCTATTAACAGCAGCGATTGCCGCCAGCTTTGGTGCAACTGCTGATGAAGGTATGTGGCAACCATATCAACTGCCGGCAATGGCAGATGAGCTAAAAGCAAAAGGCTTAGAAATTGATGCTAAGTCTATCTCTAAATTAACCGAATTCCCGATGAATGCCGTGATCAGCCTAGGTGGTTGTTCTGCGTCATTTGTATCGCCAAAGGGTCTAGTGGTGACTAACCACCACTGTGCATACGGCTCAATCCAATACAACTCAACGCCAGAGAAAAACCTGCTTAAAGACGGCTTCTTAGCAAAAACTTATGCTGAAGAGCTGCCGGCAACACCGGGTTCACGCATTTATGTGACTGAAGAAGTGACAGACGTGACCGACAAGGTGAAGTCAGGTCAAATGAGCAAAACCGGTAATGACTTCTACAAAGGCATTGAGCAAGCTGAAAAAGCCCTCGTTGCTGAGTGTGAAGCTGAAGATGGTTACCGCTGTAAGGTTTACAGCTTCCACGGTGGTCTTGAGTACTACCTAGTTAAGCAAATGGAAATCCGTGATGTACGCCTAACTTACAACCCAGCGGGTAGTGTAGGTAAATACGGTGGCGACATTGATAACTGGATGTGGCCACGCCACACTGGTGACTACTCTTTCTACCGCGCATACGTAGGTAAAGACGGTAAGCCAGCTGATTACAGCAAAGACAACGTACCATACGAGCCAAAGAGCTTCTTGAAAGTTTCTGCTAAAGGCGTAAGCGATGGTGATTTTGTGATGGTTGCAGGTTACCCAGGCCGCACTAACCGTTACCGCACAGCTAATGAAGTAGAGAATCAGTTCGAGTGGGCATACCCAGAAGGTAAAATTCTGCGTGAGCGCTTAATCGAAATCATCAAGACTACGGCTGCTGAAGGCAGCGATGAGCGTATTAAGTACGAAAGCGCGATTGCTGGTCTAGCTAACTATGCTAAAAACTTCACTTCGATGATCGAGTTCTATGGTAAGTCAACCATGCTTGATGACCGTAAAGCACTTGAAGCAAACCTAGCTAAGTGGATTAACTCTGACAGCAAGCGTAAAGCAAAATACGGCAAAACCTTAGCTGAGCTAGACAAGTTAATCGCTCAAGGCCAGCAAGGCCAAGAGCGTGACATTCTGCTGTCTTACATGGGCTACACCACCATGAAGAGCACAGCTGAGCGCCTATATCGCCTAGCGAATGAAAAAGCACTGCCTGATATGGAGCGTGAGCCTGGCTATCAAGACCGTGACATGACTCGCTTTAAGTCGAGCATGGAGCGTATTGATCGTCGTTATGCTGCAAGTGTTGATAAAGCGATTTTAGCTGACTTACTTAAGCGTTACGCGGCGCTGCCAGCAGAGCAACGTCTCAAAGACTTTGATAAAGCATTCGGCATCGGCAAGAAGTTTGATGAAGCCAAGCTAATGAAAACGCTTGACAAAATGTACGCAAAAACCAAGCTAAGCGACAAAGAAACACGTCTAGCATGGATGGACAAGTCGGTAGCTGAGTTTAAGAAGTCTAACGATCCATTCATCAAGTTTGCTGTGGCAACCTATGATGAAAAAATGAAGCGCGAGAAAAAAGCTAAACAACTTGCAGGTGACTTAATGAAGGTTCGCCCGCAGTTTATGGACGCTATTATCGCTTACAACCGTGAGCTAGGTAAGCCAGTATACGCTGATGCTAACTCGAGTCTACGCGTATCGATTGGTAATGTAACAGGTTACTCGCCGCAAGATGGTCTTGTTGCAGTGCCGTTTACTCGCCTTGAAGGTATTGTGGCTAAAGACACAGGTGCCGATCCGTTTGATGCGCCTAAGCGTCAGTTAGAGCTTATTAATAATAAGCAGTACGGTGATTTCTACATGAAAGACATCGACTCAGTGCCGGTTAACTTCCTATCGACACTAGATACCACAGGTGGTAACTCAGGCTCGCCAACCCTAAATGGCCGCGCTGAGCTAGTAGGTCTGCTGTTTGACGGTGTATACGAGAGTATCATTGGTGACTGGGGCTATGACCCACAAACTAACCGCTCAATTCAGGTTGATAGCCGTTACATGCTTTGGGTAATGAAATACCTAGATAAAGCTGACAACCTACTAGAAGAAATGGAAATCGTTCACTAATTTCTTAGGTTAAGCCAATACTAAAAATGCCAGCAATTTGCTGGCATTTTTGTTTTCAGCCCTAAACCACCTACTTCAGTAGGTGGTTATCATTTGTTTAGGCTTTGCTTGTAAATTCTAGTGTTTTCTATATCTGGCAGCTTAGATTGTTTGCTCACGCCGCAATGACATTTAAAGTGCGCAGCAAGCACATCCCTGTGTGCTCGACGAAAACATCCTTGTTTTCAACGGCTTTAGATGTCATTACAACTCTAGTTTATAGTTTCAACCGGTGAAGCTAGGCTCCCTTCTAGGGAGCTAACACAAAGCCACCTTTTTCAGAAGGTGGTAATTTACATCTGTTAAGGGAACATACAGTAAGACTAGTCAGCCTTAGTCAGTGACCTTAGCGAAGCGAGTTCATCATTGGTTAACTGGCGCATTTCACCCTCATTAACATCTGCAAATGTTAACTCACCAATGGCTATGCGTTGTAAGTCGCAAACGTAATAGCCTAATGCTTTTGCCATGCGGCGAATTTGGCGGTTCATGCCTTGAGTTAAACATATTTCAAACTGACGCGTTGAGCCAATCTCACCAATCGCGCTAACGTGGCATGGCTTGGTAGTGACATCCTTATAGCTAACCCCAGTTGCCATTTTGTGGATAAACTCGGCATCAAACTCACGCTCAACTGTTACATGATAAGTCTTAGGGTAATGAAACTCTGGGTGCATAAGCTGTTGGTTAAACAGCCCGTCGTTGGTCAGTAATAACAAGCCGCGAGAGTCTTTATCTAGCCGCCCGACTGAAAACAATCTGACATCTTCAGGCAGGTGGTGGATGAGGCTAGCTTGGCGCTGGGCATCAAGATTACAGTCAATCCCCACTGGTTTGTGGTAAATCCAATATTGTTTTGCTTCAGGCTTATCAACAGCAATGTCATCGACGTAAATATCTGGGACTTGCGCATCATCGACCTTGTCGGTGTGGTTCGCTAAACGCCCGTCAATTTTAACTCGCCCTTCGGTTATCAGTTTTGATGCGTTTTTGCGTGATGCCACGCCGCACATGGCAAGATAATGAGCGAGTCGGTATTGAGTCATGAATTAGCTGCTTATGCGGTTTGTTGAAAGTGCGAGTGGCCAATTATTGTTAGCCCGAATGGCTGGATTATAAATTAGCGTAGCTAGATTGGACAATGACAGACTGTTGATGCTTGATGTGTTTGCGCATATCTAAGCAAAGTGACACACACCAAAGGATATTGACGTTGGTGAGTAACCACATCGACAACGACACAGTACAAATACTGTTGTCGGCATGGGCGCAAGGTGGAAAATCTAGCACCGACCAATCAATTTGCAACATTAGGCTTAAGGTGCACAGCACACCAAAGGTGGATAAAGCCAAGACCTTTTTCGAAATAGTTGATTTTGTTCTAAAAAAATTGGGGATACATAGTAAATGCAAGCTAAAGGAGCTGAGCATATACAAGGTTGAAACCTTACGGTGCCAGTCAATAAAGTTAATTGGGAACACGCCCATCAACAAAATGCTTAAGCCAACAATGGCGCCTGTTACTGCTATGTAGCGGTTAAGGCTATCGTTAAAGGTAAAGTAAACCCCAAGCATGGCCAGCATTAAACAAAAGCCAGCTGACAACAAAGACATATTAAATACGATCGCAAATGATGAGGTGAGGTAGTTACCAAAGGTGTCAGGACGAGTGTTTATGGTTTCGAGTGTGAGGCCGTTAGTTTCAACATACAGGGTAGCGCCCACTCCAGCAGTGCAGATCACCGCTGTGAATAGCGACATAAAAAATATCACTAGATGTAGGTCAAGGTTGTGCTGTGAATTAGCCAAGTGTTCGCGATTTTTGGTTATTGTTTTACAAAATATTAACCTTAAGACTGACAATGTCAAAGCAGAAAGTTGTCTCGCGATGAGGAGTTATGGTGGTGTTTAGCCAGGTCGTTGCTGCGTAGTTGCACTTAAGCTGTTAAAACTACAGACGATATTGTTTTAAGCTAGGTAACAAAAAGCCCCAAAAATGGGGCTTATGAATATGTCTTTCTGGCTTAAAAGCCTTTGTTTCCGTAGGCGCTATGCGGTGCGCTTACGCATGGTGACAATGACTACAGCAACAACCGCTAGGATCATGCAGTACCACACGTTTGAAATCGCTGCTAAAGGACTGATAGAGAAAGTTGAGGCAATGAGCAGTGCTTGTGCGCCATGAGGGATTAGGCCTTGTACAATACAGGCGAAGATATCCAAGATACTAGCAGCACGCTTGGGTGTAACCTGATTCTTTTGTGCTAAATCTTTAGCAATATCACCAGTAACCACAATCGAGACTGTGTTGTTGGCCACACAAGTATTTGTTGCCGCGACTATGCCCGCCATACCTAGCTCTGCAGCACGGCTTGACGCTTCACCTTTTTTCGATGAAAAACGAGCAATAAGCGCCTCAATCTTAGAGCTAACAAAAGCTAACCCGCCTTGTTGTTGCATTAGCGCAGCAAGGCCGCCGACAAGCATTGAAAGAATGAAAATTTCTTGCATGTTAGTGAAACCAGCGTAAATGTCCTGACCAAAGGTAACCATGGTGTAGTCGGCTGTTGCCACGCCTGTTAAGCCTGCCAGAACGATACCGATAGACAAGACCACAAATACATTTAAACCAGAGACTGCCAGAATAAGAATGGTTAGATAAGGCACTACATTAATGAAGCTATAGCTTTGCGCTTCAATATCTGCCTGACCTTGACCCGCAAAAGTAAAGGCAATCAGGGTGATAAAAGCTGCTGGCGCTGCAAAGATAATGTTTTCACGGAATTTATCTTTCATTTCACTACCTTGAGTACGGGTTGCCGCAATCGTGGTATCTGAAATAATCGATAAGTTATCGCCAAAAAGTGCACCAGACATGACCGCTCCCGCCATTAAAACGTAATCAATTTGCGCTTGGTCTGCCACGCCTAATGCCACAGGTGCAACTGCAGCAATAGTGCCCATTGAAGTACCCATTGCGGTAGCAATGAATGCGGCGATGATGAAGAATCCTGGCAGAAGTAATTCTGATGGAATGAATGATAAGCCCATGGCGACGGTAGCATCTACGCCGCCCGTTGCTTTGGCTACAGAGGCAAATGCACCAGCTAACAAGTAGATCAAGCACATGGCGATGATGTTGCTATGGCCGATACCTGCAATGAAGGTTTCGATGGCATTGTTTAGTTTTTGCTTAGATAAGATCAACGCCAGAATGATTGCTGGCAAAATCGCAATCACACTTGGTAGTTGATAGAATGCGTAATCAACGCCCTGACTTTGGAAATAGAGTCCGGCACCAATGAACAGGCCTAAAAACAGGAACAATGGTAACAGCGCAATAAATGACGCTGGCGTGGCGGACGGAGCCGCTGATGGTGTTGTTTTTATTGTCAAAATTTTCTCTCTTTTATACGCGCCAAAAATGACTGCACAAATGATCCATCAAATTAAAATCGGTGATGTTAGGGCCTGTTGCTCTTTCAAGATTATTTTTGCAGCTGCTTGTTGGAAATTTATACAAGGCAACGACTTTGATGTGTGGTTGTTCCACATGATAAGTCGTTAACGCAGTAGAAATGACAACAAGCGCTGCCTGAAAGGTTCGTTTAAAAGCACTTTACTCTTTGTTGCGAGCGAATTTGTGTAGGTGACTAGACGTCATCGCTCGCGTCGCGATTAAAGTGCTTTTAATTCGAACAAATTCTAATCAGCAAAGAACTACAGGCCCTCGCGACCCTTGCTCAATATGAGTGAAAGCGAGTCTTGCCTAATGAAGGTAAAATTGCTTTCGCTAATATAGTTAACACATCACCCTAGGTTTTTGCCAATCTTAGGGATTCAATCCATTACTGTCAATCTAGACGTCTAGACTTCTTTGTGTCTGTTGTTATTTTTATCTTATTGATTAAATTTTGTTTGGTTTTGTGGCGATATGTTAATTAAGCCAGTAACTTCCCCTGTCATCATGACCCTGGAAAGTGGGCTGTGTGAGGTGGGTATCTAAGAATTCAAAAGTGAGTTTTAGCCAAAGGGGAAAATGGCAGTGCAACATATTATTAAGCTGGTGGCGGCGAGTTTTAGCCTGTTTATTCTGTGGGTGATTTACCTAGCCAATACTGGGGCATCTAGCTCACTGTTTCAGCTTGTGGCGGCCATTCCTTATGGTGACAAACTTGGGCACTTGCTGTTGTTTGGTAGCCTGTCCTGCATAGTAATTGTTGCTAGCCGTTTTTATTGCATCACTCTTTTAGGCAAACAAGCATACCTCGGTGCGATAGTGGTGAGTTTATTTGTTATTGCTGAAGAGTTTTCCCAAGCCTTTATTGCTACTCGCACATTTGATTTTACCGACTTGTTGTTCGATGCCATTGGCATTGGGTTATCCGTCATTGTGTGTCGCAAGCTGCAACAGCGACTGGATACAGACCAAAGCAAAACACTTTAAGATTTAGGGAGCATAGCTAATGGCTAGCTTATGAAAGCTAGCACTATCATTAAGCCTCTTTTGTGGATTGTTCTGTTATCCGCTCTATCAGCCATTCTCCGGCGATACCTAGTTGGTTGCGCCAAAGTGCTTCAACAGGCCAGTAGTTTCCCATGGTGCCAAACTCAAACATGAGATCAACCAACTGGCCATTATCAACAAGGGGTTTTGACAAATGCGCTGGATACAGCGCAAACCCAAGACCAGCTAGCAACATTTCCCGCATTTGATAGAAACTGTCTACGCTGATCACACGCGTTGAGTAGCGCATGGCCTCGCGGTATTCAGGTTTAGTGCAAAAGCCTTCAGTTAGCAGAATTTGCGAGAACTTATCCATATCCTCAGGTTCAATATGACCTCGGTATTTGGTCAATGGAAACGTTGGCGCACAGACTACTCGCCATTCAAACTGGGTAATGGTTAACACGTTCATTCCTCTAGGCACCTGGTGGCGGCTAGGTCCTACATAGATATCAAATTCGTCGTCATAACTTGTGAGTGACTCAGCATCGATGAATTTCAGCTCTAGGGTTGGGTAGTTATCGTTCAGCTCCGATAGCAGTTGGTTGAATTCTAGGGATAAAGTGTAAGGGTGTACTGCGATGGTTAAGCTCGGTTCTATCCCCAGGCTCAGTGTTTCTGCATGCTGTTCCATTAAAAGGACTTTAGGCACTATGTCGAGTGCTTGAACATATAGCTTCTTACCTGCATCGGTAAGTTGAGGGCGCTTACCATGATGGCGCTCAAATATATTTAGTTCTAAGTCAAACTCCAGGGCTTGAATGGTTTTATTTACCGCTGTGTTGCTCACGCCTAGCTCTCTAGCAGCAGCCGAGAAGCTGCCGTGCTGGGCGACCGCAACAAGGTACTTAAGTCGCTCGAAAGTAATGTGCATATTGCCTCCACCTCAAATTCTGTTGCTAATTACAAGTCGCTTGAATCTTAGAAACTACTAACTTCAAAACTCAAGATCCTAACTTCAAGGCCCTAACTTCAAGAACTGTACTTCAAACTTTAGGTTGCAGGTTTTGACACTAACATAATTTTTAGTCTGCTTAAAATAGGCTCATCAGCAATAACGCTGCAAGTTTAAACAAAAGGCAGGCAATCATGAAAAAATCATTAATCGCAGTCGCACTATTAACCACACTTTCTGTTGGCATGGTAGAGGCAGCCAGCTCAATCGGCAAAATCCGTGTAGAAATGGGCGCAAATGCAAGTAACATTCTTCACCCTGATGTAAACCGATACACATACAAGCACTTGAGTGAGTTTGTAAATACCAAGCAAATTGACAATGGCGGCTACAAACAGGTCATTGAACTGCCAAAATCTTATAAGCAGTTAGATCTAAACATGACGTTTGAGCACAAAGGCGAGCGTCTAAATTTGCTTGATACTCTTAATAAGCACCGTGCAGATGCATTTGTCGTATTGAAAAACGGTGAGATAGTAGCCGAGCAATACTTTGATGGTCAGAGCGAACGTACTCATCACCAGATGATGAGTGTGACCAAATCCTTCACCGGTATTATCGCTGCAACCTTAGTTGCTGAAGGGAAACTTAATCGTGACGCCCTAGTAAAAACATATATTCCTGAACTAGCGCAATCGGCATTTAGTGATGCAACTGTGGGCGAAGTGTTGGACATGACCAACAATCTTAAATATTCAGAGGCCTACGAAGACCCTAACGCCGAGGTGTTTAAGCATGCGAAAACAGTAGGTTTAACACCTAAAGAGCCAGGTTATGCCGGTCCGCAAACCATTCATGAGTTTTTAGCAGAACTTGAAAAAGACGGCGAGCGAGATCACGGGCAAGAGTTCCATTACTTAACCGCCAATACAGATGTTGTGGCCTGGTTGATTTCAACTGTAGAGAACAAACCGTTTAGTGAAGTGCTGCAAGAGCGTATTTGGACCAAGTTGGGTATGGAGCGCGGTGCATATATCATGTCAGATCCAGCGTCGGTTGGGCTTGCTTCTGGTGGGTTAAATGGTACGGCTCGAGATATGGCTCGTTTTGGACAAATGCTGGCCGATGGCGGTAAAAACCTAAAAGGCGAACGAGTTATTCACCCTAGAGCGGTTATGGAAACAGTGAAAGGTGGTGACCCAGAAAAATTTGCCAAAGGTGGTTATAGCGAAGGTGCATTAGCTGGATGGTCTTACAAAAATCAGTTTTGGCACACTATGAATGACAATCAGGCATTCACAGCGCTAGGTATTTTTGGACAATGGATTTATGTTGACCCAACCGAAAATGTTGTTGTGGTGCGCCAAGCCTCTTCTGAGAAATCTGTTGTTGACGCCTACGACCATGAAATGGTGTCTGCCATCAACGAAATCGTGAAACAGCTGAAAATGATTTAATCAACATGGTCCTTTCGTTGTTTACGCCTCGCTCACTGCTCACTGCTCATTGTTTATTGTTTATTTTAGTTGAGACTAAAAAAGTAAGCAGAGGCACGGTTTAAAATGATAAATCCCTTGCATAAGGCAAGGGATTTTTACGTCTATAGCGTTCCACGGTGAAGCTGATTAGCGCTCGCGTTTAAGGACCCGCTGCTGATTTTGGATTAATTCCTGACTAGTGCAGTACCCGCTTGCTAAACGGTAGGCATGGTTAGTGTCATCGACATAGAAAAGCGCAGGGAAGCCACTAACCTGAAGCTGACGCGTTATCTGCAAATGCTGCTGCAAACTTTGTTCGGTTTCTTTTGAGTTAAGCGCCGTTTTAAATTGCTGTTTATCTATTCCTATTTCGCCAGCACAACCAATAAGCGTTTGATCTAAAGATGGATTCAAAGCCTTTTGGTAATACGCCGATTGAATTGCCTTTACCATCTGTTGAGCGCTTTTTGGCATTAGCTTTTCAGCGGCGATCACTGCGCGGCAAGCCCCATAGGTTGAGCGATAAGGGGTATTTAATCTCCAAAAATCATGGTTAAAGCTGACCTGAGTTTTGCTTTCGATTTGGTGCCAGTAAGATGCGATGGTTTGCTTTAGGTTCTCGTCCATCGGCGTTGTCGTGTCGGGCGCCAAGCCGCCCATAATCCAGTCAACTTTAGCTTCAGGATGCGTCACTAAAAAGGCTTCGAGCTCGCCCTGAAAGCCGTAACACCAACCACACATGGGGTCCATCACGTACAACAATCGCATTTTTACCTCGGTTAGTTGTGTGCCACTAGATGATTAGCTGCACCTGGTTTTTAGCCGTATGGAATTATAAATAACCTAAACTCCGGCTCGGCTCGTTCGCTTCACTTTAATTCACTTCTATCGAAGCGCACAGTTCATTCATGCTTTCAGGTTTCATGTTGTCATGAAGAAATGGGTTTTGTGTAGCAAGCTGTTTTCTTGATGACTCATTATCTGTTGATATGATTTGTTGCATCCAGTCTCGGTAAGATGAGACGCGAGTGTATAGCTCTGTCACGCCATATTCTCCAACATCGTAGAACCACGAATCTGCACGCGAGCTGACACCAAGTAGTACATATTTATCGCCATCTTTAATGTAAGCAGGGCCACCGCTATCGCCATTGCCTGAAACACCTTCAAGTGCTTCACCTTTGGCACCTTTGTCAAACTTATAAACAATATCTGTGTCTGTGGTGCTCACTATTTTATTCTGTGCTTTTCTTAACTTGCCATTGTTTTCTTTATAGCTGATAGTCTGCCCATCTACGCCACTGCCGGTTCCGCCTACACCGATAAACCAAGTTACCATGCCTTGCTCTGTGGTTTCGCTAAACATGTCGGCAGGTTCAATACTGGTTACTTTTGAATCGAGCTTTAGCAAGGCAATATCGTGCTCATCACCTAGTTGATAATCAGGATAACTATATCGGTTGGCAATTGTAACGACTTGATTACCGACTTTGATTTTCTGTCCAGGGTTCATACAAAAGACCGCATGAGCTGCAGTGACCACCCATTCTGGGTGAATAAGCGTACCGTGAACACCAATGTTATAGAGTGTTGCTAACGGCGGGAAATCTTTAGGTTGGGCGTGGTATTTATTATCGGGAACATCATGACGAATAACGATTGCATTGGCTACCGATGCCACCATACTTATCAATAAAGTAACTAATTGAACAATTTTCAAACGAACTCCTTTTGTTTGCTTTCTCGCTATATCAGCTTTTACTAAAGCAACGTTGTAAACAAATTTAAATCAAAAAAATGTAAGAAATTATCAACTTGGCAAAAGTTGAGTAACGCTTATATGGAAAATTACTGGCAGATTTGAAATGAGTAGAAGTTGTTTGCGTCGTTGTTACTTTCAACTTAGTGCGACTGCGCTATCTTGTGCGCTCATCATCGATGGATGCGAACTCGTTTTGGTATCTGGACCCTGTATACCTATGAAAAAGCCCGCTTGCGCGGGCTTGATACGATTAACTATCTAGCGAAGCAATAAGCTAAGCCATTAAACCGATTATTCGTCAGCATCACCTAGGGATAACAGCGTCGCGTTACCGCCAATTGCTGTGATGTTGTTGGTGCGAGTTTTCTCGGTCACAAAGCGGGTGAGGTAGTGCGGGCCGCCAGCCTTAGGACCGGTACCAGACAGGCCTTGACCGCCAAATGGCTGAACGCCAACAACCGCGCCAATCTGGTTGCGATTGATGTAGACGTTACCCACATCTACACGGCGAGCGATGTCTAACGCGTGACCTTCATTACGGCTGTGAATACCTAAAGTTAAGCCAAAGCCCGTGCTGTTGATATCGTCGATGACTTTATCAAGCTCAGACGCTTTGTAGCGAATAACGTGCAAGATAGGGCCAAAGTGTTCTTTTTCTAGCACCTTGATTGAGTCAATCTCAACGGCCGTTGGCGCCACAAAGTGACCATTTTCAGTGCCCTCTGGCAGTTCAAGCTTGTTGATAAGCTTGCCGACCTGGCTAATGTGGTCAATATGCGCGTTTAAGTTTGCAGCAGCAGTCGCGTCAATCACAGGGCCTACGTCGGTTTTGACTGATTGCGGGTTGCCTATGGTTAATTGTTCCATCGCACCTTTCATCACATCAAGTACACGCTCGGCAATATCTTCTTGAATGTACAGCACACGCAGCGCAGAGCAGCGTTGACCGGCACTGGTGAATGATGAGTCGACAATATCTAATACAACTTGCTCAGGTTGAGAGGTTGAGTCAACCACCATGGCATTTTGGCCACCGGTTTCCGCGATTAGCGGAATGATTGCACCATCGCGCTCAGCTAGGGTGCGGTTAATGACTTTAGCAGTGCCGGTAGAGCCGGTGAAACACACGCCAGCAATACGCTCATCGCTAGTGATCTTAGCGCCAACAGTTGCTCCCGTGCCTGGCAGGTATTGCAGAGCTTCAACTGGAATACCTGCTTGGTGAGCCAGTTGCACCGCGCGGTAACCCACAAGACAAGTTTGCTCTGCAGGTTTAGCCACAACCGTGTTACCTGCAGCAAGCGCAGCTGTTACTTGACCTAAGAAGATAGCCAGTGGGAAGTTCCATGGGCTAATACATACGAATACACCACGGCCTTGTACAAATAGCTCGTTCAGTTCACCAGTTGGCCCCGGCATCACCTCTGGTGTCGCCATCATCTTGGTTGCTTGGACTGCGTAATAGCGACAAAAATCGACCGCTTCGCGTACTTCGTCAATACCGTCTTGAATACTCTTACCGGCTTCGCGGGTACAAAGGGCGATAAGCTCTTCGCGATTGTCTTCAAGTAAATCAGCTAGCTTGTTCAATGCAACGGCGCGCTGCTCAACTGGAGTGTGATTCCAGCTTGGGAATGCAGCTTTTGCCGAAGACAATGCAAGCTCAATAGCTTGCTCGTCAGCATGGGTAATATTACCTACAAGCTTAGTCGTGTCGAATGGGCTAAATACTTGCTCTGGCGCGCCGCTCGAAGATAAAGTCTCGCCGTTAACCAGTGGTCCACCTTGCCATTGGGTGCCTGCAAAAGAATCAAGCTTGCTAAAGAAGTCAGTCGATTCAGAGATAATGTTTAGGTTCATGCCTTTTGAGTTTTTGCGCTCGTCACCAAAAATATCATCTGGAAGTACGATTTGACTGTTTGCCAGGGTGCGATACTTCTTCAAAGTCACTAGCGGATGTACTACTAGGCTCTCGATTGGAGTTTTAGGGTCTACTAGCTTATGTACAAACGAGGTGTTAGCACCATTTTCAAGTAGGCGACGTACCAGATATGGCAGTAAGTCTTTGTGAGCACCAATTGGCGCATAAATACGTACTGATTTCGCACCAGCTTCAGCTAGCATAGTGTCGTAAAGCTCTTCGCCCATACCGTGTAGACGCTGGAATTCATAGTTACGACCATTTGCCATGGCGCTAATGCTTGCCACCGTTTGCGCGTTGTGAGTAGCAAACTGCGGGTAGATATTACCTGTGGTTGCATCTGATAGTAGGAAGCGTGCACAAGCCAGATATGAAGCATCGGTACCGGCTTTGCGGGTATACAGCGGGTAGCCGCCTTCGCCAGCTTGCTGTGCCCATTTTAGCTCGCTGTCCCAGTAAGCGCCTTTTACTAGACGTAGTGGGATTTCATCGCCTTGCTCTTTCGCTAAGCGGTTAATCCAGCAAAGCACAGGTAATGCGCGCTTAGAGTAGGCTTGTACTACAAGACCAAGTAAGCCCCAGCCTTTAGCGGCTTCTGAGTTATAGAGTTTTTGGAATAGTTTAAGCGATAGCTCTAGGCGATCCATTTCTTCAGCATCAATTGAGATACCAATATTTAAGCTACGCGCCTGGGTGATAAGCTTAATGACTGAGTCGTAAAGCTCAGTGAGTACGCGCTCTTCATTGGCCACTTCATAACGAGGGTGTAGCGCTGAAAGCTTAATTGAAATAGTTGGGCGCGGAGCTTGTGACTCGTCGTAACTTTGCTCGCCTAGTGCTGCAATGGCGTCTGAGTAATCCGCAAAATACTTTTCAGCATCTTTTGCAGTAAGGGCGGCTTCACCTAGCATGTCGTAGCTGTGGGTATAGCCTAGCTTGCGTTTATCAACGCTGTTTTTTAGGCCTTCTTTAATATCACGTCCAAGAACGAACTGCTTACCCATGATCTTCATTGCCGACAGCATTGCCTGGCGGATCACTGGCTCGCCCATCTTGTTGACCAAACGATTTAGTAGGTTGCTTGGTTTGCCATCAACCTTGCGGTCTAGCTTTACGATTTTACCGGTAAGCATTAAACCCCAGGTTGAGGCGTTGACTAATACAGAGCCACTTTTGTTTAAATGCTCGTCCCACTTAGCGCCAGACAGCTTGTCTTCAATGAGCGCGTCAGCGGTTTCTGAATCAGGGATGCGAAGTAGGGCTTCAGCCAGACACATTAAAATAATGCCTTCTTGCGTCTCTAGGCTGTATTGCTGCAAAAACGCGTCAATACCGACCATTAGCCCTTTTTTCTCGTACTGACGAACCTTGTTGACCAGAGAATGGGCATGGTCGGTTACCTGACGAATGTCTTCATCAGACGATGGGATAAGTTTGATTAACTCTGATAAGTATTGCTCTTCGTCAACAATATAGTTGTCGGTGATGGCTTGAAACAGGGTATCGAGAGTGGCGTCATCGTAATGTCCGCCTAAAACAGCGCTCGCTTTAAACATATTTATGCTTCCATCTAGGTCCGTTGAGGTAGTTGTAGCCACATTGTATTTATGAGTTATCCCTCTATTAGGATTTTATTTTGTATACAATGTACGATTTTGCTGCGCAGAGTATACATAAAAATGTGACCTTGAACACCCTTGTGTTTAACTTGTGATATGTGTTGCAAAATGTAGTCGATTAATCGTGATTTCGGTACTGGCAAAAAGTTGTATGTGATGACTGTTTTAGCCCAGCGTGCAAGGCGATGAAATGTTTAGTTAAGTACAATTAATCCAGTTGGTTAGTGGAGTGATTTTCTTGGATGATTGCAGGATAGTTTTAGCGAGAAATAGTGAGTGGATTTTATGGTCTGTCCAGTGAATGAGATGTGTCGTTTAACTGTTATTTCGCAGCAGGTGCTGGCTAATAATTGAAATAAAATCTTGAGGCAAAAAACAAGAGCCAGCATTAATGCTGGCTCTTATCATTGAATAGTCTACTTCTGGTAAAGATTAAGAGTTACCAACGCTCTTTACGGCGACGCTGCGGGCGAGGTAGATAAACCAGAATAATACCAATAAGCGCACCAATACCGGCGATCATGCCGCCTTCTTGCCACATGTGATAACGCTTGTTATCAATCGCTTCTTTCACTTGAGCCTGAGCTGTATCACGCTCGGCTTCCACTTCAGCCAGCTTTGCTTTTAATGTGCGTACTTCGCTGTTAGCTGTTTTTAGCTGCTCAGACATACTGGTGTTGTCGTTGGTAAAGCTAGCCAGTTGCTGCTTGGTTTGCGCTAATTCAGCCTCAACTTTAGGCAGACGCTCACGAAAACTTGGCTCAGCGCTTAAGCTGTCGGTTTTTACCCAACCTTCACGGTCTTTATGATCAACAATCTGCGTGAACTCACCGTCGGTTTTACCGGTAGCAGTGATCGGCTGACCCGCTTCAATACTGCCTAAGATACGGTATTGGGTACCTGGACCGCCGTGAATATAGATAAATACATCGTCAGACACATATTGAGTTTGCGCGACACTAGCAAATGAAATAAAGAAAAAACTGAGCAGAGAAAGGATTCTAAACACGGGAAACACCTTTACCTAATAACGTGCTGTCATGCTATTTATTTAAGGCCCTGAATGCAAGAAGGAAGTCATAAGACTTCCTTCTTAAATCGCATTTTTTAGCATGCTAACCCATCTGGTTAGCGCTGCTTAGATTGGCTTAGCCAAAGATGCCTTTAATCGTGAAGAAGAACAAGATTGAAAGTGCAGCACCTGCAGGCAGTGTAACAACCCAAGAAACCACGATGTTACGTACTACGCTTAGGTTAATTGCCGCGATACCACGCGCCATACCCACACCTAATACCGCACCCACTAGGGTTTGAGTGGTAGAGATTGGTAGACCAGTACCCGAAGCAATTACTACTGTTGATGCGGCTGCAAGCTCTGCTGCAAAACCACGGCTAGGGGTTAAGTGAGTGATGTTTTTACCAATGGTTTTCATCACGCGCTTACCAAAGATGGCTAGACCCATTACGATACCAGTCGCACCTAGCGGTAGAATCCACCATGCTAGTACTGCTTTCTTACCGATTTCACCGCCGCTTTCAACAACAGAAACAACTGCCGCTAGTGGACCAATCGCGTTAGCTACGTCGTTCGAGCCGTGGGCGAATGCCATACAACAAGCGGTAACAACCATTAAGATTGCGAATACTTTTTCAACGTTGCCGAATTGAGTTTTGCTGTCTGCACTGGTGTCCATTTTTAGACGTGCGATAGCGACTTTACCAAAAATACCAACGGCGATAGCAACCGCTACAGCCAAGCCATAAGCTTCAACAGTAGAGAAGTGTAGACCTACGTGTTTTAGACCTTTGGTAATAGTCACAAGTGACATAACAAAGCCCGCTAAAGCCATATAGAAAGGCACGTAACGCTTAGCGTTATTTAGTGGGTTGTCGGTGTCGAAAATTAGCTTTTGTACACTTTGGAAAATTAGGAAAGCAATAAAGCCTGAGATAGCTGGTGTGACGACCCAAGAGCCAACAATACCTGCAACCTTACCCCATGCTACAGCATCAGTACCTACACCCACAGCGGCGAAACCAACGATTGCACCAATGATTGAGTGAGTGGTTGATACCGGCCAGCCTAGTGCTGATGCCACAACTAGCCAGATACCTGCAGCAAGCAGCGCAGCAATCATACCGTAAACCAGTAGTTCTGGTGTTGCGGTAAAGTAGCTCGCATCAATAATGCCTTTACGAATCGTGCTGGTTACTTCGCCACCGGCTAGGTAAGCACCACAGAATTCGAAAATCATCGCGATGATGATTGCTTGTTTAATAGTGATGGCGTTTGAGCCCACAGAGGTGCCCATTGCATTTGCAACGTCGTTTGCACCAATACCCCATGCCATTAGAAAGCCGAATGCGGCTGCAATAGCAATCAGCATAGGGCCGTTTGCAACTAATACATCTACCATGTCGTTATCCTTGATAACCTTTGATTATATTTGTTTCGAGTAATAATCGTATTGATTAGTGACGAGCTAGCATTAACTCTAGTCGCGAACCAACACGTTCTGCTAGGTCGGCAAGTCCGCCAACCCATTCGATAATTTTGTACATAAACATCACATCAACAGGATTCAACTCACCTTCAACGGCAAGTAGCTGACGACGTACTTGAATTTGTAAGTCATCTGAATCTTCTTCAATGGAGTCTAGTTTGGTGATCATATTGGCAACTAACTCAACTTCGCGACCACGGAAACCCGTTTCGAGCAGATCGTCAAGTTCGTTGATAGCTTGCTTAGCAAGTGCTACGGCATCCAAACAACGCTTTAGGTAGGCACTAAAAGTTGCTTGAACCGGTTGAGGGAAGACTAATTGACGGCCAATGATGCGGCCTGAAATGTCTTTAGCTTTATTGGCGATTTTGTCTTGCTGAGTTAATAACTCAAGTAAGTCAGTACGCTCAACAGGCATGAACACACCACCTGGAAGGGTTAAGCGAATTTCACGTTTAAGGGCGTCAGCGTCTTTCTCAAGCATACTAATTTGCTTGCGAATAGATACAGCTTTGTCCCAGTCACCTTCAATGGTGGCTTCGAAAAATGGTACGAGTAATGACGCGCACTCGTCTACTTTGTCGATATGTTGTTCTAAAGGCTTAAGAGGTGATTTTGCAAACACACCTAAAATAGAGTTTACTGGCATTGCCGTTTACCTATTTAATTAGTTCCGGTTTGGAAAAAAAGCGGGCGCATGTTACCTCAAGCGACCGCATAATGAAACTGCATTATAGGCTATTTGCCTGTGCAGCTTTTAATCAATTTTTAGCTCGGCGATTATATCTGATTCGAGCGAGGCAATCCTAAGTTATTTTGATTACAGAATTGTGACAGTGTGAACTTATTATGACACTCGGATGAATCTTTGGTGATAATTTTAATGAGAGAACAATGGACTCTGAGATAGAACTGAAACTGTTTCTTCCTGCTCAACTAGCTGATTTGTTAGTGGAAGTATTGAATGCTTACCCAGGTGCTACGCCTCAGGCAACTCACCTGCTCATCAATAAGTACTACGACACCCCTGAGCTTGTTTTACGTGCGCAACACATGGGGTTGAGGGTGAGAAAGCGCGATGATTACAAAGAACAAACAATCAAGACCGCTGGAAAAGTGGTCGGTGGAATCCATTCTCGTCCTGAATATAATGTCGAAATAAACGCCAATCGACCTGATTTGAGCTTATTTCCAGCTGAAATTTGGCCACAAGGCTTCGATCTTAATACGGTAAACGAACAGCTTGAGTGTGTTTTTGAGACAAATTTCACGCGTCGAAGCTGGCATATCTATATAGAACAGAGCTTAGTTGAAATTGCCTTTGACACAGGGCATGTGATTGCAGGCGATCTGCAAGACCCTATTTGCGAGTTAGAGCTTGAATTGCTTGCTGGTGATGCTTCAGCATTATTATTGCTTGCTACTGAAATTGCCAAGAAGGTGCCTATGCGCCTTGGTAAAGCCAGTAAAGCCCAGCGTGGATACTTGCTTGCCGGTAAGATGCACCCACAACCGCTAGAAGATTTGCAATATATCCGTCTGCCTACAGACAAGAGTCTGCAAAATACCTTGATTGCTTTATTAGAAACCGGTTTAGAGCGTTGGCAGCTAATAGAAAGCGCACTTATCGATAGCACAGATATCGACCAGCAAGCCATGCTTTGGGCACAATTACGCGCAGCAGTGCGAGCACTGCGAATGACGTTAAATCAGTTCGGTATTTTAGGGCAGCATGTGGCTGATTGGTTTGAGCAGCTCGAAACCAAGCTTGATTTTATCTCGGCACTTGAAGCGCACTGCCTATTACTTGCCGACGATGGCAACTTATTAGTTAAAGCCCCAGATGCTGAGTTATTGCTTGAGCAAATTCATCAAGATATGCGCGCCAATGAGTACGAGCAAAAGCTGTATCAGCTTTGGCAGCAACCTGAGTACGGCCAGTTGCAATTGGCGTTAGTCGACTTATTGCTGAAAACGGAGAAGGGTCAACATCAATTAGTGGACTACCCTGAGCTTGAGCTGTTTGCTAATCACTTGCAGCAGGATTCGTGGAAGCGAATTTTAGAATTAATGCCACAGCAGCTTGATATGAATAGTCTAGATTACCGCTCGGTTGCCCAAGCATTAGATGAAAGCATATTAGTGGGCGTGGTCTACGGTGAGTTGTACTTGTCTGCTGAGCGCGAAAGCTTCAGAGCGCCTTGGCAAGATTTAGCACTGGGTATCACCACACTAAATGCTTATCAATGTTTGCGCGAGTTAAGTGAGCGCGCAGGTGTTGATATCAATAGCTGGCTAGAGAATAAAGAGTCTAGCTTGTTGTTCGCGATGGAGCATTCACGTAAAAGTGCATTGAAAGTGAAACCATATTGGTAGGCTTTTGATTGTAATAACCTGCTATGTTGACCTCCAAAGAGTTCAAATCAACAGTTGGTTCAACTTAACAGTTGGCTCAAATTAACAATGCGACTTCAATTGAAGTCGCATTTTTTGTGGCCGCTTTGAAACTGTCCGCTTTGAAACTGAGCGCTCGGAAACAGAGTGCTAAGTGATTTGACCTACTCTAAATGTACGTATTTAGAGAAAAACACTCAAAGTAAGAATAATACTCATAATTTATGTGGCTATATAAGCGGTAATTAATTTGCGAATAGTATGGATTCTCATTTGTATTTGTGTATCATGATTGCAAATGTTGTTGCCGATAGGTTGCAACTCTTAAGTAGCGTGTTACAAGGATCTTCTCATGCAATTGAAAAAAACCGTTCTAGCGTCAACTATCGCTTTATCTTTAGGCTTACTAACCGCTTGTGGTGGTTCAGATTCTTCTGACCCAGCACCAGTTACACCGACTAACTCAGCGCCAACAGACATTACTTTGTCGAATGCAACTGTGGATGAAAACACAGCTGGTGCCATGGTAGGTGATTTAAGCGCAACTGATGCTGATAGCGGCGATAGCCACACATTTACTGTGGCAGGTGACGTGTTTGCTGTAGACGGTAACAAGCTGATGCTAGCAGAAGGCGTGATGTTAGATGCAGATAGTGCTGATAGCCTTGAGCTAACTGTTGCGGTAACTACAACCGACAGCGAAGGTGCGACTTACACTAAAGACCTAACCGTGACGTTAGTGGACATCATGGACCGTTACACGTTCGACAGTAAGTTAAATGATGGTGAGTCTAGCGTATCGTACACAGGTCAAACTGCTCGTCACATTTTAATTGCTGAGCTAAATAGCTACATTACAAATACTCTAGAGTCTGACGTTGATAACAATGTTGTGACTACCAAAGATGAAGTGCTTGCTAAGTTAAACTACTTCTTCAACCCAGATGAAACCACTGAATACCCAGACTTACCAATTACCTTTATCGAAAACTCTAAAGATGGCCTATTAAGTGGTATTACAGGTTACAAGAGCATCGCTCAGAAAGTTGCTGGTGAAGACGCGGCTGGTCAACACGAAGACTGGAACAATGGCGCATTTGCTGGTTGGGGCGCAAAAGGCTCAACTACGCCAACAGGCTTAATTAACACTTTATTTGATCGCCTTGCTGACAACGCCGTTGCCAAGATCAATGGTCAAGTACGTCAAGACGTATTAGGCAACGACATTACTAAAATCTACGTTGACGAAGATGGCGTAGATTTAGCGCAAATGATCCAAAAGTTCATCCTAATGTCAGTGACTTACTCTCAGTCTGCTGATGATTACCTAGGTGTTGATTATGAAGGTAAAGGTTTAACGACTGATAACATCAACCCAGCTAAAGACGGTGCGGCATACACTAACTTAGAGCATCAATTTGATGAAGGCTTTGGTTACTTCGGCGCAGCGGCTAACTACTTAGAGTACTCAGACGTAGAAATCGCTGGCAAGGTATCTGACGATGCAGGCCGTGCTGATTGGAATGGTTCACACGATACCGATGGCGACGGCAAAATTGACCTTCGTAGCGAGTACAACTTTGGTCAGTCAGTGAATGCTGCAAAGCGTGACCTAGGCACAGCTGACAACAGCATGCCAACCGATTACACCAAGCAAGCAATGGAAGCATTTATCGCAGGTCGTAAACTGATTAACGACAACGTGGGTAGTGCACTAACAGATGCGCAAATGGATGAGCTTGAAACTCACGCTAAAGATGCTTTAGCGGCTTGGGAATTAGCAATTGTGGCCACAGTTGTTCACTACATCAACGACACAACAGCTGATCTTGCACCGCTTGCAACGGGCGGCACAGCGGCTGACTTCAACTATGAAAACCTAGCTAAGCACTACTCAGAAATGAAAGGTTTTGCATTAGGTCTGCAGTTTAGTGAGTACAGCATGATTTCAGATAGCGACTTTGAAATGCTGCATCAGTATATGGGTGACGCTCCTGAACTGACTGGTGATGTTGACGCATACATTGCTGATTTAGCTAAAGCGCGCGACATTTTACAAGCAAGCTACAGCCTAAATGCTGAGAATGTTAGCAACTGGTAATTCAGTTAAACGAACTACCTCATAAAGAGGAAAGCTTGGCACTTTAGGGTGCCGAGCTTTTGTTGTTTTTATACCAGTCAGGATAAATAAGTGAGCAGAGGTTACGCAGAGAAAATTGCTTAGAACAAGGCAGAAATTGCAGCGAGCTAGTGGTTCTAGCTTCAAAATTTCTAACGCAGTTATAAGCGGTTTTAGCCAGTAAGAATGTTCATCTACTTGTGCTGATTGGTATTATACAAGGGAATTTTATGCAATATCGTACTGTATTATCGAGCCTATTTTTGGCGATGACAGCCGCGCTTGCTACAGGCTGCGGAGAGAGCACTAGCAGCGAAGTTGGCCCAGATTATGGCAATGGTGGTGACACCACAGGTGACTTTGATCAGGCGGCACTGGTTGCCAATATTGTTGATGGTGTTATTACCCCAACTTTCGAGCAACTCGCTCAAGTAAGTAGCACGCAGCAGCAACAACTTAGTGCTATGTGTAGCGCTGAGTCTGCTTTTCAGCAAGGAAATGTGGATCAAAACGCTTATGACCAGGCGGTAGCTTCTGCTAAACAAAGCTGGCGCGATGCAATGACGCAATGGCAGCGTGTTGAACTCATGCAAATTGGCCCGCTTCTGGCTAATGACGGTGCGTTAAGAAACAAGATTTACTCTTGGCCAGTAAAGAGTAGCTGCGGCGTAGACCTAGACGTGGTGTCGTTTGAAAAAGGCGATATTAATGGCGTGCCTTATGACATTGCTACGCGCACACCCGCTCGTAAAGGCATGTTAGCGCTTGAGCATCTGCTATTTAGCCAAAGCCTTGAACATACTTGTACAGGCTCAGTTGTGCCTGATGGTTGGGATAATCGCACCGATGACTCGCGCCGCATTGCTCGCTGTGAGTTTGCTGTTGAAGTGGCAACCGATATTAATAACAACGCCAACGAGTTAGTCAGTGAATGGACGGCATCTGACGGCTACGCTGCCAAATTAAAACAAGCTGGCACAGCAGGCAGTGAGTTTGAAACTGTGCATGCAGCGGTAAATAAGCTAAGTGATGCTTTGTTTTATATTGATAGCGTGACCAAAGATGCCAAGTTAGCAACGCCACTTGGGCAATTTGCTAACTCATGCGGCACAAGCGTGTGTGTTGAAGATGTTGAGTCGCCAATTGCAATGCACTCAATTGAAAATATCGTTAGCAACCTGCAAGCATTAAAAGCACTTTATCAAGGTGATGAGGGCATCGGCTTTGACGATTACCTGATTGACGAAGATGCTCAGGAAACCGCTGACAAGATCACTGCAGCAATAGATGCCGCAATAGCTGATGCCAGTGCTTATCAAGCATCGCTTTCGCAAACCTTAACCGATAACGAGCAGCAAGTTATCACCACACACGGTGAGGTTAAAGCCGTTACTGACCAGTTAAAGTCAGACTTTATCAATACTCTGGCGTTAGAGCTGCCACAAACTTCAGCAGGAGATAACGACTAATGTTGACCTTAAATAAAAAGTTATCACTGGCTGTCGCCATTCAAGCAGCGCTGTTTGGCTCTGTGTATGCACTGCCGGCATACTCTCAGACCACTGACACTCCAAATGTAGAGCAAAGCGCCAGTGCCCAAGGTACTAGTGAAGAGCAGGCAAGTGAGCAAGCGACGGTAAACGATGCTTACATCGAGAAAATGCAAATTGTAGGGCGTAAACAGGGCATCAGCCGTGAGTCAGGCTCTGCAACTTTGATTGATGAACTCGAGTTAGAAAAGTTCAAGTTCGATGATATCAACCGCATTTTGTATCAAATGCCTGGTGTGAATATCCGTGAAGAAGACGGTTATGGCCTGCGCCCTAATATTGGTTTTCGCGGTGCAACACCTGAGCGCAGTAAAAAGATTAACATCATGGAAGACGGTGTGCTGATTGGCCCAGCTCCTTATTCGGCGGCGTCAGCCTACTACTTCCCTATGATGAGCAAGATGACCTCAATCGAGGTATTCAAAGGTCCAGCTGGTATTAAATACGGCCCCAATACGGTGGCGGGTTCGCTGAATATGGTGACTCGCGCAGTACCGCAAGTCAGCGAAGGCATGATAGACGTTGCTGTGGGAACTGATGGTTATCAAAAAGCTCACGGCCATTATGGTAATACCATCGACAACTTTGGCTTTTTAGTTGAAGCAGCTCATGTGCGCGCTGATGGCTTTAAGCAGCTAGATAATGGCGGTGATACCGGTTTTGAAAAATCAGATGTGATGGCAAAGCTGCGTTATGACCTAGCGGGTAAGCGTTTTGATCAAGTATTTGAGTTAAAACTGGCTTATGCCAATGAAACCTCAAATGAAACTTACCTTGGTTTAACCGATGCTGACTTTAACGCGAATCCTAATCGCCGTTATGTGGCGAGTAGCCTTGATAAAATGGATTGGACTCACAGTCAGTTCCAATTAAGTCATTTTATTAGTGGTGATGATTTTGAGGTGATCACTCGCGCCTATCGCCACAATTTTGACCGCTCTTGGTTCAAAATTAATGGCTTTAAAGGCGGTGCACCGGTTGTGACGCGCTCACTGCAGGAGATCCTAGCCAACC
The DNA here is from genome assembly GCF_004295345.1 of Shewanella maritima. Lineage (NCBI taxonomy): Bacteria > Pseudomonadati > Pseudomonadota > Gammaproteobacteria > Alteromonadales > Shewanellaceae > Shewanella > Shewanella maritima. The sequence goes on along the minus strand of NZ_CP036200.1, from coordinate 1,717,248 downwards.
CTGACGCAGATGAAGTTAACCAAAGTTACTATCAGATCCTAACGGGTCGCCAAGATAGTGTTGCCGAGTATGAAAAGCTGATTCTAGGTGATAATGACCGCAGCTATTACTCACAAGGTATCCAGTCTGATTTAAGCTTTGATCTCGACTGGTTTGATATTAAGCATAATGTTGATTTGGGCGTGCGTTTTCATCAAGACCAAATTGAGCGTAACCACACCACTGATAGTTTTGTGATGCAATCAGCCAAGCTTGTGAGTGATGGTAATCCGACGCAGGCCGCAACCACAGATCGCGAGAAAACCAGTGCTGTCTCTATTTACGCTAAAGACACTATGACCTTTGGTGATCTTGACGTGACAGCGGGTATTCGTGGTGAGTTTATTGAGTCTGAATATCAAAATCGCGCGCCTGGTAAAGAGGGCGATTACCTTGATAAATCGACCCGTATCTGGCTGCCGAGCTTAAGCCTATACTATGCATTAAATGACAACGCTGGTTTACTTTTTGGTGTGCATGAAGGCTTCTTGCCGACTAGCCCAAAGCAAGATCCAAGCATTGAAACCGAAAGCAGCATTAACTACGAGTTTGGCGGTCGCTTTAACAATGGTGACGTGAGTGTTGAGCTAGTGGGCTTTTTCAACGATATCAGCAATCTAAAAGAGGGCTGTCAGTTCTCTAGTTGTGGTAGCGACGATGACACTGAATTTAATGGCGGTGAAGTTGATATTTTAGGTTTAGAGCTAACCTCAAGCTATACCCTAGCATTAACTGATGATATCGATGTGCCTGTGTCGTTGTCATACACCCATACTCAGTCAGAATTTAAAACCAGTTTTGACTCGGGTTTTGATATGTGGGGGAGTGTGACCGCGGGCGATAAACTGCCATACCTGCCAGAAAATCAGGCGTCACTTGGCTTAGGTCTGCAAGCACAATCTTGGGATGTAAACTTGGTTGTGCGCTATGTTGGCGAGATGCTAGAAGCTTCGGGTGAAGGCGTGGTGTTATCAGGCGTTAAAACCAAGGCGTTGACTACACTGGATATGTCGGCAAGTTATGACTTTGACACCTTTGGTAAGGTGTATTTAAAGGCGGACAACGTGCTCGATAACCAAGAAATTGTTAGTCGTCGCCCTTATGGTGCACGCCCTAGTAAGCCGCAGCAGTTTCAGCTAGGTTATCAGTACCAGTTCTAACCGCTGATGATAAAGCTGACTGCTTTTTATGTGTGTTAATAAGCAGTCAGCCTGTTTTAGTTGTCGTAGGGAAATCGTTGTAGGAGAACCCCTTGTCTGCTGTTGATGTGTTATCCATAACTGCTGATGTGTTAGTGGGCGTTTTATCTGCAGGTGTTGCTGAGCTTGGTCAGCTTGTCAGTTACCCATTTGATGCCAATAAGCGCATTTACATAGGGTATTTGCTGGGTGCTGTGCTACTTGCTTTACCTGTGTATTGGCATGCTGCTAATTCATCAGTGCAAACTGATTCAACAGGTCAGACTAATTCAACAGACAAGCCTAGGCCTGCAAAATCATTTAAGGGCTTGCTAGGCTTTTTATTCCCTAAACACATCTATTTGGCTAAATCTGCTCGCCATGATTACTGGTTGTTGGTGTTTAATAAGCTGATTAAGGCCGCGATATTTGCGCCTCTCATTGTCACTATGGTGCCGATTGCTTTATCTGTAAGTGATGGTCTTGAGTGGCTGTTTGGCGTAATAGAGCCCGTTAGCAACAATGCGGTTTTGGTTATGGCAATCTTCACCGTATTGTTATTTTTATTAGATGACTTTAGCCGCTACTTACTACATCTGGCGCTACACAAAATCCCTTTTCTGTGGCCAATACACGCGGTGCATCATAGTGCTAGCGTTTTAACACCATTTACTATTTATCGCTCTCACCCCATAGAGAGTTATTTTTATGCCTGTCGCATGGCGCTAGCACAAGGTACAGCAGTGGGCATTGGTTACTACCTTTTTGGTCCTAATTTAAAAATGTACGATGTACTTGGCGCTAATGTATTTGTGTTTTTGTTCAATGTGTTTGGTTCTAACTTACGTCATAGTCACATTTGGTTAAGTTGGGGCGATAGACTTGAAGGTTGGTTAATCAGCCCTGCGCAACATCAAATTCATCACAGTAAAGCGCTAGCTCACAGAGACAAGAATTTAGGCAGCGCTCTAGCCATATGGGATCGCGCTTTTGGCTCGTTAGTGTGGGCAAGTGAAGTGCCGTCAAAGCAACTCGATATTGGCGTGAGCTACAAAGTGGGGCATGACAGCCTTACTGGCATTTACATCAATCCGTTTAAGCAATCGTTCGCCGTGATAACTGCTACGCTGAAACGCTATGCAGCACGATTAAAGCAACGTTCGCACTCCTAACTTCCTAATAGCCTTTATCCAAGTCATCGGGTGAGTGATTTGCTAAAGTTACAGTAAACTGCAAGGCTATTGACTTTTACTCACTGAAATTTACAAAAAGAATAATATGTTTTTATCTCCATACTACTCAAAACAACTGCAGCAGGATGCCAGCAAAGTGGTGATCAGTGCGCAGCAAGCCAGTGACTTCGCAAAAAATGTTGCTGGAGACTACAACCCAATTCATGACGTTGGTGCAAAGCGTTTCTGCGTGCCTGGTGATTTACTGTTTGCGTTAGTGCTGACGGAACACGGGCTGAGCCAAAACATGCAATTTAATTTTGAGGGTATGGTGGGCGATAATGTCGAGCTGCTTTTAGACCCTAGTGTCGGCGACAGCTTTAATATTCAAGACACGAACGGCAAGTCATATTTGAATGTCAGCCGTTCTGGCGAGCTATGTGAGTGTGACACTCAAAAAGCCGCATTTATTAAGAGCTATGTGGCATTTTCTGGGCTTAACTTTATCCACGTGTTAGTTCCCTTGATGCGTGAGCATCAAGTGATGATCAATCCTGCCCGTCCGCTTGTTATATACGAGAGTATGGCATTTGAGCTAACCGACTTTAGCTTTGAAGAGATGAGCTTAGAGTTGGTGGAGCAAACCCTAAAAGTCGATGGCAAGCGCGGTGACGTTACCCTGAATTTCGAGCTTACGAGCCAAGGAAGAGTGATAGGTACTGGTGTTAAAACCCTGGTGCTAAGCGGTCTGCGCGAGCTTGAAGAAGACAAAGTTGAGCAAATGTGCCAAGCCTATGAAGGGCGTAAAGCGGCTTAAGTGCTGTTGATGTTTAGCTAATATTTACTGAAATCAGACATTAAAAAGCCATGTGCAGAACACATGGCTTTTTGTCATTTTGAACTTTTTGTTGGAATTAGACTTTAACGTTGATGTTATGGCCTGAATTGCCTGTTGGCGGAGGTACCGCAGCTTCAATCAACTGCATGGCAATGTCGCCTTCGACCTTTTGTTGTTCTTTTGCCATTACCGCAACTTTAAGGCTGTTGCCTGAGTCAATATTGGTCGGCATTGACGACGGTGCATTTACTGAAATAGTCATACTTACCTCAAGTTTCAGCTTAGAAATCATGCCTTCAACGAATGCAAAGTTAAAGGGCAAGGGAGAGTCGTTACTTAATGGCTGTTAGTCATCGATTCGCTATCAAATGTTTGGCGAGCCATTTTACTCTCTTTGTTTATCGGCCCTTTTAAGTTTAGCTAAAGGAAAAATTTTCGCCAAATAGCTAATTTTTGCATTTCTGTGCAAAACCACATTTAGATTGTGTACAATTAAATGATCTACATCTCACTTTGTGTTGCAAAAGCGTGTTTGGTCAGCTGAGTGAGCTGAGCATCACGCCATTAAGTAAGAGCTTTAATATGAAACAACCCGAGTTAATGTTAGAGAATCAGGTTTGCTTCTCGCTTTATAGTTTAACTAACGCGATGGTGCGTGCTTACAGACCTTTACTTGAGTCGATTTCTCTGACGTACCCACAATATCTAGTGATGATGGTGTTGTGGCAAACCTCTGGCATTAGTGTGAAAACCTTAGGTGAACAGCTGCATCTCGATTCAGGTACATTAACTCCCTTGTTAAAACGCCTAGAGGCAAAGGGGTTAGTGTTGCGCGGGCGCAGTGAACAAGATGAGCGTGTTCGTGTGTTACACCTCACTGAAGAAGGACAAGCGCTCAAGCAACAAGCCAGTGAAATCCCTGGTTTAATGCGTTGTAAAGTCGGTGGCGAGATGGAAGAGTTGCAACAACTCAAAGCGCTGTGTGACAAGACTCTGGCTCTGATGAAAGACTAATATAGGCTCAGTGCTTTGGACAGACGCCAATAGATTGGGCAGTACATCACTGCTCTTTTTTGTTGTTGGCTGCCATTTCTCAACTCTCACATGAGCGCTTTTTCACTTAGACACTTTTCTCACATAGTCATTTAGTCACTTTGGGCGCTCCCCAATTGTTCATTAAGTTGTCATATATCTGTCATACTATTTAGCGTGAAACATCAGCGTTTGAGCCTGTAAGTATGTTCACATACTTGTGCTGATCGGTATAAATACAATAGATATAAAAAAGGTTAGCCACATGATTTATTGGCAGATTTTTACCCGCTTTTTAGCCTTAGGTTTAGTCAGTTTTGGTGGGCCTGCAGCCCATATTGGCTATTTTCGCAAAGCATTTGTTGAAGAGCTGCAATGGCTTGATGATAAACGATATGCCAGTCTCGTTGCGTTAAGTCAGTTTATGCCTGGCCCAGGATCGAGTCAGGTTGGTTTTGCCATTGGTTATCATAGAGGTGGCTTGCTTGGTGGTTTTGCTGCATTTGTTGGCTTCACCTTACCTTCGTTTTTACTGCTGTTCTTGCTGGCTGTTACCAGTGCTAAATGGCTAGATATGCCTGCGGTGCAGGGCATGATCCATGGGCTCAAATTACTTGCAGTAGTCATCGTTGCCGATGCCACTTTGGGCATGTTTAAGCAATTTTGCCAGCGCAGTGCTGCGCAGCTCATTGCTGCCTTTACTGCTATTACTTTGATTATCTTCCCTGCAATGGCTACGCAAATTCTGGTGTTACTTGTTGCCGCATTTGTTGGGGTGATGACGCTTAATCGTGAGCCCAAAACGGCAGACATTGATCAGCTCGCCCAGTTTCAAGCACAGCCTATCAAGCTCAACTATGTCTGGTTAGCTGTGTTTGTTTTAGGCTTGATTGCATCAGTTTTGTTAATTGATAAACACCACAGTCTGGGGCAAGTGTTTGCCCAGTTTTATCAAGTTGGTAGCTTAGTGTTTGGTGGCGGTCATGTAGTCCTACCATTACTTGAGTCGAATGTGGGTGAGTTAGTCTCGCCAGAGCGCTTTTTAACTGGCTACGCCTTGGCGCAGGCGATCCCAGGCCCTATGTTCGCTTTAGCGGCCTTTTTAGGTGCAGATATCTGGTTAGAGTCGCCGATCCTTGGTGCTATTGTCGCAACACTAGCCATCTTTTTGCCGGGTTTTTTACTGATGCTGGTAGGACTTAAAAGCTGGCATGCCATCAGTCAAAGACCAGTGATTTCAGCGGCTATTGGCGGAGTTAATGCTGCTGTGGTTGGCTTACTGTTTGCCGCACTTTACTCTCCGGTATTTACATCTGCCGTCTTGAGCCCCGTGGATATGGGGCTGGTAGTACTTGGCTTTGCGCTGCTGAAAATCATCAAGCCGCACATTGTCGTGTTGGTAGCTGGATTTGCCGCAATCGGCGCTGTGATCACGCTGATTTAGCCCTGTGCTCGCTTAACAGATATCAGTTTGGGTCAGAGTAAACTGTTAAATTCTAATCCCTTAAATAGATTAAAAAACGATTTTTAGACCAGTAATTAGAACTCCGTATAGCTAGTCAACTCTGCTTATTAACATTTGGGTCAGAGTAAAATGTTAAATTCTAATCTTTTATTTGGATTAAAATTGGGTTTTTAAATCTGTTTAAAGGTTTTTTTTAGGTTTTCGGACTGGAAAGTAGCCACTTTTAACATTTGGGTCAGAGTTGTGACTCTGACCCAAAAGTTACAAAGCGAGTATTAAGCTTGGGGATTATAACGCTTCTAACCTCTCAGCTTTGACCGCGCAGACCTTGTATTCAGGGATCTTAGCGACAGGGTCGACAGCATTAATCGTTAGTTTGTTTGCAGCGGCTTCAACAAAGTGGAATGGCAAAAACAGCACGCCCGCTTGAGCACGTTTGGTAACAAACGCGCGTATGGTGATTTCACCGCGGCGGGTAGATAGCTTAATGACTTCGCCATTACCAATCCCCAGTTTTTCAGCATCATAAACCGAAATCATCACCTGAGGCTGACCTAGCTTATCTAAACCTTGGGTTTTACGACTTAGCGTACCTGTGTGGAACTGCTCAAGTAGTCGCCCAGTCGACAACACTAACGGATATTCCTCACAGGTTTCTTCAGCTGCGGCGCGATACTCAACAGCCGTGAATAAGCCTTTACCACGAACCGGACCATTAGCATGCATCACAGGTGTGCCTGGATGTTGCTCATCTGCACACGGCCATTGAATGCCTATAGCAGGCTTGCCGTCTGTGTCATTGTTTAAACGCGCCCAGGTGATGCCTTGATATTGTGGCGTAACCAGATTGATTTCAGCGGTAATCGCTTGTTCATTATCATATTGCCAGTTTGCGCCCATGTTGTTGGCAATTGCCTGTACGATACGCCAGTCCTGTTTGGCTTGACCGGGTGGTGTTAGCACTGGTTCTAAACGTTGCACTCGGCGCTCAGTATTGGTGAAGTGGCCATGCTTTTCTGCGAATGCAGCTGCAGGTAATACGATGTCAGCATACTGAGCCGTTTCGGTTAAGAAGATATCTTGCACTACCAAAAACGGTAGCCTTTCAAGCGCGTCAATCACGTGAGCTTGATCTGGGTCGCTAAGTACTGGGTTTTCACCCATCACAAACAGCGCATCGACCTTTTGCTCGCAAATCGCGCTCATTACTTCTGTAGCCGTTAAGCCCACATTCGGTGATAGTTGGGTATTCCAGACTTGTTCAAATTTAGCTTGTACAACTGGGTTATCCACTTTTTGATAGCCAGTATAGTACTGAGGTAGCGCGCCCATATCACAAGCGCCTTGTACGTTACTCTGACCACGCAGTGGGTTAATCCCAGCGCCTGATTTACCTAGGTTCCCCATCAGCATTTGCAAGTTAGAAATCGCGGTAACGTTATCGTGCCCTGAGGTATGCTGGGTGACGCCCATGGCGTAGTAGATAGCCGTTTTATCCGCAGTGCCAATAAGCTTAGCCATGTGTTTGATATCATCAGCTGACACGCCGCAGATTTTCGCGGCTTGCTTTGGAAGATATTTTTGCTGCAATACACATTGCTTAACTGCATCAAATTGTTCGGTATGGGTATCGATATAGGCTTTGTCATGCCAGTCGTTGCGAATAATCTCACCCATGATGGCGTTGATTAGCGCAACATCGCTGCCAGGTTTTTGCGCGACATATAGCTCAGCATCATCGGCGATTGATACGCGTTTAGGATCAGCAACCATTAACCGAGCTCCGTGCACTCGAATGGCTTGTTTGATTTTAGACGCGATGATCGGGTGGGCATTACAGGTGTCTGAGCCCAAAATAAAGATTAAGTCTGAGTCCTTAATTCCCGGAATATCACCTGTCATGGCGCCGCTGCCTAAGCTTTGTTGCAGCGCAGAAACAGTACTTGAGTGACAAAGGCGCGCACAGTGATCAACATTGTTAGTGCCTAATACGCTGCGGACAAATTTTTGCAGTAAGAAGTTATCTTCGTTAGTCGCTTTTGCTGATGCCAGTGTAGCAATAGCATCACCGCCTTTAGCGGCTTTAATCGCACTAAAACGGCTGGCGATAGCAGATATTGCGTCATCCCATGAGCATGGCTCAAGCTGACCGTTTTTGCGCATTAATGGTGTGGTAAGACGCTGCTCACTTTGAATAAAGTCGAAACCGAAACGACCTTTGACACATAACATGCCTTCGTTGACATCTGAGTCTTTACTGCCTTCAACATGGCATATTTTACCCGTTGATGGCGACACGCTGACATTGATGCGACAGCCCACACCGCAGTAGGTGCAAATAGTTGAGGTTGTCTCTAATTTTTCTGTTGCGCCCTGACGTTTGTCGCGTGCATCAACGAGTGCACCGGTTGGGCAAACCTGCACACAGTTACCACACTGCACACAGGCACTTTCTGCCATAGTGACATTAAAGCCCACGCGCGGTGCGCGGCGCTGCTCTGTGCCAACCAATTCATTTGGCAATGCTTGATAGCTGTCTTGTTCAAACTGAATCACGTTGTGACCGCTTTGCTGACCACAGATATCGACGCATTTGCCACAGCTGATACAGCGATTGGCATCAAATTGGATGAACGGCGTGGTTTTATCCACACTAAAACGCTGCATCTGGCTTGCATTTAATTGCTTACTATCAACATGGTATTCGGTTGCGTAGTCGCGAAGTTTACAGTCGGTATTGGCTTGGCAGGCACATTCCAGGCAGCGCGCCGCTTCTTTCATGGCATCATCTGGCTCAAAGCCTTGCTCAACCTCATTAAAGTTAAGTTCACGTTCAATAGCGCTTAACTCACTCATTTTGTAGCGAGCTTGAGGTTTGATGCTTGGATAAAGCTCAGCAGATAGCTCTGAGGTGTTATTTGCCTTGGTAGAGTTGAATGCTTGCTTGGTTAACTCACAGCTCAGCCCTTGTTTTAGTTGCTTATCAATGGCAATTGCGGCTTTGCGACCATCACCAATTGCAGCAACAGCGGTTGCTGGGCCGCGACGCGAGTCGCCAATCACAAATAACTTATCAACGCCTGCTGACATAGTATGTTCACAGCCAATAAAGGTGTTCCAGCGTGATAGTGCCAGCTCGCCCGAGGTTAAGTGGCTACCTGGATGCTCTAAAAAGCTCATATCAGGCGTTTGTGAAACCGCAGCAATGACGGTATCAAACTGCTCTATAAAGGTATCGCCCGTGGCTTTTGGTGAGCGGCGACCTGATGAGTCTGGCTCGCCTAAAGCCATTTTTGCTAGTTCTATAGCGCAAACCTGGCCGTTGTCGTCACTGATATTTTTGACTGGGTTAGTTAAGAAGTGGAACTTAACACCCTCAACTTCCGCCTCATGGATTTCGTAAGGTTCAGCAGGCATGGCATCTTTAGTGCGGCGATAAATAATCGTGACATCATGGCCCTCGCGCACGGCTGTTCGGGCGCAGTCGATAGCTGTGTTACCACCGCCTATGACCGCAACTTTCTTGCCTATTTTATAGGTTTTTACGGTGCAGTAATCACGCAGGTAATCAACCCCTAAATAACAGCCGCCAAGTTCGCTGCCTGGGTACTCCATGGCTACCGCTTTTTGCGCGCCAATCGCTAAACAAACCGCATCATAGTCGTCGGTAAGTTGTTTTAAATGTACATCTTGCCCGAGGCGAGTATTAGTTCTTATGTCTAAGCCATTGGTACACAAAAGTGCTATTTCTTTATCAAGTATGTCTTTTGGCAGCCGATATTCAGGTATGCCGTATCTGAGCCAGCCACCTGCTTCAGGCATGGACTCAATAATGGTGACTTGATGGCCTTGGTTAGATAAAAAGTAACCTGCGCTTAATCCCGCAGGGCCACTGCCAATAATGGCGACCTTTTTGCCCGTGTCAGCTTTGCGCTCAACCTGGTAACTGTGCTCATCAGCAAGGTCGAGATCCGCTGCATGGCGTTTTAGTTGGCGGATAGCAACGGGTTCGTCTACCAAGCCTCGGCGGCACTCTGCCTCACAAAAGGCTGGGCATACGCGGCCAATAGATAAGGGCAATGGCAGAGTTTGCTTAATCACTTTTACCGCTTCAGTGTGATTGCCTTGGGCGATATGAAATAAGTAACTTTGAATATCGACACCAGCAGGGCAGGCTGTTTGGCACGGTGCTTCACAGTCAGCAAAATGATCCGACAGGATGTCGGTTAATGCATTGCGGCGAATTTCACTGAGTTGGCTACTCTGGGTGGTGACCTGCATATTGTCACTCACTTTTGTTTGACATGCTTTAGCAGTGCGGCAACTGGCATCGTGGTTATTGATTTCTACTATGCACAAGTTGCAGTCTTGCTTGTGTTGCAGCTTGGTCGATTGGCTATTTATTGGGTCGCATAAACTTGGAATAGTTATGCCAGCTTTAGTAGCCGCCTGGAGCAGGTTTTGCTCCGGCTCGACAGTGACGAGCTTGCCGTCTATGTTGAGTGAAATCATGGTGCAGGCCTTGGAGGTTGGTAGGGCCTGTTAATCTTTCAAGATTATTTTTGCAGCTGCTTGTTGGAAATTTATACAAGACAACGACTTTGATGTGTGGTTGTTCCACATGATAAGTCGTTAACGCAGTAGAAATGACAACAAGCGCTGCCTGAAAGGTTCGTTTAAAAGCACTTTACTCTTTGTTGTGAGCGAGTTTGTTTAGGCGACTAGACGTCATCGCTCACGTCGCGATTAAAGTGCTTTTAATTCGAACAAATTCTAATCAGCAAAGATCAACAGGCCCTCGTTTCTTTTATTAGCACTACAAAATATAACGAATCAGTTGTGAACCAAATTTTGCGCACAGTTTATGAGTGTTTTTTGCAAGCTTATTCACAACGATCAAGCGTTTTGTGCACTTAGCACATGCTAAGGTGGTTTGACCTGGGATCTGACTCACGCAGCATTGATGATTAATCGATCTGGCTCACAGAATCGGAATCAAGTTTAATCAGCTAGCAAATAAGAGGTGAGTAATTTTGCAGCAGACTATACGATGACACCTTCTGCCTACACATTTGTGTAGACGGTTGCAAGTTGGGGTTTTTGATCTAGGTCATCCATTTAGCATAAAAAGTTTGCTCAAGCGCCTGATTAACTTTTATTTAAAACCTATACTTTAGTTGTAACAATTGTCCTGGAGTGTAAACGATGTCCAAACTTTCCCTTAAGAGTAAATTGTTAGCGCTAGCGTTGATCCCGCTAACTTTTATTCTAGGTGTGCTGCTTGTCATTTTTTATGTCAATGAAAAGCAATCCCTACATGATGATATTCAGCATTTCAAAAACGAATTATTAGAAGAACGTAATACCCAAATGAAAGAAGCGCTTGATATTGCCCAAGGGGTAATCAAGTACGAGCAGTCTTTACCCGGTGGCGGTGACTTTAAAGCTGCCCTGCGCAACCTTACCTTTGGTACAGCGGGTTACTTCTATATCTATGACGATAAGGGCAACAGTATTTTCCATGCCATGCTGCCAGAGCTAGAAGGGCAAAACAAAATGGACATGGCGGATCCGCAAGGTACGCGTATTGTTGCCGGCCTGTTGGACGCGGCTAGATCAGGAAAAGGTAGTTTTACTTACTATTACAAAAAGCCAGGCACTGGCGAGCTAATGCAAAAAATTGGCTACGCGGTAATGTTGTCTGGTACCAACTGGATGCTTGGTACAGGTGCCTACATTGACGATATTGAAGAAAATATTGCTGAGTTTGAAGCTGTTCAGCAAGAGCGGATGAACGAAAAACTTTTCTTTGTGATATTGCTCGCGTCAGTCTTAGGTTTAGCCACTGGTTTTGGTGTGGTGATCGTGTCTAAGAAAATGGTCGATCCAATCGAGAATATGGCGCAGTCGCTTAATGATATTGCTAAAGGTGAGGGTGACTTAACCAAGCGCCTGGATGTGCACGGTGAAGATGAGATTGCTCAGCTTGGGCGCGCATTTAACCTGTTTGTTGATAAGCTGCATGCCATCATTACTGATGTCTCTAACTCAACCAACAAGGTTAAGGCTGCGGCGGCGTCAATTAATGGGCAAACAACCGATATGTCAGATCAGCTGTATAACCATAATAACGAGATCGATCAAATTGTTACTGCAATCACTGAAATGTCAGCAACGGCTAATGAAGTGGCACAAAACACCAGTATGGTGGCAGATGCGACACAAGTAGCAAGTGGAAATGTAACTGAGGCACAATCTTGTGTTGATGCGTCATTGACAGAAGTTTCTACCCTAATGCAGCAAATTGATGAAGCGTCGAGCAATATCAAATTGCTAAGCGAGCAGTCGAAGAAGATTAACTCAGTACTTACGGTGATTGGTGGCATTGCTGAGCAAACAAACCTGCTGGCACTTAACGCGGCAATTGAGGCTGCAAGGGCAGGTGAGCAAGGTCGCGGCTTTGCGGTGGTTGCTGATGAAGTGCGTAGTCTTGCAAGTCGTACCCAAGCGAGTACGGTTGAGATTAACGAAATGCTTGCCGATCTGCATAAACTGGTGAGCAGCGCCGTGGATCAAATGGAGCAAAGTCAGCAAAGCTGTGTTAGCTCGGTTGAGTCATCGCGAGCGATTTCTGAAAGTCTTGGTGCGGTGACATCGTCAGTGACCAGCATTAATGACATGAGTACCCAAATCGCGACTGCAGCGACTGAGCAAAGCTCGGTAACTGAAGAGATCAACCGCAACATTAACTCGGTACAAGAAATTGTAAATCACTTATTGGCATCGAGTCAGGATGCTTCAAACGTAAGCCAAGAGGTGGCTAACGACGGTGACGAGTTAAGCGCTCTAGTCAGTCAGTTTAAGATTTAAGCTTTAGCTTGGTGAGAATAAAAAATGAACCGCTTTTAGCGGTTCATTTTTTTTACAAACACTACCACGAATAAGGCTATGGTAAAGCTGCCGGTAAATGCCTCAATAGCGGCAATTGCTCGTGAAAAACCAATGGGGGTAAAGTCGCCATAGCCAAGTGTTGTAAAGGTAACGACTGAGTAATAAATGCAGTTTAGAAATAACGCAATGCTTTCGGAAAATGACAGTGATGTGGTGAATACATGAGCTTGCCCATCAAAGTTTAAGCCAGTAAAGAAGTAACAAATAGCGCAGATGAAGATCAGCGCCACAGAAAAACCAATAACCCTCAGCGGTGCCTCGCCATAGCCACAAAACAAATCAATTGATTTTGAAATTATTCTATCGAGTGACAGTTTAGGCATTCGACGGCGACGCATAATCAACTCTTTGCGCATGAAAAAACCTGCCATGGCGAACAAGCCTTGCCGATCAGCGGCTTTATGTAAATCACGATAAATCTCTTCGGATTGCTCGTAATAATCGAGCGCTATCTCCATTTCGCCTACTTTTTCGGCTTGTTTTGCCATTTTTTCTTGCTTGAGCATTTTGCCCGTGCAGATATTATCTATCTTGGTCCCGCGCCATTTTACTCCTAACAGGTTAGTACCAATCAGGTTGGCGCAATGTACATTGGCGTCACGCAGATCGGCCTTCATTAAGCTGGCTTTTTCAAGATTAAGGTTGAACATGTGAGCGCCGCGTAAATTGGCTCGGTACAATTCTGCATGGCTCATATCAAAGCCAGTTTTGGAATGATGTTTAACTAAGTCAATACCCGCGAGATCAGCTCGTTTAAGGCTAATACCACGCAGCATACCACCGGCTTTGGCATAAGCTTCAAGGCGGGCTTTATCTTCAGGTTTGTTTTTTACGATACGGGGGTCGTGCCAATAACAAAGCCCTGAGGGCTCGGCAACTTCGGTGCATGAGAACCCTTCATCTTCGTGATAGCAGCAGGTTGGTTTTTGTTCGCTCATGTGTATCAGTATAGTCAAGCCAAATGAAGCTGTTATGGGCTTGAAAAATAATCTGCAAATGTTTGCTATTTATCCGCTAAAGCCCCTAGGTTTAGGGCGTCTCATGGGGTAAAATGCGCGGTTAATTGTATTGTTTATCGCTAAATTAAGTTGAAAATTCATGTTTGAAGTTAATCCTGTCAAAGCCAAAATTAAGGAACTTGCTGAGCGCACCGAACTACTTCGGGGGTATCTTTGACTACGCTGCTAAAAGTGAGCGTTTAGAAGAGGTCACCCGCGAGTTAGAAAGCGCTGAAGTTTGGAACGATCCTGATAATGCCCAGGCATTAGGTAAGGAACGTGCATCACTGGAAGCAGTAGTAAAAACCATTGATGATATGGACAGCGGCCTAGAAGACATTGAAGGATTGCTTGAACTGGCAGTTGAAGAGGAAGATGAAGATACTTTCAACGATGCAACTGCTGAGTTAGACGATTTAGAAAAACGCCTGGAAGAGCTCGAGTTTCGTCGTATGTTCTCAGGCCCGAATGATGCAGCAGATTGCTACCTTGATATTCAATCAGGCTCTGGCGGCACTGAAGCGCAAGACTGGGCTAACATGGTGCTACGTATGTACTTGCGTTGGGGCGAAGCACACGACTACAAACCTGAGCTTATTGAAGTAACCGATGGTGACGTTGCAGGTATTAAAGGCGCGACCGTTAAATTTAGCGGCGAGTATGCGTTTGGCTCATTGCGCACTGAAACGGGCGTACACCGCTTAGTGCGTAAGTCGCCATTTGACTCATCGGGTAAGCGTCACACCTCATTCTGTTCAGTGTTTGTATACCCAGAAATTGATGACTCAATTGAGATTGACATCAATCCAGCGGATTTACGTATCGACACCTACCGCGCATCAGGCGCTGGTGGTCAGCACGTAAACAAAACTGAATCTGCAATTCGTATTACTCACTTACCAACGAACACGGTTGTGCAGTGTCAAAATGACCGCTCGCAACATAAAAACCGTGACTCGGCGATGAAACAATTAAAAGCGAAACTGTATGAGCTAGAAATGCTTAAGCAGAACGCTGATAAGCAAGCCGCGGAAGATGCCAAATCCGATATTGGTTGGGGCAGCCAAATCCGTTCATATGTGCTTGATGACGCCCGCATTAAAGATTTACGCACCGGCGTTGAAAACCGAAATACCCAAAGCGTCTTAGACGGCGACTTGGACAAGTTTATTGAAGCTAGCCTGAAATCTGGCCTGTAACGAGAGAAGAAGATGACTGAACAAACTCAAGACGAAAACAAGTTAATTGCAGAACGTCGCGCGAAATTAGATCACATCCGCGAAAACTGCCCGGCAAATGGTCACCCAAACAACTTCGATCGAAAACATAAGGCAGCTGATATTCAAAAAGAATACGGCCACTACTCGAAAGAAGAGCTTGAAGGCATGAACATTCAGCGTTCGATTGCTGGTCGCGTGATGGCGAAGCGTGGTCCATTTTTGGTTATCCAAGATGTATCTGGTCGCATTCAGGCTTATGCACCTAAAGATGTGCAAAAAGATTTAAAAGCAACTTATCAAGGTCTAGATATCGGTGACATCATTGGTGTAACTGGTCAGCTGCACCTGTCTGGTAAGGGCGATCTATACGTGAACATGGAAGAGTACCAACTGCTAACTAAAGCATTGCGTCCACTACCAGAGAAGTTCCACGGTCTATCAGATCAAGAAACTCGCTACCGTCAGCGCTACGTTGACCTAATTGTTAACGAAGACTCTCGTGAAGCTTTCATCATGCGCTCGAAAGTGGTTACCGCTATTCGTAACTTCATGGTGAAAAAAGAGTTTATGGAAGTTGAAACCCCTATGATGCACAGCATCCCAGGTGGTGCTTCAGCGCGTCCATTTATCACGCACCACAATGCGCTAGACATTGAAATGTACCTGCGTATTGCACCAGAGCTTTACCTAAAGCGTTTGGTTGTAGGTGGCTTTGAGCGTGTGTTTGAGGTTAACCGTAATTTCCGTAACGAAGGTCTATCGCCACGTCACAACCCAGAATTCACCATGATGGAATTCTATATGGCGTACGCTGACTACAAAGATCTGATGGACTTAACCGAAGAAATGCTGAGCTCAATTGCCACTGAATTATGTGGCTCACCACAGCTACCATACGGAGAGCACACCATCGACTTTGGCGGCCCATACGCGCGCTTAAGCATGTTAGATGCGATCAAGAAGTACAACCCAGACAACGAAACTATTCAGTCGATGACTTACGAAGAAGTTAAAGACCTAGAATTCATGCGTAACTTGGCTAAGAGCCTAGGTATGACTATTGAGAAGTTCTGGACTTGTGGTCAGCTGCTTGAAGAAATCTTTGGTGAAACTGCAGAGCCGCAGCTTATGCAGCCTACCTTTATTACAGGTTACCCTGCAGACATTTCACCACTTGCGCGCCGCAACGATGAAAACCACTTCATTACCGACCGTTTTGAGTTCTTCATTGGTGGCCGCGAAGTAGCTAATGGCTTCTCAGAGCTTAACGATGCAGAAGATCAAGATAGCCGCTTTAAAGCACAGGTTGATGCAAAAGATGCAGGTGACGACGAAGCCATGTTCTACGATGCCGACTACATCACAGCACTAGAGCACGGTTTACCACCAACAGCTGGTCAAGGTATTGGTATCGACCGTTTAGTGATGCTGTTTACTAACACACACACTATTCGTGACGTGATTCTATTCCCAGCAATGCGTCCTCAAGGTCAGTAATTGCTACTAGTTAGTTAGGCTATAGCTCGCTAACAGTAAGAAATAAAAAACCAGCCTATTCACAAGAATGGCTGGTTTTTTGTTGTCTCATTTTCACTCAT
This sequence comes from Shewanella maritima, assembly GCF_004295345.1. Taxonomy (NCBI): domain Bacteria; kingdom Pseudomonadati; phylum Pseudomonadota; class Gammaproteobacteria; order Alteromonadales; family Shewanellaceae; genus Shewanella; species Shewanella maritima. The sequence continues at coordinate 1,700,757 of NZ_CP036200.1, read as the reverse complement.
ATCTTTGTCTTCAGCACGTTCAGTCGACTAAATAGACCTCGATATCAGCTTGTTGATGTCTATTTACTCCTGCCTTAGCAAATAAATAATTTAAATTGCGGTTTTCCAACGCGTTGGTGTCAGCTGTTTGCTTCACTCAAATTTGATATTTCTTAATACATATACAGTGATTATTAAGTATCGCGCTAAGCTAATTTAGTTGTATCTTGATATAAAACTATGAAAATAAAATAAATTCTTTGTTGTGAAACAGTAACTGCGATAGAATTTTTTGTGATTTTATAGTTTAAAAATATTTACCTATGTGGAGTATTTTACAGCATGGCATTTGATTACGGATCGATTGATCTCGGGTTGAAAAACCCATTTAAAAAGGAAGGCGCAGTGACTTCTCTGCGTGGGTTGCTTACCACCGCTTTGGGTGTGTATTTACTTATTGAAGCCGCAGCTATTGTTAAAGAAAGCGCGGTAATTGGGTGGATTTTAGTTTTATTCGGTTTAGTGCTGTTAGGCGCGGGTTTAAAGGTAACCACTGGCGGCGTGATTGCAATGATGCGCTATTTTGTCGGTCGTAACCACCCAACCTCGTTAGCTCGCAATTATAGTCGCTCAGAGTCAACGACGGCGGAGCATGAAGCTGGCTATGTTGCTTATAGCAAGCAGCGCCTTATCGAAATGCTAGTTGGTCGAAAAAACGTGACTTTTGTGGAGCCTCAGGGGTTTCTTGCTCGTCTCGTGCATACTATTTTCCCGCGCTTAACCTTTATGCCTTATCCGGTGCGCAACATGGCGCAGCGTTTATTCGGTGCTTGGGTGAAAACCATTGTTGCACTGGCAGCATTTGCATTGACCGCTTTTGTGTCTTTAGCTGGTTTTGCCGGTGAGGTAGGCGAGTTTGCTTTCCCGATTTATTCAGTTGTATTAACCCTATACTTGATTAGTGTATGGCGTAGTGCCGGCAGAGCTATTGGTCGCAGCGCGGATCGCAATATTCCTGCAATGGGTACCAAAGAGCTGACTAAAGTGATTGCTGGTGCGATTATTTTCCCTGTAGTGATTGCCACTAGTATCGCTTATGTAATGCAAGCGAACCGCATCAGCATTAGAGATCTTGAGCAAATTATCCAGTTCTTGCCAGACTTTCACGCCTGGGCTTACTTTGCTGCTATTTTGCTTGGTGCAATTGTTAGCTCAGTATTTATTAGTGTGATGATTTTTAAGCGTCTGGCTTTATCTGATCCAAAAGTTGAAGTGTCAGAACTGCGTGATAACTGGCAAGAGTCGATTCACCCTAACGAGATTTTCATTAACCTTGATAATCTGGTGATGGCAAATAGACGTTATAAAGAAGTGCCTAACCGCGTATATCAAGGGCTTGAACCTGAGCTAAATGAGCAAGTTGAAGGAAAGGGCAACTTCCGTGGCGAAATGCTGCAAGAGATCCAGCCAAGATTTAAGCCAATGGACTTAGGCGCTGCTTTTGGTGCAATGCGCATGCTTAGCTTGCTCTTAGGTAACTTACTATTTATTGGCGCGTCAATTCTGACTGTGTGGCTGGCCTTTAGCGTGGTAGATTTATACCGCGTGGTTGAAGGTGTGCCGCTAGAGGTGATTGTTAAGCAATCATCGCCAGAGCAGGTATCGATGTTGAGCGGCATGCTAGGAACGATTATTCATCTGGTGTTAGTGGGTATTTTACTGCGCGCTTTTGCTCACATGTTGGCAAATGCAGCTCACTTGTTCTTTGCTGAAATGCAGTTTGTTAGCCAGCTAATTTACATGAAAGTTGAGGGCACGTTTACTGAGTCACGTATTTCGACAGGTACGGGCATCCATGATTCAACCCGTTCGGAGAATACTTTAGTGCGCTCTAGTATCACGCCTTGGGTGGTAGTCACTGAAGCGGTATCAAGCACCTTTGCAGCAACAGGTATGAGAAACCTAGAGCATCCACGTTACATCATGGAAATGCACAAGGCTGATCAATCACTAGATAGCATACGTCATGATGTGATGAGCTTTATTAAAGACCGCGAGTCAATTGCCGCCATCACCAGCGAGCGCGACCTACGTAATGCATCGCAAATCCATGAGATTAATGAGCAATCGCGTGCAATCCCAATGCAAAGTAATGAGCCGCTAGCCATTGCTAAGCAAGAGGAAGAGGCCGCAGCTTTATTACGTCAAGAGGCCGAAGCTGACGAACAAGCTTCAACACCGGCATAATCGATTACTTAGCTTATAGAGCTTAAGTTTATCAATTAAAAAAGGAGCACAATTTGTGCTCCTTTTTTTGCGCATTGGGCAAGTGCTAGTGGGCTTCTTCAAATACGATTTTGTCTAGCATGCCATCTTCGGTAAACATCAGGTAAGACTCTTGGTTTGGTGCTGTGTGGTATTTAAATACCTTAGTGTCGTCTGGGTTTATCGCAATCTTTGCTGGTTGCCCCACCAGTTGGATAACTTTTTCAGCGTTTACTTTACCTAGCTCAAGTGCCGCGATTTTGGTCTTGTCGATTGTTGTGTGGTGCGAGTCAGTTGATTGGCAAGCGGTGGCTAGCACCATAGATAATAATGCCGTAGAAAGTGCTTTTATTTTCATTGTTATTCCTTGAAACTACTGCGATTTATAGTGGTCATTAGTTTTTGGTATTTGACCTTTAAGGCTTATCGCATCCAGGGGAGTTGATTAAAGCTAGTGAAAGTGATGCAAACAATTAACATCATTCACCCAAAAAATTCACAGAGAGTATTAATCAATACAGTGTAAGGTAATGTGATTTTGATCACGTTAGATGGATAATGGTTGTTACTGCTATGTATATGAATTTGCGTAGTATTTTGTGCTAGCTAGTGTTTCAAAGTGTAACCCAATGAAGATGATTAAACGAAGCGTTTACTCACCGGGCTTTTTAAGCCTAAGTGACAGGTACAGCCAGGTAGCAGCGACTATTCCTGTTGATAAGGTGCCGTTGTAGCCCCAGCCGATAACAGTGGGTTTAAAGATGAACACTTGTAGCGGAAACAGTAGTGCAAACCAAAGTGCAGCCACTTTAGAGTTAAAGTAGAGCAACATGGTTTTGTTGCAGTGTGGGCATAACTTTTGTGGTCCTTTTGTTTTTAACCCGAGGGTGAAAAAGGGAAACACCTTATCGCAATGTGGGCAGCGCATAGCTAACTTCCTTGAATACAGCTAGTTATAAATAGTTCTTGTAAGTAATCGTTGTGAGTAACAGACATTACTGTATGGCGTTTTGCCGGTGACTTTATTGACCAAACTCACAATGTGTAAGCTTGGGTAGATTTAGCTGGATGTTTATCTTACAAGTTAGCTGTGAATATGCTTGTTGCTGTTTGGGCACTTGTTATCTAGCGGAAAAAGTACGGATTTTAAGCAGATTTTGTTAGTACAAATTTCAACCTTTGCTTGTTACACTGGCTAGAATAATCAACAAATATAATGAATTAATGCAGCTCAAGCACATACAAGGTTACATCCAATCTATTTATTTCGCGGTGTACGACGATAAGATTTTGTTGCTAGATGGTTGTTGTAAAGCCGATGTGGACAGAATTCATGATTACATCACCCTTGATTTGCAGCGGCCAATATCCGATCTCAAAGCCGTAGTGGTCACCCATATGCATCCTGACCATGCTGGTGCTGCAAATCAGCTAAAAGCACGTTATGGCTGTAAAATTATCACTGCTAATGTCACAGGCAATTGGTACAGTGGGTTTGATGGTTGGTGCATGTTCGTTAGTGATATTTTACTGACTAAATGGGTAGCTAGCCGTTTAAAAAAGCCACGAAAAAACATTTGGTATTGGCCACGCCTACAGGCTGATTACTTGTTGAGTGATGGTGATTTGATCCCTGACTTTGAACAATGGCAGGTAGTTGAAACTCAAGGCCATACCGACAGAGACATTTCATTGTTTCATCAGCCGACTAAAACCGTGTATGTCGCCGATTTGGCTGTGCAGGTAAAGAATAAATTTATCCCACCATTTCCAGTTTTTTACCCCAATCGTTATAAAAACTCGCTGCAGAAAATAGAACAGCTGCGACCAAGCAAAGTGATTTTGGCTCATGGTGGAGAAGTAGCAATTACCCATGAGGATTATCTACACCTAGTAAGTCTGGCGCCCACAACGCCAGCGACTCATTGGCGAGCTACCAAATCTAAATTGGCTAAAGTGTTTAAGTCTTAATTTGCTTGTTGAGGGTGCCCTAGCCTAGTTTGACAGGGCATCGTCCCTCATTTTTATATTATGCCGCTAATCTTTGCGGCCAAGAATGCGTAGAATCCGCAAGAATAGATTAATGATATCCATGTATAAGGCTGCCGCGCTATCGATGGCGTTATCGACAGTTTTAGGAATTTGATTCGCTCGTCCCCAATCAAGGCCAATATAACCACAAAAGATCAATACCACTATCCAGTCGATAAAATCGTGGTGAATACCAAAAATAAAGATTTCAATTAGCTCAACGATCACCACTAAAAGCAGTGCGATAAATAGTACGCCCTCAATTCTTTGGAAGAATTGCGGAAACAAGGTGCCCAAACACATCATGGCGATGGTGACGAGCCCGGTAACGCGAATTGCCTCAATTACAATGTCTTGGCTGTACTCACTGACAACTAGGTTAACGATTAACCCAAACGGCACCACAACTAGGTTATAGCCGATAAAGCTGACAATTGGCTTATCAGAAGTATTGAACAAATATACCCCCAACATACATGAAGCAAAGTAACCAATGAGAAACAACAGCGGGTTGACGCTATCGATTAATGCTGGATCTATGGTTGAAACCATATACCAGTTAACTCCAAATCCCCAGCATAGGGTAAGGCCGATGATCAGATTATAAATTGCTGGATTGACTTCAGGCGCGCTGCTAGATACTCGCTCCCAAACACTGTCATTCATTTAAACCCCTTTGTATCAGTGTCGCTATATTAGCGATTAAGAAATTAACTGTTTAATTTTAATAAGTTAACATTACATTCTATCTCAATCACCGAGGCTCTCAATTACATGTAGTCTTTATTTATGGTTAATTTTATAAACCTAGCTGCAGCTCAAGGTTTTGAAACTCATTTATAGGTTGTTGTTCGGTAAAGTGTTACTAATTCAGTGTGTTAACCATGGTTGATTACATTTGGTCTCTTTTTGTCTGTCTAGGTAAGTGCTAGTATGTTGCCAGCTTGTTAACTTGGGCGTAAATCCTAAGAGGAAGTTAATTAGTAAGTGCTATTTAGCCAGAGCTATAGCGCTTGTTGATGAAGACTGATTAAGCGGTCACTTTAATCAGCAAAGGGGCGTAGACCCCGACTTTATTATGTTAAGGGAGCAACATGAAAATACCCGCAGCAATTATGATGCTGGCAGTTAGCTTGACTGTAGCAGGCTGTCAAAGCACAAAAATTAAAGCCAACAAACTGCCAAAAGGCGTCAAAGTCAGTAAGAGTGTGGAAGTGCCAAACACCACACAAATTGCTTACTACCTGCCTAAATCTGCAACTGAGCATCGTTTTTATTTAGACAATTGGAACGTTTGGGTCGAGCCAGGCAAAGGTTTAAAAAATGGCGTTGAAGCTGCTGTAAAAGCTTACTTCCCAAACGCGCTGGCTTTTGATCCTAAGAGTGATACTCAAGTCGGTTTACTAATCGACATGGAACCTAAGTGGAGTTTTGATTCTGGTGATGCGGTAATGACGATGAAATACCGCGTGTTGGATGCCAATCAAAAGGTGATCCGTGAAGGTGAGAAAGAGTATGACAATGCCATTGGTAATATTTCAAGCAACACCGCTTTTTATAATGCGAGCTTGCGCGCGACGCAATTGATTCTGGTTGACGTGCTAAACAAACTGCAGCCAACAGCAACCAAATTCGCTGCCGAGCTCGCTTTAGCTGATGTGAACACCAATGACCTAGTAAATCTTGAAAAACCGGTAAGCACAGGTACCGGATTTTATATCAATGAAAATGGTCAGCTACTCACTGCTGCCCATGTATTGGATAACTGTCTGGTTACCAAGATGAAACTAGGTGATGAAATGCAGCAAGTGAGTATTACGGCTAAATCTGCATTGCTGGATTTGGCGGTCATTGATAGTCACCAGCAGGTAGAGCAGCACTTGCCTTTTCGCATTGATGGTAAGTTTCATTTGGGTGAAACCGTTACCAATGTAGGTTATCCACTACAAGGCCTACTCGCCGCATCGCCCAATCTAACCCGAGGCAATATTAGTTCAAAAACGGCATTGAAAGGTGCGATGGGCAGTTCCAGTTCTCGGCGCCAATTCAGCCTGGCTCAAGTGGCGGGCCTGTTGTTTCTGAGGGCGGTGAATTATTAGGTATTGCAGTTAGCACACTAAACTCAGCCAAGATGATTGAAGCGGGCGTTCTGCCGCAAAATGTTAACTTTGCACTTGAAGCTAAGTACGCAGCTAAATTCCTAGACAAGCACGGCGTTAATTACAGCAAGGTTGAAGCCAACAAAAACGGCAACATTGAGGTTGCAAATCAAGCCGCGCTCGGCTCGGTTGTTCAACTCAACTGCTATCAATAATTGAGGGCCAAGCAAATGAAAAAACTAATTATGGCTGCGGCACTAACTCTGATGTCTGCTAATGCTGTTGCTGAGAAGATTGCCTTACCGCCATTAAATTACACCAGTTACATTGGAGCTGACGAGCTTTACGACAAGCTAAAACAGTCTGAGGTGTTTAGTAATCTTGATAAAGAAAACTTTGGCACGCCGATACGTTTAATTGTGCGTTACCGTACTGAAAACACAGCTGGTGGCTCTGCTGCAGGTTTTACCTCGGCAATTCTAGCCGGTGGCTCGCTCGGTATTTTACCTGTGGTCACCAACAATGATTTTGTACTGACTTATGAGTTGACGGTGCAAAATCAAGTGATAGCAGCAATTGAGTATCGTGAAAACTTCACTGAAGCGGCCAATATGTATCAAGCTGAAGACTTACATCGCCTAGATGGTGATGAGCTAGTTTGGGTGATGACCACCGCTGAGCAATTTATTGAGCAGGTACAAGCTGACCCCGAAGTAAGGTCATTGATTGAAGAGTATGACTATTACTTTGGTGAGTAGCTGACGTCGCTCATTTTGTAATAGAGTGAGCTACGCGCTGTATGTAATGATTTAAGCCACTTTGCCCCTGTGCCAGGATCGATGCCGCTATAGCACATGGTCAAAGTGGTTTTTTTGAGCCTGATACCTAGGCCCTTGTTATGCTGTGTTTAGGCAGCTCTAGTTTAGGCTGCTCTAGTTTAGGTTAAGGGGCCTGATAGCTAATTCGATAAACCGCATTGGCAGCATCATCTGACACTAGAAGTGAGCCATCATTTAACGTTAGCACGGCAACAGGTCGACCCCAGCTTTGTTCGCCTTGTAGCCAGCCTGTGGCAAAGGGCTTGTATTCTTTTACCTTGCTGCCATCTAAGGTGACTTGCATTACCCGATAGCCCACTTTACTGCTGCGATTCCACGAGCCATGCTGGGCGATAAAAATGCTGCCCTGGTACTGCGCAGGGAATTGCTTGCCTAAATAGAATTCCATTCCTAAAGCGGCAACGTGCGCGCCCAAATTTAGCTCAGGCGGAGTATTTAGTTTCGCTTTGGCAGCATCATAAAACTCTGGGTCTTTCACGTCAGCATTGTGCACATAAGGGAAGCCAAAATGTTGCCCCTGCGTTGTCACCCTATTTAACTCATCATCAGGCAAATCATCGCCCATCATGTCGCGACCATTGTCGGTAAACCAAAGCTCTCCAGTTTGCGGGTGGAAGTCAAAACCGACGCTGTTGCGTACACCTTGCGCAACAGTGGTGGCCTGTTTAGTGGTGACATCGAGCTTGAAAATCGATGAATAGGGCAGTGGATCGTCACACACATTACAAGGTGCACCCACAGGTACATATAACAGGCCATCGGGGCCAAATTTAATATTCTTCCATCCATGGTGGCGATCATTAGGTAGTTTGTTATAAACCAGCTCAGGCGCGGGAATGTTTGGCAGACTGTTTTCGATGTCGCGATAGTGCCAGATTTTGTCTACCTCAGCGACATATAAATCACCTTGGTGGTAGGCAAGGCCAGATGGCATAAATAAATCGCTGGCGATCCGGATTTGCTTGTCGGCTTTAAAGTCTTGATTGGTGTCGATTAGTGCATACACGTTACCTGCACGGCGACTACCAACAAAAACCGTCCCCTTATTGCCTAGGGCCATTTGCCGCGCGTTTTCTACGTTTTCTGCATACAGTGAAATACTAAAGCCAGGTGGCAACTTAATCTTTTCAAGCGGTAGCGCATGGCTAGCAGCGCTAAGCATGCTAATACCCAAAGCAGAAGTCGCTAAGATAAGTGATTTTAAAGCGAGTGTGTTTGAAAACCTACGATTAGTCATGGCAGCGTCCTAGCGTTATGTAAGCTGTTGGCATCATGGCAAAAATTCTAATGGTTGAGCAAGTGTTTTTAACTCAATCGCCGTGATGTATTTTTTGCTACAGCAAAGTCACTTAACGGCTTTAACGACTATTAAGTTAGCGCCTTTTAAGGCAAAATAGCGCCCCAATTATCGGTTGCAGCAAATAAGGGCAAACAATGACTCAATTGACCATTACCACTCCAGATGATTGGCACCTACACTTTCGCGATGGCGACATGCTAGGTGAAACGGTTCCAGCAACGGCGCGACTATTTAAACGTGCGATTGTTATGCCTAACCTTGTACCACCAGTGACCACTGCTCAAATGGCATCTGACTACCGCGATCGCATTAATGCTGCGCGCCCACAAGGTCGTGAGTTTGAGCCACTAATGACGCTATTTTTAACCAATAACACCACAGCGCAAGACATCATTGATGCTAAAGCCGCTGGCGTTGTTGCTGCAAAATTATATCCAGCTGGTGCAACTACCAACTCAGATGCAGCGGTCAAAGCGCTTGATGCTTTATTCCCAATCTTTGAAGTCATGGCTGAGCAAGGTATGTTGCTGCTTATTCACGGTGAAGTGACTGAGTCACACATTGATATTTTCGATCGCGAGAAGGTATTTATCGATCGTTACATGTCGCGCATTGTGAAAGCGATGCCGAACTTGAAAGTCGTGTTTGAGCACATTACCACTAAAGATGCTGCTGAGTTTGTGGCTGATGCTGCTGACAATATTGCCGCTACCATTACGCCGCAGCACTTGTTGCTTAACCGCAATGATTTATTAGTTGGTGGCGTACGCCCACACAACTTCTGCTTGCCAGTGCTTAAGCGCAACATTCACCAGGAAGCATTGCAAAAAGCGGTTGCGACAGGCTCGAAGAAATTCTTCCTAGGTACAGATTCTGCGCCGCATGAGAAGCACCGTAAAGAGTCAGCTTGTGGCTGCGCTGGTTGCTACAGTGCTTGGTCTGCCCTAGAGCTTTATGCGCAAGTATTTGATGATTTGGGCGTGCTAGATAAGTTAGAAGGTTTTGCCAGCCATCACGGTGCAGACTTCTACGGCCTGCCTCGTAACACAGGTACAGTCACGCTTGTGAAGGAAGACTGGGTGGTACCAGAGCAAATCATTTTGCCAAACGGTAATCCAATTGTGCCTTTCTTTGCCGGTGAAACGGTTAAGTGGAAGGTAAAAGCATAATACTAACCGGTTAACGGAAATTTGAAAGCCAGCATAGTTGCTGGCTTTTTTGTTTGAAAGCGTTTGCTAATTTTGTTTAATACCAATCAGCATAAGAATGATCACATTCTTATGCTGATTGGTATAACTTGATTATTTCGCGTCAGACCTTAACACCAGCTCTACACGGCGGTTTTGTTTCTTACCTGCGTCATTCATATTGCTAGCGACTGGTGCGTATTCACCTAAACCTATGGCTTCGATTTGCTTTTTAGCAATTTGATGCTGCTCGATTAATCGTTTTTCAACCGCTTTGGCACGCTTTTCTGACAGAGTTTTGTTGTAGTGCTGCTTGCCTTGATCGTCAGTATGACCCACTACATAAAAACGCAGCTTAGGGTTTTGCTTTAAGTAAGTTGCGACCACCTCAACGACAGGCAAGGCTTCAGGCAACAGCTTGTCGCTGTCGAACTCAAATAATAAGCCATCTAACGCGACATGACCTGTTTGGGCTATTTTATCGGTTAATCCGTCCAAGTCGATGGTAACTCGCTGATCGTTCAGTGCGGTCTCTTCCACTATTCGCACTTCACTATAAAGGCCGCCAATGTAACCCAGAGTATAGGTCATTACATGCACTGTGCCGGTTGGCCTTTGTAGCTGATATAAGCGGTAATGCTGGCTATCTTCCATGCCAATATTTGCAAGTGCATCTATGCGTTGTTGGAATTGGGTGTCGCTACCACATTCCCTGGCAACACATTGATAAATCTGTTTAAAACCAAGCTTGCCGAGTGCAGCTTTGTAGTTGGCGTCGACTTCATATTCTGAGTACGACCTTGGTAGGTTGTAGTTAATGTCAGTGACTTTGCCTTCAAATGCTTGGGTGATAAATTTCTTGTTTTTCTTATCGGTAATGAGTTTTGTTTGACCAAATTGGAACTGTTTGTAGTCCGCAATATATGCACCAGGCATACGGGATAGCATTGGATGATCTTGACTGCCGCGCTCATCTTTGCTGCTGCGATCCTTCACAGCAATTTCACTGACTTCTGCTTGTAAATAGTCATTGTCTAATTTGATAAGGTCCAGTGGTTCATCAATCAGCTCAATGGTATCGACAGTAACTGTGGTTTCTCGTTTCCAATTAGCTGCGTAAATAGAAGTATATAGTGTCTTGTTATCAAGCTTAATTAATGCGGTAGCAATTTGGGGGTTTCTTGATGAAGTATCGCTTGGCGCTTTAATAAACTGCTTGAGTTTTGAGTCTTTGCCGCAGGCTTCGCCACTGCAGCTAAAAATGAGTTCGCCATTTAACTGCTTAATGTGTTGTAGATAATTATTAAGCATATTTTGCGGAGTATTCTCAGGACTTAAATCATAGCTAATGCGGGTGAGTTTGCCTTTGACCTCTTTCGCGGTGATTTTGGGTTTTGTTGCTGTAATTAGCTGATACGGCGAATAGTTTCTGATAAGGGAAGTGGTGTCTTTTACCTTTGCTGGCGGCTCAAACAGTACGGCTTCTACCTCGGCGGCAATACTTGGAGTGCTAAGCAGGGCGATACTTGTGCATGTTAGTGCTAATTTACGCAAAAGAGTCATAGCTAAATCCGTTTAAAAAATGCGCCCATCAGTGATGGGCGCTTTGTGGGTTAAAGGTTTTTGAAGTGTTCAAACAGGGCTTGGCTAAAGCCTTCGCTGTTGTCATAGGTATAAACAAACTGTGGGTAGGCGTTCGCCCAAAAATCCGTAGTATGTAATTCGATGTGCTCTAATTGCCTAGGCACCCCGTCTAGCCTAACCGTGTAATATTCTTTGAGAGAGTAGGGCTCTAAACCAGGAAGGTGAGACGCGTCGTCAATTTCAATAATGTCAGTTCCGTTGGGACCTTGCAGTAATGTCCAGCGATTAGTTTGGCCTTCTAGTGGGTGGTAGAAGGTTTTTTCAGCCTCGTTAATCTGTAGGTCAAGAGGGTCTTCATTTGGAAATAAACTCCTTACCACAATACTGGTGCTAAGCTGCTCTATCTCGTCGATTGCACTGCTCAGCTCATAAGTTTCGTAGTCATCTTTTATGCGGCACATTACGTCTTTATCTTGCACTGCATCAAAGGTATACATGACGCCCGGCCAGCTAATGTCAGCCAATGCTAGTGGTGCTGGTGTTGCAGCGATGATTGACTCCCAAAAATCAGACTGAGTATCTACCTTAGTAAAGGTAAACGTCATGTGTGCATCTGACACCATAAATTGCGTTGTGAGCGAATTATCGACATAGATATAAGGTGCAATGGGCTCTGTCGGCGTGATGCCATCGATTTGCTCCCAACTCAGCTCAGTATGGTTCCAACATTCCCGTATTTGCTCTTCGCCAACCTCCGAGCCAGGCTCTTGTGCGTAATCAAATATGTGGTGGTTGAACCCGTCAGTTGATAAGGTGCCGAGTAATTGCTTGTTGGTATCGTCACTAACACCAACAAAAACTACACTTGGGGTCAAGTTTAAGGTAATTAAGTTACTCAAGCCTTCATCTTCGCTAAAGAAGTTAGCTTCAACGATTTGCCAATCATTTGCGCTCATAATGCGATCATCGAATGGGTTTTCAATATGCCCAAGCATGGTCAAGGAGTTGTTGATGAGAAAGCTAAATTCAAGTGGGTCGCTCGCTAGGTAGTCTTCAATCGATAAACTTGAGCCCTCAATGAGTGTTTTCGCTTGCTGGTGGATGTGCAACAACAGTTCTTCAAGCTTTAGTGCTTCAAAGGCTATATCTGCTAGCACTAGTTCTAAATAGCCAAGGAGTCGTTCAATGATGACGATTTTTTTTTGAAGATATTCTTCGTTCGTAAACAGATAAGGGTTAGCTTCAGCTTCTTCAAGCAAGCCTTTTAGAATGGTTTCTAGTTTGCTCAGTAATAGCTCAACCTCTGCTTCAGGTAAGTCTTGAGCTATCATTTCAAGCAAGCGGCGAACTTCAAGGTGGGTGAGGTAGTTAATTTTACCTTGGTGAGCTTGTCTTGCCATTAGCTTAGCTTGTCCGTCATTGTTTACGACAGCTTCATATGTTGGCTTGTTAGCAGCATTTGGTTTAGTTGGAGCCGCGTTAATTTCCAGTTTAGTTGGTGAAATACTCGCTGGTGCTGCTTGATTCCAGCTGGCGACAAGCATGTACTCCGGTGCTTCAACCTCACTTGTCCAATCGATTTGATATTTGCCCTCAACGTCCGTTACGGAAGTAGGCTCGTAGGTATCACAAAGTTGGTTTTGGTTTAAATCAACACAGACATCAGCACCACTTACCAATTGATGATAAGCCACAACCCCACTCACTTGATGGTCATAGGTTGTTGTAACTGGAGGATTATCTGGTTGCGTGTCTTCATCAGGTTTGTCCGTATTTGATGAACCACCACAGCCACTGAGCAAATAAATTGAAAGTAATGATGCGACAACTGTTTTTTTAGGAAGTTTATTAGAAATAAAATGGTGTGATTGCACTGTGTGTCCTTACTGGCAATAAAAGAAGTGGCTATTAAAACACAAGTTTTATATGTCTTCTAGATGATTAAGGTTAACTTTGTTTTTAATTGTTTTGTCGTATTGCTTGCGCCTAGTTTGTTGCCTGTTTTTTGTTTATCTAATTTGGTGTCAATTGGTTTTCTTCTCCTATCTTTTAGTATTACTTGATGTTTTTATTTCTTTTTTTTGAAAGCGCTTTCTTTTATTTTTATTGTAATTATAAAGTGCTAGTTTTTTTGTTTTTATTTGAAATTAACCGCTAATGGTATGGTGTTTTGTAAATTTTAATTAATTTGTAATAAAAACTCTTAAGTCCTAAACCCCTTATTATACCTAAGTTTTTTAAAGGTCTTACCCTGATAGGGTGTTGTTATTCTCTTGTATACACCCTTAGTGATTATTGAAAGGTAAATAGCTTGTGAAAGAATTAACCAACTATTCACCTGTATAATAAGGAAAGTACGATGTTTAACAAAAAACAGAAAGGCCAAGGTATGGTCGAATACATCATCATTGTGGCGCTTATCGCTGTGTCTGCAATTGGTGTATACAGTTTCTTTGGTAAAACTATTCGCAACCAAGTTGCTGGTTTGTCTCAGGAAATGTCTGGTAATAGTGCAAGTGGTCAAATCCAGCAGGCGTCTGATGCTGCAGATGATGCAGATGATGTTGCGGATAAAAACTACAACCTAGGTAGTTACGATGACGCTGCAAACTCAAGCGCTGCGTCGGGAACCAACTAATTATTCTAAGGCAGCTTCGGCTGCCTTTAGTTCTATTTCGAGGTTGGAGTATGCGTAAGTTTCAAAGTGGTCAGGGGCTCGTTGAATATTTAATTATAGCTGCACTGATTGCTGTTTCTGCAATTGGTGTTTATAGCTTTTTTGGCAAAACTATACGTAATCAAGTTGCTGGTTTATCTGCGGAAGTATCCGGGCAAAGTGCCTCGGGGCAAATATCTCAAGCTAGCGATGCAGCAGATTCTGCTGATGATATTGCTGATAAAAACTATAATTTAGGTAGTTACGACTCGGCTGCTAACTCAGCGGCAAGCTCATCAGGTTCAGGCTCAGGTAATTCAGGTCAGCCAGTTCAAGACTAATTAATCTTATTGCCGGTAAGGCTAATTATCATTTGTGGTGTCTTAAGTTATTCAAGGAAAGAATAATATGTTGAATGCGCTAGCAATATCAAAACAGCGCGGTCAATCAATGGTTTTATCACTTGCATTGATGACATTTGCGCTCATGACAGTTTTATACAGCTACAACACATCTAAAGTAAATTTAGAATCAAGCAAGTTGCAAAATACGGCTGATAATGCTGCTTACAGTGCTGCGACTTTTATTGCGCGTGATTATAACTTTAAGGCTTACACCAACCGTGCCTCTGTCGCAAACCAGGTAGCGATAGCGCAAATGGTTGGACTCTCTTCCTGGTTCAACATGACAGATCGTTTTGCTCGTAATGCATGTAATACGCTTTGTTGGATCCCTTATGTAGGTAATGTCATCAATGCGATTAAGAACGTTGTTGGCCCTATAAACCGAGGCGTCCAGCAATTTGTTAATGTTGCTGTGCGTGTTGAAAATGTCATGTTGCGAGGTTTAAGTATATCGCAGCAGATTATGCATTATGCCGGTGCAGTTTCTTCAATAGAGTCTACCCAAGATATTGTTGAAGCTAATGACCCCAATTCCCAGCTGGATTTGATGCAAAACCCTCTAATGCTGCAGGATGTGCGGCATGCCTGGTTTACTTTTCAAAAGCGCCATTCGCGAACGAGTAGGGCTTCACGAACACAATTCAATGAGTTCAAACAGGTTACCATGGCGTCACGCGATCGTTTTAGTAGTAACCGAACATACAGACTTGGTAGTCCTTGGTCCGGATCCATTCCATTCTTTAAGTGGAAGGTAATCAAAGCGGGTGGTTCGGATCTTATTTCAAATGGCAATCGCCGTGCTGAAACCTGGACCTCAATGGACTCGATTAGTTATCACTATAAGTATTGGGGTTGTAGCTGGTTTCGGTGTCGCTGGCGTGGATACTATGAAGTTCCGCTTGGTTGGGGCGGCACTCGCTCTGATACACGAGCAAACATGAATCGTGTTGGAAACAATCGTTCTTGGGGTGCTAGTCGTTCCAATAATCGTAGCGGCTCTCGTTTAGCAGCAAGAAACCAGCAGCGTAAAGGTAGTTATTCTGGAGTGCAGCCGTTTTATGGTTTGTCGAACAGTGCCAATCGTCGAAGCGAAACTGACAACATTTCTATTGTCGTGTCTAAAGAGCAAAACAACTTACGTACCACAAGCCAGATTAACAGTCAGGATACAGGTGTCGACCCAGCGAATGATGAGAGCTTACTTGGCGATCGTTTGTCCTCGTTGGCTTCTGCTCAAGCTTATTACTCTCGCCCTCGTGACTTAATGATGTCCACTTCAGCTTGGGCTCGTGGAGATAGTCGTCACGAATACGGCAATCTTTACAACCCGTTTTGGCAAGTGAGACTCGCGGAGTCGACTAATAGTGACCGTTCGGTTGTCTACGCTATAACGAGGTTCTTGTAATGGTGTGTAAGCATACTAAGCAACTTGGTCAGGCACTAATCGAAAGCATTATTGGTTTATCGTTTGTGATTGTTCCATTGCTGTTGTTATTGCCGCTCATGTCGAAAATGACCGCAGTGCAGCATCGAGCTCAAGAAGCTTCACATTACAATGCGTGGGAGCGCACGGTATGGCGAGAATCAAATCCTAGCCGCTTCACCAGTTCTGGCGGAGGCGTTGTTGCCAAGCGCACTGATGCTGAAATCGCTAAAACAATCCCTTGGCGTTTTTATCAGGGCAACGGTCAAAAACTTGCTAGCAACTATCAACAACAGTGGAGTTGGGATGACAAAACTCACCCGCTGTTACATTACAAGATTGATCAGGCAGCTCAAGGCGCCGAACTGGTGCTGACTTCAAATGCGCAAAATCCTCAAGATGAACTTGAAAGTGACCGTTTAGGTTCTGGTGATAATGCCTATGAAGTACCTGGTCGAGTTGCATCGGGGGTCAACAGCGCATTAAACCTACTGTCGTATACAGGCTTTTCTTTAGAATCCCGTCCTTACTATCGTACGTATGTCGAAACTGACTTTGAGCCTTTCTATTTGGAACCTTTCGATAGCATGAACCTAACTTTTCGTAGCGATAGTGCGATATTGGCTTCTGGCTGGAATGCTGGTGGGGCAAGGCATGTCGAGAATCGTGTTAGAGATTTGGTTCTTACCAATTATCTCAATATGGGCATTATTCGCACCGGGCAACGAGCGCTAAGTTGGATTCCATTTGGCCGCAGTTTAAGTCCCAGCCGTCTGCGTTTAGGGCATGTTGACCCTAATACTTTACCAAATAGTCGCCTGTGTACCTATGGCACCCGAAACTGTGGTGGATAACATGATTCATATCCTTATATCTCGCGCGGCCATCGTGCTTTTAGCGTTAATTTGTTTTGCTGCCCACGCTGACAGGTGGCCGCAAATTCAGTTTCCAAAAGATGCTGAGGTGAATGTTGTTGCAGACGACATGCTCTATAACGGCTACCCAATGCGTACTTGGCATTTACGTGACAAACAAAGCCAAATGATGCTAGCAAGCTTTTTTAAAAAGCAATGGCAGAACAAAAGTGACAAGTTCGACGCACGGATGTTTAACGGTGATTACGTAATCAATAGTTTGCAACGTCCTTACTTACTGACTGCGCGAATTAAACAAGATTATCAAGGCACTATTGCGTATATCGGCATTACTAAAAATCTCGATGAGCTCGCTCTAAAGCGTGTTGATAATGATTTTCCAACTCCTTCAGGGAGTGAGGTGATGTCAAATATTCAATCCACCGACCTCTACAAGAAAGGTCATACCCTAATGGTTAAGTCTGGCAAGAGCTTATCTGCCAGTTACCACTTTTATCGAGAGTATTATCAACGCCGAGGGTGGGTAGAGGTATCGAGTATCTTGGACAATCAGGCTGGTAAAGCTGCGCTACAAATGAGTCAAGGTGCCAACGTGGTTGATATCAGTTTTTTCACACAAGAGTCCGCAGTCATTATTGTGGCCAACCAAGTCAAGGAAGGGTAGTTACAGCATGTGTTGCTATGGTCGTTTTCCATTGAAATCAAGTGCTAGGGGACAAGCGTCTATTGAGTACCTTGTCGTCTGTGGTGCGCTAGTCGCCGCGCTATTAACACCAGTACAAAATGATATGAGTGTGCTTGAGCTTTGTGTGCAAGCTCTTAGAGAGTGGTACACGGCGTTTGCCTACACCAAATCTCTCACAGTTTTACCAGGTCAATAATTAGGTTTCCAACATGCAATTAAAAGCGTTTGATTTTAACTGGGTTTTACTCATTGTCGCCTTAGTTTTAGGCGGAATTTCTGCTTGGGCAACCAAGAATTATTTTATAACTAAAGAGCAGCAAATTCGTGATGAGCTGTCGCGTGACAATATCGTTATGGCGGATGTCGTAGTGGCAACCAAAGAGCTTAGAAAGGGCGATATTATCTCCCAGCAAAACATGTCCGTAAGGCGTATTGAAGCTGACACTTTACCACTTGATGCAGTGCATCCTAGTGACTTCGGCGCAGTTGAAGGACAAATGGTGTTAGCTGCAATGGCACCAGGTCGGCCGCTGCTTGAATCTTACTTACCAGGAATGAGCGTCGCTCAGTTTTCCGACATGCTAAAAGATGGTGAGCGAGCAGTGACGATTGATATTGATGATATTAACTCAACAGCAGGCATGTTGGTGCCATCTGACAAAATTGACCTGTTTGTAGCTTATGACGATGACGTTAATGATGACACCTACAAGAAGTTGCAATTACTCATAGAAAACGCTGTTGTGCTCGCCACAGGGCGTCGCAGTATTGATGTGAACCCAGAGCTTGTTGACACCCTTTATGACAATCCCAATGCTTACAACACGGTTACTTTAGCGTTATCTGTTGAAGATGCTGTTCGAGTGTCGCTTGCTCGAGATATGGGGAATTTGTCACCTTACTAAGAAATCAAACCGAGTCACAACCTGTGGCTTTTCAGTCATTACGAGAAGATCAGGTGTTTAACGCCGGTGATATCAGCTTCGGCAACGAAGTTGAAATGATCATTGGGGTGGTGGCATACAGACACGCAACGAAACTTACGACTTACCAAAGGAAGCTCTAGAGCAATTAAGCCAGGTTGAGGCTAGCACATCACTATGAAAAATATACTAATAACTATCTTGGCATGGACGCTGTTGTTACTGCCTAATTTTTCGATCGCCCACAATAATACGCCTTTTAAATTATATGTTGGTGCAGTCGAGCTTTACAAAGCGAAAAATGTTGAACGAGTTGTCGTAGGTAACGGCAATGTACTTAGCGCCAAAGTGGTTGACGACAAAGGAGTGATCCTAATTGGTGAGTCTGCCGGTGAAACTGACCTACAGCTATGGCAAAAAAACGGCAAGATAATCAAGTTAAGTGTGACAGTTACACCTGATAACAGCATTAAAAGTACGGCCACAATTAAGCGTATGTTATCAGCTTTTCCATCTTTAACTGTCACCGAGAATGACGGCTTGATAATCGTGCAAGGTAAGGCGGAGTCATCTCAGAAAGAGCAGCTAGAAAAAATCCTTTCCGCTAGCCCCAATATTGTTTCCCTAGTCAAGTATTTGGAATATGCCAAGCAAATGGAGCCTATGGTGCGTATGCAGGTACGTATTGTGGAGTTCAACAAAACGACATTGCAAGATATTGGTGTGAAGTGGGACTCTTCGATGGCCGGACCTGCGTATGGTGCAGCTAAAGCATTTTCTTCAAACCCAATTTTTAGTGTGGCTTCTCCTGGGCAATACGTTGAGGGGATTAGCGGAGCTATCAATGACTCTATAGGTGTACTTGATTCTCGCGGTTGGAGCTATTTTGGCATCGTGACCGGCATTGGTTCGCAAATACAACTACTGTCCGAAAAAGGTGATGCTCGTTTGCTCGCAGAGCCTAACTTGGCGACTAGAAGCGGTGAAGCAGCCTCGTTTATTGCCGGTGGTGAATTCCCAATACCTGTGCTTAGCGGCCTTGGTGCAGCAGACGTAGAGTTCAAAGAGTACGGTATTAAGTTAGATATCGAGCCCGTAGTTGACGAACAACAAAACATCATTAGCCGTGTAAGTGCTGAGGTGAGCTCAATCGACCCATCTACCGCGGTCGGTGATATTCCTGGATTACTTACTCGTCGCACAGAGTCTGTTATTAACGTTAAAAATAACGAAACCATTGTTATTTCGGGTTTGGTAAATAGTGAGATGTCTAAAGTGGTAAATAAATTTCCATTCTTAGGCGATATTCCGGTTATTGGCGAGCTGTTTAAGTCTCGGGATTTCAGGGACAAAAAGAGTGAGCTAGTGATTTTTGTGACCCCGACAGTGATTTACCCAGGTGAAGAAAGCCATGACAAGCAATTAGCTCGCGGGCGAGAGTTAGCTGGTGATGCGACAGAACTTGAAGCTTTTTATATCTTGGATTAGGGAGCTGTAGGGATGTTTAATATTTCAGTCAGTACGAGTAAAGGCACCAAGGTTGGTGACTTTCAATGTATTCATGCTCAGTGTCAGATTGGCAAAGAATCTGATCATCTTATTCAGCTTCGTGGCTTCAAGGTTTCTAAGCACCACGCCAGTTTAATTCAGAATGAACGTGGCATTTTTGTCAGTGATAATGCCAGTCGTACAGGGGTGAAGGTTAATGGTGAAAAGCGTGAAAGCTATGGTCCATTAGCATTAACCGATAAGGTACAAATTGGCGATTATATTATCCGAGTTAAATCGTTAGACCCACAACGAAGCACAGTCACTACTCTTGCGAGTGAAAGCCAAACTGCTAATCAATCGTCGGCCTTAAAAACCGCTACTCAGAGCGAGTCGGCGTCGAGTGATGCCATTTCTACAAGTTCCACGACAAACAGTAATGTCGTAGAGCTAAGCAGTAAAACATCGTCTAAAGCAAACGAGCAGCAGCTACAGTCTATTAAGCTGCGAAACGAGCTGCGTAAAACGGTGCATGCTGAGCTCATTAAACTGATGGATCTTCGCCGCGTTAACGTAAATGAAATGAGCGATGAAGAACTTCGCACCCAAAGTGAATCTTTAGTTGGCCACATTCTTAATAATATGGATGTACCAGAGCACATCGATGTTAAAGCATTAACTAAAGAAGTGCTTGATGAAACAATTGGTTTAGGCCCCCTAGAAGGCCTTATTGCTGATGCAGAAGTCACAGAAATTATGGTCAATAGCCATGATCAAATCTTCTATGAGAAAAGCGGTAATTTGTATTTATCCGATATCGCATTTTCAGATGACCAAGCCGTCCTAGGTGCGATTGAGCGTATTGTTACTCCAATTGGGCGACGTATTGATGAAAGTTCACCAATGGTTGATGCACGCCTAAAAGATGGCTCTCGTGTAAATGCTGTGATCCCGCCATTAGCGCTGAAAGGCCCATGTATTACTATCCGTAAGTTTATGCAGCGCCGGTTAAGCTGTGATGACTTAGTCAGCTTTGGCTCGATGAATCATGCCATGGCGGCATTTCTTGAAATGGCGGTTAAACAAAAGCGCAATATCGTGATATCGGGTGGTACAGGGTCAGGTAAAACGACTTTGCTTAATGTGTTGTCAAACTTCATTCCTGATGATGAACGCATTGTGACTGTAGAAGATGCGGCAGAGCTACAGTTGTACCAACCTAACTTGGTGTCGCTTGAAGCAAGGCCACCAAACCAGGAAGGTAAAGGTGCGGTTGAAATACGCGATTTGGTTAAAAACTGCTTGCGTATGCGTCCTGATCGCGTGGTGATAGGTGAGTGTCGTGGTGGTGAGGCGCTTGATATGTTGCAAGCGATGAATACTGGCCATGATGGCTCGCTGACAACCGCCCACTCAAATTCCCCTCGTGATTGTATTTCTCGACTAGAAGTCATGGTGATGATGGCTGGTATGGATTTACCTGTACAGGCTATTCGAGAGCAAATCACCTCAGCGGTAAACATTATTGTGCAGCAATCACGCTTCTCTGATGGTTCACGGCGTATTACCAGTATTTGTGAAGTGACAGGGATCGAAGGCAATGTTGTTCAATTGTCAGAAATCTTTAAGTTCCAGCAAACTGGATTTGACGATAAAGGCAAGATTGTTGGCCACTATACAGCGACCGGCACAGTGCCTGAGTTTTATGAACAGTTGCAGCAAAGTGGTGTGCGTATCGCGCTAGATATCTTTGAGCGTGAGGTCAATGTATGAGTAGCGTGATAGTCGCTATGGTGTTGGTGTTTATGGCTGTAGTGCTGGCAGTGTTTGCTATCAAGCATTTGAGTACCAAGCTTGCTCGGCAGTACCAGGAGACCTTTACTACATCGGCTCGGGTGAATTTGACTGAGATGTTTTTGTTTATCGAGCCAAAGCGCATCTTTATGATCAACATGGCCACTTTGTTGCTGATGCCTATTTTGTTCAAGGTAATTACCGG
Organism: Shewanella maritima; assembly: GCF_004295345.1. NCBI lineage: Bacteria > Pseudomonadati > Pseudomonadota > Gammaproteobacteria > Alteromonadales > Shewanellaceae > Shewanella > Shewanella maritima. Next base: position 1,679,020 of record NZ_CP036200.1, on the reverse strand, counting down.
TAGCTGGGTGTTCGGTATTCTCATTAGTATCGTGCTGGCGCTACTTCCCAGGTTTGCTTACAAGTTTTTGCATCAGCGCCGGCGCCGTAAATTTGTTCATCAACTACCTGATGCATTAACCATGATTGCGAGTTCTATGCAATCAGGTGCCAACTTAACCAGTGCTATTGAATTTATGGCTGAAGAAATGGCATCGCCTGCTAAGCAAGAGTTTCAACTGTTTTTAAGAGAGCAGCGCCTTGGAGTAGAGTTCAGCACGGCACTCGACAACATGCATCGCCGCATACCTGAAGATGAATTTCAATTGGTCACTGCCGGTATGCAGATCTCTCGAGAGGTCGGTGGCAACTTGGCCGAAGTGCTTATTCGCCTTTCTGATACCTTGCGCCGAAAAATCGAAATGGAAGGCAAGATAAACGCACTAACAGCACAGGGGAAAATGCAGGGGCTAGTGATGACTGTGCTGCCGGTATTTATTGGTATTGTCTTGTATCACATGGAGCCCGCCTCTATGGGAAGGATTGTTACCGACCCTATCGGTTGGGGTTTGATAGTGGTTGTCACCTTAATGCTGATTTGCGGTTACTTTACCATTCGCAAAATTATTACCATCGATGTGTAGGTGAGCCATGTTGAACTTAATTACTATTTGTTTTGCAATCGCATTGATGTTCTTAATCGTCAGCTGTGTGCGTATTTATCGTCGTGTGCCTGTTGAGAATAGGGAGTTTATGGACCCGCTTTCTCCAGGTTTGAAGTTAATTTGGCCATGGGTGCGCTTGCTAGCTTTTTATGTGAGTGAAAATCTGAGCGTAGACTATTTAGAGCGCGTGTCGCGTAAGCTGCAAGTATCTGGTTTGTCTTACATCATGAGTGCCGAGCAGTATTTTGCAATTCGCATCATCAGTACCCTTTTTTCTGTTGGTTTGATGCTGCTGTGCGGTGCAATGTTGGACGGCGTACCAACCAATTATGTGGTGATTGCGGCAATCTTCGGCTACTACCTACCGGTTATTTCACTGAATGACTTACGTAAAAAACGCCAAGGATTAATTGTTAAGGCGCTGCCGGTTTACCTTGATTATCTGACCATGTCTATTGAGGCTGGTTTGAACATGACAGGAGCCTTATCACAAGCCGTTGAGCGCGGCCCCGCTGGGCCGCTACGCATCGAGTTCGAAAAAGTTATTCGCGACATGCGTGCAGGTATGTCAAGGGCGCAGTCTTTTCGCAATATGGCAGATCGTGTTCAGGTAACTGAAGTAAACAGCTTAGTTAGTGCATTAGCACAGGCTGAAAAAACCGGTGCAAGCTTAGGCCAAACTTTACGTATTCAGTCCGACCAACGCCGAGTCGAACGCTTTTTACGTGCGGAGAAAAAGGCGTTAGAAGCACCAGTAAAACTCATTTTTCCTCTCATCGTTTTTATCTTCCCTGTGACCTTCATGATTTTGGCATTCCCAATTGCAATGAAGTTTCTGTATGAGCTCTAGGTTATGGAAAGTGTCAAGTTAACGAATCAAAAAGGTGGTGCAATTAACAGCGTATCTATTGCTGACACTGCACCGCTGCGGTTAAGAGGGCTACTTGGACGAGACAAGTTAACTGATGAGCAAGGATTATTAATCACTCCTTGTAACTCAGTGCACACTTTCGGCATGAAGTACGCCATTGATGTGGTCTATCTGAATAAACATAACCAGGTGATAAAGCTTGTGCGTGAATTGTCACCAAGGCGACTTAGCTGGTGTTTGAGGGCTAAAAAGGTGCTGGAGCTCGCACCGGGTAGCGCACATCTAAATAATATAAATCAAGGAGATACTCTGTCATGGTAAGACAGTTAATAGTTGCACTCGCATTGGTTGGGCTAACTGCATGTTCAAGTGCACCTTCGCAAGAGGAGCATCAAGGTAATCAGCAAATCCTGGTTATTCAGCAGCAGGCCGAGCACGCCTACAAGACAGCCATGCTCGACCAAGCTGAGAGTTTATACATTGAAGTGCTTAAATCAGTCCCCAACTATGCCCCAGCTTGGTTTCGTTTGGGTAATATTTATACCCGCACAGGGCGCCATGACGCAGCCATTAACGCCTACCTAAAGTGCCTTGAGTTGGAGCCTAAAAATACTAAAGCTTTATATAACATCAGCCTAGTGCGTATTAAGCAATCTACTCAGGTGTTGCAGCAAGCACAACGTCAAGCAGACCCAAATTCAGTTGTGACTAAACAAGTTAATGCGCTGTTGAACGCATTGAATGAACTGCAACGTGAACCAACACCTAAGACTAAACAAGCTTCGTTATGATCAGCAAAGGTGCCTTGAGCAAACTAAGAGTTAGCCCCAGGCAGGGCAGAGTATGATTGAGTTTAACCTCGCTTTGCCTTTTCTTATGCCAATTATTTTGGTTGCCATGATGCTAATTGCTCAGTGGGGATTTATCTACTCAGCAAAAAGCACCTTAGATGCTGCAACGGTAAATGCGGCGCGAGCCGGCGCACTAAATCATGGCAATGTAAGTGAAATTCGACAGGGGCTCGCTAAAGGCATGACCCCACTGTTTGCGCATGGAACAAGTATGTCAGATACCTTGACTGCGGTAGCTAAAGCGCGGGCGGCGGTGTTTGCTCAAAGTCAAATCACTGTATTAAGCCCAGATAGACGCACGTTTAATGAGTTCAAAATTCGTGCTCGCTACAACAACCGTTATATCGATGAGATCCCAAATAATAACTTAATGTATCGAAGTGCTGGGGTGAAGGATGTTGGCAGTGGCCGACAAATGAATATTCAAGATGCCAACCTACTGCAAATAGAAGTGAGGTGGTGTCAAAAACTGATAGTGCCTTTTGCCAACTATGTTATCGAAGAAATTGTCACCTCGGTTTGGTACGCACCAAGCCGTGAGCAACTTGCATGCAATGCCTTAGGGCAAATTACAGGCGATGCGTATTTGGCGCTGGTATCGCAAGGGTTAACGCGGATGCAGACTCCTTTTCGGATGTAGTTAAAGCCGCAATAAAATAGCAATAAACGGATTTTTATAGGGATATGTGCAATGAAATATAAGTATTTATGGTTGTCGATGTTACTGGCATCCAGTCTTACTCTGACAGGCTGTGGAGGTGAACTAGAATCAGGTGATCCTGCTTTCCAAGGAGATAACCCATCAGATCCCACATCACCTAGTGACCCAAGTCAACCTACCGATCCAGTTGACCCTGTTGATCCGGAAGAACCCATAGATCCTATTGACTATGTCGGCACATGGGAGAATAAAGATGAAGATGCTGATGGTGTATTGGATGAGTTTGACGGTTTTCCATTTGTGGCTGAACGTCAATCACTTGATTTAGTCGAAGAGATTGAACCCAATGATAACCCGTCAATTGCTACGGAAGTAGGGTTTACTCCGCCTTTTTCAGTGAGTGGTGCGATATCTGAAAAGTCAGATAATGGTGATATCTTCGCTTTTTCTGCAGAGGTGGGAGACTTTCTAACTCTCGTGCTTAGGTATCAAGATTCAAAATTTAAACCTAATATTTATTTTTCTGATAGGAATGGTAATGCACTTAATTTTGGTGTGATTGACATAGCCCCAAATTTACAAACTGTAGCGATAAACGTAGAAGTGCTGGAATCAGGCTTGCATCATATCGGTATCAATGACATTAATTTCGATGGTAGGGAGAGTTTCACCTATTATGCAGAGGTATTCGTAGATCAAGATGGAGATGCTATTGAAGATCGAAAAGAAGTTGCACTGGGTATTAGTACATTAACTCATGATACTGATGACGATATTATTAGTGATACAGAAGAGTTTCTTTACTCATTTTATTCAGATCAAGTTAGCTTTGATCCCGATGATGACGGCATACCCAATTGGTTAGATAGCGATAGTGATGGCGATGGTTTACCTGATAAAGTCGAAGGGAGAGAGGATGCAGATAATGATGGAATTGGTAACTTTGTTGACGAAGATTCAGATGGGAATAATATCCTAGATTATCAGGAAGTGGGTAACAATATATATAAACCAAGTGATAGTGACTTTGATACAGTTGCAGATTATTTAGACCTAGATGATGACAATGATGGTGTGTTGGATGTATATGATAGTAACCGCTTGGTGGGTTTAACTGAAGATGATAGCTCACTGATAAACATACCTTATGTCATTCACAATAATAATAATGTTGAATATATTCGAGAAGGTGACATTTTCGAACTCCTATTAGAAAAGGAGCTTAGTACAACACAACACTATTTAGTGCTCGAAAGAGATGGTTTAGAACCAATTAATAAACCTATAAACGCACTTTCGGGAAAATTTCAAGCGATTGCTTACCCTGGTGTGAGCAGAGTTTTTGTATCAGATGGAATACTGAAAACTAATACTAGAAATATCAAATTAAAATCAGCAGGGAGTCCTGTAATAAGTTCTCCTGGTGGTATGTTATTGGTTGAGGGTGAGGAGTTTCAGCTTCTAGGAACCGATTTCTCAGAAGACATGACAGTTACAGCAAGTGGAACTCCACTGCCTATAGTGAGTCATAGTGCTACAGAAGTAACCGTATCTATTCTATCTTCATTGTCTGATGGTGATTTTCAAATTAATAATTTATCTGGTCAGAGTAATACAGTTAGTTACTTTGTTACTCAGGATACTAATGTTGAATTAATGGAAGTAGGTGTTGTAGATGGCGTAAGTTTAATTTTTGAATCAATATTGGGGTTTGAGTATGGGGTTGATGAAAATAACAGTGCTCAGGTTAAAAGATTTAAAAGTAGAGTGACTCCTATAGATAGTTACTTGGGGAATTCCAACCAAGGCTTAAGTCAAGCCTATTTGAATGGGTATATATTACCAGAAGATGAAAGTTTTGTACTTGATATAAATGCCACTGTTTTTAGATTTGTTCTAGATTTTATAGGCTCAGGTAAGGTCTCTAATGAGCAGCTTTACGAATTCAGGAGTGCTATTTATAATTATGATGAGTTTCACGAACTGGCTAGTCGACTGGCAGTAGAGCTTGAGTTATCTGTTACAGCTTTGGATAAACTTTCGCCTGAATTATCAAATTTTATCATCACTAAAAGTAACGCTATTTTTTCCAAATTCGAAGCAAGCGCAATGCCAGTTAATAGTGCGGGAAAATACAACATCTCACTTTCTCCACCAATTATCCAAAAAAGTGGGTCCGCGAATATCAAACCTACAATAGTCAACTATGGTACAGACCATTTCGATTACTCGCTAGAGGCTACAAACTTTCTTGACAACTGGCTGCCGTCAGATCCAAGCTGTCCAGATAATAGTAGTGTTAATGATGAGCAAAAAAGTAAACTGAGCTATGATGGTTGTGCTGAATTGCAGAATAGAACAAGACTTTATTTGAGTACGATGATTATACCACTTGGTGATAATGGTGAGTATGATCCTTCCAGTTTAAGCACTCCACTTAGAAAGCATATTGAGAATGGCTGGGATGGCAATATCTTAGGCCCGCAATCTGGTACATTTTTGGGGTTAGAGTTTTGGTCTAAAGATCAATACTACAACGAGTGCCCTTATCAAAATTGTTTGTATCAAGTAATAGCGCCTGGAGTAGGAAATCCAGTCGGTCCATCGCCTTTTAGTAGAGTACCTATTAGTGATTACGATCGTGTGATATATAAAGCACGCCAAAGTATTGCTATTCGCACAATTATAGATGGAATTTTACTTAAATTTTTTGACATTATTTTAACGGGGGTTGGCTATGAACCTAAAGGGTTTGACCCTGTTGTTATTACCAAGCTTATTATCCAGTATTCTCCAAAGCTGATAGAGGAAGCAGAAAAGCTTTATGATGACGAAAATGTAACTGATGAGGATATTGAGAACTTTGTAAAAGAAGTGGCTATTGAATTCTATAAAAATGAGGTTGAAGTTTTAGCTGATCCTGCTAACGCTGGAAAGTTAGGTCCAATTACTAAAACCGTGTTACAGGAGCTTGGAGTCAGTCCACAGGATATAGCAACGATGGCCGCGGGTGCCGCATTGAGAAAGTGGACGCCCTTTGTGGGACAAATAGATGCGATTCTTACCGGAGCTCAAGTCGCTGACATTCTCGTTGATCAAGTTAAAACGATAAAAGACATGATGTTTGTACCTATTAAATCAGACTTTACTGTTACATGGGGTCTAACGATTGTAGATATTGAGCCAAGTATTATGAAAGCTGAGCCAATTGATAAACCGCTATCAATTGTTGGAACGGGTTTTGGTATTAATGAGCGATGGTACTGGTTTGATGAGGAGCCTATCACATATCTTAAAGATGAAGGGGCATCGACTTCTGAAGTGCGGATTGAGCACGACTCCGTTTCGGCAGTAGGTACTTTGTTGAATGTTACAGTACCTGGTACTTTGCTTGAGAGTGCGGTAGGGCCGATTTCTGTGAAAGTTGAGCACAGGGGCGAAATTGCCAATTCGCCAGTCCAGATAAAAATTGGTGATGGATTGGAAATCGCGCGTATCAAAGCGGATAGTGGCCAACCGGGTGATATTGTTACGATTGAAGGTATAGGTTTTAGCTCTTTGAAGTCTAGAAATCGAGTCACATTTGCTGGTAAGAATAATCAGAGAGTTGTTGCTAGTGTGATTAGATCTGAACCTGGCAAATTAATAGTTGCTGTGCCTAACGGCGTAGTTACGGGAGGTGTAACCGTCGAGGTTGATGATGTGGTGAGCAATGCTCTTGAGTTTACAGTTCCGTATATTTTAGACGTGACATTTGGAGATAATGGTAATTTTAATGACGATATCTTTAAACTTGTAGTTGATGATAAGGTCATAATCGATGGCGCAGAGCCACAGAGAAAAGTGGGTCCAATCTCTATTCCGTTGACTGCAGGAATGCATACTGTAAAGCTAGTCGGCATTCGAGCTGAAGATGAAATTGGTACTTACTACATTCAATTTGAGGGCAATCTAATATCTGTTAGTGGTGACGAACTTGAAGGTCGGGATCTTCTAAAAGACAGTATTAAAGTGTTTTATGTAGAAGTTGGCTCTACTACTCAGCCTGTTTTTAGTAAAGTAAATCCGTTAAAGGCTTTACAGTATGAATAAAACGAAGTTTGTTGAAGAGCACATCGTTGTTCTTCAATTTATAGGAGATACTATGTTTCGTTTAATTTTATTAATATTAGTTTTATCCCCTTCTTTTGAAGTGGAAGCTTCAGATGAAAAGCAAGAAGAAATTTTAACTCAAAGGTGCCTTGGAACATTCGAAATTATAAAAAATAAGGATCTAAAATTATTTGTATCTCAAATGCCAGTGACACCTACTGAACACGAGGTTAAGCGTTCAGGTCAAGTCTTGGCTCGAGCTTATGAACGGTGGTTCGTCAAAGAGAAAGTCGTATCTATTGAAGCCAAAGGTGTGAGCTATAAACAACCTTCAAAAACAAAGGTGGATAAGTTTGATGCTATTAATCAAGCCAAAGTGAAATTGTTTGTGGTAGGGGAAAAATATCGTTCAACAGTAAGCTGCAAATTTATTGAAACACCCAAGGGTTGGTTCTTATCTTCTTTGCCTTAAAAGTTTTTTGCTGGTGATTTATACGGTGTGAAGATGGGCGTAGAGGCTTAGATAAATAAAAAGTCCTAAACCATAAACAATACAGCAAGGCCTATCTTTATAGGCCTTGTTTCATAATGACATTAAAGGGACGTAATGACTATAAAATTTGTAAAAAAAACGTACGAGTGTGCTGTATTGCAAGATACTAAATTATAGGGACTTGACTGACGTCCCAATATTTACAAGGTTGATGATATGTCTAGATTACATTCGTCTTTAACAAATAAAGATAACACTAAGGATAAAAATTTAGCGCTTCAAGCTAAGAAGTCTGTGGCGCCCTTATGGTCTATACACGCATGCATTCGTCTATTTTATCCTTTACCATTTATTATCATTTTGGCTCTGGCATTGAAACTTGTTGGAGGCGCACTTTATGGTGTTTAACCTAGTCTCTCCGACGTTAGCTGTGTTATCGAACTCAAAGAGGCAAAAGCTAAGCCGTCGCCTTCTTGGACTTATTTTTACCTCATTTGTGTTACTTTTCTCACTATTTCTTTATCGTCAGCCATATACAGTGTTAATTGCGTGGTCACTCGCAGCTCTCCTCGCTTGGCACTTGTTGTTTGTACGGCGAACCATAGTTTTTGATTTAGAGCGTAAGCAAATAACTACTGAGGTATCGTCAGTCTATACGTTAGCTATGCAGGTTATCTCAATTGAAGGAATTACGGCATTGCAATTTTTACAGAGCACTAAGCGAGGTGAAACAAGAGCTTATTATGAGATTCATGCGGTGTTGAAAAACCAAACGGAAACAATACGTCTAGAGTTTGGCTCAAAAGATCTAATGCTTGAACTAGTAAAACAAATATCTGATTTTACAAATATTCCTTGGGTTGATAATTAATTTTTAAAGATTATTAACCACTCATGTTTAGCGCCTGTCAATTGTTGCGGTAAATAGCTAATCTCATTATTTGACACATTGCAAATAATCACGAACTGCCTTTTATCAAAAGTATGATTTATGCAAAATATTTTGCTTTTATGCATCTTTGCTGTATTGTGACATATTATGTCCAAACGGATTGTGGACGTTGGAGCTAATTTTGCTGACTACTAAGAGGATAGGTATAAACCCTTTTAAGTTCAGTAGCTAAAAGTGCTATTAGCGTTAAACCCACCCTTGATAAAAGGAGCAAAGATGGATTTTACCAACCCTATTTTCATCTGGCTTGTCATTGGTATTGTGATGATGCTGGCTGAAATCATTATTCCCGGCGGCATCATTATTCTGCTCGGTGTTGCCTGTGTACTTGTTGCTTCAGCCTTAGCTGTTGGTTTTATTGATGGCCTGAGCCAAAGCCTGACTTTGTGGTTTATCAGCTCTATGGTGCTGCTGCTCGCATTTCGCCATGTGACCCAAAAAATGATTGGTGGCGACGCTCATGTTGATAACACCGATGAAGAGTTGGACTTATACAATCAGGTCGCCACAGTTAAAGCAGATATAGGCCCGGGTGAGAAAACCGGTCGTATCACCTGTTTAGGCTCAGATTGGACAGCACTCGGTAATGGCTCTGTAATAAAAAAGGGCACCGAGGTGCGTATTATCTGCCGTGAAAACATTGGCTTTGTGGTTGAGCCTCTGCTGCCACAAGAGACCCCTCAAGACATGTCGCAATAGATGCCACAAGAGCCGTAAGTTATTAAGGTTCAGTAACGAACCCAAAACAAATATTCGACTAACAACTCGTTCAGAGTCCACTTAGCTCAGCTGTCGTTAAAGCTGTCAGGATAGTGCTAGGCAAGATGCCTAGCGCAGCGAGCAAGCTGATTTCAAATAATAAGGAAGTGATATGCTGTTATTTACCATCGTATTTTTATTCTTTGTTTTTATTCTCTATAAACTCATGTTGATTGTGCCCATGCGCGAGGTACATGTCATTGAGCGCCTAGGTAAGTTTAAGAAGGTGCTGCAACCTGGGTTTCATTTTCTAGTGCCGTTTGTAGACCGTGTCGCCTACAGGCACGACACTCGCGAAGAAGTGCTCGACGTACCACCACAAAGTTGTATCTCGAAAGATAATACTCAGTTAGAAGTTGACGGCTTAGTTTACCTAAAAGTGATGGATGGCAAGCTTGCAAGTTACGGTATTGAAGATTATCGCCGCGCCGCGGTAAACCTAGCGCAAACCACCATGCGCAGTGAGATTGGTAAGTTGACGTTATCGCAAACCTTCTCTGAACGTGACAGCTTGAATGAGTCTATTGTACGCGAGATTGATAAAGCCTCAGACCCATGGGGAATTAAAGTGCTGCGCTATGAGATTAAGAACATTACTCCATCGCGCCACGTTATTCACACGTTAGAAAAGCAAATGGAAGCTGAGCGTCAAAAGCGTGCTGAAATTACCCTAGCTAACGCAGAAAAAGCCGCGATGATTAACCTATCTGAAGGTGAGCGTCAGGAGGCGATTAATCTTTCTGAAGGTGAAAAAACAAGACGTATTAACGAAGCGATTGGTACAGGTAAAGAAATCTCAATTATCGCTAATGCTAAAGCGCAAGGAATGGAGTTAATTTGTGAGTCGTTAGCTAATAATGGTGGTAACGATGCAATGAACATGCTGCTAAAAGAGCAGTTTATTGGTCAGGTAGGTAAGATTTTATCTGAGTCGCAAGTGTCGGTAGTGCCGGCTGAAATGGCTAAGCTGGAAGGCTTTTTTGAAGGCATGGAGCAGGTAACCAGCACGGTTGCTGCAGGTACTGATTCAGCAAAAGGAGCACGCTAATGATTAACTTAAATGCAAGCAATACAGATATGATTGTGATGGTAATCTGGGGCATTATTTTTACCATTTTCGTGCTCAAATTATTTCAATCAATTCGTCTGGTACCGACTAAATCTGCTTACATTGTTGAGCGACTAGGTAAGTACAGCAAAACCTTAGATGCGGGCTTTCATGCATTGGTTCCGTTTATCGATAAGGTTGCCTACATCCACGATCTAAAAGAAGAGACCATTGATGTACCGCCGCAAGAGTGTTTCTCAAGCGATGAAGTTAATGTTGAAGTAGACGGCGTTATTTATATCTCGGTTACCGACCCGGTTAAGGCTAGCTATGGTATTACCGACTATCGTTACGCGGCGATTCAGCTAGCGCAAACTACTACGCGCTCGGTGATCGGTACGCTAGATTTAGATCGCACCTTTGAAGAGCGTGACTTGATCTCCGCAAAAGTGGTGGAAGTATTGGATGAGGCAGGTGCCATGTGGGGTATTCGCGTTCACCGTTACGAGATTAAAAACATCACTCCGCCAGAAACGGTGAAAAATGCCATGGAAATGCAGGTTAATGCAGAGCGTGAACGCCGTGCATTACTGGCAAAAAGTGAAGGTGATAAGCAGTCTAAAATTAATCGCTCTGAAGGTTTAATGGCTGAAACCATTAACTTATCTGAGGGTGAGATGCAGCGCCGCATTAATGAAGCAGAAGGTAAGGCTGAGGAGATTTTAACTCTTGCCAAAGCGACCTCAGAGTCGATTGCCACACTGGCAAAAGTGATTTCTGCAGAGGGTGGGCAAAGTGCGCTACGTATGCAGCTTGGTGAGCAATATATGAAGCAACTTGATGGACTGAGTAAGTCTGATAGCCGCATTGTGCTGCCAGGCAATATGGTTAACTTTGAATACTGGCTAGACAGTATTGGTCTTAAAGAAGATAAAGTGAAAAGTTAGACATCTTATTGATGAGTTTAAACAATGAAGGTCGGCACTATGCCGACCTTTTGCTTCTATTCTCGCCAAGATAAGGTTCATAAGATAAGGCTTGCCAAGATATCGCTTGTCGGTAACACTCAAATTAAGCAAAGTTGCAGGGTTTACTATGGCGCAAAAACCTCTAGTCGTTCATTGTGTGGACGACAACAAAATGGGCGGTGTGAATATGGCGTTGACTCACTTGTGCCAGTCGCACTTAAGTGAGCATTTTGATATGCGCATTGTATACATGCCTATGGGGTTACATGCTCGTTTGATGCTTGATGCAGACATTATCTGTTTTCACGGCGCTTCAAGTTGGACTGGATTGCTTGGTGTGATGAAGCTAAAGCTTAAATTTCCTAGAGCTAAACTTGTATTGCAGGAGCATCATTACAGTCAGGGCTTTGTTGACGAGAATGTGTCAGCGAGTGGGCGTTTTTATCAGCTACTGAAATTCACCTACGGCTTGATGGATAAGGTCATCAGCATTGCACCATCACAGCAGCGATGGATGCTTAAACACAAACTCGCTTCCAAAACTAAAATTGCCATGTTAGGCCAGGGGCGAGATCTCTCCCAACTAATGCCATTACCTGAAACTGTTACCAGCACCTTCATCGACGCAGATTTGGATTTACTAGCAAACAATTTTCAGACAAATAAGACTCACCCTAACCCTACGCTGGTGCCTATTAACCCAAGTGCGATATCTGAATCTTTTGAGGCTAACGCATCTAACAGCGCAGTTAACAGTAATGCCGCTCAAGTGAAATTACTCGCTTATGGGCGCTTTCATTGCCAAAAAGGCTTTGATGTATTGCTAAAGGCGATGGCTCTCATACCAGCTGAATTATGCCAGTTAACGCTTATAGGCGAGGGCGAGTTGCAAGATGAGTTTCAGGCGCTTGCCGAAGAGTTGAGTCACGTGCAAATATTGCCAGCCGTAGATAATATTGCCACGCAATTACTAGCGTGTGATGCTGTGGTTATTCCCTCACGTTGGGAGCCATTTGGGTTGGTGATGCAAGAAGCCTTAAGTATGGGTAAATGTGTTATTGCCAGTGACGTTGACGGCCTACATGATCAGTTTACTGATGCTCCGTGTGTATGTGTTAAGCTGCTTTCGCAGCAACAAGCGCTACAACAACCGCTACAGTCCTCGCCAGGCTTAGAGCGAAAACCAGAGCTAAAAAAAGAACTAACAAAAGAGCTAAGCCCTGAGCAAGTCGCTATGCAGATAACCTCATTTTGCAAGGCGTATCAGTCAGGTGAAATCGCCGCCAAATGGCACAATGATTACTCCCATATAAATTTACAACAATGGCGATATCAGCAATGGCAAAACGTGGTGGATAACTGGCATAAGTTATTGAGTGAACTTTGAGCAAAGGTGGAACTGCCAATGGCCAAGTAAAGGCAAATTCAGCACAAGCTACGTTAGACAGTTCAAGAACAAACTTTGTTTTACATCGACTCAACCCGTAGAAAGAGCAGCTAAGGCTTCTTGTGCCGCTTCTTCTATTTCAACTGTAGCTGTAAAAGCTGAGAAAACATGTGAAGCAGGAAATTGTTAATGATCAATGAAGAAAAACATAGGGACTGGAAACTTGTACTTAAGTATTTTTTGGTTTATCCACTGTATTATGTGACGGCTATGTTAGTCGCTGTATTTATACTGGCTTGGCTCAAAGATTGGAGCTTTATTTTTGCCAGAAAAATCTTTTTCATTTTCTCTGGAATCATGTGGTTTGTAAGTTACGTGGCACACTTTGATATTTTTAAACTTTCGTGGGGAAAAAAATAACATCAAAGATTCTTTCAACTATTGGAAATATTGTATTTGACTCTAAAGCCTCGCAAGAGCAGTTTTTTTGTTATTTTCAAATGGTAAACCTCCTTTTCACACTTAACTCTAAACGCTCTTTTTTACCAAACCCAAATTCTATTTATCACTTTTCGAATTGCAATGCAGAATGCTATTTTGCATTGTTTGTCACAAAGGCGAATTTTAATTTATTGATTTTAAAGAAGTAAAAAGTTGGTCTGGTCTATGCAATACCTGTTTACCGATACTAACAGAGCGAGATCAGCCTATGACTTCTTTAGCAACCAAGACTGTTCAGTCAGTCCAACAAGCCTCAAATAATAAGCAGGGTGTTTTTGATGATGCTCGGCTTGTACAAAACGTGCAACATGCCGGTGCCAACAGCAGCGGTCTCGCAAATCGATCAATGATGAAATCTAGTTTATATCTGCTATTTGCAGGTGCTGGTTTACTCATGGCGCAAGGTGCGAAGGCCAGTGAGCCATTTAATGCTTGCCCAACCCAAGCCTTTATTGTGCAAACGCCTGCGGGCAACCCTATTACCTATGGTGTAGACCTTAGTACAGGTAGTTATGTGGTGCTGTCGGATGCAATGGGGGTTAACGCCGCGATTAATGGCACTGGCTTTAGTTACAGCGACAATTATTTATACGGCTGGGACTATGATAATCAAACCTTGAGCCGCATCGACAATCAATATCAAACTACGCCACTTAACTTAGTAAAACACGGCTCGGTTGGAACGACTAACTTCTATGTGGGTGACGTTGCCATTGATAGCAATACCTGGTTTGGTTATCGCAAAAATCTCGGTTTATTCAAGGTTGAGTTAGACAACGCGAATCCTGTGATGGAATTAGTCACCAATCAAAGTAGTTTGGTTAACTACAATATTACCGATTTTGCCTTTCACCCCTTTGATGGTTACCTCTACGCCGTGACTAACGGCACCAGTGGCAAGCTACTGCAAATTGACCCAAATACTGGTGAGTATCAAAACTTAGGTACTGTGGTTACAGCAAGTAAGAGCTTTACCTTTGGCGCGCAGTTCTTTGACCCAGACGGCAACCTTTACATGAGTAACAATCGTGACGGTAACGTGTATAAGCTCAATGTCGCTGATGCAAACCCACAAGCAGAGCTGTTTTCTTATGGTCCTTCTTCAACCTCAAACGATGGCGCGCGTTGCGCCCTTGCTGAAGTGCCAGTCGGTGACTCTGTAGATTTTGGTGATGCGCCAAATTCTTATTCAACGTTAATGTCTGATAATGGCGCCCGCCACGGCATCATTGAAGGCTTGAGTTTAGGTAAGCTAAATGACAATGAATCAGACGGTTACCCTGCGCCATTATCGGACGATTCTAGTGATGGTATTGATGACGATGATGGCATCAGCATGCCAACAGGTTTCGAGATTGGTGAGACTGCGGTGTTGCTGGTGGATGTTACTGGCAGTGATGGCTATCTCAACGCCTGGATTGATTGGGGCCAAGATGGTGAATTTGATGCTGAAGATCGTGTTGTAAGCGCGAAAAAAATGGCACCAGGGCAATCGAGCGTAATGATTGATGTACCTAACTGGGCTAAAGCCGGTGACACCTGGGCGCGTTTTCGTTTAAGTAGCACGCCAGATATTTTACCTACCGGTGGTGTAAGTGATGGTGAGGTTGAAGACTACGCGTTAACAGTGACGGAAACTGGCGTGACGATGACTTATTACCCATCTTCATCAACCTATACCACATTAGCCTATGAAGATTTGTTCCCCAATCAAGGCGATTTTGACATGAACGATGTAGTGATGCAGCTGCGCATTGTTCAGTACGAGAAAAATAATCATGTTCGTCGTGTAGGTTTTGAAGCACATCTAGTCGCTATGGGTGCCTGGTATCACAACGGTTTTGCTATCCAATTGCCGGATGTAGCGCGCAGCAATGTACAAGAATCAGCCATTGAATGGTCAATTCAAGGTGTGAAACAAACTCAGTCGCCGCTAGAACAAGGGCAAACCAATGCCGTGATGGTGTTTAGTGAAGACCTATGGCAGCACGCGACACGCGGTAATAACTGTGACTACTTCAGAACCGAAGCCGGTTGCGGTACTAGCTATCGTGCAAGTTGGAATATGACGGTTCCGTTTGTGGAGGCTGTTGACGTTGAATTAATGCCGGCATTCCCTTACGACCCATTTATCTTTGCCACGCCCAATACCGACCATGGCTTAGCCGCCAAGAACATTACTGATGGCAAGAACCCTGGCCGTTCACTTGAGATACACCTAAAGAACAAAGCGCCGACCGATCTATTCGACCCACGCTTTTTAGGTGCCCATGATGACGCATCATCACCATCTCAAGGTCAATACTTCCAGGATGAAAACGGTATGAGCTGGGCGATTGAAGTGCCTGATAACTGGGAGCACCCATTAGAGAAAGAGCGTTTAGATAATGCATACCCAGAGTTTGTCGATTTTGCAGCAGACCCAAGCGGTAACACGAATGCTGACTGGTACATCAACAAAATTGAAGAGCTGGTGTTTTAACTGACAAATGCTAGCCAGAGCAGTCAGTGAGCCAATCAAGGTCACTGACTGGCCAACCCGAATCGAATATTGAGGTAATTAATATGAATAAGCTAACTCACAAGATTGCTGCTCAAACGAAAAATAATGCAACCGCTGCTAACTATCATTCTGAACAATCAGCTGCTGAGCAGGACGAACATAAACAAACTTGGTTTGACTTTTTACAACGCAAAGGTACGCCAATGAATATATTACCAAGCCTGCTGGCTATATCAGTGATTAGTTTGCTAAGTGCCTGTGGTGGAGGCGGCGGTGGGGGAGAATCTCCAGCTCCAGTAGCTAACACGCCAACATCAACAGGTGGCACTGATACAGGTGGCACAGGTGATACTGATACTGGCGGTACAGATGAAGGTGATGATCAAACACCACCAGAGGAGCCGACACCACCTGAAGAAGAGGAACCAACACCCGATCCAACTTCGCTCGATGATCTGGTTGTCGATGCAGACTTTGAAATGCAAGCAGTGTTTGAGCTTGAGGTTCAGGTGGCGCTTACCAACGGCAAGCGCGGCTATTTCTCACTCTGTGATGACTTTACTCAGGGGGCAAATATCACTGTTAATTATGAGTCATGCTTGCTTCGCGGCCCGCTTGATAACGGTCAGCTTAACGATACTTTGAAGGTAGCAAATCACCAAGCGAGTTTGATGGCAGTAGTGTGGTTTTATGATGGCAGCGAACCACAATATCAAAGTTGGCAATATGATAATCAAGTTGAACAGCAGCAGTTAACGTTTAACTAACCTTGCAACGTTAAGCCAAAAAAAGCCCTAGTGCAGGATCTGCGTTAGGGCTTTGTATTAAGAGGCTTTTACTTACTTTTCGTTAGCGACTAAGCAACACCTCAGTTAAGTAACTGGATAGCTAACTCAACGGCTTAGTGTGCTTGAGCAAGAGTTTGTGTATCGGCGGGCACCTGCCAATCACCGCCTAGCGCTTTATTTACCAGTAATAAATTATTGGCGACATTAAGCTTAGCCAGCACAATGGCATCTTTTACCTGATTGTCTTGACGCTGAGCATCGAGTACTTGTAGGTAGTCAATTAACCCAGCTTTGTACAAACTTTTTGCTTTGGCGACAGCTTTACTTGATTGCTCGGCTGCCTCGGCGAGTTGTTTATGGAACATCAAGCTATTGCCATAAGTCATTAAGGTGGTTTCGACCTCATTAAATGCATCGTTCACCGTTTGCTTATAGCGTAACCTTGCTTGTTCAAACCTTGCTTGTTGCAGCTCGACCATGGCATCACCACGGCCACCGTCAAACACATCCCAGGTGACACCTGCAAACCCTAGCCATGCACTAGAGCCTGAACTAAACAGGTCGTCGGCATTCTTTGCTAGCGTTGCTGGCGATGCCGTAATGTAAAAGCTTGGGTATTGTGCTGCAATGCTCGCCCCAAGCTCTTGGTTAATTGCTGCCATATCTCTCTCGGCAAAGGCGATGTCGGTTCTGCGTTTGAGCAAATCTGACGGCAAGCCAACAGGTATTTTACCTGTTACCACAGGAAGCTCGGCCGCTGAAAACTTATCTAGCACTGTACTTGGATGTTGGCCAAGTAAAGTGGCGATACGATACAAGTGCACTTTCTCAGCTGTTTCAAACACGACCTGACTTGCTTTAACACCAGCCAGTGCCGCCCTAGCTTTGGCAAGGTCTAAGTCTGAGCCGTAACCCGCATCCACCAAGCTTGTCACCATCTCCAATGTTTGTTGCTGCTCGTCGATATTTTGCTTCGCGATAGCCAGTCGCTCTTGAGCGCCACGATATTGTAAATAGTTATGGATTAAGTCTGTGGTAATCAAGGTGACTATGCCTTGCTGCAAAATCTCGGCTTGCTCAAGGCGAATACTGGCAGCTTGGCTTAATGCGTCTAGCTTGCCAAATACATCCATTTCCCAGCTGATATTGGCGCCTACCATAAAGCCATACTGGTCTTTATCAATCAGCTCCAATTGCTGACCATTGAGCGGGTTTTGAATGCCGGAAACCATGTCACCTAATAGTGGATCTTTCTCAGATATGCCGTAAGAAAAACCGCCAGCTCCCAATGATACGGTTGGAATGCTAAACGACGACACCGCTTGTTGATAAGCCTTTGCCGCTTGAATACGTTGGGCGGCAACTTCTATGGTTAAGTTTTGCTGCTGAACCTGCTCAATCAGTAAATTGAGTTGCGGATCGTTAAAACTAGACCACCAGTGAGACTCACTTGCAGCAACATCTGTGGTATTTGATTGATGTAGATATACTTTATCTACCGTCATTACCTGCTCAACGTCATATTCAGGTGTCATGCTACAACCGCTAAGTAGCAAGGCTATAGCCAATGTGAGTTTACGCTTGTTCATTTAGCTGCTCCTGCGATGTAGTGGTTGATTGGCTGTTAAAGCTCACCTTGTAAAGTGCTGGCATTAACAGCAGGGTGAGGGCGGTAGCAACAACGAGCCCGCCAATAATGGTGGCTGCCATTTGATCAAATAACAGATCGCTTAGGAGCGGGATCATCCCTAACGCCGTTGTGAGTGCACCCATAGTGATCGCCATAGTGCGATTAAGTGTGGCATCGAGAATGGCATCATCCAGTGACTTACCATTTTGTCTTTCAAGCTCGATTTGATCGGCCAGAACAATGCCGTTTTTGATAATCATGCCTGAAAGCGCAATTGCTCCTACAAGCGCCATAAAACCAAATGGTTTGTCGAGCAACAGCAATGACCAGCACACACCAATCGCCGCAAGTGGCACTGTGGTTAGAATGATCAATGGCTGTTTAAAGGCGCCAAATAGTGCGACAAGAATGATCACCATAATCAAAAATGCTTTTGGTGTTTGTAGCAAAATGTCGTCAATAGCTTCTTGCTCGTCAGCATATTCTCCGCCCCACTCCATGGTGTAGCCAGGAGGTAGCGCAATTGCTTCGATTTGTGCGCTAATCTGGTTGCGCACCTTGCCTATGGTTTCGCCATGTACACCTGCTTGAACCGTTAGTGTTGGTACACGGTCGCGGCGCCAAAGCATGCTTTGTTCACCGCGCACTTCAAAGCCATCAACCACATGCGAGAGCGGTACACTATGTACGCCAAGTAGCGAGCGCACAGGAATGTCACCCATGTCATCAATGCTTGAGTTTGGTGAGCGCATGATGATTGGCAGTAATGTGTCTTCCTGGCGCAGTTGTCCCACGGTGAAACCGTCGGTCGCACGCTTGATTGCCAATGAAATATCAGCTCGGTTTACCCCTGCAAGGCGGGCTTTTTCCTGGTTGATGATAGGCACTAACACCTTGCTCTCTTGACGCCAGTCGTCGCGAACATAACGAGTATTTGGGTGTTGCTGTAACACTTGCTGTGCTTGGCTTGAAAGCTCATGTAACACTTTCGGATCTGGGCCTGAATAGCGAACCTCAATACTGAACTTATCTTTGGTTGCTAGCTTGAGTGCGCGGAATCTCGGTTGAGCTTGTGGGAAGTGCTGCGCAAGCCACTGATTACCCTCACTCACTAAGGTTTCAATGCTTTGAAAGTCATGCGTATTAATTAAGATTTGCCCATAACTGCTATCCAAAGGCTCTGGTTCGACCGTTACCGAAAAACGTGGCGCACTGGCACCAATATAGCTGGCAATCGACTCAACCTCTGGGCGCTCTATCAACCACTTCTCAATCACTAGCATGTCTTTGGACGCTTGCTCTGTTTGGCTGCCATTAGGTAGCCAATAATCAAGGAACACCATTTCGCGATCGGAAGTTGGAATAAAGTTAACCTTTACCAGAGGCGCGATCACTAAGGTCAGCGCTACAGCAAGTGCCGCTGATGCAATGGTGCGTTTTGGGTTATTGATAGTCCAGGTGATTACGCGAGTAAACACGGTTTTGAACTTACTTGGCTTGCTCTCGTCGCTTTGCTCCGGCGTTTTAATAAATAGCCAGCACATTAGCGGCGTAAAGGTCATGGCGATTACCCACGACAGCAACATAGAGCTTGCTAGGATCTGCACTACTGAAATGGCAAATTCAGACGCATCAGTGGTGGAGAAGATCACTGGGCTTGCACCCATAATTGCAATCAGCGTAGCACCCAATAAAGGTAGGGCGGTTTCGCCAACGCTTTCAGTCGCAGCGGCTAAACGTGCTTTGCCTTGCTTGAGTTTTGAGCTGAACATGTCGGCAATGACAATCGCGTTATCGACCAGCATCCCAAGGGCTAAGATGAACGAGCCTACCGACACCCGTTGGAGGTCGATACCGGCAAAATTCATGAAGATTAAGGTTGAAAGAATCGTCAGCAATAAACTCGCGCCCACAATCAGCGCGCTTTGCCAGCCCATAAATAGCATTAATACGACGACAACAATCGCAATACTTTCAAGTAGATTGTTAATAAAGGTGGTGATGGAGTCGTGCACTTCTTCTGGTTGAAATGCAATGGTGCTGATGTTTACGCCAACAGGCAGCTCTGCCTGAAAGTCATTGATGATTTGCGTGAGCTCATCGCCAAGCGATACCACGTTAATACCGTTAACCGGACTTACCGCTAGGGTGATTGCCGGCTCGCCATTGTAGCGGCTTTGAGTTAACGCAGGCTTTTGATAGTCATAGTAAATATCGCTAATGTCGCCAAGCCTAATCAATCCGGTTGATAGTTGGCCGACACCGGATTTTATCATTACATTTTTGATGTCTTCGATATCGGTGAACGCGCCAGTTTGCGCAACGCGCAAGCGCTCAATGCCCATTTTAAAACTGCCAGAGTCCAATGGCATATTCTGGCTATTAAGCTGGTTAATTACCTGTGCTGCAGACAAACCAGACTCGGCGATACGCTCGTCGCTGATATCAATATGCACCACACGGTTTTGTACGCCATGTAGTTCAATTTTCTTGATGCCAGATACTGCTTTTAAGCGACGTTGTAGCTCTTTGGCATAATCTTTTAGTTGATGTGATGGCGCATCCTGGCTATGGATGGCAAATAGCATGCCGTAGACTTCTGAAAACTCATCTTGTACGACGCTAATTTGCGCCTCTGGTGGCAACAGTAGCTTAATATCAGTCACTTTGCGGCGGAGTAAGTCCCATTGCTGCGGCAGAGCATCACTGGGCAGCTCACTCACAAGGTCGACAAAAATCATTGATACGCCGGGTTTCGAAAGCGAGCGCAGGGTTTTCAGTGAACCCATTTCTTGCAGCTTAGTTTCGACTGTGTCAGTTACTAGCTGTTCAACCTCACTTGCTGATGCGCCTGGGTACAAGGTCACAACAACCGCGGTTTTAACCGTGAACGACGGGTCTTCGAGCTTACCGAGATCAAAGTATGAATAAATACCAGCAATGGTTGCCAGTACGGTGAAAAATACAACGAATACACGCTGTCTAATGGCAAATTCAGCTAGATTCATTTAGTCATTCCTAGATCAACAATATTACTGGCGTCGGCGCCATCGTCTAAGAAAGCTGCGCCAGCAATGATGATGCTCTCATTGCCGGTAAATGAGCCTTGAATACAGCTAGTGTCGAGCCCAGCGCGAATA
This sequence comes from Shewanella maritima, assembly GCF_004295345.1. Lineage (NCBI taxonomy): Bacteria > Pseudomonadati > Pseudomonadota > Gammaproteobacteria > Alteromonadales > Shewanellaceae > Shewanella > Shewanella maritima. Next base: position 1,657,733 of record NZ_CP036200.1, on the reverse strand, counting down.
AGCTCTACTGGCATCATCTTAACGGTTGCAGATTCGACTTTTGACACATGAGTTTGCTGATCAACCGTGAAGATAGCACTAGATGGCACGCAGTAAGTCGCTGCAGATTGCTCCGTTGGGTTAATACGCGCGTTAATCACCTTACCCGGGTAGTAAAGCTCACCACCTTGTTCAATCTTGATTGTTGCGCTGTAAGTGCGCTTAATTGGGTCTGCAATAGTAGTGATTTCACTGATTTGCCCAACTAAGGTTTGCTCAGTATCAGCGCTGCTAATAATGGCTTGTTGCCCGCGATAAACCTCGCTTAGTAATGACTCAGAGATATCAATTACTGCTTGAATAGATTGCGGCTGGTGAATGGTGACAAAGCCAATTCCTGGGGTAACCTGTTCAAAGTTGTCAAAGTTACGCTTGCCAATCACGCCATCAAATGGCGCTGTTAACTGGGTATAGCGCAATGAATCTTCGGCCTGTTGCAAATTAAGCGATACGACTTCAACTCCCGCTTGAGCACGGGCAACACCGGTTTTAGCGCGTTCGACATTAACGTCAGCAATAGCTTTGTCTTTGTTTGCAGCCTGGGTGCGTTTTAGCTCATTCTCTGCTTGTTGAAGTGATGCTTTTGCCTCAATTAGTCGGGCTTTTAGTTCATTAACTCGTACTTGAAAATCGTGTGGATCGAGCTGTGCGATAACTTGCCCGGCTTTTACGTGCTCACCTTGGTTGAACATGATTTGCTGCAGCGTGCCAGGTACGCGAAACGCGAGACTCGCTCTATTTTGAGACTCAACCACACCAGAAAAGCGCAGGCTATGCTGCTGGTTTATTTGGTCAATATTGGTTACAGCGATTGGTTGAGTGGGTTTAATTTCAGTTGCGGCTGGATTACCACAAGCAGTAAGCGCGAATAAGCTTGCTGTGAGTATGCAGGTTTGTTTAGTTGGCATCTTATTATTCATCCTCTCTATTTGATAAGGTTATTTTAAGATTCGATACCCATGCTGATTAACCCACCTAGCTGGTTCTTATTGTCTTAAAAAATGAGACAATCGAGTTGTTGCGCCGTTTGTACACTCATTTGAGGCTAATAAGTCTGACTTTGTTGCGTATTTGTTTTGTATGTTATTTTATCTTTGGTGTTGATGTTGTTGGTTATGGGCGCGAATGTAACCAGATTTGATGTGATTGATATAAATAGATTTTGTCTTGTTTTTTGAGACAAAGTGAGTCGTTTTCGCTAGTTAATTAACCCGATTGCTTTGATTACTATTTGTGACGTCGAAAGCAAATGAATCAATAAGTAACTCTGTAAGGGGAAGATTATGAAAACGCAATCATTCAAAACACTAGCCATAGCCACAGCATTAATGGCAACTAGCTCTGTCGCCAATGCCGTTGAAATTGACTTCTTTGCGGGTGCCGGTGTGGGTTACCAAATGGATACGGTTGAAGGCGCAGTTAATAAAGATACCGAAGGTGAAGCGTGGCAAGGCCGCATTGGTATGTTGATTGAACAGCAGCACCGTATTACTGGTACTTTTAGCTATATGGAAGATAAGTTTAATCAGGGCGGCTCTCAATATAAGCAGGAGCAATACAGCTGGTTGGCCAGTTATGATTATTTAATTCCTGTACATAAAGACGTTAACCTATTCGTCGGTGTCACCGCGGGTGCCAATGACAACAAGATTGGTGGTAAATCATCGGCAGATTTTGTTTGGGGTGGTCAAGCTGGTGTGCAATACAAGTGGACGGAGCATTTCTCAAGCGACTTAGGCTATCGCTACCTTGCTCAAGACTATGACAAAAATGGCATCGAAATTAGTGATAGTCAGCAAATCTACCTGACGTTTGACTACAAGTTCTAAGCGTTCATTTTGTCCATCAACTCACGGTGGGTAGGTTGAAACCCACCAGTTTTATATTAACTCCCTATTTTTTGTACAGCATTTGTACGGCATAACATCCCATCTTGTTATGCCTTTTTTGTATTTGGGTCCTGCCATTATTTTAATTTATTTGAGTAGTAAGCCGATTCTGACTTATCCAGTTCTTGCGCGACATCAATAATATTGCTGGCAAACATTTTTGCGGCTAGTGACATATGTTGACGACTTGGGTAAACCAGATATGAGTCAATATAGTCAGATTCAATCTCAGGCAAGATACTGACTAATTGTTGGTTTTCTAGATGCTCAGTGACAAGACTGTAGGGCAGAAAAGCGATTCCAGCACCGGCAAGACAAAAACTAAACAGGGAACTAAAGTCGTTGGTGATTAGGCTGTAATCGATAGAAAAAGTCTGGTCATCGATCATGATATGGTTTTGAATTGTGCCGCCGGTTGAGGCAATCATTGAGTGTTGCGCTAAGTCTTCCACACAAGTAATTTCATCGTGCTGCGCCAGATACTCTGGTGTAGCAAACAGCTTTAGCTTGAAAGATGTGAGCTTTTTGGCAACAAAGCTGCTGTCTTCTAGCTTGCCTACATCAATGACAAAATCTAACCCGAGCCGAGTCAGCTCGCGATAGCCGCCTGAGACCATAAAGATCTCAAGTTTGATTTGTGGGTGCTTTCGCATGAACTCCGCTATTTGCCTATCGAGCAGTCGCTCCATAAATGGCAAGAGACCAATTCTAAGCTTCCCTTGTAACTGAGATTGCTGGTTTTCAACCATTCGGGCAGCATTGAGAAATTGCCCAACTAAAGGCTCCACTTGCTCTAAGAATTGCTCGCCACTAGGAGTTAGCGACATTGCGCGGGTGGTACGAATAAAAAGTGGCGCGCCTAATTGTTTTTCTAGCTCGCCGATGCGGCGGCTAACTAACGCGCGTCTGGTATCAAATGAATCTGCGGCTTTAGAAAAGCTACCGAGTTTAGCAACCGCTATAAATAACTCTAAGTCATTGATATTCAACTGATACACCTTAGGTTAGACAAAAGAATGAGTGTAGATGTATCAAGAGATTACTGTCAAACAACACGTTGATAAGCATGATGGAACTCACAGCGACATCATCGCTAAGCGATGAAAGTTGACAAACGTGAGGGCAAACTAAGTAGCCATTAAGCTAATAATTGATTTAGTAGCCAGGATGAGCGCGCTTAAGCTACACAAAATAAAGGTGACTTTTCGCGTCAGGTCTTTATCAATATTGTGTACATATTTACCAGCCACTTTGTGCCCTAATATCACAGAGGGCAAAAGCATGGCAGCGATAACGAGATGTTGCCATTGTACTAATCCATATATCGCCAATATGGCCAGTGCTATCATTGAGCTAAACACAAAAAACGCAGATAAAGCAGCGCGAAAGTCAGCAGCGGCTTTGCCAGCTAACAGTATTGCTAATGGCGGGCCGCCAATCGCGGCAATATTGCCAAAAATCCCCGAAAAGATCCCAGCAATAAACAAGGTGAGCTTATTCACGGGCGCAGTGATTTTATAGATGCTCAGTAACACTGCTAGCAGCACAATACCCGCAATCATTAGGCCGAGAATATCAGCTGGTGCGAGTATCAGTAGACTGGCACCAAGGAGTCCGCCTGGCACGCGGCCAATGAGTGCATATTGCAGTCCGTTAAATTCAAGCGCGCTGCGCTCGCGATATAAGGTTAACGCTGAAATCGAAAAGCCCATTAATATGACCGGCACTGGCACTAAGTCTGGGTCGACAATATACAACAGCGGCGTTGCCACAACTGCTAAACCAAAGCCAATTAGGCTTTGAGTTAGCGCACCAGCAAACATGATGATTGAAGCTAGGATAAGACTTAACGGGTCGACTATTGTCATGTTACTTCCATATTTAGTATGGCTTGAACTTGAGCAAGCTGCGCCTTGGCGCGGGAGCAAAAAATAGGTGCGAGAGTAATAAAAAATGCTTCAACCACCTGAGCGATTGAAGCATCTTAAAATTCGATATGGTCTGCAGACTATTCTACGTCTTCCCACTCGATGCCCATAGCATCCATCAATTTTTTTGCTTCAGCAGGAATTTGGTCTGGTTGCTCTTTAGATAAGTCATCGTCATTTGGCAGTGGCTGACCTGTGTATGCATGCAAGAAAGCTTCGCATAACAGCTCACTGTTAGTGGCGTGGCGTAGGTTATTTACCTGACGGCGAGTACGCTCGTCAGTTAAAACTTTTAGCACCTTTAAAGGGATGGACACAGTAATCTTCTTTACTTGTTCATTCTTTTTGCCATGCTCGGCGTATGGGCTAATATAGTCGCCGTTCCACTCAGTCATTAACTCACCTTTAGCTTTGAATTCGGGGCTGATTTTAACCCCTTATCTACGTTAGTCAAATTATTGCAACGAAATTGTGTGCAATGCAAATAGATTTCTCGATGTTTAGATGTCTATATGGCTATTTCCTATTGACGCTGATGTTTGGGTTAGGTACATTTGGACGTCTAGACATCTCTTTCTTGAGTGGTTGATTTAGGAGTCAATGATGGCCAAACCTCAAAATGCGACAGTGGCAGTGCGCCAAGGTATTGAAAGTGACACCCAGTATGGCGCAGTTGTGCCGCCGATTTATCTGTCGACCAACTACTCTTTTGATGGTCATAAAAATCCACGCGAGTTCGACTATAGTCGCTCGGGTAACCCAACCCGAAATATCCTTGGAGATACTATTGCTCAACTTGAAAACGGAGCAACAGGTGTTGTGACCTGTACCGGTATGGCGGCCATTACTTTGGTCACCAGTCTACTTGAGCCTGAGGATTTAATCGTTGTACCCCACGATTGTTATGGTGGCAGCTATCGTTTGTTCACAAATCTTGCCAAAAAGGGCGCGTTTAAATTATTGGTTGTCGATCAAACCGATGAGCAAGCATTAGCGCAGGCAATTAAGCAAAAGCCAAAAATGGTTTGGCTTGAAACCCCATCAAACCCGCTATTAAGAGTGGTGGATATTGCTGCCATTGCACAGGCAAGCCACGAGGTTGGCGCTTGGGTTGTGGTTGATAACACCTTCTTGTCGCCAATTTTGCAGCAGCCGCTCGATTTAGGCGCCGACATCGTGATTCATTCCACTACTAAATATATCAATGGCCATAGCGACGTGGTTGGCGGCGCAGTAGTCGCAAAAGATGCTGAGCTAGGCGAGTTATTACATTGGTGGTCGAATACCTTAGGGCTTACGGGCAGCGCTTTTGACAGTTACTTAGCATTACGCGGCATTCGCACTTTAGGTGTGCGTATTCGTGAGCATCAAGCCAATGCACAAAAGATTGTTGCGCTGCTAACTAGCCATGAAAGCGTTGCAAAAGTGTATTACCCGGGATTATCTGACCATCCAGGCCACGAAATTGCGCAGAAACAACAAAAAGGTTTCGGCGCTATGTTAAGTTTCGAGCTTAAAGGTGGTGAGGCCGAGGTTGTCGCCTTTTTAGATGCGCTGAAATTGTTCAGTGTTGCTGAAAGTTTAGGCGGCGTGGAAAGTTTAGTAGCCGTTCCGGCAACCATGACCCACCGTGCAATGGAGCGAGAAGCTCGCCTAGAGGCTGGTGTTGAAGACACATTATTGAGACTATCTGTCGGCATTGAGGATGGTGACGATCTAAGCGCAGACATCAAAGCTGGCTTAGATGCGGTTGCAGCTCTATAAAGCGTTAATTTTTGTCCACATATATTTAGAAAATCGCACGCAATAAAGTAAGTTGTACGCGGCACATATCGAGTATTGCCGCGTAGTTTAAGGAGTGACAAATGGCACGAGGTCATTTACATAAATTTGGTGGTTCAAGTCTGGCTGATGCGGACTGTTATCGCCGTGTTGCACACATTATATTGACCCATGGCAATAGCGACGATCTCGTGGTGGTGTCTGCCGCTGGTAAGAGCACTAACTTCTTATATAAGCTGCTAAAACTGCGTGAAGATGGCGAGTTGTGGCAAGAAGAGCTGCAGGTATTAATTAGCTTTCAGCAAAACCTGATTGAGCAGCTGCTGTCTAACGAACAAGCGCGTGACTTACGCGAGCGCTTATCAACCGATAAAGCGCAATTAGTGACTTTATTATCTTTGCCTGAGCGCAACGAATATCAACTTAATCAAGTGGTGAGCTTTGGCGAGCGTTGGTCGGCGAGACTGATGGCTGCACTCTTACGAGAGCAAGGTGTTGCAGCATCGCATGTGGATGCGTGCTCAATCTTGTTGGCAGATGAAGGCGGCGTCCCCAATATTCGCCTTGATGAATCTAAAGCGAAAGTACAGCAGTTATTGGCAAAACACCCGAATGAGCGCTTGGTGATCACCGGCTTTATTTGTGCCAACGACAATGGCGATACCTTACTGCTTGGTCGCAATGGCTCTGACTATAGCGCGACTTTAATTGCTAGCCTTGCCGATATTGGCCGGGTGACGATTTGGACCGATGTTGAGGGCGTATTCAACGCCGACCCAAATAAGATCAACGATGCCAAATTGCTTAACAGTTTATCGTTAGCTGAGGCTGACAAACTGGCACATTTAGGTTCACCAGTATTGCATTGCCGCACGCTGCAGCCACTGTTTAATACCGAGGTGAGCTTAGCGGTTCGCTCTAGCTATGCCTCTCATACCGACTTTACCTTGATCGCACCGCAAAGCTCATCAGCCAGTGCGCCAGTGGTGACTAGCCTTAATAAAGTGGCGGTCTTCTCATTTAAGATTGAAGCCAAATTAGCTGAGTTACTTGAAGTGGTGAAAGAGCTCGCGCTTAATCCATTAGGCGTGTGGAATCATGGTCAGCAAAAATGTGAAATTGCTTTTACTGTTGAAAATCAAGCGATTGTGGAATCATTACTTGTGCAGCATACGAAGCAATTTGGCATTAGCGAGCTTGAGCATCACAGTAATCTTGGTTTAGTTGCGCTGGTTAGCGCTGATGCCAAGCTGTATCGCCGCAGTTTCGCGCGTTTACTTAGCCGTGATGCCAAGCCAATTTATGAAGATAGTTTGAGCCTAGTGACTTTGGTGCCTGCGACGCAAGTGAATCTACTCACCCAAAAGGTACACCGCCGCTGCGCTGGCCCGCGCATGCGTATTGGCGTATTGCTGCTGGGGTGGGCAACATTGGTGAAGCCTGGATTGAGCTATTTAAACGTTCGCAACATACGCTTAATGGTGAGCTTGAAGCATCAGTTGATCTTGTAGGCTTAGTTAGCTCGCGCAAAGCGCTAATTCAAGAGCATGGCATCGATCTTGATAACTGGCAGCTTGAATTTGCTCAGCAAGGCAATGAGTGGCATTACGATCACTTATTTGATGAGCTGCAAGAGCTTAGCTGTGATGAAATTGTCGCGTTGGATATTAGTGCCAGTGCGTCACTAACCCTGCAATACCCAGAGCTATTTAGCCGCGGTATTCATGTGGTCAGTGCAAACAAGTTAGCAGGCTCTGGGCCGCTGCCGTTTTACCAAGAATTAAAGCAGCAACTAAGTAACCGCCGTTTATTCTGGCGCTATAATGCCAGCTGTGGTGCAGGATTACCGATTCAGCACGCACTTAATGACTTACATAACAGTGGCGATACCGTTGAAGCTGTGGGTGGTATTTTCTCGGGTACACTATGTTGGTTGTTTGAAAACTATGACGGCAGCAAGCCATTCTCTGAGTTAGTGCTTGAAGCCAAAGGGTTAGGGATCACAGAGCCCGACCCGCGTGATGATCTTTCCGGCCGCGACATGCAGCGTAAGCTGCTGATCCTTGCTCGTGAGATTGGTTTATCGATTGAGTTAGATGACATTAAGTTAGCCTCGCTAGTACCTGACGAGCTGGCACAAGTGTCGGTGGATGAGTTCTTAGGTCGCATCAACGAGCTTGATGATGAATTGCTGCGTCAATTCACATTGGCTGCTGAGCAAGACAAGGTGCTGCGTTATGTGGCGGCGCTAGATAAAGTTGATGGTCAGCTAGTTGCAGAAGTTGGCTTGCAGTGGGTGGATACGAGTCATCCGTATGCGAACCTAACTCCAGGTGATAACGTATTTGTTATCCGCAGCGCCTTCTATCAAGGTAACCCGCTGATCATTCGTGGCCCTGGTGCTGGGCGCGAGGTGACCGCTGCGGCAGTGCAGTCAGATCTGGTGCATATTTGTAAAGACTTGCTACAAGAGTGATTGGCTAGCTTGCTCCTAATTACCAAGTTAAAACACTACTAAAGGCTTCAATTGAAGCCTTTTTTATTGCCTGAAAATCATCTTGAACTTGGCTCAAGTTACTATTGAGCAAAATTCAGTTAACGATCGCCACATATGCTGATTTTTTGTCTTGACTTCAATGCTAGTTAATCTAGTATGTAACCCATAGAGACGTTTAGACGTCCAAACGGCTAGATGGTTTTGTTAGTCAATAATGTTAGCTAACTATTGATAGCTATTATTGGATAGTCGTTAAGATGCATAAATAGAATTGAAGTTGAAGGAATTGGTTATGGCTTTTCATCACGCGCAGCACTCTCACTCATTAAATCAGAGCTTAGCCGAACTAAGTGACATCAATGTATCATTTGAGTTCTTCCCTCCTTCAACCCCTGAGATGGAAGAGTTATTGTGGAATTCTATCCGTCGTCTAGAACCGCTGAATCCTAAGTTTGTGTCAGTAACCTATGGCGCTAACTCAGGCGTTCGCGACCGTACCCACAGCGTGATTGAGCGTATTCAAAAAGAAACTGAGCTGGTCGCGGCGCCGCACTTAACCTTAGTTGACGCCAGCGATGAAGAGCTAGTAGAGCTCGCTAAGCATTACTGGAATTCAGGCATTAAAGACATTGTTGCCCTTCGTGGTGACCTGCCAGATGGCAGCCCTAAACCAACGCGATTTGCTAATGATTTAGTGCGCCTGCTGCGCTCAGTGGCGGATTTTGATATCTCGGTGGCTGCTTACCCTGAGGTGCATCCTGATGCGAAAAATGCTCAGGCTGACTTGATCAATCTAAAGAAGAAAATTGATGCTGGCGCAAACCGCGCAATTACCCAGTTCTTTTTTGATGTAGAGTCTTACCTGCGTTTTCGCGACCGCTGTGTGGCGGCGGGCATTGATGTGGAAATCGTGCCAGGAATTTTGCCTGTGACTAATTTTAAGCAAACCAAACGCTTTGCCGACATGACAAACGTGGCGATCCCGAACTGGCTTCATAAACAGTTTGAGGGCTTAGAAGATGATCCCGCAACCCGAAAGCTAGTGGGCGCTAACGTGGCTATTGATATGGTGAAAGTGCTAGCCCGTGAAGGTGTGAAAGACTTCCATTTCTACACCCTTAACCGTGCAGAACTGACTTATGCCATTTGCCACACTTTGGGTGTGCGTCCAAAGTAACCCTCATTAAGGTTAAGCAGTACACTGCTTGATAAATAATGATTAAACGCGGCTTAGGCCGCGTTTTTTGTGGTTGGCAAATAAGCTCAGTGATACCGGCACACCAGCAAATGCTGGCGTGCATCGGGTTACGAGCTCATAGTTTTGTATGCTCAGGTTGAGAATAGAGAGCTAAACTTGATACTGTCAGGGTTTATCTTCCAAGAAAACAGTACAAGCTAATGACTGAGCTATCCAATAACAGTAATGTCTGCCCTTTATGCCATGGCAATAATCAGTGTGCGATGGCTTTAGGGCAAGAGTCCAGTCAGTGCTGGTGTATGTCTTCTTCGCCTAACAAACCATCCCACTTACAACCTCAGCTATTACCAATTGGTAGGCTCGTGGAGCGCTATCTTATCGATAATCCAAATAGTAGTTTGCCCGACAAGCAATGTGTGTGTGCTGCCTGTTGTATTAAGCTCGCCGAGCAATATCCGGAGTTAGTTAGCTCGTTAACCGAAGTGGCAGGCGGGCAACACGTCAGCTTGTTTAAACCATCATCCACAAAATAATGCATTTAACCGAGAGCCTTATATTTGCTGAACACACGCTGTTGTAAATTATTTGTTAATTTCAGTTGTTGGCAGTTTTTGAGCCGTTATACTTTTAGGTATTCCTTAACTGTTTGAGTAAGTTAGCTTTCTGCTTAAACGCTACAACGAGAATACTATGCTTAAGAAACTTGCTATTGTGCTTGCTGCGTTTATCGCATTGCCTTTCATTGTCGCCTTATTTGTCAAAACTGATTATTCTGTAGAACGTTCGGTTGTGATTGATAAGTCGCTGCCACAGGTGTTTAGTTATGTTCGTTTGCTTAAGAATCAGGACAATTTTAGTAAATGGGCACAAATGGACCCTGCAATGGAGAAAACCTATCGCGGCATAGATGGCACGCCTGGCTTTGTCTCTGCATGGTCCAGTGAAAACCCAGATGTGGGCGTTGGCGAGCAAGAAATCATTGCCATTGAAGAGGGCAAACGTATTGATTACGAGCTGCGTTTTATTAGCCCATTTGAGTCAGTGTCACCAGCTTATATGACAACTGAGGCACTAGGCAGTAGCCAAACAAAAGTTGCCTGGGGTTTTAGCGGTCATATGGACTACCCAATGAATCTGCTATTTTTGTTTATGGATTTTGAAACCATTATTGGCAACGACTTGCAGATTGGGCTCGATAACCTAAAAGTGGTTGTTGAAAAATAGCGCTGATTAGTCGATAGCAAGGAATTTAGGGACACATTTGGTGTCCCTTTTTATGCCCCTTAGCTCAGGTCAACCATATTTAAAAGTGCTTCAACATAAAGTAACGGGCGGGACTACCTTCAAATGCGGGCACAGTGCCGACAACCTCGAATCCCATTTTTTGATAAAAGTCAGCGGCTTGAAACTCAAGGGTATCAAGTTGGGCTACCACGCAGCCGCGCTGCTTAGCTAACTCTTCTGCCTGCTCAATTAGTTTACGTCCATAGCCTTGGCCGCGCAGGCTATCATCTATCCATAAAACTTCGATTAGCCAGTTCCGGTAGATAGTGCGCCCGCCTATGCCGCCGATAACCTTGTCTTGTGTATCCTTGATTGTTAACCCTAGTGGTAGTGGCTCCTCTGGTCCCATGTGCTCTGTTCTGTGACGTTTTAAACCGCTAATGAGTTCAGAAAATACGGCATTGTGGTTGTCTTCTATTAGTTCGATGTTCATGTCAGTGCTCGAAATTTTTTGCTTCAAAGGCTCGTGATAAATGTTAGCTATCCAGATTAACAGCATGTTTAGCGCTGTTGTCGATGATTACAGATAGCATGATATTGGTGTCGTGTTAAATATCGAACAATAAACTCGCCGCATTTGGCTGATTTTATGAGAAGTGCGCCATTTTTTTGGTTAACTTGTTTCGGGTTGTTGCGTGTTTCGGTTTAATCACGGTAATCTACAAAATTACCAAAACTGGCCTTAGAGCTAGTGGTATTTGCAATCAACAAGGTACGTCTGCGCTAATTATTAAGTCGCACATAAGCGACGCAGTGTATGGTGGCCGAATATAGCCCGACCTCGGGTTAACAATAACAATTCAAATAACAAGCGTGAAAGAGGTTTTGCATGGATATGGTCACTGAAATAGTCAACACCATTAATGGCATTGTATGGGGCGTTCCCATGCTAGTCATGATTTTGGGTGTCGGGCTATTCTTATCGATTGGTTTGAAGTTGATGCCAATTGTGAAGTTAGGTACAGGTTTTAAGCTGCTGTGGCAGGGACGAAGCAGTGATGACAAAGGCGATGTAAGCCCGTTTAATGCGTTAATGACATCACTGTCGGCAACCATAGGTACAGGTAATATTGCTGGTGTTGCGACAGCGATTGCTTTAGGTGGTCCTGGTGCTTTATTTTGGATGTGGTGCACTGCGTTAGTGGGTATGGCGACCAAGTTTGCTGAGGCTGTGCTCGCGGTGAAGTTTCGTGAAACTGACGGCAATGGCAACCATATCGGTGGCCCTATGTACTATATCAAAAACGGTCTAAGCAGTAAGTGGACATGGTTGGGTACTGCATTTGCCTTATTTGGCGCTTTTGCCGGCTTTGGTATTGGTAATACGGTGCAAACCAATTCAGTTGCCGATGCGATGCAGTCAAGTTTTGGCGTACCGACCTGGGTAACGGGTGTTACCTTGATGGTACTTGTAGGCGCTGTGCTGATGGGCGGTATTAAGCGTATCGCTGTGGTCGCAGGTAAGTTGGTGCCATTGATGGCCTTGTTTTATATCACTGCTGGTTTAATGGTATTGGTGGTGTTTGCAGATAAGATCCCTGCAGCATTTGGATTGATTATTGAATCTGCATTTAACCCTGTGGCCGCGCAAGGTGGCTTCGCTGGTGCAGCAGTTTGGGCTGCAATTCGCTTTGGTGTGGCGCGCGGCGTGTTCTCAAACGAAGCCGGTCTTGGTAGTGCGCCAATTGCGCACGCAGCTGCGCAAACCAAAGAGCCTGTCAAGCAAGGCTTAGTGGCGATGTTAGGTACGTTTATCGACACCATTATTGTTTGTTCGATTACCGGTCTGGCGATTGTGGTTTCAGGTGTGTGGAGCTCTGGTGAAAATGGCGCAGCATTAACCTCAATGGCGTTCTCTCAAGCAATGCCAATCGGTCAGTATATTGTAGCAATTTCTCTAGCTGTATTCGCGTTTACTACCATTCTAGGTTGGAGCTTTTACAGTGAAAAATGCGTTCAGTACCTGTTTGGTGATAAAGCCCTGAAGCCATTTAGATTTATTTGGACTATTGTGGTGCCGGTGGGGGCTGTGAGTTCGTTGGAGTTTATCTGGTTATTGGCTGATACCTTGAATGCCATGATGGCACTACCTAACCTGGTTGCGCTGTTATTGTTAAGCCCAGTCGTGTTTAAGCTAACGCGCGAGTATTTTGCTAAGCAGCAATAACCTCTAAATTTTAGGCATTCGCGCTTTAACGAGCAGACAGAAAAAGGCCCTTTACTCTTGGTTGGTAAAGGGCCTTTTTAGTTTGGGTTACATAAAGTCATCTTCAATATCCCTGCGCAGCTGCGCATCTTCTAAATAGTCATCAAGCTTTCTGCGTACTGCGCGTTTATGTTCAAGTGCTTGGGCTTTTTTCACATTACGCGGTTTTGCCATTTCCTCTAGTTCAGTGTCGTTAGGAACGTGCTCTGTTAGATTCGCCATAAAGATCTCCTTTAACAGGGAGGGTCTAGGTACTCAGCAGATGGATAACCATCGCGTTATTTTCAGCTTAGCAGCTAATTGAGAACTTGCTAAAGTGTCGTAAGGCAGATCTTTAAATTGTCATAAATCGAATTTCCACAAAAAAGCGCCGCCCTAGGGCAGCGCTATTTTTAACGGCAGAGTCTATTTACAGCATATTGAAGCCGTATGAGTAACCAACAACTAAGCGAGCGTCATCATCGTCTAAATCAGTTTTTGACACCATAAAGCTGATGTCACCAAAATCTGTGGCAGTTGATAACGAAACATTGTATTCAGAGTAGCTATCAGTGCCATACCAGCTAGTGATCACATCACCTTTTGAGTAACCATAGTGCAGGCCTAGGGTTAACTTTTCAGTTAATGCATGGCTGTAGTTAGCTTGCGCGTACATCATGTCTTTCGAATCAAGTGGGTCTGCGGCGATGTCGTCACCACCATGAATGGTATGCGAGTAAGACGCATCAAAGCCTTTCCAAGCGAAACCGACAGTGACTTCACCAAAGTCGATGCTGCCTGGCGCATCTGGATAGCCATAATACAGATAGTTAATATCCCAAGATAAATCTTCAGTAATATTGCCACCGAAGCCAGCATAAATATCTAACTCGTAGCTAGTACCATCGCCAAAATCAACATTTGACGCCCAGGTACCTAGATAAAAACCTGAGTCGTGAGCATAGTCGACGCCACCTTGCACTGCTGCACCATTTGATTGCGCAACACCACGCCATAAGTATTCAGATACTGCACCAACATTACCCGTTACTTCTGCACTAGCACTTGCAGTAAGTAACAGTCCTGAAGATAGCGCAACAGCTTGAATTAGTGATTTTTTCATTGTCATCCCCTCAAGTTTTATTGTGATGAACACTAGTGTTTAGGTCATAGCGTTCATGCTCGATATTTGAATGGAATTAGCTAAAACTGTGCCAAATATGAATATCTATTCAAAACAGGCGTTTAGCTAGTCAAATGATTTGATGCGCATTAGTTGTTGCTACTTTATTGAGCATGCTGTGCACTTGTATTGTGCAAAAAATGGGCTGGAGGAGATGTGTGTGCGCAATTTTGAGGCAAAAATAAACCTCCCGTTTGGGAGGTTTAGTTATTAGACACCGTTAGTTATTTTAGTTAACGCTATCTTTTAATGCTTTACCCGCTTTGAACTTAGGTACAGTTGCCGCTGGGATTTGGATTTCTTTACCCGATTGTGGGTTGCGACCTGTACGTGCTGCACGCTCAGTGGTTTCAAAAGAACCAAAGCCAACGATTGAGATTTTCTCACCGTTTTTCATCGCTTCAGTTACTGCTTCTTCGAAAGATTTTAGTGCACGGCCTGCTTCTGCTTTTGTTAAGTCAGCGCTTTCAGCCATCTTGGCAATTAATTCACTTTTGTTCATTGTAATCGTCTCTGCTTTCCATAGGGATATTGTTAAAACTTGATTAACATGCCATAACAATTCGCCCATTAAAAGTACTTTTACGTAGAAATCCCGCACTAGGGCGGGATTTGCGGGCCAACTAAAAGTTAAAATTGTGATCGACTAGTCACCTTTGCTCTGGGTTAGTCTTCTAATAGCTGATACAAGATTTGTTTGACCAGCTTAGGTTCGAATGGTTTGTCGCATAAAGCGTTCACGCCAGCACTAGACACATTACTTAAGTGAGCGTCGTTAGCTTCTGATGACACCATTAAAATGGGTACGTGAGATTGCTGAGACTGCTGGCGGATATATTGTGTCAGCTCCAAGCCATCGACACTTGGCATATTGTAGTCAGTGATGACCAAATCAAACATCGACGCTTGCATCAAGTTGATTGCCTCTTGGCCGTCTTCTGCTTCAGTAATTAGCTGAATACCCAAGTTAGTAATCGTTCGTTTAATTACGTTACGCGCCATGCGACTATCGTCGACCACGAGTACACGTAGGTTGTGCACGTCAAAGTGGCTCAGATCAAGCTCTTCATTGGAGATCAAATCAATGGTCGAGTTCAGTGCTGTTGCTAGGTGATCCGCGTTAAATGGTTTGGGGAGAATCGCCACAACACCTGATTGGCGAAATACTTCAAGTTGCTCGCGGCGGCATTCACTTGAAACCAACATGAACTGAATATCTTGAAACTCTGGGTCTTGTTTAATAAATCTAAGTAACTCGGTCGCCTCGCCGTCACTAAAGTGCAGCGCACTGGCAATTAAATCAGGTTTGTGTTTAGTGATACTCGCGGTAGCTTCTGCCAAGGTTGCCGCCGTTTCAATGTGGCTAACCCCTTCTTTTCTGAGACGGTTTATGATGATTTTTCTTTGAGTCTCAGATGGCTCGAGTAACAAAATAGATAATTCGCTTGGCGAAAGTTGATGCATAGTCTCAGGGCCTAAATTAGTCTAAATTTCGGGCACTATAGCGCAAGCTATAGCGGGTTTGTAGTTATCTTGGTGACACTATTGTTATGATTTCTGCCAGCTAATATTTACGGGTGAACCTCGGGCAGTTTAGATTTATCATTTGCTAGATACTTTTTGCTAACCTTGCTTAACGCTACCCACCATTGGAATATCACTAAACTATATAAGCCAATCGCTAGCGGGATGAGTGGAATATTGCTGCCTTGAAACTCAAGTTTTACATCTTCAGGGGTGATTTGCAGGGCGATGAGCGCGACTACAGACATGGCTATAACCCCAAGGCTTTGCAAACTGATGTAGACGTATAGCACTACATGAGCCCATTTACTTTGATACCAAAGGCCAACCAGTACAGGAAATACCCCAACAGTAAGCAGGTCAAAGGCGTTGAAAGTGACAGCGCGCCATAGACAACCAATGGCAACTAGAACATAAATGATAAAAAGTACACGCAGGCGGAAGGGCATAGTCGCTCTCTTGTTGTTATTTTTGCTGTAGAATACCGTATTCATTTTGATTTGGGTAAGTTTTAGCAAATGACAGAAGCGCAATTTTGGGCTCTCGTGACACGTACGCATGCGACGCAATCTTCTGATGAGTGCGGTGCTGCACTTAAACAACAACTGTTAGCACTCGATAGCGATAGCTTAAAGGCGTTTGACAAAATGTTTGGCCAATTGCTACGTAAAAGCTACACCTGGGATTTATGGGGCGCGGCCTACGTGGTGACGGGTTGTGACTCTGAGCATGCCTTTACTGAGTTTCAATGCTTTTTAATTTCGCTAGGTGAGCAGGCGTTTAACGATATTGTGGCTAATCCTGACAACCTTGCTGATATTGCAGACTGGCCTAAGGTTGATGATTACGCTTACCCCTTTGTTGAAGATTACGATTTGATGGCGGGGCAGGTGTACGAGGACAGAACCGGAGAGGAGTTACCTTTTGTGCCGTCTGGCAGCCACACTCCTGCGGGCAAAAAGTTTAATAATAAGCCAAAGTTTCTACGCAAGGCTTACCCTAAATTGAGTAACCTATTTCCTTTTTAGTATCGTTGTAATAACGCAGATAAACAAAAAACGCTAAGCTTTGGGCTTAGCGTTTTTTTGTTTGCTCAAATTAGCTTTAGTGCTAAAAGCTAATCTCTAATCGTTATTCAACTAGGCAAGTGCCTGATAGTTTGTCGAACTTTAAGCCGTACTGCTTACATTGCTCACTAACAAATTTACGATCAGCTTTGGCTAACTGGCTTTCAAACTCTGCTTCGATTTGCGCTTCGTATTCCATTTCGCTTACTAGCTGCTTCTGCTCAATACGCTCCAGTTGAGCGGCAATCACTTGCTCTGATGTCGCGCTTGCATGTTTTGGCGCTGCAAGGGCTGGATTGATTAAGCTAGCACCAAGTAAAAGCATGCTGGTGATAACGACAATGTTTAAACGAGTAGTTAAGGTTTTCATATGCCTGACTCCACAATAAGTTTATGAATTCACGACGTTCGTCCCTTTTACGTGTGTTGATATTAAAGGTTGATGCTTTAAGTTGTGGCTATAATATCACCGCCAACTTGAACGGTTACTGAACGGTATTCTTAACCTGGTTGTTTGCTTGATAGTTACTATTAGTTAGTACGATAGGTGGAGAAGATTGAGGTTTAGAAAGTGCTACGTACCTTGTATAAACGCTATATAGCTTATTTAAACGCTACGTACCTTGTATGAACGCTATATAGCTTATTTAAACGCTACGTACCTTATATAAATGCTAAGTAGCTTATACAAGTGATGAGTCGCTCATGTTAGTTAGCGAGTAAATGTGCACATTATTAATTGAGTCAGTAGCACACAAAATTTATTGCTTTGGCATTAAGCCAACGTACAGGTTAAGTTTTGTATAGTTATTCCATCAAAGCGGTGTAGGCGAAGTTTATTGCCGTATTAAATGCCACTTTGATTAACCTGACCTTTGTTTAACATTTAAGGAGCATGACATGAGATTTTATACCTTAATCCTTGCCAGTGTATTTTTAAGTACTTCAGTGATGGCTGATGATACTGAAACCCAAGATCCAATCACTGAAGTTGGTGTGGTTAAAATTGAATGGCAAAATCCGAAAAAGTTTAGAGATATAAAAACCTCTAACGAGAGACAATCACGCTTTGAAGCGCGTTTATTTGAAACTTTGACTAAAAATCTGGACAAAGAAGTCACTAAAACGCTTAAACCAAACCAAAAGCTTGAGATGCAAGTAAGTAACCTCGACCTTGCTGGTGATATGCGTCCAACATTTGGTGCAACAACGGGTGACTTACGCATTATCAAAGACTTATATCCGCCACGCATGACCTTTACCTACCAAGTTTTAGAAGGCGATAAAGTGGTTGTTGCAGGCGACGAAAAGTTGGTTGATATGACCTTTATGAACAATGTTCGCAACCGTAATCACAAGCCGTTTCAGTATGAGACCGTAATGCTAAAAAACTGGTTTAATAAAACGGTTGCACCGCAAGTTAACTAAGTTGTTCAGCGCTGTAGGCGAAAGCTCAAGTACTTAGCAGCCGTTCACGCTAGATAGTTGTTAAAGGTCAGTAACCGCTTAATGAGTTCTCTCATTAAGCGGTTTTTTGTTGCCAGTTGTTATCTGAATTTAGCGCGACACACAAAGGGGAATGCGACACCAGTATGAACCCATCGATAGCGGCTTTAGCTTGTTTCTTAGCTTCAGCGCTTAACATCGACAGTTGATGCTCGGTGGCATGGCGAGTGTAAGCGGGTGGCAGTACGCCAATACATAGCGAAATCAATGGGTGATGATGTGGATTTCCCTGCCTGTCTTTGGCAAGCATGGTTTGCTGCTGCCAATGTTCTTCACCATAAAAGCTACACTTGTGAGATTCAAATGAATCAATAATCGCGCGGCATTGCTCAATAACGTTTTGATTAGTTGAAATCATCACAAAGTCATCGCCACCAACATGGCCAATAAAGCAGTACTCGGTTTGGTGTTTATTGAGCAAGTTGGCAACCAATTGAATCACTTCATCACCGCGGCTAAAGCCATAAATGTCGTTGTAAGGTTTAAAGTGGCTTAAGTCCAAGTAGGCTAGGTAAAACGGGATATCTTGTGACTTGAGTTTGGCCAGCTCTTCTTGAATCGGTACATTGCCAGGCAGATTAGTTAATGGGTTCGCATGACGTGCCATCTTGATACGCTCATCGGTGATCCGCTGCAGCAAGTCTTTGGTTAAGCCTATTCCTAAAAGTTTGTTATCTCGGGTTATCACAAATTGCTGCTCAACTGTGTTGACGGCATCAGATGTAAGCAGCTGACTGACGCTAGATAATGGCTCAGTGGCTTCAATGGTTATTAGGGTCTTTTGCATGACCGAGCTCGCGGCTTTGTTTTCATTTAGCGCTCGGCCATAGGGCGTGCTAAATAACTCGAGTAAGCTGGCGCGGTTAACTATCCCTAGCGGGATTTGCGCTTGCTCAATCACAATACCTTGCAGTGCCGGCTGCTCTATAAACTTTTGAATTAAGATTTTTAATTGTGTTTCCGGCGCAGCGGTTATGGCATTCATACATAGACTTTCTGCCGTTTCACAATAACGATGATTGAGACCGCTACTTGGTAGCGGTCTATGTTCAATCTCAAGTTGGCGCTTAGGTTGCACTTGTGGGCGGCCAAGGTAATAGCCTTGGCAGTATGTGACCCCAAGTTGCTTGATAACGGTTAGTTCTTGAGGTGTTTCAATACCTTCGGCAATGACTTTGCAGGTTAAGCTTTGGCATAAATCGACAATTGAGCGCACAAACTCTTGTTTGACTGGATTGGTGTCGATTTCCTGAATGAAATGGCGGTCAATTTTTACGTAGTCTGGCGCCAGCTCAGACCACAATCTTAATCCTGAGTAGCCAGCGCCTAGGTCGTCAATGGCAGTGAGAAACCCCTGATTTCGGTAGTGATTCAAGCAAGATTTAAGTAAGTCTATATCATCGGCTGGGTGTTGCTCCGACAGTTCAATAACCACGTTTTGAGGTGATATGCCCAGTTGTTTCACCAGTTGTAAGGTCATGCCTTTGGGGTGGTTGGGGTCAAGCAAAGCTTTAGGCGAGATATTGATAAACAGCTTGCCATCAAGCTGTCTTTGCCGAAACGCATTGATTGATATGGTTCGGCATAAGGTTTCTAGCTCGCTCAACCTGCCCTGATGTTCAGCGGTTTTAAATAGCGGTACGGGCGAGAATAATGGGCTGTGCTCAGGGCCGCGGCTCAATGCTTCGTATCCGTGAAGTTGATGCGTCGTGATATTAAATATGGGCTGATACAGCGCGGTGATCGCTTGCCTGTTAAATACTTTGTTTAGCTCGTGAACTAAATCAATACCACTCATTGCCGTCATCTTTTTTAAAGGGTTGGGATCAAAAAGTGTATTGCGCTTTGATGACATATTTATTGCAAAGAATGAATGTCAGCCAAAGGTTTAGGGATGATGTCGATGGGTTGGAAATTTATTGGGAGTGAAAAAACGGCACATTATGCGCCGCTTTTTTTAGGAGTTTTTTGCTCTAGAGAGCTTTGTTTAGTTAGCCCGAGCTCTGGTTAAGTTATTTTGAGCTTAGTTTAAAGGCATTCATGGTTTGCAGTAGCAGCCCAAGGCGCTTTACAAAGCTTTCTAGGGTTTCAGGGGCAATATGGGTATTGCCTTGAAAGGTTTCAAACTCGGTTGCAAGTTCTTTTACGTATGGCAAGAAGCGGTTGCTTTGCTCGTTAAAGCCTTGTTCTTTATCGAAAATTGCCACAAATTTGCCGTGACCTGCTTTGTGTAATTCATCGAGGCGGTTGTCGCAATCAATGGATTGACGGTAAGCGGTTTGCAGGTTCTCTCTGATCTGCTGGATAACTTTGGTGTATGGCATCTTAGCCTCGATATTAATGAACTCTGGGCTAATTATACCTATTCCCTCTAATATGTTGAAATTATTAGCCGCATCAAGCGGTTTTATCTTGTACATAGTTAATTTGTCGCTAGCCAATGTTAGCGTTTATGGTTAGATTGACAGATGTATATGGATTAAAGGAATAAGGAAGACAATGTTGAATCGGTTGCTTAAAGCATTTAGCGCACTGGTGTGTGTGGCATCATTACAAGTGATAGCAGCGCCATCGGATAACCCTGTGTTTTATCAAGTTAATTATCAAGGCGAGCAAGCCTATCTGCTTGGCTCGGTACATGTAGGTAAAGCGGACTTTTATCCGTTGAATGCAAAAATCGAGCAAGCATTTGCCGATTCAGATGCTTTAGTGATTGAAGCGGATGTGACTAAAGCCGATGTGGGGAGTTTGCTTGCTAAGCACGGCCAAATCACGCCATCGCAAAAAGCCAAAACCGATAAGATTTTGCAAGGTTACTGTCAGCCACAAATGCAACTTTGCCAGGCCATTTCGGGCTTTGCTCCCTGGTTACAAGCATCGCAAATTGGTTTACTTCGTTTTGCTCAGTTAGGTTTTCAAGCTGAGCAAGGTGTTGATTTAACACTCGTTGCCCGTAACGGTGATAAAGATTTAATTGAGCTTGAAAGTGTAGAGTTTCAGTTTGAGCTTATCTCAAGCTTTAGCGAACAGACCCAATACAAGATGGTGGAAGAGGCTGCTTATGTTGAAGATGTTGAAATGTTGGCGTTAATCGCAGCCTGGCGTAAAGGTGATGATAAGCAACTAGCTAAACTGATGGAAGATCCTCAGGCTGTAACCAATGAGCTATTGGACAAGCTACTTTGGCAACGCAATCACACTATGGCTGCTAAAATTAAACAGCTAATGATTGAGCATAAAGGCAAGCAGTTATTTATTGTTGTGGGTGCTGGTCACTTGGTTGGGCAGCAAGCTATTCCAGGTTTACTGAATACTAAAGGTATGCAGCTTAAAGCTTGTCATCGTAATGAGTGTTAATTTTTAAGGCGACAAGTATCGTTATAGAACTTAACTTTGTCGCTAAACTGGCTTTATATCGTAGGACGTAATAAGAAACATCAGGGAGAATGCGTTGCAAAAACTCGTTGCAGTATCACTGGTCATACTTGGCATTTATTTGTTTAGAGAATACCAAACCGCTTTTGCCATCATTTTGCTTGTCATAGCAGTTGGTCTCATTAAAGGCTCAAATCAAGGTGTTTGGTTTAGCTTGCTAGATGATAAAGACAAAAATAGTGAAGAGAGTCATAAGGACTAATCTTATTTACCAAGCGTTTGCGACAACTTAAGGGACTTGGAAGGAAACTCAATGCAGCAATTGCACCACGCTGATCTTGACCCCAACTTAATTGAGCGCCGTTTTGATAAGGAGCACAATAAGATGGTGGCTCGGGTTGATCCCGGGTTATTTTACGTCAGTCAACAAGATGAGTTGGTATATACCCGCTTAGGGTCGTGCGTTGCTGCCTGTATTTGGGACCCACTGATTGGAGTCGGTGGGCTGAACCACTTTCTGTTGCCAGAAAAGAAATTGCAGGGAGAGTGGCAAAATATCGCAAGTTACTCGTGTCGGTATGGTAACTGGGCGATGGAGCAGCTCATCAATGGTATTTTAAAAGCTGGTGGCAGCCGCTCGCGCTTGCAGGCCAAAGTTTTTGGTGGCGCCCAAATCGGTTTAGCCATGAGTTTCAATGTTGGTCAGGACAACATTGAATTTGTTAAGCACTACCTTGCGATGGAAAATATCCCTATTGTGAGTGAAGATTTAGGCGGAGATTTACCCCGTAAGGTGCTGTTCCATCCTCAAACTGGCAAAGCGCTACTCAAATGGCTGCCTATGAGTAATAAAGAGCAAGTCGCCCAACAAGAAAATATCTATCTTAGTCACCTGGATACAGATCAACAATCAAGCTCAGATATTGAGTTGTTTTGATTTTGCTTGAGTAAGTTAGTGTCCCGAAGCAGTGACCAAATATACTCACTTAAGCCTGATTGTTATCACGTCAATGTGCTTAACGTCGCTATAAATGCTATTTCCCCGTATTTTTGAATTCTACATTTCTATCCTTAAGGGGACGCCTGCTGCGCAACTATTTATCTATATGGCTAGTTGAGGGGCGGGCTGCTGTTTGATAGCTTCGTGGATAATTGATGGAGAGAAGTGGTCAAACAAGCGTCCCCATTGGATGAGATACTTTTATAAGGTGTAAATATTGAAACAAGAGTCAGGTGTTGGCAACGCGGATGCAGTTGCATTGGATGATAAACGTTGGTTTTTTGATTTCCGTATCAAAGGAATGAGCAAGTTTAATGATAACTCGGTTGTTAAGCTTGCTGTCACCAGGTTGTTCTACCCATTGCCGTTGATTAGTTCGCTACTTATTTTAATTGTCATGCTTGGTATAGCTGCAGCGCCTTTAAGTATTGCAGATGATGAACTTGCACGAACATTCGCCTTGGCCAACTTTGCTTTGGTGCCGATTTACTTTATTGTTCGCTGGGTGTTGATACGACTTCACTATGGCAGCAAGCTAGCTCAGCAGTGTATCGTCAGTCGCGATAAACTTATTCTGCCTGGCAGCGCGATTATCAATAAGCCAAAGGGTGAGTATGTTATTGAGCGTGAGCATATAAAGCGGGCAAAGGTCATATATAAGTCCAGGCACGCGCGCGCTTTTGGTGTTCGTAACCACATTGTTGGTATTGAGTTTATATTGCAGTCTGGTGAAAAAGTTTACCTTGATGCCCTGTATTTTCCGTTAAAGCAACTATTTTATATGCTGTTGTTCTTTGACTATCCGGTTCGCACGGCTCATGGTCAATATTCTTTTAAATCACTCTTAGCGATTGTCTTCACTGCATTTCCGGTGCTGGCAAGTATGGTTATTTGCGCGGCTGTCGTTGAGTCCTTCCTTTAAGGATCGATATCTGTCTGACGATTATGCATACGTTTGCATTGCTTCCTCACTTGCCAAAGTGAGTTCGTTCGCCAACCATGACTTCAGTACTTGAGCTAGTTAAGATTGCAAAGAGGGACTTATGGCTAACGTTATTGCTGATGAGACATCTACAGACTCGTCTTTTGATACAAGTAAGATAGTTAAGGCTGCAGCGTTTAATTTAGCTGTGATGCTAGGAGCGGTAACGGCTTTAATTCTAACTAGTGGCACATTATTTAGCACCGATGCACATGCCACAAACACTGAGTCTTTGGATAAGCAAGCATCTCAATCCAACTCAATGACCAACGCGTTGCTCAATGCGCCTATGCCAAGTGCATCACAAGGTCAGCTCAAACGGCTTGATAGTGCAGATATCGACTTTGCGGGTATTACGCCTCGCCCTATTGATGTATGGCTTCCCGCGGATTATCCAGCCAAAGCTCCATATGCAGTGGTATACATGCATGATGGACAAATGCTTTACGATGCAGAGCAATCCTGGAATAAAACGTCATGGGAAATGGATGAAGCATCGGCAAAGCTTAATCAGTCTGATGAAGTTAAACCGTTTATTGTGGTGGGCGTACATAACGCCGGGCCATCTCGCCACAGTGAGTATTTCCCACAAAAACCTTTTGAGTCGTTACCAGCAAGTACTCAAACTGAGCTGTATAAAGATAAGCGAAGTGAGTCTGAGGACTTGTTTCATCAGCGTGTTTATTCAGATAACTATGCCGCCTTTCTTGCTAAATCGTTGAAGCCTTTTATTGATAGTAAATTCGAAGTCGCAACTGATCGAGCCAATACTTTTGTGATGGGGTCGAGCATGGGTGGTTTAATCTCATGGTATACCGCTTTGGAATACCCTGAGGTATTTGGCGGCGCAGCTTGTGTATCTACCCATTGGCCGGGATCGTTTGCCCGTGAAAATAATCCTATTCCTGCAGCGTTTAACTTATATATTGCAGAAAAAATAATGAGCGAACCTAAGGTTAAGTTGTACTTTGATTATGGCGATCAAACCCTTGATGCTATGTATCCACCGCTGCAAGCTAAAGTAGATAAGATGTTTGCTGAACTAAGTTACCCTGCACATTTATGGCAAACCCAGTACTTTAAGGGCAAGGCACATACTGAGGTGGCTTGGGCTGAGCGTGTTGATATACCGCTGCGTTTTCTACTTAGCCAGTGACAACGCTCTTTTAAACTCCTATCGCGTAAAAACAGAAAAGCCGCCCTAAATATACTTTAAGCGCGGCTTTTAGCCTGATTGTACTCACTTATAGCTCATCTAGAGCGCAAAGTAGTACTATACAAGCAGAGTACCATAAATGATTAGAAGTATAGGGTATCCGCAGGCTTGTCGTTTACGAACATTTCGCATTTGTCAGCCGAGCTAGATTTAGCAGCCTGGATGATGCCTGCAACGATACCGAGCTCACCACCATCATCGCCTAGCACAGAGCCAAAATAGCATTTACCTGAGAAGTTAACGTCTTCGTATGTCGCATTAAGGTTTTGGGTTGGGGTGTAAGGCGGGAAACGCCCTTGCATTACAACCTCGCCATTTACCGTTAGTTCTAACTTATTCTTGTCTTTATCGTATTGGCCACCTAAAACATAAGTTTCACCATTTACATTGGTTTCTTTCTCTTGAGCAACACGAGGTGGAGTCGCGCCACAAGCAGAGAGCAATACTGAGCCAATAACTGCAGTTAGTAAGGTTTTTTTCATTTCACTTCCCTTGAAATTAGATAGGTAGAACGAGATAAATTGTGACCAAATATAGTGCTTTCTTGAACCATATTAAGCTGACTTATTCAATAATATTAATGCCTTATTATCAATTGCCTGTATAGGTGTGTCAGGTGTTGGTAGCTGGTCAATTAGGTTCGGTATTATTGGGTGTGGGTGGCGGTTGTTTTTATACCATTTGGTATGTAGATAACTGTAACTGAAGAGTGCTTCAGTCAACTTTGTGTATCTCTGTGGATTACATAGTGACCGTTAATGAACATTTATTAATCAAATAAGTTGAAATAGCTTTGGTTACTTGGAGGTCTCTTACATTAACCCGCCGCGAATCACTTTAACTGAAGCTGTTGGTGAACTTCGAAGTATGTGGCCTGAGATTTAACTGCAGATAGTTATAGCAGGCAAGAGGTGTTGGCGAGGCGATTTAAATTGGAAAGCCTAATATTTGGTATGTAAAGGAGTTTGTTATGAGTATTAAAAATCGTATGTTGTCGGCCGTAATCGTTTCAGCACTAGCCACTATTTCAATGGGAACACAAGCTGCCAGTATTACCACCAACGAAGACCTAAACATCGCCAGTATTAATGGCCAGGATGTTAATTTTGATAGGTTAGTTGGTTTAAAAGCTGGTGAGACATTAATTGAGGTTAACTATCGTGACTTGTTCCAAGATAATGCTGATGATTCTGGTCACTGGGTGCGCTCAGAGCCAATGTACTTGAAGTTAGATTTGGTCGCTAATAGCGAATATCATATTGCCACGCCGGCTTTGTATTCAGCAGAAGATGCTCACGATTTTTTAGACGCGCCGCAAGTGCATTTAAAAGTGAATGGCCAAGCACAGCAAAAAGTCGCGTTGATGACTCAGTCACAACTACTTACCGAACTATTGATCGATTAATGGATCCGGTTGTGTAATATCACGTCTACATATTCAGTTGTCTTATTAAGACCTGGCTTAATGCCAGGTCTTTTTGTATACCCAAATGGATGTAAGCGTATGTATTTATCTAACCGTTAAGTGTGATTGCGTGATAGACGCCTCTTTTATAGGCTGGCAGCATCTATTTATAACTACCGTTTGTGTTTAAAGGATATAAACCCATGCCAGTACCCCTTATTGTAAAATCTTGCTTGCGTGTGCCAGTTGTGAGTGCGCTATTTATAAGCGCGATGGGCTTTAGCGGGATGTTTTATGCTGAAGCGGCATTAGCGTCGAGTAATCAAATAGCTATTGACAAGTTTAGCCTTAATTCTGAGCCGATTGCTGAGCAGGGTAGGCTATTGAGTGAACAACACCTTGAGTTAATGGAGTCGCTTAATCGTGATATGGAAGCCAGTCCTCATAGCGCGATTGCAGTAGTCAATAAAACTGACTTTAACTTAATGGCAAAGCTAGGTGAAAAGAGTATTGCTACTGCTCGTGAATATTTAACCCTATACAAAACCTTCCAATCGGAGTTGGAGCCAACGTCTGCATGCTATCAGGCTGAAGGAGTGGTTGAGATTGAGACAATGATTGCCCAAAGGCTAGAGGCTAACCAGCAAGTTGCTAATATCAAAGCGGCAGACTTTAATGGTGATGAAGCCTCGGCGACAATCGCGTTATTAAATGTGCAAATGCATAACAGTCACATGGCTATGCTAATGCAAATGTTTGAAATGGTAAAAACCTGTTTTATTGCAGATGCTATGGGGCTCAACCCCAATGCTCTACAAATGATGCAAGATATGGAAATGATGGGGACACCACCAATGCCTCATTTACAAGATGAGGCCGAGGAGTTTGAGCCTGAGCAATAAAATCTAAGCTTAACTTAATATTGAAAACCGAGGTTAAAGGCAGTCAAGACAAAGCTGCTTTGAATCGGCATGAACGAAAAAACCACCCGGTTGTAGGTGGTTTTTTTATTTTACTCAAGTCAAATTTGACTGGACCTGCATTGAGAATGGTACTTATAAAACGTTAGGCAAAAATTGACTATCAAGTGTAATAATCGCCAAAGTTTATTAGCCGTGATCAGATGTCAGCGCAAATAACTGACCGCGACTTTTGATGTTGGTTTTCTTATAGATATTTTGAATATGCATTTTGACTGTGTTGATTGAGATCCCAAGCTTTGATGCCATTTGTTCATTGGTCAGCCCGCTCCAAATTAGGCTCAACACTTGTTGCTCTTTTGGTGTGGTCAGCGCTAAAAGCTTGGTACTATTTTGATAAGAAGGTACGCGTTTATTTTGCAACACGTAGCGTGATGTAGCTGCTTGAGAATAGTGAATATGCTCATCTAATAACGTGTTAGCAGCTTGGAGCAACTCTACAGCATTAGCATCAGCTGACACTGCACCGTTAAAGCCTGAAGCAATCAGACTTAACTCTAATTCTGTGGTGAGTTTAGAAGAGACTGCAAGGTGATATTGCTTGTTTATCGCATTAGTCGTGAGGCGACTTAGTTCAACCTGCTCCGGCTGAATATAGCGGATAATGATGGCGGTTGAGCCTGCATTTGAAAATTGCTCTACGTAATGGCTTACCATACTGCGTCCAACAGTGTTAATGGCAAAACCGAGCAACTTTGCGATATGAGAAAACTGCTGGATTAACTCATCGGGTAAGTCGACGAGCAGCATCTGCTTATCTAACATTTAACTTTCCTTGTTTTAAACATATTGTTGTTATCTATAGGGATAATTCACTATATACGCTAAATGTTACAGGATGTTTCGTTAGAGTTGAAGCTTTAATTTCATAGGTTTACACATATGTCTATTCTGGTGAGATTTAGTTTTGGAAGCTGACTGAGTTGGTAGGGTATTATTTATCTATGAATAACAAATGTTTAGGCGATGATATTGCAGAGTTTAAAACAAATGATATTAGGTATCAATAATGCGATGATTGCTGGATCAACTTACTCAAATAGCAGATTTAATTCTTTCGTATGACTTAATTCTAAGCTAACTAGTTGCTTAGAATTAACAACTTATGGTGTTGAATCTTAAAGTAATAAATCGCTTCTAGTCCGTTTATTTTTGATGTATCTAGATGCTCATGGCAGAGCTGTCAGGGCGAGAATGTTAGGGCAAGCTTGAACTATCAAAACCAATAGCTTATTTGCTATTGCAAACTTCCCCTAAATTTTTCTAGGTGTTTAAATCGAGCTTTAGCAGTGGTGCGCGTAATGCTTGCTAGCGCCCTCTGCGAGGCGCACGTGATTGACCGCCACTTTTACCTCGGTTGCCGCCAGCTTTATTTTTACCCGCTCCACCTTTGCTCTTGCTTGCGCCACCTGAGCGTTTTGATTTTCCTCCATGGTTTTGCATAAAGTGCTCTGGGCCTTCAATTTTGCCTTTTAGTGAGGCGACTTTCGGTTTTGGCTTAGGCTTTTTCTTTGGTGTAGCTTTTTTATCTTCAGATGATGAGTTTTTTAGCATGCCGAATAAGGTGTCTAGCTCTTCTTTGGTGAGATCGCGCCATTCGCCTACTGGTAAGCCTTTTAGCGACACATTCATAATTTGCTGGCGCTCAAGCTTAGTCACTTGATAACCAAAGTGCTCTGCCATGCGGCGGATCTGACGGTTTAGCCCTTGCACCAGCACAATCTTAAAGGCGTTATTGCTGACTTTCTCGACCTTACATTTTTTGGTCATCACACCAAGAATTGGCACGCCGCCAGCCATGCCCTTGATAAAGTCATCGGTAATAGGCTTGTTAACTGTGACTACATACTCTTTGTCGTGATTATTGCCCGCGCGGAGGATCTTATTTACCAGATCGCCATTATTGGTTAAAAAGATCAAACCTTGTGAGTCTTTATCTAAACGACCGATTGGGAAGATACGGCTTGAGTGGTTAACAAAGTCGACAATGTTGTCGCGCTCTGTGCCTTCTGTGGTGCTGACAATGCCAACGGGTTTATTCAGCGCGATGAACACTAAGTCTTCAGCATCACGTGGTTCAATATCCTGGCCGTTCACTTTTACTTTGTCGCCTAACTCAACCTGATCGCCAACCTTGGCACGCTTGCCGTTAATGAACACATTGCCTTGCTCGATAAAGCGGTCAGCTTCACGACGTGAGCAGATACCGCTGTCACTAATGTATTTGTTTAAGCGCATGCCTGAGTCAGTCACAATAAAATCCTTGAAACTCTTTAATTGGAAATAGGTAATTTAAAGTTGGGAACAAATCGCCTGTAAAAAGCCGCGCTAGTTTAGCATATAGGCGCCTTTGTAGGGATAGCTTGAGCTTAAAAGCCTAAGTCGAGTTGATCCTGACTAGCATCGTTGGTCTGTGGCAGTTCGATATTTGCAAGTGTTGGCAGTCCCATGTTGCTGAGTTTAGCTCGAAGCTGCTGATAAAAATCGACTGCCTGCTCTGGAGCAAAGTCATTGTCAGGGGTATGAATAAACAAATAAGGCTGTTTCCCTTGGGCTAACCACTTAGGTATTTGTGTGAGCCAGTTATTGAAATAGTGCTGGTTTTTATCTAAATCGTGCTCACCAACAAAACGGATAATCGGGTTTTCGGCAGTTGCGATGGGGTGCACTGGCACTTTCGGTTTTTTTTCATGGGCATCAATGATTGCGGCTGTGGTTGGAGGGGCAGCAAATACTGCGCGGGTATCCATAATAATGCGGTTGCAGTTATGCTCAATTAACATGCGATTAAGCTGTTTTTCGGCTTCACCCTTTGCGAAAAACTCACGATGCCTGACTTCAACGCCAAATTGCATATCTGCAGGTAGCTGAGTGAGAAAGTTGTTCAGTATCGGTAAATCTCTAGGGCCAAATTTACTGGGTAGCTGAATTTTCCACACGCCGACTTTTTCATGCAGCTTAGCCATTACGTTAAAAAACTCCGCTAATGCCTGCTGACAGTTATGGAGCTTGTGCTCATGAGTAATCGACTTGGGCAACTTGAAAGTAAATCTAAAGTTGTCGTCTGTGGCGCTTGCCCAGTTATTGACTGTGTTTAGGGATGGCGTAGCGTAAAACGTAGTATTGCCCTCAACGGTATTAAAAACTTGGGCGTAACGAGCTAAGCGCTCGCTTTGTTGGCACTGTTGATAAACACTGTGTTGCCAGTGGCTATGGGACCACATAGGAAGACCAAGATAAAGTTGGCTAGATGACATTTCCGCGTTCTCTGCCGCGCTAATTGGCATGCTAATGGCCTAGTTCCTATGTAGTTGAAATTTATCGATGATGTCATAGTAAAGCGTATTAGCACTGTAAGCTATACGTGCATCTGCTAATATGCGCTAGTTTGATCATTACCAATGGAGTGGAAATTGCCACAACCTGGCCAACGTTCTGGCACTCATCGTTCAAGTGCGAGCAGTTCAGATACTAATTCGCCTGTTAGAAACGAGCAAGATGTTCAGCCTTGTACTAACAGCAAGTTTGATAACTATCGCCCAGAGCGAATTAGCACTGCTGGCAAGCGCAAAGGAGCTGCGCCCTCTGCACCAAAAACAGCACCAAAACCGGCAGCAAAGCCTAGGCGAAGTAAACTTGGCTTACTGCTGAGTTTAATGGTGCTGGCACTTGGCTATTTGTTGGCTGTTGAAGTTGAGTCATCGTTTTATCAAGCCAAATTATTGCACCAGTATTCTGAGCGTTTGGTCTATCAAGTTAAACCACAACCTACGCCTTTAACCGTCTACCCAACAAGTGGCCCGTTTGATAAGCGCATGGGCTATGTTGACTTACCCCAAATGCTGCCTAAGTTGTTGGCAAAGGGTTATCAGATATCCGAGCAGGCACAGTTTTCTCCGCAGTTATTGCAATACAGTCGTCTAGGCTTATTCCCGCCTTATAAAGAGAAAACTCAGTCTGGCTTGAGCGTACTTGATTGCCGGGCGCAGCCTCAGTTTCATTTTCAGTACCCGCAGCAGGTGTATACCAAGGTTGATGATATTCCTGATGCCATTGCCGCTAGCTTATTGTTTATTGAAAATCGTGAGTTAATGGGGGCAAGTCATTACCATAACCCTGTAGTGGATTGGCCGCGTTTAGCTAAGGCGACGTTAGGGCAGATAACCTCGGCAGCAGGTATCGATGCAATCAAAGGTGGTGGCAGCACCCTTGCTACCCAAATAGAAAAGTTCAGACATTCTCGCGATGGTTTAACTCGCTCGATTAAAGAC
The DNA here is from genome assembly GCF_004295345.1 of Shewanella maritima. Taxonomy (NCBI): domain Bacteria; kingdom Pseudomonadati; phylum Pseudomonadota; class Gammaproteobacteria; order Alteromonadales; family Shewanellaceae; genus Shewanella; species Shewanella maritima. The sequence goes on along the minus strand of NZ_CP036200.1, from coordinate 1,626,422 downwards.
AAACTGATTCAAATCAGCTCAGCCATGGTGCGGGTATATCACGACAGTGAGCTAACGTATGAAGCCAGACGTAAGCTGGTAAAAGATTATTTAAATACTGTGCCGCTGTCATCTGCGCCAGGCTTTGGTGAAGTTAATGGTATAGGCGATGGCCTTAAAGCCTGGTTTGGTGCGTCTTTAGCTAGCGTGAATCAACTGCTGCAACAACCCCATACGCAAGATAATGCCAGCGCCAGAGGGTTGGCGTATCGGCAAGTGGTAGCCTTGATGATTGCCCAGCGCAGGCCGTCATATTACTTGCTGAAAGGACGGCAAGATCTGGAAGCGTTGGTGGATAGTCACTTACGTTTGATGCAGCAATTTAGCATTGCCGAAACCGCCTTGATTGCTGCAGCAATGGATAGCAAGTTAGCGTTTGTTTCTCGCGGTTTTCATTCTGCTCAGTCTCGAGAAAATACAGCTTCAAGAGAGACTAAGGGCGTCAATGCCGTGCGCATTGATACGGCGCAAAAGTTAGGCGTAGATTTATTCCAGCTTGACCGTTTTGATTTATCAATCAACAGTACTTTTAATCAGCATCTGCAACAGCAGGTGAGTGATTACTTACATGGTTTGTCGAAACTCGACAATGCCAAACGTGAAGGCATCATTGGCAGGCACTTATTAAGCGCTGAGCAGCTTGAGGGAGTTATTTACAGCCTTACCTTGTATCAGACTCAAGAGCAGCAAAACCTGCTCCGGGTACAAACTGATAATAATCCGCAGCCATTCGATATTAATGAAGGCAGTAAACTTGAGCTTGGCTCAACTGCCAAGCTCAGGGTGCTGGTGACTTATCTTGATATTGTTGCAGAGCTGCAACAGCGGTTTATTAAGATGACGGTTGCCGATCTCAACAAGGTAGATGTTGAGCAAGGCGATAATATTACCCGTTGGGTGGTGGATTATTTAATTCGCACTCGAGATAGAAACCTTGCACGTATGCTCGATGCCGCGTTAATGAGGACTTACTCTGCTTCACCTGAGCAGGTGTTCTTCACCGGTGGTGCTCAGCATGTATTTAGTAACTTTAGCACCAAGGAAGATGCATTAACCCCCACTTTGTATGAGGCGCTGCAAGGCTCTATAAACTTACCTTTTGTACGTTTAATGCAAGATATTGTGAGTTACAGCAGTAGCTATAACTATCACGGCAGTGTCGCGCAGCTGCTGCATAACGATAGTGACCCAAATCGTGAGCAGTATTTACGTGCCTATGCTCGTCGTGAGGGCGGTCAATTTGTAAGTCGTTTTTATCGTAAATACCACAAGCAAAATCCGCGTCAAAGACTACAGAACTTTTATCAAGCCTTACCTAATAATACAGACAGGCTCGCTGCGGCATTTCGTTACTTACAACCTCAAGCCAGCGGACGTGAACTCAAAGCCTTTTTAACTAGTCGTATAGCCAAACCGTTATCTGATAAGCAAGTTAATCGCTTATATATGAAATACGGTGAGTCGAAATTTAGCCTAGCAAATCAGGGGTACTTGGCACGAGTACACCCATTAGAGCTGTGGGTTATCAAGCAGCTGAATCAGGCTGATGATGCAGGGCTGCAGGTATCATTGACTGATTTGAAACAGCAGTCGCAAGATCAGTTGTTAGCTGTGTATCGCTGGTTATTTAAAACTCGCCATCAAAATGCTCGTGATGTACGCATCAAGGTGATGCTAGAGGTGGATGCATTTTTATCTATTCATCAAAGGTGGGAAAAGTGGGGCTATCCGTTTGACTATTTGGTGCCATCTTTAGCATCAGCGCTTGGCAGTTCGGGCGATCGCCCTGCAGCTCTGGCTGAGCTGATGGGGATTATTCAAAATCAGGGCAAGCGCTTGCCTAGGCTTAAGGTGTCTCAGCTGCACTTTGCAGAAGATACACCCTATGAGGTTAAGCTAAACCCAAACGTAGGCGACAGTGCAGATGATGGCTATGCTGAGCAAGTGCTGCATCGTGAAGTTGCCAGTGTGCTTAAAAAGGCTTTGGCGAACGTTGTTAATCAGGGCACGGCAATTAGATTAAGCACCAAGGCCAAGCAATATTTACCTAATATGAAGATTGGCGGCAAAACGGGTACTGGCGATAATCGCATCGTCACTGAGGTTAAAGCAGGGCGTAAACTAAGCTCAGTTGCAATCAACCGTACTGCTACTTTTGTGTTTTACATTGGCGATAGCTTTTACGGCACGATAACGGCATACGTGCCAGGGCGACAGGCTGATAGTTATCGGTTTACTTCGTCGCTACCATTGCAAGTACTTAATGGTTTGCTACCTATGCTAGCGCCTTATATTAAAAGGCCCGAGGCCATGTGTCTGCCAGACTTAGCGCAAAATAAAGCTTAGCCAATATATAAATTGATCAATTGTTTAGGGAAAGAGCATGAGAATAAAGTTAGCCGAAGTGACAGAGCAAGATCTCGCTGTGTTTTACCAGCATCAACAAGATCCAGAGGCTTGCAAGATGGCTGATTTCCCAAGCCGAGAGCGGCAAGCCTTTTTTGAGCATTGGCGAACTAAAGTGCTTGGCAGCGAATTGGCCGTTGCTAGAAGTATCTGGATTAAGTCTGACAGCCCTGAGCTAGGTGAAACAAGCTTTAAACAAGGTGGCAGCCCTGAGCGAGACGCCAGCCCTGAGCAGGTTAGCAAAAGTGAAGTGCTCCCACATTGGCAACTCGTAGGTAATATCGTGAGTTGGCAAGTACCCATTGAAGTCGGCTCACCAATGATAGCTGGGCAAAAGCTGCAACTGGCGAGTGAGCATTACACCGGTTACTGGATTGGACGAGAGTTTTGGGGTAAAGGTATCGCAACTCGTGCACTCAATACCTTTTTGCATCAGCATAGCCCCAGACCACTATTAGCCTGGGTGGCTGAGCATAATACTGGCTCGATAAAGGTACTCGAACGTAACGGTTTTAAGCAAATCGATCCCATTGATTTTGGTTTTGAAGCAGAGCAAGGCATGCTGCTTTTAATGCTTGAAGCTGAATCCTAAAAAGTAGTGAGTGGATAGCGCTGGTTGCAATCTAACCAAATTGGCTCCAAGGTCACATTTGTACCACGCAATAATGATTACACTAGTATAAGCCAACCATTATTGCTGATTTTGCAGCTTAAGTGAGGTGTGTATGTTAGACATGCAAAGTGTATTTAAGCGCTGCGCCGTGGGTAAAGCTATTGGCTTTGTGCTTGGTTTGACAGGTTTCTTTTTACTACCAGTTATGCAGGCTGATATCGATACCCGTTTTCAATGGGCGATGCTGCTGTGGTATACCAGTTTTGGCGGCATTATCGGTCTTGCGAGTATTTTCGATTATCACCCGTTACTTAACATCAAACTGCCCTGGTATTTAGTCTCAGGGATTATGGGCTTGTGGCTTAACTTTGTGCTCACATTATTTATCTACGAGCAAATGCAGCAGTTGATGTACGCCATGTTTTCAACCGATGGACTGCTATCTTCACCTTATTGGTTTGCTGCCGAAGGGTTAATCTTAGGTATCTTCATCGGATATTTCGCCCAAAAAGCTTAAAATCGGGTCAGAGTAAACCGCTAAGTAGCTAATTTTATGAAGGTTAATTTTCTAAATTGAGCAATTAGCCAGTTATAAATTGCCCCTCGAGTACAGCGTAACGCTGAAGCTATAGCTTGAGAATTTGCTGAAACAGCCAGCGTCGATGCAATTGCGAGCGCGAGATATGTCGGTCTCATCGGTGTGTTCCTCGGTCTTGTTGTTTTTCTATCCTTAAATACAGCTAAATTTTACGGAACCTTAACTCAAATTAATTTGATTTATATTTATTGTTATAGGTTTGGTTCTTAGCAGTTGTCAAATATAAATGCAATTAATTCGAATTTATTTTTGAGATTACTCATCAAATGAGTAAACTAAAAAGATAACGGATGAGGAAAAAACTGTGGAAAAGCAAAAAGTAACTACTAGAAAACGTAAGTCTAGTTCGCAGGCTCGAGGTGATGTTAGGCGCTCGATATTGGTTAACGCCGGTAAAGAGCTGTTGGCCACCAAGCCCGTAGAGCAGTTGTCATTGGCTGATGTGGCAAAGGCATCTGATATCCCAATTGGCTCGGTTTATCATTTTTTTCCTAAAGTAAACAATTTATTAGCTGAGATCTCTAAGCAGTTTGAACAACAGATTATGGAAGCTGTTTTTCAGCCATTCTCCCTAAAGCCTGAAGATAATTGGCAAGCAATTATTCGCGCTTGTGTAGATAGGGCAGTTGCTTTGTATAAGGAAAATCGTGCTTACGAGCAGCTATTGATTGGTGGTAAAACTCCTGCGGAAATCAAGTTTAGTGACCGCGAGAATGACGAGGAGATTGGTCGCAGTGTGATGGAAGCGCTAAATGAGCATTTTGTGATGATGCCGTTCGCTAATCAAGAGAAGGTCTTCTTCCATACTGTTGAAATTATTGACCTTATGTTTATGTTGTCGGTTAATAAACATAATGAGATCACTGACTATATGGCTGAAGAAGCTAAGCGCGCTGCCATTGCTTATTTGCGCTGTTATATGCCTGAATATTTGCCAAAAAAAGCTGATGAGTAATCTAGTAAATCGATACTGCTTGGTACGACATTCTGATTATTTTTTCGAACTTATTTCAGTTTTACCGTTAAGTTAATATTTGTTGGATAGGTACCGCTCTCACTAGAATTATGTTTCTGGCTTATTTCTTCTGTGGTTTGTGGGGAGATATTACTGGTGACTAAACCTGTTTAGGCGTTTTTGTAGATCTACGTCATATAACCATTCATATTTATCATTTTACCAAGCGCAGTAATGGCAAGATTGTTATCAATAAGTGATGTTTTTATTGTATTCGTAGCATGGTTTGATACCTTATTCATTGATCGCTAATCGAACAAAAATAATGACGCAATCAACCTAGTTAATTAACAAATTTTAGCTAGCAGTTATTTAGCCGAGAACTAATAACTGCTTAGCAAGTGCATTAACTAGGGGATAGGGAGAATATCATGAACCGACGCAGTTTAGCTCTCGCGTTGCTATTGGCCTCTGCGCCACTTTTCTCATTGCCAGCCTCACATGTCTATGCGGCAAATGACAGTCAAAAAATTATTAAAAAGAGTCGTCATGCCGACGGCTTTTTAGATCTTTATTATCACCCAAGCGGTGAGCTTTACCTTGAAGTTAATAAACTAAACCAACCTTTTCTGCTGGTCACCAGCTTGCCGCATGGTGTTGGCTCTAATGATATTGGTCTTGATAGAGGGCAGCTTGGGCAAACTCGCTTAGTGCAATTTGAGCGCCAAGGCCCTTATGTGTTACTCAAGCAGCTCAATACGGATTATCGCGCTACTTCTGACAATCTCGCTGAACAAATGGCGGTTAAGCAAGCCTTTGCTGAGTCGATTTTATGGCGCGGTGAAGTCGTTGATGGCAAAAAGGCACTGGTTGCGATTAATGATTTAGTAGTCAACGATTTGCACGGCGTTGCTCAGCGTTTAGATGCCACCAAGCAAGGAGCGTTTAGGTTAGATACGCAGCGATCTGTATTAATGCCAGCTAGTGTGAAGTCATTTGAGCGAAATGCTGATGTGGATGTCAATCTCACCTTCAGTGCAAGTAAGCCGGGAGATTATGTAAAGCAGGTGACGCCCGATGCTAACTTTGTGTCTGTGCGCATGCGTTATTCGTTTATCGCGCTGCCAGAGCCTGGCTATCAGGTGCGTAGTTACCATCCGATGAGTGGTTATTTGTCGGGCGAATACTTAGATTATTCAACGCCAGTGGCGAGCGATATTCGTCAGCGCTACTTGTTGCGTCATCGCCTTGAGAAGGTTAATCCGGGCCCTGAGCCGAGCGAAGTGGTTAAGCCAATTACTTATTATCTCGACCCTGGTGCGCCAGAGCCTATTCGCACCGCCTTATTAGAAGGTGGTCGCTGGTGGGAGCAAGCGTTTAACGAGGCAGGGTTTATCAATGGCTTTAAGGTTGAAATGCTACCAGAAGGGGCTGATCCACAAGATATTCGCTATAACATGATCCAATGGGTGCATCGTGCCACTCGTGGTTGGTCTTATGGCTCAGCAATAGCCGATCCTCGTACAGGTGAAATCATCAAAGGCCATGTTACGCTAGGAAGTTTGCGAGTCAGGCAAGATCATTTAATCGCACGAGGTTTAACCTCAGCTTGGCAAGACCGCGAAGCTGCATCTCAAGCGGCGATGGATTTATCGCTTGCGCGTATTCGTCAATTGTCGGCCCACGAAATCGGCCACACGCTTGGGCTTGACCATAACTTTGCTGCATCGACAAACGATAACGCATCGGTTATGGATTATCCGCATCCTTATGCCGCGATTGTTGACGGCAAAATTGATATTTCAACGCCATATAGTGAGGGCATTGGTGAGTGGGATAAATACACTATTGCCTTTGGTTATGGCGATGAAGCTAATCAGCAAAGCTTGTTGCAACATGCGCTAACGCAAGGCTATCGCTACATTGGTGAGGCAGACTCACGCAGCCAAAAGGCGAGCCATGCTTATGCGAGCCTTTGGGATAACGGTAATGACCCAGTTGCAGAGCTTGCACGGCTTGAGCAAGTTAGGCGCAAAGCCATTGAAGATTTTAATGCTGATGCTTTGCTAGCAGGGCAACCACGTGGTGAGCTAAGTGATACCTTTGTGCCGATTTACTTACTGACTCGTTATCAAATTCAGGCGGCAGCTAAATTTATCGGCGGCACCGATTATAGTTATCAGCAACTGGGTTCAGGGTTGCGTTGGAGCTACATTGACCCTAAAGCTCAAAAACGCGCGTTAGATACCTTACTTGATAGTTTGTCGTGGCAAAGCTTATATGTGCCACCTAGAGTGCTCGATGCGCTGGTACCAAAGGCTGGCAATTATCGCAGCAGTCGTGAGAGTTTTGCTTCTAACCTGGGGGTAGTTAGCGATCCTATCGCGATGGCGGAAGTACTAAGTCGTCATACCGTTGCTCAGCTGGTGAATCCAACCCGCCTAAATCGCGTAAATCAGAGCTATTTATACGATAGCGAGCAGCTCTCAGTACCTAAGTTAGTCGATAAACTACTTGCTAAAACCGTGTACGCTGAGCTTAAGCGCGGTAGCCAACTAGGCATTCGTATGCAAGTAAACGCAGTAACCGTAAATGAGCTACTCAAGGTTTACCATAGCCCTGAACTTACCCCTGCGGTAAAAGGGCAGTTACTGGTTAAGCTAAGACAAATCTTGAAGCAGCTAGAGCGCCGCTCAAAACGTGCGAGTGATTATCATGCCGCGCATTATGAGTGGCTATACCTTGGCATTTCCAAGGGATTAAAGGATGCGAAATTCAAGCTAATTGAGCAACCAGCTAAGATGCCACCAGGCTCGCCGATCTAGGGAATAGCCCTTATTAAACAACTAAAAGACAGCTAAATAGCTGTCTTTTTTATTTTCAGCCCTAAATCACCTATTGCAGTACGTGGTTATCATAGGCATTACCTGTATTGTTTCCATGACATGTTAGGTTGAGCCTGTTATGTAATGATATTTAAAGCACGCAGCAAGCACATACCCCCTTTGTTTGACTAAAAGGCTCGACGAAAAAATCCATGTTTTCAAAGGCTTTAAATGTCATTACTTATAGATGCTATTGAGAATACAAAATAACTGAAAGCCTCCTTTTAGGGGGAACACAAAGCCACCTTCTTCAGTTTATTGTTTAAGTAAGCTGGTTTTATTCGTTCTCAAAAGCTTTTGGGTTCTTGGGATAAAACTTATCTGGCAGACTTTCGATGTGGCTAAATTCACGGGTATTTTTATAAGGCAGCTTCATAAAGCCAGCGATCCCGTGACCTTGAATTTTGCTGGCGTGGGCCAAAATTCTATCGAGGCTTGCTCTAAATGCAGCTTGCTTACGTGGATTTAGTAGCCTTAAATAGCTATGAATTTTTAAATGCCCGTCTAGTGCTTCAAAGATGATGCAGCCTGTGTGGTGAATTTGGTTAATGCGGGTTAGCTCAACAATGATCTCTTTTGGTAGCTCAAGGTTTTCTTCTGGGTCACGGCCATCTTCAAAGTAAGAGTGCAGCTTTGACTTATCTTCTAATAACGGCGCATCGCCAATTTCGAACGGCAGCATAGTATCGCCGGTAATTTTATATGCGCTATGTGGGCTTTCACGCTCAAAGTGTAAGGTATCTTTAGCGTTGAAAAAGCAAGCTTTGAAAACACCAATACGCTTAATACCGCGAGCTAGAGTCACCATATTATTCACTGCGACAATCAACGACTGGCGAATTTCAGGGTCGTAAATTGTTAAGTTTGAGTCGATGAAAATGCCGTCTTGTTGCCAGTGAATAACCAGACCGCCTACCAGCGGGAAGTGCGCGAGTCTGCTTACCGCTGCAATAAAGCCTTTTTCGGTATCACCCATGCCCACCATAAAGTTGCGATAGTATTTTTCTAACTGAATGTCATCGAGCTTGGCAACTGGGTCATCGGCATTTAGTTCTTTTAAAAAGGCTTTACGTGAGCTGTAGGTAACTGTTTCAATTTCCCGAGTGCGAGCTTGGTTCCACACCGGAATTGCGGCTAGCAAGGGCTTGCTAGGTAGCTTAGGCAAGTGAATTTGATGATTGTGGCGTAAGCTTTTTAAAAAGTAGTCGCCAGCTTGATTACGCATTTGTGGATCATCGCTGAGCATACCATCAAGGGTTTTTGCGAGCTCGACTGGCAGGCCGATGCTGGTGGCTGGGATGACTTTAGCGCCAAAGCGACTAATTTGTCCTGAAGCAAGTGCGTATAGGGTTGCAGCAGCACCTTGCTCATCAAACCTAGGACTTGAAAGTGCGCCATTGAGCTGTTCATCGCCAATAAAATACACATCGCCCATGCGTGCATTGGTTTGGTGCTGATCGCTCGACATTAACGCCATCACGTTATCTTCTGCCGCGCGCCCATGCTCGTCACGCTGAGCAAATACTGCAGAACCCCAGTCGATGAGTGATAAATGATCGCGGTCAACGTCATAGACAAGGTTTGATGGCTTAATATCGCCATGAACCAAAGGCTTACCGGTTCTAAGATAAAACAGAATATTGGCAAGTTGACGTGCGATGCTCATTATCATGGCTGGTGGCAATGCGCCAACACGCAGGCAAAGTTTATCTAAGTCCTCACCTATTGCGTGCTCCATCACCATAATTCCCTGCTTGCCGACTCGCTCAAATTTGATGGCTTTGGGGACATTTGGGTGATCGACCAGGCTGAGCATGTAGGCTTCTTCTTCCAGTCTGTCTTGAATATGCTGGGGAAGGCTGAGGCGGGAGAATTTAAATACGTGTGATTGCCCAAGGTTGTTAGCGCCTGCAAACACAAACCCATAAGCGCCTTTACCTATGTACTCAATATCGGCATAGCCGAGCTTAATCAACTGCTGCTTACATAGGCGGATCCAGGCTTTATGTTTACGCGCATCATCTGCCCTTAGCAGATAGATAGATTGCTCTTCATTAATATAAAAGTGCTTTAATTCAGGTGTTTGCACAGGCGGTAAACGTCCTTTAATCCTTAAGCCTTAACTCCCCATTAAACCCTTGTTGCAAGGCGTTAGCAAGCGCTCCTAACTGAAATATTTGCATCTGTAAACCTTGACCTGCATCAAGTACTTTTTGTTCAGTTATCAGTAATATGAAGTTACAAACTCAAAGTTGTCACAAGGAATGCAATTATGGCGAATATCAATAAAGCTGATTTAATTCAACTATTTGATTTTCCTCGTACACGTATTCTTCAATCGATGGAAGTGACTCATTGCCCTCATGCGGTATTTTTTAATGCTGCTGATGAACAATGCATTAATTGCCATCAAGGTGAAGAGTGTATTTGGATGAATCACAATGATGAGATGGTGGCGTTAGAGAAAAAGTCAGTCGAAGAGCTCAAGCAACAATTATTAATCGCAGTTGATTTCGTCGACTCGAACTTAAGCCCACACCATTTATCACGTCGAAACTGCCAGTGTGATAACTGTGCCTGGCTCAGAAAAGTACAGTCGGTCTTAGGTAGTTAATTCCCGCAGTTAGTCATTTGTGCGTGTGTTGCATCCGCCATTTTAAGCGTCTAAAGTAGCCGCTATATTTTATAAATGGTGAGATGTAACATGGAACCGAGTTTTTGGCATCAAAAGTGGGACAATCAGCAAATTGGTTTCCACCTTCCTGAAGTAAACCCCTACCTTATTAAATTCTGGTCGCAGCTCAAGCTGCCAGTAAATAGTGCTGTGTTTGTCCCTTTGTGCGGTAAAACCTTGGATTTGTGTTATCTGGCAGAGCAAGGTCATGATGTGATTGGCTGTGAGCTAAATCAGACTGCAGTGGAACACTTTTTTAGCGACAATAGCCTTGCAGCATCTGTCGAATCGGTAGGGGAGCTCCAGCATTATTCTTGTGAGCAAATAAGCCTTTATCAGGGTGATATATATAGCCTGCCAGCTAGTGTGACGCAATCGATTGGCGGCTTTTACGATCGCGCAGCCTTAATTGCCTGGCCTGAAGAGATGCGCGCCGATTATGCTAAAAAGCTTGCTGAGCTTATCCCTGCTGGCGTATCTGGTTTACTAGTGACGCTAGACTATCCACAAACTGCGTTGCAAGGACCACCATTTGCGGTGAGTCCAGACTGGATTGAGCAGCATTTAACTGAGTATTTTGATGTTGAGTTATTAAGCTGTGACGACGTGTTAGAAGATAATGCCCGCTTTAAGAATAAGAACGTTCCTTGGCTAAATGAAGCAACTTATAAGTTGACTCGTAAAAGTTAGTTCGTAGCTGATAGCGTCTGTGTAGCAAAAGGGCGCAGATATTGGGAAATTTAAGGCAAACAAAAAGGCGACCAGATGGTCGCCTTTAGTTTTAATGAGACGCTAAGCGTCAATCATTAGAAGTCGTAACGTACACCTACAGTGAAGATTTTGTCATCTTTTAGGTCTACTTTAGCACCAGAAAGCTTGTAGTCACCTTCGTACATTGCGTAGTGGCCATATACTAGTGTTGACTTAGCGATGCGGTAGTCAGCACCCACAACAATGCTAGTTACGTTTACGTCGCTTAGCTCAGTTGCTTGACCTGCAACAGGCTTAATACCACTTACGTTAGCGAAGTACTTGCCTAGGCCAGATTCGTCTTTACCGTATTCAGCTTTTAGGTTTACGCCGTTTAGGTTGTAAGCAGCATTGACAAAGTAGGTGTTACCTTCGAAAGTTTTGTCGATAACGCTTTCAGAGTTTTGGAATAAACCACCAACTTTGAAGTCACCTAGTTTAACTTGAGCAACACCACGGTATGCGTCAATGTTTGAGATACCTTTGTTGTAAGCACCAGCTACGTAGAAGTTTTGTTGCTTAAGCTTCTTGTCACCAACAGTTGCGCTCAATGCATATTGAGTATCTGCATCGTCAACACCTGGTTGGTTGTTGTCAGTCATTAAGTAAGTTGCGTTTAGGGTAACTAAGTCAGCAATTTTTGGTGAGTAGTACCAGATACCGTCTGCGCTACGAGTTTGGCCAGGAGCTAGACGATCGATATCAGCGTTTGAGTTACCGAATAAGTCGATGCCACCTTCAGATTGCTTGAATACAGTGTCGTTACGACCAACTAAAACTGTACCAGCAGCTGTTTTAAGACCTAGGAAAGTATTACGAGCTTTGAAAACGTCAGAAGAAACTGAAGTGTTTTCAACTTGGAATTCCATTTGGTAGATTACGTCGAAACCTTTAGCGATAGTTTCGCTACCTTTTACACCAAGGTGAGAGAAGTTGTTCTCGAAGACAGTACCTTCTTTTCCCTCTTGAGTTGTTGCACCTGTGTCAGAGTTCGTCACAGATAGGTCTAAGCGACCATAGAAATTTGGACCATCAGCCAGTGCACCGAAAGAAGCCAGTGTTAATACTGATGCTACTGATGCTGAGATTAACGATTTTTTCATCTTTTATGCTCCCAAGAACGTCATGTTCTAATTCCATTCGATAATGGTTTTTAAAATGAACAGTTATTACAGTAAAATTACTGCAACAATCTGCGGCGATTTTTACAGGTTTAACCGGTGCATAGTGTGGGCTAGATCATGTTTTACTTTGCAAAGTTCATTAAGAACTGCAGAAATGTGACTAACTCGACCATTTACATAATTAATGCCTAAAAAACAGGTCTATACCTCTTTAGGGGTGTTTATTTTTAGTGATTAATGCGCTACTTGCTGTGGTTTTATAGTTTTTTTCAATAAAATCAGCTTGATGTTAAGGTTTTGTTTGCTGGTTGTTGTTCGTGAGATCTTGTTTTGTGACGCAATTGCATTGGGGGTGTTTTTATTAATGGACAATTCCTTTGGTTAAAACGCTAGTTTAAATGTGAGATTTATCAAATGTTTGGACTATGCTGTGCGACCTTGCTCACGTTTGTCGTAGCTTTATAGTGTCAGTTACTCATTTTGAATTGAGAAAGTTGCTGACACCTGTGTTTGGTGCATATGAAACTTGCCATTAATTAATGGGTTAGAAGCTTAAAATTGGATAACGTCGTATATTCCAATTTGGGGGATTTAGGTTGCTAAGGTTAGCATTCAAGCAACGAGTTAAAAGCTGAGTTGTCACGGTTAGTTTAGATGAATTCAGTTAGCCAGAAGTGCTTCGCTATTTGTCACAATTGATATAAAATTCGCCGTCAATTTTTAGCTTTGGGGTTTTCATGCTCTCTTCTGCCTATTTAAATCGTTTTAGTGGTATTGGTCGTCTATATGGTCAGGCTGCGTTGAATGAGTTTCACCAAGCTCACGTTTGTGTTGTTGGCATTGGTGGTGTAGGCACCTGGGTTGCAGAGTCGTTGGCTCGTAGCGGCATAGGCAAGATTACCCTAATTGATTTAGATGACATTTGTGTCACCAATATTAACCGCCAAGCACACGCGCTAAGCTCAACCATAGGGCAGTCGAAAGTTGAGGTAATGGCTAAGCGAATTCTTGAGATTAATCCAGAATGTCAGGTTAATCAGATAGAAGATTTCGTTACGCTAGATAACCTAGGTGAGCTGTTTGTAAGCCACAAAAATGGTGGTGATATTGATTACGTGATTGATTGCATTGACGCAGTGAAGCAAAAGGCTGCCCTAATTGCCTGGTGCAAGCGCAATAAAATTAACATAGTGACGATTGGGGGAGCTGGGGGGAAAACTGACCCCAGTCAAATCAAGGTAACTGATCTTGCCAAAACTATTCAAGATCCATTGCTTGCTAAAGTGCGCAGTATTTTGCGTAAAGATTATAACTTTAGCAAAAATCTACAACGTCGTTTTGCTGTTGATGCGGTATTCTCGACCCAGCACCTGGTTTATCCACAGTCTGATGGCAGTGTGTGCGCAGCAAAAGCAAGCATGGAAGGCAGTGCGAGGATGGACTGTGCCTCAGGTTTTGGTAGTGTCACTATGGTTACCGGCACGTTTGGCTACTTAGCCGTTGCGCGCGTATTAGATAAACTGACGCTAAAAGCGAACAATGCCAAGTAAACTTGCCATGTGAATAGGCGCTAAAACGACAAAGCCCAATGCTGCGCATTGGGCTTTTTCCTATCTCTAACTTTAATCTCATTGAAATCTAGGCTTCGTTAAGCTTTGCCCGCTTATTCGAACGATTCTTATTGAGTGTCAAAACTATTCAAAGCTCTCGAAGTTACCTGTATCCCCGTCAACGTTTACCAGCTGATTATCTTCGCTGTCACCCATACCTTTAGGAAAGCACACAATAAACATCGGGCCGCCAAGTGATGATTCGGCTTCGTATTGAATCGTGCCTTTTAGCAATGTTGCGGCATTAAATGCAGCTGATAGGCCTAATCCTGTGCCACCTTTGTTTCTGGTTGTGGTGAAGAATGGCTCGAACATATGTTCGGCAACATCTTCAGGAATGGGTAAACCGTTGTTTTGGATCTCAACTTTTATGGTGTCCCCGTCTTGCACTACGTTAATTAGGATCTTGCTGATCTCGACGCCGATAAAGGCATGTGTAAATGCATTCGATAAAATATTACTAAAGATTTGATTCAGTAAGCTTTGATTACTACTCACCCACAGATCCTGGTTAGCATTAATACCAATTTCTACGTCTTGAGGCGAGAACATAATTTGTGTCGACTCAGCAATATCTGTGAGTTGTTGTTTGAGGTTGAATTCAGTGTTTTTCTCATTACTTTGCTCAGCTGCGACGGTTTTGAATTTTTGGATCAAGCTACTTGCACGGGTAATATTGTTAACAATCAGCTGGCAGCTTTGTTGGTACTCTTCAAGGATCGAGTTAATCTCTTCAAGCGTAGCGTGGTCGCTGTGGATTAATTTAATTAGCTCATCAACATGGGCAAGCTGAGAGCTTGCTGCTGTTAAGCAAATGCCGATCGGCGTGTTGATCTCGTGGGCTACACCAGATACTAAGCCGCCAAGTGCCGCCATTTTTTCTTGTTCGACTAGCACTTGCTGCGCGCGTTTTAAGATTAAAAGTGATTGTTCAAGTTCTTTCGTTTGCTCTTTAACTTGCCTTGCCAGCTCGTCTTTATAACTGCGCTCTAGCTCAAGCAGGCGCTCCCTATCTTCCAGCGCTTCTTGCAACTCTTCTTTAGATTCTTGCACTGCAGCAAACGAGGCGCGTACTTGTTGCTGCATGGTATTAATGGCATCAGCAACCTGTGCGAACTCATCGTCAGCAGGTTTACGTAAAAAGCTTAACGGCTCAAATGGCTTATCTAGGCTAATTTGCGCACAGTACTCGCTTAGGCGGTGTAAGTGTTTGGTAATGTTTAACCATACTAAAAATAAAATGAAGCCGGCTACGAGGAAAGTTTTAATCGCATTGGATAGTAAAATCACGATGGCTTTGTCGTAAAGGCGATCGTATACGTTGTTGAGGTCTGCCTGAACTAATAAGGTGCCAACCTGAATTTCGTCATTGTTTCTGTAAATCAGTGGAAACTCTTGCTCGATGACACCTTTTTGCTTGAAGTTACCCGACTGCCATTCTTGCCCGCTATCGTCTTTGATCGAGATGTAAGTAAAGTCGGGAAGTTGGCTTAAACCATTGAGTTGGGTATTGATTAGTCTTTCATCAATCACCCAAATACTGGCTGCAAGTACATCCAAGTTAACCTTTTCGACACTCTCAAAAGCGCGATCGATCCGTGAAACATCGCTATTGTAGTCGTTAAAAAGCTGGTAAATGGTAGTTAGCAGGGTGATCAAGGAACTAAAAAGCACGATTGACAGCATAAGCTTCCGTCCAATGGGGCTTTTGAGCAGTTGTCGTGAAAATGTCAGCATGGGTTTTGTTTAATAATTAGAGTCACTTGAGTTTAAGTATATTCAAATTACTGCAAAATGCCTGTTTCGGCTAGGTTTTATTCAATTAGGCGGTATATTGCTCAATGACTTAATTAATTATACTCGCACTAGCTTTATTGGCATCAAAATTGCTCAAGCTCTATCGGGAACAAATTTCTGACGCTGTGAGTGAATTATGAAAAAGATCGATCTAACTAAACTGTCGGTTTCTTCTGGTAAGCGCTTTTTTGCTTCAACCATGCTTTGGTGGGTGATAGCTTGCGCAAGTATGCTTTTTGTACCGGTTCATGTGCTGGAAAACCTTGGTATTGCAGCCGTGGTAAAACAGTATAATCATTTTATTGGTTTGGGCTTACTGGTCGGTATTGCGTATTTTTTAAGTCAGTTAGTGTCATTTTTTGCTGATGAGTCGATTGCTTACCTCAAAGAAAAGAAAACCACTGAGGTTATTCAAGCTAAAGTAAACTTGTTAGACCCGTCGGAGCGAGCATTGTTACGTGAGTTTTTCTTACAAAGTTCAACGATTTTAACCTTGCCACAAAATGAGTTGGCTGTGCGCAGTTTGTTAGAAACTAATATTCTTGAGAAGTTAGGAAATGATCGCCATTACGCGATTCAAGGGCCTACTGCAGATTACAAAATTTCGATGAAAGCACGGGTATTTTTAAATCGCGAAGTACTTCGCTTGCCCAGTGGTGAGCCATCAGCTGAAGAGATGAGTCATTTACTCAAGGCAAGACCGAATTATATTAATAGCCTGGTTCAGACTCGCAAGCACGCAGCGTAAGCCCAAATTGAGTCAATACTTGTCAGCCGTCCTTGAGACGGCTTTTTTGTAGGGTGATTTGTGGTGTTAAGGGCAATAAAAAGAGGGCTACATTGGCCCTCTAATATTTAGGTGAGTGAGCTTATTATTGTGTATCGTTATTGCTTGGAGCTGACTTCACCACAAACATCCACATTAGGTAAGAAATAATGCCAAATGTGCTGAAAATGACGATCATGGAAAGCAAGCCAATTGGATTACCAAACATTAAATCTAACCAAAATGCCATGTTACGTTTTCCTATATTAGTGAAGTCATTGTTATGATAATGCTGCTAGCTAATTACATTTATGATCTCGATCAATATTTTGGCCAGCGTACGGGTATTTTAAATACCTGATTTGGCTCAGTGGGCGGTTGCTCACATTTTAGCTAGCTTGATGATGAGTTGAGGGAGATTTGAGCAGTTGCTATGCATTTAGTTAAAAGGGTAGGTAAAGCACTTGCCATTACATTCGGTAAAGGTATAATTCTTCGCACTCAGTTGCTTAATGATGTTTGATGTAAAGAAATCATATTAAGCTAGAGTGAGTGTTCAAAGGATTAGCTTTAGATTAAACCTAATCCTTTGCATACTGAAAAGTTTGCTACATCACTTTGCCGGAGTGGTGGAATTGGTAGACACGACGGATTCAAAATCCGTTGCTTTCGAGCGTGACGGTTCAAGTCCGTCCTCCGGTACCATTATTTAAAAGCCTCAACGAAAGTTGGGGCTTTTTTGTATGTGCAGAGAGTTAAATCTCGAATCTCGTCGTATGAACTAAGACATTTATCTAGAGTCATGTTTAATTCATGATTTGTATAGTTAAAAGTAAAATGACACACTCGAGTTAGTTTCGTTAATTTGACCATACTTGCTAACTAAATGTTTGTAGAGAACATACATGATGCAGAAATTATATCTTCATATTGGGACAGGAAAGACTGGTTCGACTTCTATTCAACGTACGCTTAGCAAGGTGCGAGGGGACTTTTATTTTTTCTCTGATTCTGAAAATGGTGCGAAGATATTTGATAATCCAGATGAGTTTAAGGCTAGGTTGGAGGCGGGAAGGGAGTATAAAAAAATAATCTACTCAAGTGAGTGGAGCTACCTTGCCGATGCTGCTGCTGTTAAAGCGCTTCACGAGAGCATTAGTACAGATTTTGATGTTGAAGTAATTATTTACTTCAGAAGGCAAGATGAGTTTGAAGTGTCGCGTTATCAGCAAGTTGCGAAACACGGTGATGGCTTGTCACGAGGAGGTCAAGGCGCCATTCCAACATTTTCTGCGGTTGAATTGAATTACTTTGATATTGCAGAAAAGTGGGGGCAATTCTTCAATGTTACCGTACGAATATTCCAGCGTAGCAAGCTAGTTGATGGAGATGTAGTTTTAGATTTTGCTAGTTTGGTCGGTGTGAATGTAGCGCCATCTGAAGTGATTAGAGCAAATGAGTCGGCGGGAATTGTCGAGGTCAAGCTTGGTCACATTATTAATCAACTTAAGTTACATCATCTCAAGCCTGTCCTATTGAAAGGAGCCCCTCCTTCAGCTCCGTCGAAAGCAAGTGCAGAGCAAATGCGTCTTTTTTACGAACAATTCAAGTATTCAAATCAACAACTGTTCGATAAGTATTTAAATGGTATTCAGGGGTTTGACGAGGACTTTAGTCGATACCCTAAGCGCAATGAAGATATGTGGAATGAAGATACAGCTGACGCTGCGATTAGGCATGTTCTAATTAAGTTAAGCGATGGCATTTTTGACGAATCTAAGGCTGTTCAAGATAGAAATGTTGAGTTGTTGCGAGATGCAGCTATTGCTCTTGAGTCATCAGATTTAAGGCTTAGTCTGAGGTTGATGACGCTTGCTCACAAGTATCGTCCTTATGGCGAGTTAATAAATCAGAAACTATCAACGTATGACTGTGCGCTCAAGGCTGGTAAATTGACTTTAGCTGTAAACATTGAGCAGCCGCGATCTGGCAGTGGGGACGCTACCAAAAACCTGTTTGTTTTTTTTAACCGCTTTTTGAAACGTGTTTTGAG
The DNA here is from genome assembly GCF_004295345.1 of Shewanella maritima. NCBI lineage: Bacteria > Pseudomonadati > Pseudomonadota > Gammaproteobacteria > Alteromonadales > Shewanellaceae > Shewanella > Shewanella maritima. Next base: position 1,608,152 of record NZ_CP036200.1, on the reverse strand, counting down.
TAAAAAATAATAATTTGAATAATTTATGGACTTTTGGGTCGGTTTTGTCCCTCAGAGAACAAGTCAATCACCTGCAATGGAGTAGAGTATGAATGAAAGGGAAATCGATGATATAAGAGATGCTGCTAACTTCTTAAGGCGGCGCAATCCTAAAATGGCATTTAAACTCTTTTCCGTGGCTTTATCTCATCGTCCTAATGGGTCATTAATACGTAAAAATTATCAAGAACTCAAAGAAAAGCTCAATTTAAAGACCTTTGTCATCATTGGGAATTGTCAAGCAACAGTTGTTGCAAACTTTATCCAAGAGAGAGCTGAAAGCCTAGTGGCTAGGCAAGTTATTTCTGCTCACCTTTACAAGAACCATGATGACAGTTTGTATAAGTCATTGGACGAGGTTGATTTCATCATTACTCAAAATGTTGATGATAAATTTGAAGGTATTAACACTAAAGAAATATTGTCTCGATACGGCAACAAGACAGTTAGGTATCTCAATTTGTTTTACGAAGGTTATCATCCTGATTGGTGCTACTTCCCTGTTTTGAATGGCGTGAGATTAAAGAGTCCAGTTGGTGACTACCATAATCGAACCGTGATCGAAACTTTCATTGAAGGTGGCTCAGAGCGTCAAGCAATTGAACGTTACTTTGATATCGAGTTTAATCGCCAAAGTTATTTTTCTGTAGGTGAGCGGTCAATTGCTGAGCTTAGAAATAGGGAGCAAGAGGTCGATATAAAAATGACTGATGTTATTGAGCAAGGGGTTCAGGATGGGGAGATGCTCTTCCATACATTTAATCACCCTAGTTCCAAACTATTGAATATTCAGGTAGGGCGTATTCTAGAGCACCTCAAGATTAAGTATAACCGTCGCTTTGTGAATCGAGAAGTCTTAAATAATTTAGTCATGCGAGCAAACCCTATGCTTGGCTTGAATCAAAAATATGGTAAAACTACGCATTTGCAACAGGAAGTCGATATTCCCAATTTTGTTCATCAATGTTATTCCATATATGCATCTAGACCTAAGTTTATTGAGGCGTATAAAACAAAGTACCTTAATTCAAAAAAGGTGAAATAGCTTTACAAGTAATAAGAGAAGTTTAAGTTATCATTTTTATTAATTTCATTTGGTTACGGTAGTAATTTGGGGTGACTATGGGTGTGGCTTTTCGATTTAAAATACTTACTTTGGCTTTACTTGCCGTGTCGGGTTGTGGCTCCGACTCAAACGAAACCAGCCTACCTAAACCAATAGATGCCAAAATTTCTTTTACTGATGTTTCCCATCATTTACCTAACCATGATCGGTTAGGAGATTATGGTGTTTTGTGGGGGCATTTTACTAACGCTCAAACTCCTGAGTTGATATTTATGAATCATGCTAAGTTCCCACAATTGTTAAAAAGCAATTCTCAAGGGAAATATGAAGATCACATAGCAAACTCGGGGCTTAGGCAATCAGATTGGATTTATCCAAGTCAGAACGATCGTCATGGGGCTGTTTGTGGTGATTTCAATAATGATGGGTTTATCGACTTATTTATCACTCATGGGGCTAATAAGGGAGATACGATAGGTTTAAAGTATGACGAATTGTTGCAGGGGAACGGTGATTTTAGCTTTATCGACGTTTCTGAGAGATCTGTTATAAACCCGAAAGGGCGAGGGCGAACGGCATCTTGGATTGATTTAAACAATGATGGCTTGCTCGACTTATATATCGCCAACTACGACACTATCAACGAGGTTCAAATTAATATTGGCAATGGTACGTTTATTCCGTCTGATGACTATCCAGAACTTGAGCAAATTGGTGCGCGTGTAAGTTGGCAAGATGTCAATCTTGACGGTATTCCTGACGTTGCAACAGGATTACCTTTTAACTTGTTACTTGGTCAAGGTGAAGGTCGCTATTCACAGCATCAGCTTATTGATTTGGTTCCAGAGAGCGCTCAGGGCTACTCGGTTAACTGGGCTGATGTAACCAATAATGGTTATCCAGACCTGTTAATTAGTAGCTTAGCAGGTGCAGTCTATTTGTATATAAATGAAGGTGGTGGCTTTAGCTTAGCTAGCCAGTCTCATGGTTGGACTAACGGTGTCAAAACAAATGTAATGGGTACTGCTTTTGCGGACTTGGATAACGATGGCTTGGTAGACATTGTTATTAACAAAGCGGACGATATCTATTTGTTCAAGAATGCAGGGCAAGGTCGCTTCAATCAAATAGAGTCTACGTTAGGTCCTTACATTAATACCGACACCAATGGCGATGCAAGTTTAGCTGATTTTAATGGTGACGGATTGCTCGACTTTGCAACGGATAGACTGGATGGTCACATTCTTTGGAAAAATACCACTGAGACAGATAATGCTTGGGTCAGTTTGTCACTTGAGGGCGCTGCAAGTAATCGTATGGGGTTTGGGGCTAGAGTCGAGCTTTATAGAAAAGATGGGCAGTTGTTATCGTCCCAGCAGTATTACGGTTCACAAGGCGGCTTTCGCTCAAGAGGCTGTAGCCCACTCCACTTTGGATTGCAGAGCTATACCGATGTCGTAGCTCATGTTCACTGGCCCAGCGGTGTAGTTACTCAACATGCAGAAATAAAATTGAATCAGCTCAATACTCTAAAAGAGTAAGTCTAGTTCGAAATCAAAAAAGCTATTCAAAGTTGGCTTATAGCCGGTTTTGAATAGCTTGACTAAGTTGTTAATTGTTGCCCGTTTATTTAATAAACGCGAAAGCGTCGCCGTATAGATGTGCTTCGTCTACACCGACCTCTCTAAATACTTCTCTGGCGGCGCCTACCATGTCAAAGCGGCCGGCAATGTAAATATCAAAGTCAGTTAAGTCGTTAAAATCAATTTTGATTTGCTCAAGAAGGTTAGCCGTTTTGCCATCCCAAGTCTCAGTTGCATGTTCTACAACCGGAACAAAGGTTAACCAGTCTTGCTCTTGGTGCCACTGGCGAGCTATTTCCTGATAGTACATGGCATCTTCATTGCGACAGCCCCAGTAAAGGGTTGTTGGAATGGTTTGCTCACGCTGGATTTGGTCTTCAACAATGCTCTTGATGTAAGAGAAGCCGGTCCCGCCGGCAACAAGAAGGCGTGGGCGCTCGCTTTCGTGGCGGAGGTAGGCATCGCCTGCTGGCGCTTCGATGTCGATATAGTCTTGTGACTTTAAGCGTTCAACCACTTGCATTGGGTAGCTCTCAGATACCGCGGCGCCAATGTGAAGCTCAATCGTTGTGTTAGTTGGCGCTGAAGCAATTGAAAAAGGGCGTTTGTCTTTTTCACCCATCACTACACATAAATATTGACCCGCTTTAAAGTCAAAGTGCTGTTCTGGCGTTAAGGTAACCTGGTAAACCGCTTCGTTAAACTCTGCGACCTGATTGATTTTACAACGAATGGTGTTCATCTAATTTCCTTTAGACCCTTTCTATGAAGGTTTTTTCTATCTGCCTTTATTGGCGTATTTGTAGGTTGATGATGGTATTAGTTATCCAGCCCTAAATCAGACCACATTGCATCAACTTTATCTTTGATATCCTGGTCCATCACAATGGGAGTACCCCATTCACGGTCTGTTTCGCCAGGCCATTTATTGGTGGCATCAAGCCCCATTTTTGATCCTAGACCAGCCACCGGTGAGGCAAAGTCAAGGTAGTCGATAGGGGTATTATCTACCATCACGGTATCGCGAGTTGGATCCATACGGGTGGTGATCGCCCAAATTACATCGTTCCAGTCACGACAATTCACGTCTTCATCCACAATGATAATGAACTTGGTGTACATAAATTGACGTAGGAACGACCAGGCGCCCATCATTACACGCTTGGCATGACCAGGATACTGCTTGCGAATGGAGATCACCGCCATGCGGTAACTGCATCCCTCCGGTGGAAGGTAGAAGTCAATAATTTCAGGGTATTGCTTACGCAAGATTGGCACAAACACTTCGTTTAGCGCCACACCAAGCATGGCAGGCTCATCGGGTGGACGGCCGGTATAGGTGCTGTGATAGATAGCGTCGCGGCGCTTGGTAACATGCGTAACGGTAAATACTGGAAATGAGTCAGTTTCATTATAGTAACCTGTGTGGTCGCCATAAGGGCCTTCTTCGGCCATTTCATCTGGCTCTATGTAGCCTTCTAAAATCATCTCGCTGGTTGCAGGGACCTCTAGGTCACAGCTTATTGCTTTGCACACTTCTGTGCGCTCGCCGCGTAGTAGACCTGCAAAGGCGTATTCACTCATGGCATCTGGTACAGGTGTCACCGCGCCAAGGATGGTCACAGGATCGCTACCGAGAGCAACAACAACTGGGTACCGCTCCCCAGGGTGCTTTTCTTTGAAGTCTTTAAAGTCGAGCGCGCCGCCTCGGTGATCGAGCCAGCGCATAATCAGCTTATTTTTGCCTAGCAGTTGCTGGCGATAAATACCCAAGTTTTGGCGCTTTTGTCTTGGGCCTTTAGTAATGGTTAATCCCCAGGTAACTAGCGGAGCAGCGTCACCCGGCCAACAATGCTGAATAGGCAACTGGGTTAAATCAACGTCATCGCCTGTTAATACAATTTCTTGGCACGCTGGGTTACGCACGGTTTTTGGTGGCATGTTCAGCGCTTGCTTGAACATAGGGATTTTTGAAATTGCGTCTTTAAAGCCCCTAGGTGGCTCAGGCTCTTTTAAAAATGCCAGTAACTCACCAACGTCTTGAAGTGCTAACGGGTCGTCTTTTCCTAATGCCATCGCCACCCGTTTTGGAGTACCAAATAGGTTAGCTAGCACGGGAGTTGAGTTGTTAGTCGGATTTTCGAATAAGATGGCAGGACCGCCTGCGCGTAGGACGCGATCGCAAATCTCAGTCATTTCTAAATGAGGATCGACAGGGTGACTTATGCGCTTCAATTCACCTTCTTTTTCTAGGTGTTTGATGAAGCTACGTAAATCTTTAAAGCTCATGATTCAATATCCAATATAAAGTCCCTGATGGGGCGCACTATAGCATCTTTAACTAAGTGGGTTAAGGCATTTGATCTGAGTCACGCTTGTGATATTCGTTATTCTGACTGATGAGTTCATATCGACAAGGCGGGGGAAAGGAGTAAGATGAAATGTATGGTCTATTAGCTATGACTTAATTGGAGGGAAAGATGTTGCTCTCTCACTATCGAATAAACTCTATTTTACGCTTGAACACCTTGCTCGCTGGCGCCTGGTTTGCTTGTTTACCCCTTGGATTAGAGGCAAGTAATACTGTAGTAATGACGAGCGTGAATGGCGTATCACAAGTTAACCATAATGACGGCTGGCGCTGGGGTGCGGGTTGGAATAATTATCGCGGCCCGAGCATAGGTATCGGCTGGAGTAATGGTTACTATGACCCATGGCGTCACAATGGGTGGCGCCACGGTTATTGGGGGAACGACCCTTGGCGCTGGGGTTATTGGCGCAACAGACATTGGGATAATCGTTACCCTTACCGAGAACGTTACCGACAGCCGAAAATTATTCAACCTAAAAAGATTGCACCGCCGCAAAGGGTCACAACAAGTATTAGTTACGACGAAGGGTTACACAGTTTACCTGCCAATGCCCGTGTGGTGATAAAAGGGCCACAGACTTTTTATGAGTGGCAAGGTGTGACTTACCAATACGATTGGCAGGCCCAAAGGTACATGGTGGTTCATGAACCAGAAACATTGGTTCAAGAAACATCGATACCAGAAGGACCAGCCTCTACGGCCTCTAAAGAAGAATAAAAATGGCAAGAGTGAAAGAATTTGCGGTGTTGTTTGCAGTTTGCGTGTTAACTCAACATGCTGGGGGACATGGGAATTAACTTCTTCACTCTTGCCGGAACTGGCGTATCTAACTTTATTCTTAATGACTACTCGATAGTGTTTCAGGAGTTGGTCATTAAACTCGTGCAGCTCAAGGCCGCTAATCAAATGTCGTTAATTTATAGCTTTGCTAGATACATATTATAAAGTTCGGCCTCATGCCTGCAGGGCATGTAGCTGATGGTTAAGGCTTACAAGTTGCTGTTGCAGCTGCGCTATCTGTAAGTTGAGTTGTTCACATTGTTGCTGCTTGCTGTCGTTGGCAGAAGACTGCGCAGCCTTAACCCATTGGTAAAGCTTTTTAGACGAGATGCCATGCTCTTTAGCTACATGTGATACTAGTTTGTTGTGATGAATAACCTCATGAACCAGTGTTTGTTGCATGGAAAGCTCATGATGCCTGCGACTAGCGGAGACTTGTGTGTTACGGCTTTCAGCACTCGAAGCTCGGTTTAAAAGTGAACTCAGTGAGTTGTTTTCATTATCACTAACCTTGGTGCTTTCACTACCTAATGGCGCTTTAGTAGTTAGGTTTTGCATTGTACTTCCTTAAATTTAGTTACTGCATTTTGGCCGCTTAATAGACTTTTTGTTTTTATTAGTCAGCTTTGGTATCACTGAGTTAGTAGCGGTCAAAATAACTTTGATGCTTATGCCCTGTGCTTAACGTCGACCGTTAGCGTTTGTTAATTGGCCAGGTGCTAATACCTAAATGACGATAAAAATATTGCTCCTGCTGGTAAAATCGTCGAACTTTCATCAACAAGTCAGACATAGGTAACAGCCATTTTGTACTATTTAAGTTGTGTACTCGCATCATAGTGAACTCCATATATCTTAATGACTACAAGGTGCCGCTTTGCGTCAACATGAAACAATCAGCATTTCGTATTTAGCATTTGCACCTAGACTCAACAGTTAGCGCTTTAAAGCTATCCTTGCTAGCGCTTTGTTCTCCCTGTTTTTTCTTAACAATGTCTTCTCATCCTAATTTGCCCTAGTTAAGGTTAATTTAGGTGAATACCTCTTTAGGGGTATGTGTGACTATAAGGAAGCTTTGTGCCAACTCAGAAGTATTTTTAAATTCAATAAAATCAGTTGGTTATACTTTGTGTGTTTTTAGGGGGAAAACCAAAAAGCCCAAAATTAGTGCAAATGCACCAATGTTGGACTTTGAAGGGCTGGCTGAGCTGACGGTTTGCCGCAAGCAGCCTAAGCATATTTAGATAGAGTGAGGTGCTACATTAAGAAGGCTGTAGCTAAGCCTAGAAACGCGAACAAGCCGATGACATCAGTGACAGTGGTTAATACCATGCCGCCAGCCAACGCTGGATCAATATTGAATTTTTTTAGAATAAGTGGAATGCCTGCACCGGCTAAGCCTGCAACTGTCATATTGATCAGCATAGCACCGCCGATGAGCCCAGCTAATGCTATCTCGCCTTTCCAAAGCCATACAGCCGCAAATACTAATACTGCCCACATAACCCCATTTAAGCAGCCAATGGCTAGCTCTTTGCCAATAAGCCAGCGCGAGTTACTTTGACCAATATGTCCAAGGGCAATACCGCGGATCACCAGCGCTAAAGTTTGGTTACCCGCAACACCGCCCATACTCGGCACAATAGTCATTAAGATTGCAATGGTAGCGAATTGCTCAAGGGTGTTTTCGAACATGTTGCTGACCGAGGCTGCAAGTAAGGCGGCAAATAAGTTGATGGTTAACCATAATGAGCGTTTAAAGGTGCTTTTAACGACTGGACCGAAGGTATCTTCAGCGTCGTCCATACCTGCCATACCCATCATGTCATGCTCTGCATTTTCACGAATAACATCAACCACATCATCAATGGTGATACGCCCAAGCAGTTTGGCATCGCTATCAACAATGGGGGCAGACATCCAGTCATGGCGCTCGAACAGTTGCGCAACTTCATTAGCGGGCATGTCGACAGGAATGCTCTCTAACTCAATATCCATGACATCGCGCACCGACATACTAGGGTTACAGGTTAATAAATCAGATAGTCTTACACCGCCTAGTACTTGGTCGCGCCTGTCGACTACGTACAGCATGTCTGTGGCATCAGGTAGATGCCCTCGTTGGCGCAGGTATCTAAGTACAACATCAATGTTAACGTCAGGGCGAAGGGTAACTGTATCGGTATTCATTAAACTACCCGCAGTATCATCTGGGTAACTCAATGCTTGTTCAACTCTGTGCCTGTCTTGACTGGTCATTGATTGCAACACCTGATGATAAACGGTATCAGGCAATGAGCGCAGAATGTAGGCGAGGTCGTCGGTATCCATGCCGGCGGTTGCTTGCGCTAACCGCTCCGGCGTCATATTACTAATGAGGGCGTCTTTTAGGTCTTCACCAAGCTCTTCTAAGATTTCTCCAGCTTGTTCCTGGTCAATCAATTGCCATAGTACTTGACGGCTGCGAGGTGGGGAAGACTCAAGAATGAGGGCAACGTCTGAAGGTGCCATGTCGTGCAGCATGTTGCGCACGTGGACAAACATGCCGCTTCCTAGGGCCTGGGTGAGTTGATTGAGTCTTTGCTCTGTTAGCTCTGTATCTAAAACTTCGACACCCATTGGTAGACTCTCCCCAAAAAATTTTGCTAATGGTAGCTTATCAAGTCGAGTACCACTAATTCATTTTTATGATATTGATGTTAAAAATTCGCTTGTATCACAGAGGGTTAACTGTTTTCCTCGAACTTAGCATCAATCAGTGCGCTTACTGCATCGAGTGCAGCCTGAGCATCATTACCGCTAGCTGTGAGGGTAATGGTTTTTCCTACACCGCTTTCCAACATTAATAGCCCTAATACGCTGGCTGCGCTTGCTTGCTTGTCGCCATGGATAAGCGTTATTTCGGCGTCGAATTTCGCAGCTAGGGTTGCTAGTTTAGTTGCTGCGCGAGCGTGCAGCCCGAGCTTGTTAGATATGGTTATTTGTCGTTGCAGCATAGGGTTGTGCACTTTTTATAAGTATAGGCTAGCTTTGTGCTGGCGTGCTTAGCTCGCGGTGACTCACAAGTATTTTGTGTTTGATGTGCGTGCTAAGGCGTTTTGCTACTTGTTCAGCAATAAACACTGAGCGGTGTTGACCACCAGTACAACCTATCGCGATGGTGACATAGCTGCGGTTGTTACGCTCAAGTTGCGGCATCCAGGTTTCGAAAAAATTGTCGATTTGCAGAACAAACTTACCTACCTGAGGTTGCTGATTAAGGAAATTTTGTACCCCTTTGTCTAGGCCTGTTAGTGGTCTTAGCTCAGGCTCCCAGTGAGGGTTAGGTAGAAAGCGCACATCAAACATAAAGTCTGCTTCTTTAGGCATACCATATTTAAAGCCAAACGAGTTGATATTGATCACCAGTTCACGGTCGACACTGCCAAGCAAAATTTCTCTAACCTTGTCACTGAGCTCATAGATGTTGAACTCGGAGGTATCAATAAAGTGGTCAGTTATATTCGAAATAGGCTCGAGTAATTTACCTTCTTGAATTATGGCGTCTTGCAAAGACAGGTGTTGCTTAGACAATGGATGTAAACGGCGCGTTTCGCTATAACGTTTGAGTAGCACTTTGTCGTTCGAGCTCAAAAAGAAGCTAGTGATACTGATATCGGCTGGTAATAGTTGTAGCTGAGCCTGCAGTACTTTTCCTTGCTCCTTTATGTTGCGCACATCAACGCTAATCGCAATAAGCTCATGTGAGCCTTTAAGCTGCTCAAGCAATGTATTGATCAATGGGATCGGCAGATTGTCGACACAGTAGTAACCTAAGTCTTCTAGCACCCTAAGTGCAACGGACTTTCCTGAGCCAGAACGACCTGAGACGATAACCAGTTTCATTGAGCGATCACCTGATAGAGTTGAGTTTTATCTGTTGATTTACGTAACTGTTTGAGTGTTTGCTTGTCATTAAGCTTTTCTGCAATACAAGCCAGCGTTGCCAAATGTTGCTGACATTGGTCTGACGGTACAATAAGCGCAAATAGTAAATCGACAGGTTTATCATCGATGGCATCGAAGTCAATCGCCTCATCGCACTTGATAAATACGGCGATAGGCTGTTCGATACTGTCTAAACGGCCGTGGGGAATTGCGATGCCATTACCTATACCTGTACTACCTTTTTTTTCTCGAGCGACAAGACTTTCGAAAATTTCTTGTGCTGAAAGGTCTGAGTATTGCTCTGCTGCGATTTCGCTGATGAGTTGCAATACCTTTTTTTTACTGCCCGGAGTGGCACAGGCAGTGCACTCCGGCTGCAGGATGGTACGAATTTCCATCATTAATGCTTGGTTAGCTTCTCTTTATGTTTGATTACCTGGCGGTCAAGTTTGCTGATCAAAGAGTCGATTGCAGCATACATGTCGCTGTGTTCAGAAGTGGCGAAGACTTCTCCTCCACTAAGGCTGACTTTAGCCTCAGCCTTTTGTACTTGTTTGTCGACATTTAGGATAACGTGCACATTGTTGATTTGCTCAAAATGACGCTCTAGTTTGGCAAATTTACTGTCAACATACTCTCTAAGTGAGTCAGTTAATTCAATGTGGTGCCCCGTTAGGTTTATTTGCATATATCGTCCTCCTTTGATTGAGCTTATAAGCTCTTACGTTGGTTTGAGGGCGGGATAAGCATTGCTTCACGGTATTTCGCTATCGTACGACGAGCAACATTAATCCCTTGCTCCGCTAACAGTTGTGCCATTTTGCTATCGCTTAATGGCTTTTTCTGATTTTCAGCGGCGACCAGCTTTTTGATAAAGGCGCGAATAGCTGTAGATGAGCATTCGCCGCCGTCATCTGTGCTGACATGGCTTGAGAAAAAGTATTTGAGTTCAAATAGACCGCGTGGCGTATGCATGTACTTTTGTGTGGTAACCCTGGAAATAGTGGATTCATGCATCTCGACGGCCTCAGCAATATCGTTGAGTACCATTGGTTTCATGGCTTCTTCACCATATTCAAAGAAGCCTTGTTGGAACTGTACGATACAGTTGGCCACTTTTAACAGGGTGTCATTACGGCTTTCTAGACTCTTAATGAACCACTTAGCCTCTTGCAAATGACCGCGAATAAACTGGCTGTCAGCCTGGCTCTTGGTGCTACGAGCCATAGAAGCGTAATGCTGATTGACACCAATTTTTGGCATGTTGTCAGGGTTAAGCTCCACGACCCAGCGGCCATTTTTCTTTAATACTGAAACATCAGGTATGACATATTCATCATCACTAGGTGTGATTGCCGCTCCAGGCTTTGGATTCAATGATTGGATCAGGTGAATTGCTTCCCTAAGTTCATCTTCTTTAAGCTTGGTTTTACGCATAAGTAAACGAAAGTCACGGCCAGCAATCAGGTCGAGATAGTTGGCAATCAACATACGCGCATTGTCAATATGAGGCGTGTCATTAGGAAATTGCGCTAACTGTATAAGCAGGCACTCACTTAGATCGCGCGCAGCAACGCCAATGGGGTCAAAATGCTGAATACGTTTAAGTACTGCTTCAACCTCCTCTAGCTCAACCTCTTCATCGCCCATAGCGCTAAGGATATCTTCGGTGCTTTGGGTTAAATAGCCTGTATCGTCAATGGCATCGATAATGGCTGTGGCGATGGCTAAATCGGTATCAGAAAAAGGAGTGAGGTTTTTTTGCCATTCCAAATGCTCGTATAGACCTTCTGTGGTCTCGCCTTGAAATGGCATATCATCGTCGCGTGAGCCAGAGCTGGTTGCGCCAGTGCTGGCAACTGGTGAGGCTGTATAGACTTCATCCCAGGTGGTGTCCATTGGCAGCTCGTCAGGCATAGATTCTTTATTGAGCGAGTCTGCGAGATCAACGTTGGAAGTATCTGTTTCAGCAGACTTTTGGCTTGCTTCACTAAAATCGGTATCAGCTTGATCTTGTTTGTCTTTTGAGGCGTCTTTACCGTCGTAAAATTCTTCTACTTCAAGCAGTGGGTTAGAGTCTAATGCTTGTTGTATTTCTTGTTGTAGCTCCAATGAAGACAGCTGCAGTAGGCGAATTGCCTGTTGCAGTTGTGGGGTCATAGTCAGGTGTTGACCCATTTTGAGCTGTAGTGACGCTTTCATTTACCACTTATCCCTAGGTATCGTATAAGAGACACACATTAATGCTTGTAATTGGTTTCCTTAGGAGAGACTGGATTGGTACTCAGTCGAAGCTAATGCTGTCGCCGCCCATGTAGTTGAGCGAGCGAAACCAAATCATCAATAACTATAGCTTGAATTGTTCACCTAAGTATACTGCACGAACTTGCTGATCGCTCAAGATCTCATCTGGTGTCCCCTCGGCAATTAAGTTACCCTGGCTCACGATATAAGCATGCTCACAAACATCGAGGGTTTCACGCACATTATGGTCAGTGATCAGCACCCCTAGACCACGAGATTTGAGTTGCTGAATAATTTTCTTGATGTCGATTACCGAAATTGGGTCAACACCCGCAAATGGTTCATCGAGCAAGATAAATTTCGGGTTTGCAGCCAGTGCTCGGGCAATTTCTACTCGGCGACGTTCACCGCCTGATAATGCCATACCTTGGCTATCGCGAATGTGAGTGATATGGAATTCTTCGAGTAAATGTTCAAGTTCTTCAACACGTTGCTCTTTAGTTAGCTCTTTACGTGTTTGTAAAACTGCCATGATGTTGTCGTGTACAGTTAGTTTACGGAAGATGCTTGCTTCTTGGGGTAAGTAACCAATGCCTTTGCGCGCACGCAGATGCATTGGATCAGAAGTTAAATCATCTGCATCAATTAAAATGCGCCCGTGGTCACTTTTTACAAGTCCAACAACCATGTAAAAGGTGGTGGTTTTACCTGCACCATTTGGGCCCAGTAGACCAACAATTTGCCCAGTGGAAACCGATAAGCTTACGTCTTTCACTACTTGGCGGTTCTTATAGCTTTTAGCCAGGTTTTCAGCCGTTAAGGTGATTTGCTCTGTCATTACTTAGCCTACTGATTACCTTGTGTTGATGGCTCTTGCTGTTGTTCTATTCGCCTTTGCGGCTCAGGCTGCTGCTCGACAGGTGCTTGCTCTGACGGATCTTGGAAGTTCTCTGGCTGGATAATGGTAATCACTCGCTCATCGCCCTTACTTTGGGCTATGAGTTCTTGCTTATCAATGTTGTAGCGAATGATATCACCCGTTACCTGACTGCCTGCTTGGTCAAGCTTAGCCTTACCTGTCAGCGTCAAGGTGGTGCTTGCGAGGTCGTAGCGTACTTCAGAGGCGCTAGCGGTACCGATTTTACCGTCGTCTAACTCTTGTGAAAAAGTCGCAGGGTTACCAGTGGCGACTAAGGTTTTGGTTACAGAGTTATCAGAAGTAAATGCGCGTAGTTCATCTGCTTGAATATTGATTGAACCTTGAACCACAGTCACTGGACCATAAAAAATGATTTGGTTATTTTTTATATCTGCCTTTTGGCTAACTGAGCTAATTTTTACTTGCTGCTGTAAGTCGCCTTCTTTTGCTTCAAGGGAGCTCATTGGGCTAACAAGCCCAAGGGCAACAATTGCTGAAGCCAACAACATCTGGCGTGGATTAACGTGGTTCATAACGTCCTTCTACCTGACTAAGTAGTGTTAATTCTTGAGTATTTAGGTCTGCATGTAAACCTAAACCTTGAATTTGAAAGCCTTTGCCCTCGATAAATACCGCTGATTTAGAGGTGCCAATTAAGGTATTTAAATCCAATTGTATCTGTTGTGTGCTCAGCGATTGCAAAGGCTCATCAACGTCAACTGCATCAATAAGTACATCCTGGCTGAGCGTCACCACATCTTTATTTTTATCTAATTGACCTTTGCTAGCACTCAGTTGCCATTGTGCTTCGCCATCTTCAGGAAACACCAGATAAACAGGGTCAGTAAAGTGAGTCATGTTAGTCGACTCAAAATGCTCCATGTGTTTAGCACTCACTCGGCTTTCGATCTGCCCTAAATCATTAAAGGTGGTGGTTTTAAGATCGTTAGCGATAAACTCTGGGCGGTCGACACCTGAGTCGACTTTTAGAGCTTGCTCGTTACGCTTGGCTTGTACTTGCCAATAGAGAATAAGCGCGGCGCTAAAAAACGCGATGATGGCGAGGGTGACTCGGCTCATACACTCATACCGTGAGCGCTAGCCAGTTTATCTTGGCTTTGCAAAAGCAGATCGGTTAACTCTCGCAGCGCACCATGACCACCGTTAATGCTGGTTGTCATATCACAGTGTTGCTTAACAAACGGGTGTCCGTCGGCGACACAAACTGATAGGCCTACCGCCTTCATAACGGGTAAGTCCACCATGTCATCGCCAATATAGGCCACTTGCTCTGGTGTAACTTGATACAGCTCAAGGAGTTCTTTAAATGGCACAAACTTGTCGTCAATACCTTGGTAGATGTGAGTGATGCCCAGTGCAGTCATACGGTTTTCGACAATCTGCGATTTGCGACCTGTTATCACAGCAACTTGAATGCCGCTGCCAAGCAGTGAGCGCACGCCATAGCCATCACGGGTATGGAACGCTTTAAGCTCTTCGCCAGCATTGCTGAGGTAGATACGGCCATCTGAAAATACGCCGTCGACATCGCAGATCAGTAGCTTAATTTGCTGTGCTTTTTGCCAGATTTGATCGCTAACTGGACCATATAAACTTTGAGGCATTAAATTACTCCTGCTTTAACCATATCGAGCATGTTCAATGCGCCAATAGGCTGGTGCTGCCCATCAACGACAATTAACCCGTTGATGTTCTTATCGTCCATCACTTGTAGTGCTTGCGCGGCTAAAATGCCTGCCTGGATAGTCACACAGTTTGGCGTCATTACCTGTGCAATTGATGTGTCTCTTAGATTAACCTGGGCATCGATAACGCGGCGTAAATCACCATCGGTAAAAATACCGACCAGCTTGTTACTGTCATCAACCACACCTGCCATACCTAGGCCTTTCTTGGTGATTTCATAAAGGGCATCGGTAATGGTGATGTTTTGCTTAACCAGCGGCAGACGCTCGTCTTTATGCATCACATCGTCAACTTTCAACAATAGCTTTTTACCCAATGAGCCGCCTGGGTGCGATAGCGCGAAGTCATCGCGAGTGAAGCCGCGTGATTGCAGTAATGCTACAGCTAGGGCATCACCCATTACCAGAGTGGCTGTGGTGCTTGATGTAGGAGCTAAGCCTAATGGACAAGCTTCTTCTGGTACCTTGATGCACAAATGCAGCTTAGCCAGTTTTGCCATATTGGATTCTGGCTTCCCCGTTACCGCAATAACAGGTACGCCCATACGCTGGATAACCGGCATCAGAGTTAGAATTTCACTTGACTCACCTGAGTTTGAAATTGCCATCACCACATCGTTTTTAGACAGCGCGCCCAAATCACCATGGCTTGCTTCACCCGGATGAACGAAAAATGCTGGAGTGCCTGTACTGGCGAAGGTAGCTGAAATCTTATTGCCAATGTGACCAGATTTGCCCATACCCATGACAACCACTTTGCCTTTGCACTGCAAAATGAGCTCGCAAGCCTGACCGAAAGCGTCAGAATCGACATATTGGTAGAGGTTTTCTAATGCCTTTTTTTCAATATCAATAACGTTGCGACCCCATTGTCGCAATTGAGTTTGACTCGTCATGGGTACTCTCTTAATAAATTGTGCTGCTTATCATCTATTGAGATTGAAAAACGATGAATTGATAAGCAATAAAGGTAATTAGCAATAATATACCGTGCCAACGAGTAAGCTGCTTTTTAGCGCCGGTTGACAGTACAAGCACGGCTAATGCGGTGCTGGTGCCAAGTACCATATAAAAATCGCGTCCACTTGCAGCCGCGTCAATCGCACCCGGTGCAATCAACCCTGGTAATGCTAAGACTGCAAGTATATTAAATAAGTTCGACCCGACAATGTTACCTATTGCAAGGTCATCTTCTTTCTTGAGCACACCTGCAACACAGGCAGCTAGCTCTGGTAAGCTAGTGCCGACTGCAATAATGGTTAAGCCAATCACTAGGTCTGAAAGACCAAAGTACTTGGCGATGCCTACTGCACCATCAACCATCCAACCAGCTGAAAGCGGTAATAATATCATGCCAACGATTAGCCATATAATAGCATGAAGTGTTGGTACATTATTTGGGATTTCGGCTTCAATATCGTCATCTAACTTATCAGCTGTGTCTTTATTGACTGCTTGATAGATGAAGTAGCCCATAATGGCAAAGAAGGCGACGAGTAAAATGATGCCATCAACACGAGATAGTTGTCCGTCATGTAGCAAATAGCCCGCAAGTGCAGTTGCTGCAAGCATCAACGGAATCTCTCTTTTTAACGTGGTTGAGCTGACGGCAATTGCGCCGAATAACGCGGTAATACCCAAAATTAATGTAATGTTGGCAATGTTGGAGCCAAGCACGTTACCAATGGCGGTATCTGTCATACCATCAGCAGCGGCGGTACCTGCCACTAGCATCTCAGGGGCTGAGCTTCCCATGGCTACAATGGTTAAACCAATCAACATTGGCGGCAAGCCAAGATTGCGCGCAAACGCCGCTGCGCCATAAACAAACCGGTCAGCGCTCCAAACAAGAACGAGCAAACCAATAATAAGTAAACCAATATTGAGTAGCATGATGGGTGATGTATCCAAAAAGGTGATGTATCTAAAAAATTTGTAGCGCGCATTTTCGCTGGAATTTTAGTAAAAGGAAAGTGCTGCGATAGCCTATGAATAACTTATGTTTATATTTTGTTGAGCTCGATAACTAAATTGCGTACAATTTTATTTCTATTTGCCAGGTAGGGCGAGCATTAAATCCACATGTCCCAGCAGTCTCATGAGCAACAATCCCCGTTAATCCAAATCCGTAACCTTGGTTTTAGCCGCGGTGAGCGCGTCATATATCAAGATATTTCTTTAAATATCCCACAGGGCAAAATCACCGCGATTATGGGGCCCAGTGGTATCGGTAAAACTACCTTGTTGAAGCTTATTGGTGGTCAGTTAACACCCGACTCTGGCCAGGTGTTATTTGACGGCCAAGACGTTCATGCATTAAGCCGTAATGAGCTTTTTAGTTTGCGTAAACGTATGAGTATGTTGTTTCAAAGTGGCGCGTTGTTTACCGACATGACGGTATTCGACAATGTGGCGTTTGCGCTGCGTGAACACAGTGGATTACCAGAGGAAATCATCCGTAAACTGGTATTGATGAAGCTACAAGCTGTTGGGCTTCGCGGTGCCAGCCAGATGATGCCTAATGAACTGTCCGGTGGTATGCAGCGCCGAGCTGCGCTGGCAAGAGCGATTGCGTTAGAGCCTGAGTTAGTGATGTACGATGAGCCGTTTGCAGGCCAAGACCCTATTTCGATGGGGATGTTAGTTAAGCTGATTAAAGAGCTGTCTGAGTCATTATCGCTAACCTCTTTGGTGGTATCCCATGATGTTGCTGAAGTAATGGAGATTGCTGACTATGTGTATGTTATTGCCGACAAGAAAATTATCGCTCATGGCGCTCCGGAGGCGTTAAGACAAGCAGCTAACCCGCAATTGCAGCAGTTTTTACAGGGCAGCCCTGATGGCACAGTGCCGTTTCACTACCCTGCAGCAGATTATCGTCAGGAGTTATTAACCGATCATGATTAATGCTATTTCTGCCGTTGGTCGCAGCGCAATTAATACTGTATCTGGCTTAGGTCGAGCTGGATTGATGCTTTGGGGAGCGATAGCTCAGGTGCCTAACGTACGCAAAGGCTGGCCTTTACTGGTAAAACAGCTTTATGTACTGGGCGTACGCTCGATGGTGATTATTTTGGTATCAGGCCTATTTATCGGCATGGTACTAGCGCTGCAGGGCTACACTATTTTGGTGGACTTTGGCACTGAAGAAAGTCTTGGCCCTATGGTGGCGCTGAGTTTATTAAGAGAGCTTGGCCCTGTGGTAACTGCATTGCTATTTGCTGGCCGTGCGGGTTCAGCATTGACTGCAGAGATTGGCTTGATGAAATCAACTGAGCAGTTATCAAGTTTGGAGATGATGGCTGTAGACCCACTCAGGCAAGTTATCGCACCGCGTTTTTGGGCAGGTATGATCTCGCTGCCGCTGCTGTCTGTTATGTTTTCACTAGTAGGTATCGCAGGCGGGCATTTAGTTGGCGTTGAATGGAAAGGCATTGACCACGGCGCTTTTTGGTCTATTTTGCAGGCATCGATTGAGTGGGAGCAAGACATAGTTAACACCGTCATTAAAAGTGTGGTGTTTGGTATTGTTGTCACCTGGATTGCTCTATATCGAGGCTATGAAGTTGAGCCAAATCCTGAAGGCATTAGCCGCGCGACAACATCTACAGTGGTGCAATCAAGCTTGGCTGTTTTAGGGCTAGATTTTCTGCTCACTGCATTGATGTTCGGCAGCTAATTTTATTGATATAGGCACTGCTATAAAGGGCGCTGCAAAGTTAATTATCTTTTGTTACAAAACCAAGCATTCATCAGAAATGTGTAGGTTCATAATAGCCATTAAGTTTTATTTACTATCTAGTTTGTTTTAAGTGGTTTTAGCGTATGTTTACAAGGAAGCTCGAGTTAGCCGTTGGGGTATTTTTACTATCAGGATTGATAGCATTTTGCGTGTTGGTATTTAACGTGGCCAATGTAAAAGTGCAGTCTGACAGTGATACTTATCAACTCGTGGCAGAGTTTAATAATATTGGTGGCTTAAAAGTGCGTTCACCAGTAAAAGTGGGTGGTGTGGTTGTTGGCCGAGTGAGCGATATTACCCTTGATGATCGCAAGCTAGTACCCATTGTCACATTAACTATGGATAAGCGTTATGACCAGTTCCCTGACAACAGCAGTTTGTCGATTCTAACTTCTGGTTTGCTTGGCGAGCAGTTTATAGGCCTAACTCCTGGTTTCATGGATGATGAATCCGAGTTACTTCAAGATGGCGATAGAGTGTACGACACCCAAGGTGCGCTTATCTTGGAAGATTTAATTGGTCAATTTTTGTATAGCATGTCATCGAGTGATAAATAGGAGTTACCTCATGCAGTTGTTTCAAAAGCCTATGCATCGATTTTTTGGGAAAGTATTGCAAGCTCCGTATACTGCGTTCATGTCGGTCATCTTGGTTTTAGCGACTTTGCTGAGCGTTACAGCTCAAGCTGAAGAAGTTGATCGCACTGACCCTTACAAGTTAGTTGAGCAAGTTGCCGACAAAACCTTTGGCCGTTTTGCTGCAGATAAAGCGATAATTGACCAAGATCTAGGGCATTTAAAAGTGATTGTTGAGCAAGAACTGATGCCTTACGTGGATTACAAATACGCGGCTTACAAGGTGATGGGGCAGTACGTTCGCGAGTCTTCCAAAGAACAGCGCAGCGCGTTTGTTGAAGCCTTTAAAGGTTATTTGATTGCGACTTATGCCCAGGCACTTACAGAATATACCGATCAAACCGTCGAGTTTTCACCGGCTCGTGATTTCAGTAATGAAAAGATTGTTGAGGTGAGTGTACAGATTGTCGAGAATGGTCGCCCGCCAATTAAATTAGTGTTTAAAGCAAGACGTTTAAAAGACAAAACCTGGAAAGCATTTGATCTGGTTGCAGAAGGGGTCAGTTTATTAGCGTCAAAGCGCTCAGAAATATCTAACCTTATTCGTCAGCAAGGCATTGATAATGTAATACAAATGCTCAATGACAAAACTCAGCAAGATATTACCGCTGAATAGTCATCAATTTTAGAGCCGAAATATCATGGCGCAGTTTCAACAGCAAAATCAAAGTGTATATGTCAGCGGCCACTTAACGCAGCGGGATGTCACGCAATTGTGGTCTAGGCGCGATCAACTGTTTACTCGTGAAGCGCAGGTGGTAGACTTGTCCGCTTTAGAATATACCGACAGCGCAGGCATTGCGTTGTTATTGTCATTGAAAAGCCCAACGGCAGGCTCGCAGGCATTGAAATTAGTTAGCCCGAGTCCACAATTACAAAAGATGATTGCCCTGTACGATCTGGGTGACTTTTTCGAATAAATACAGAATTTACAAGGTGTATCCATATGGATTGCAAAGAGATAGAGCAATTGGTGTTAGCTGCCATTGACGTAGAAGAAGTGCATGTTACTCAAGACGGTAGTCACTACAAAGTTATCGCTGTAGGTGAAATGTTTGATGGCATGAGCCGCGTTAAACAGCAACAAACGATTTATGCACCGCTATCTGAGCATATTGCCAGCGGTGCATTGCACGCACTAACCATTAAGACATTCACGCCGACTCAATGGAAGCGTGAAAAAATGTTCAACATGTAAGCCTGAGAGTTATTTTGGATAAATTAACCATTAAAGCCAGCCAACCACTCGCTGGTAATGTGACCATTTCAGGCGCTAAAAATGCAGCCTTGCCTATCTTGATGGCTGGCGTACTAGCTGAGACGGATTTTATTGTCTCAAACGTTCCAAACTTGCGTGACGTCAACACCAGTTGTGCCTTGCTGCGCTGTTTAGGCGCTGAGGTTGAGCAGTATGACGATGCTCGCATTCGCATCTCAACCGATAACCTTAACGAATACTGCGCGCCGTACGATCTCGTTAAAACTATGCGTGCGTCGATTTTGATTTTAGGGCCTTTGCTTGCCCGTTATGGCACCGCTGATGTGTCATTGCCAGGCGGCTGCGCCATTGGTGCTCGCCCAGTTAACTTGCATCTTCATGGCCTTGAATTAATGGGCGCGAAAATTGAAGTTGAAGAAGGCTACATTAAAGCGCGGGTTGATGGTCGCCTAAAAGGCGCACATATCTTTATGGATATGGTGAGTGTTGGCGCAACTGAAAACCTACTCATGGCTGCCGCACTGGCTGATGGCACCACGGTAATTGAAAACGCAGCCCGTGAGCCAGAAGTAACAGACTTAGCTAATTGTCTGGTTGCCATGGGCGCAAAAATTTCAGGTATTGGCTCAGCAACACTGACCATTGAAGGTGTTGAAAAGCTTAATGGCTGTGAATATCGCGTCATGCCAGACCGTATTGAAACAGGGTCATTCTTGGTTGCTGCAGCGGTCACTCGCGGCAGTATTCGTTGTGAGTCTGCCGACCCTAAAGCATTAGAAGCTGTGTTATCTAAACTTGAAGACGCTGGCGCCAAAATCACCACAGGTGACGATTGGATTGCGCTCGATATGCAAGGCAAACGCCCACAAGCGGTTAATATTAAGACGGCGCCATATCCAGCATTTCCAACAGATATGCAGGCTCAGTTTTGTGTATTAAATGCCTTGGCTGAAGGTACGGGGCGGGTGACTGAAACCATCTTTGAAAACCGCTTTATGCATGTACCTGAGCTTAGTCGTATGGGCGCGAAAATGGAGCTTGAGGCGAACACTTGTATTATTGAAGGTGTAGAAGGGTTAAGTGGTGCTCAGGTAATGGCAACCGACCTTCGTGCATCCGCAAGTTTGGTCATTGCCGGCTTAATGGCTGAAGGCATTACAACCGTCGACCGTATCTATCATTTAGATAGAGGCTATGAGCATATTGAAGATAAATTCAAAGGCTTAGGCGGTGAAGTCACCCGCATTAAATAAGTAGTTCACTCGCATTAAATAAAAGGTCACTCGCGCTAAATAACAACCGAGTAGAGTGAACTAACGCTTAAATCGATAAATTGCTATTGGGTGCTAAGTCCAGAATGAAAGCCACAGACATTGTTCTGTGGCTTTTTGTTTTCGCTTATTTTATTCGTGTCTGTATTTGTCTAGGCGATCACTATACCCAGTTGGGGTTAATGATACGTTTAGCGTATGTGGAGTTTTGTCACTTTTAATATCTATTTATTTTACGGCCTAGTATTTTTTGCTATTGGCTGCGTTGTCGTTTTTCGTAATTTTAAGTACAGCCAATTAGCTATTTCTCCAACCTTATGGGCACTGGCACTATTTGGTTTTGCCCATGCTTTCCATGAATGGTCTGAGCTTTACGTTATCCTTTTTGGTCGTGATATTAGCGACAATTATCAAGATTTAGTGCAATGGTTAAGGCTGGCTAAGTTATTTTTATCATTTGTATTTTTGATGGTTTTCTCCTGGCTGCTTTATCGTTTCGATAACTCTTTATTTTCCCGTTTAGGGCGATTATCTGTGGGGATACTGTCAGTTCTCTATCTGATCTGTATTACCAGTTTTAGTTTCGCCAGCTTTAGTGTGCTAGACACATTTGAGGAAATTAGCGTATTGACGCGTTTCTTGCTGGGTTTTGGCGCAGCAACTCTCGCTGGTATTGGCATCGCAAGGTACGGCTTGTATCTACGCCAGCAGCAACATTGTTATGGGCAATACTTCGTTATAACCGGCGTTGCACTTATTGTATATGGTGTACTAGCAGGCCTTGTACCAACTCAGTGGCATGCATGCGTACCTGTATTTAGAACCTTAGCCGCTACCTTGATCTTGATATCACTTTATAAAGCGCTAAAGGTATTTGATATTGAGAAAGAGCGCTCAACCGAGGCGAAATTAAAGCGAGCTATCGAGGCTGATAAGTATCAGGCCATTGGTCAGTTAGCGATGGGCGTCGCCCATGAGATCAACAATCCACTGGCTTCATCTAGCCTTGCGCTAGATATTCTGCAGCGCAAACTGCCACAAGCGCATCAAGCTGAGTTGACAGAATACATTAGCCGCAGCCGTGTTGGCATTAACCGGGCTGCTGATATTGCCAAAGAGTTGCTTGCTTATGCTCGGCCTTCAACCGATAAACATACTTTATTCGATTGGAGCAAAGTGATTAACGGCGCCTTGAGTCTACTGAGTCATAAAATCAATCAATATCAAATCAAGGTCATTTGTGAACCTAACTCGACCATGCTTGGACAGGCGGTCAAGCTTGAAGAACTTGTGATAAATCTGGTTCACAATGCCATGGACGCTAGTCTGCCTAATGGCAATATTGAGATCAGTGTATACAAGCAGCAAGGTAGCACTGTGCTGCAAGTGAGTGATCAGGGTGATGGCATGGATGCAAATGAACTTATGCGTGCGACAGAGCTGTTTTACTCCAGTAAGCCAATTGGTAAAGGTACGGGGTTAGGGTTAGCTATTTGTGAGCAAATAGCCAACTCGCACGGCGGCAAATTGGTGTTGAGAAGTGAGCAAGGTAAAGGTTGTCAGGCACAGGTGTTTTTTCGGAAAAGGGTAACCCATGACACGAATTTTGATTGCCGAAGATGATAATAACTTGCGGCAGAATATGGTGGATATTCTTGAGTTAGAGGGTTTTGAAGTTGTTGCTACTGCGGACGCTGAAGCTGCTATTGATGTAGCATCATCACGCAGCTTTGACATCGCGCTGATGGATTTAGTGATGCCTGGTATGACGGGAGTCGAGGCGATTTCTAACCTTCGCCAGGCTAACCCGTTTATGGCCATTATTATCGTCACCGCCTATGCCACAGTTGATACTGCTGTCGATGCAATGAAAAAGGGATCTGACAGTGTCATAACTAAGCCGTTTGACAGTGTTGATTTAGTGGTAAGTATTAGGCGCAGTATTGAAGAAAAGCAATTATTGAAAGCCAGTCGCGATATTGATCCTGATAGCGTTTACAGTGCCCTTGCTAATAGTTTGAGACGAGAGACCTTAAAGCAGTTAGCATTACATCAACAGCTTAAATTTATGGATTTATGCCGTTTAGTTGGTGTTGAAGATCATACCAAGTTTAACTTTCACCTCAGGCAGTTAAAAAAGGCAGGTCTAGTGATGCAGAATGAGAGCAAGATCTATATTTTGACAAATACAGGTCAATTTGTGCTGCAAAATCATAGTTTATCTTGAGAGTTTAAAGTCAATAAATTCATTAGGTTATACATTATCTGATAACTAAAGTTCACAAGCTGTTTTGGCTTGTGAAATTCGCTTATCTATCAAGTCAAAACTGTTGTGCGGATACTTGGGGTATGTCCAAAGAGACATATCAATCGCTCTAGAAAGGGTGGTTGAGATACCCTAATAGAGGATGAATTTATGAACGCACAACTTTCTTTCAAAAAGCTACTTCTCGCTAGTATGGTGTCCATGCTGTTTGCTTGTGGCAGTGACAACGATGATCCAACGCTACTTCCTGAAAATATCGCACCGGTTGCCAATGCTGACCAAGCGGAGCTAAATGCTGGTGCAACGATTGAAATTGACGTACTCGCCAATGATACAGACGCCGATGGTGATACACTGACTATTACTGCTGCAGAGGTCGAGTCAGGTACAGGCAGTGTGACCATTGAAAACAATAAGCTGGTATTTGTTGCCGACACTGTGGGTGAAACAATACTTTCCTATTCGATTGAAGATGGTAATGGCGGTGAAGCCAGTACAAAAGTGACCATTACTGTGTTAAGCAACGAGCTAGCTTATGTTGGCACGCAAACCTGCTTGGGTTGTCATAGCAATAAAGATTCTTTCTTAAAAACCGGTCACAACTTTAAAATTCAGAAAATTAGTAATGGGGAGGAGCCTAGTTTTCCTTATACGCCAGAGTCAACTATCACAGGTGCCATCGATTTGTTGCAGTTCGCCGGCCCTAACGGTGATGGCTCTACAAACAATACTTTAGGTGCACCAAGTTCATACGATGATGTCACCTATGTTGTTGGCGGCTATCATTGGAAGATGCGCTGGCTAGACGCTGATGGTTACATCGTTACTGGCAATAACGTGCAATACAATATCCGCAATGCCAATGGTGAGTTAAATATTCCTGATAATCATCTCAATGATCCTGATGTCATGGGCGACTATAAAGCTAGTGAATTTGACTATCAGTATAAATGCGGCAATTGCCATGTGACGGGTTGGAAACGCACAACAACTGAAGAAGGTGACGAGCGTAACTTAGACCGCCAAGACGATCTGCCTGGTATGGGCGGCACCTTTGCTGCTGGTGGTGTTCAGTGTGAAGCTTGTCATGGCGCTGGTAGCTTACATGCTAGCTCTCCTTCAAAAGACAATATTGCGAAGAATGCTCAAGCGAGAACCACAGAAGATTTCTTAGCAGATGATATGGGTTATGGCAAAGCCGTCACCTGCGCCGAATGTCATACTCGTGATGGTGAGAAAGATTACCCTAGTTATGTGAGCGACTACAACGCAGCGTTCCCCGATGGCAGCAAAGTCGGTGGGCGAATTATCTCTAGTGGTGGCTTATCTAAACATCATCAAACTGCAGATGAAATGCTTGGCGTGGTGCCAGAAGATCACGGCAGTTATAAAGCGGGTGATGAAATTGGTCCTAAGCAGGATATGGCGTGTTCTACTTGCCATGAGCCACATATGTCGACTAAAAACCAAGACAGTGCTGATGGTATACACACTGGCGCAGTAAAAGAGTGTACTAGCTGTCACCAAGTAGAATTTACTTCAGCGGTTCACGGTATGGTTGCCGAGTGTACTGATTGTCACATGCCAAAACTGGCTAAAAGTGCCGTCAAGACTGGGCCGAAAATGGGCAGCGCTGATGTGGTATTTGGTGATGTGAAGTCGCACTTATTTACTATCGACCTATCTGCAGATGCTAAACAGTTCACTGCGGATGGCAAATTCCAAATGCCGTGGTCTACAGCAGAGTTCTCATGTGGTACTTGTCATAGTGATTATCAAGATAGAGCACTACAAACCCCAATTATTCACAAATAGACGTTCGTAGTTTCATCATCCATCCCAAGTAAAAGCCACATCAGTGATGATGTGGCTTTTTATGTTGAGTCGCAGCATCGCGTGGCGTTAAATAGGAGAGTTCTTTTCGCCAACAGTTACAACCAGCTGTTGCACCTGACCCTTACGAATAATAGAAAGGGTTGCTTCAGTGCCGGGTGTGGACTCGGCAATTCTATCCATCAGTAAGTCAGTGCCAGGAATGACTTCGTCATTATAATGAGTGATAACATCGCGTGGCTGCAGATCTGCATGTGCTGCAGGCCCATCTGGGTCAACGCCAGTAATCACTACACCATTTAGGTTAGGCAGGTTAAGGATCTGCGCGACCACGGGATTAACCGGCTCGCCGGTAAAGCCTAAAGCGCCGCGGATAACACGCCCATGCTGGATAAGTTTCCCCATAATGCTATGAGCGAGTTTGATTGGAATGGCAAAGCTAATACCGTTGTTGCCACCTTCACCACCTACAGTAAATGCCGCGGTATTAATACCAATTAGCTCACCACTGGTATCAATTAGTGCACCGCCCGAGTTACCGGCGTTAATTGCAGCATCAGTTTGTAGAAAATCGAGATAACCAGAGCTTAAGCCGTTACGACCTGTTGCGCTAATAATCCCTTGGGTAATGGTTTGGCCAATATTGTATGGATTACCAATCGCTAACACCACGTCACCAACTAACGCAGGGTTATTAAGGTTGATTGGTACTAGCGGCAGGTTATCGCCTTCAATTTTTATCACTGAAAGGTCGGTTTCAGGATCTGAGCCGACTACCTCTGAAGTGAACCTACGACCATCTTGCAGCGCGACCACGATTTCGTCTGCTTGTTTAATGACGTGATAGTTCGTCAGGATATAGCCTTCTTTACTCATAATCACCCCAGAGCCAAGCTCTTGCAGGGCGCCAGAGTTAATCGGCCGAGATTGATCAATACTCAAGCTATAAATATTGACCACGGCGGGGGCGGCGCGGCGTACAGCATTGGCAAAGGATAAGCCCTCACTGCGCTTGGTGGTTGATTTAAACCCAGAGCTAAATGAATCACCGTTCAAATATGCTGTTAGCCCAAGAAACATTGCGGCCATGATTAAGCCGAAAACGATAGCTTTAGCAAAATAGATGAAGGTGCTTTTGATATTCATGGGACAGGTTTTATTGGGCCGAGACCGCAGATGGTAGCACTTTTATAAAAAATAAGCACTGAAACTCATGGGTTACAGTGCTTATTTATCAAACAAAACAATTGTTAAGCGTTAGCTAACTTAGGTTTAACTATGTCTTGAACCGCTCTAATGAAGCTTGTTTACGATTAACGCAATACTAGGTATAGCGAAGTTCTATCACGCTTAATCTTAAGTGCGACCGTACCTTCGGTATCTTTAAGCAGTGACTTCAGGGTTTTTAAGTTACTCGCTTTAGTGCGATTGATGCCTGTAATGATGTCGCCTTTTTGCAGTCCACTGCGCGCTGCTGGAGAGCCATTGGCAACCTCGGTAATTTCAATGCCATTGCTGCCATCTTGCAGCGTTGCCCCATCAAGCATAGGGTGAATACCGCCGCTGGCTTTCTCTACACTGTCTGCTGCGCCTAATGTGGCTTTAACAGACTCTTTATCGCCATCGCGAATAAGGTCAAACTTCACTTTAGCGCCTGCGCCCATGGTGGCGACTTTGGCGCGTAACTCCTGAAATGATTTAATCTTCTTACCATTGACTGAGATGATCACATCACCGGCTTTAATGCCAGCATCATCGGCAGCGCTGTCAGGTACCACTTCGTTAACGAATGCACCGTGTTGTGAATCTAAACCAAAGGCTTCAGCAAGCTGTTTATCTAAATCACGCCCAGCAACGCCTAACACGCCGCGGCGCACTTCACCGTGTTCGATGATTTGACCGACCAAGTTATTGACCATATTGGCCGGAATAGCAAAGCCAATACCAACGTTACCGCCAGTTGGCGCTACAATGGCAGTGTTAATGCCAATCAACTCACCATTGAGGTTTACTAGTGCGCCACCAGAGTTACCGCTGTTAATTGCCGCATCGGTTTGGATAAAGTTCTCAAGCATTTCAATGCCTAGGCCGCTACGACCAAGTGCGCTGACAATACCTGAAGTGACTGTTTGCCCCAGACCAAATGGGTTACCAATAGCGACAGCGAAATCACCCACGCGGATAGAATCGGTATCGGTTTGTTTAATCTCAGTTAGGTTATCTGCATCGATTTTTAGCAGCGCGATGTCTGATTCAGCATCTTCCCCAATCAATTCTGCTTCAATTTCACGGCCGTCATAAAGACCAATTTGGATATTGTCGGCACCATTAATCACGTGTTGATTGGTCACGATGTAGCCTTTGTCGGCATCAATAATCACGCCGCTACCAAGGCCGCGAAATGGACGTTCGCGAACCTGCTCTTGCGGCGCATTTGGGCCAAAGAAGTAACGGAACATATCTGGAATTTGCTGCTTTGACACTTGAGTGCCAGACACTGCAACTGACACTACTGCTGGTGTGGTTTTTTCTAACATTGGCGCCAGGCTAGGTAAGGTTTGACCGTTGACAGAGTGAGGTAATGCAGCTTGCGAAACCACAGGGCTTAAGGCTAATGATGCGGTCAGTACGGCTGCTGATAATAGGCTTAATTTGGCTTTCATGGACGTATGGCTCCTAGAGACATTATTACTATTCGCTATGTTGGTTACCCTAACAACCCTAAAACTATTTACGTGAGTTAAGGCGACTGCGTTAATTAATTAATCAAGTGTAGGCGATTGATCGATTGTTTACGCGTTACTAGTTGATATAGCGGTCGAATGTCAAAATTCAAAGTTAAAATTTTTTAATCAATACGAGAGGTTAATAAGACTTAAGCCATTAGCCTCGTAAAAGATTAATACGTTACCGATTGAGATTGTTGATCAGCTATCAAGTTCCGAAGGGATTAACAAAGGTTAATTAATTTTCTGCACTAGTTAATCAGCGTGGTGAATGGTGTTATTATTCTGAGCATTATTAAGCCGTTAAGAGAAGTTGTTTTGTCGCAGTTAACCCCGTGGGAGCATTACCAGCAAGATCTCACTCGAGAAGACTTTTCGTTTGACCCAGCCCAAGAGCAAGCCGTTAAAACGTTGCAGCGCGTATTTGACGATATTGTCAAAGTGGCGAACAAACCCCAGTCAGGTATTGGTAAGTTGTTGGGGGCTTATTTGGCAGCTCATTTGACAAGAATAAAGCTGAGCAGGTACAGGGCTTATATTTGTGGGGTGGCGTTGGGCGCGGCAAAACTTACCTAATGGATACCTTTTATGATGCCTTACCTGGTGACAAAAAATTAAGAGCGCATTTTCATCGCTTTATGCATCAGTTACATCATGAGTTAGATCAGCTTAAAGGTGTACAAGACCCACTTGTGTCGATCGCCAGTAAAATGGCGAAACAATATCAGGTGATTTGTTTTGACGAGTTCTTCGTCTCAGACATTACTGACGCCATGTTGTTGGGCACCTTGTTTGAGCAACTGTTTAAAAATGGTGTAGTACTGGTTGCGACTTCAAACATTATTCCTGACGACTTATATAAGAATGGTCTGCAACGTGCTCGCTTTTTGCCGGCCATTGCGCTGATAAACAAACATTGCCAAGTATTAAATGTAGACTCAGGGATTGACTATCGTTTGCGCACGCTTGAGCAAGCTGAGATTTATCATTACCCGTTAGATGAACAAGCCGACGTTAACTTGCTTAAGTATTTTGCGCAGCTTGCGCCTGAGTCTGAAGTGCTAAATGATCCCATTGAGATCGACGGCAGGCATATTCCGATCCGTCAGCAATCACAAGGTGTGTTACTCGCCAACTTTCGCGACTTATGCGATGGGCCTCGATCGCAACGAGACTATATGGAGATCGCTAGGGTTTATCATACTGTATTATTAAGCGGTCTTGAGCAAATGGGGGCGCAGTCAACAGGTGATGATATTGCCAGACGTTTCCTTGCCATGGTTGATGAGTTTTACGAGCGCAATGTGAAGTTGATTATCTCGGCTGAAGTCGAGCTTGAGTCGATATACACTGACGGTCAGCTAAGTTTTGAGTTCCGCCGGTGCCGTTCGCGTTTAATCGAAATGCAGTCTCACGACTACCTCACTTTAGAGCATTTGCCGTAGCGGATCTGCGGCAAATTCGGCTTATCTAATAAATCACCATTTTTCTTTCAAAAATCAGGTGATTTTTAATGCGATATTACGTATAATCCGCCACCTGCCCACGTTACTCCGCCATGTGAGGCGGAAGTTATAAGCCAGAATTCTTGCTCGAAGGGGCATGGAATCGGCATCTTTGTGTTGTTTGTAAATGCAATCAACATGTGTGACAGAATTTAAACTTTGGGTTTTTTGAAATAATGAAAACTTTTACTGCTACACCAGAAACTGTAACTCGTGACTGGTATGTCGTTGACGCAGACGGCAAAACTTTAGGTCGTATCGCTACTGAAATTGCTGCTCGCCTACGTGGTAAGCACAAGCCAGAATACACTCCTCACGTTGACACTGGTGATTACATCATCGTTATCAACGCTGAAAAAGTGACTGTAACTGGTAACAAAGCTGCTGGTAAGACTTACTACTCGCACTCAGGCTTCCCAGGTGGCATCAAGCAAATCAGCTTTGAGAAGCTTCAAGCTCACAAGCCTGAAATGATCATCGAGAAAGCAGTTAAGGGTATGTTACCTAAAGGTCCTTTAGGTCGCGCTATGTTCCGTAAACTAAAAGTTTACACTGGCGCTGAGCATAACCACGCTGCACAACAACCACAAGTTCTTGATATCTAAACGGGAGTAAGAAATGTCTGCATCTCAGTACTACGGCACTGGCCGTCGCAAAACTTCTACTGCTCGCGTATTCGCAAAAGTAGGTAGTGGCAACATCGTTGTTAACCAACGTCCTCTTGATGTTTACTTTGGTCGTGAAACGGCTCGTATGGTTGTTCGTCAACCACTAGAGCTAGTTGAAATGACTGAAAAACTAGACATCTACGTAACTGTTAAGGGCGGTGGTACTACCGGCCAAGCAGGTGCTATCCGTCACGGTATTACCCGTGCACTGATGCAACTAGATGAATCTCTACGTCCTACTCTACGCGCTGCTGGTTTCGTTACCCGTGATGCTCGTGAAGTTGAGCGTAAGAAAGTTGGTCTACGTAAAGCACGTCGTAAGCCACAATTCTCGAAGCGTTAATTCGTTTTTGGAATTACGAAAGCCCAGCTATATGCTGGGTTTTTTATTGCCTGGAATTTACCCTTGGTGGCAAACTAGCAAGGGGATGTAGTTTCTATAGAGAACAACAGCTTTGGGTAACAAATGAGTAAGTTGCAGCTGAAAAGATAAGGAATTGATATGAGTTTCGAAACAATCATGGTGGCGATCGCTATGGTTTTGATCCTCGAAGGGATCGGGCCAATGATCTTCCCTGAGCAGTGGAAAAATTATTTGTTAGAGATTTCTAAGCAAAATCAAAACGTACTCAGACGTTTAGGTGGATCTTTATTCACGGCGGGTGTGGTTTTGTTGATTATTTTTTCATAAAAAACTTGCCTTTGCCCCCTAAAAATCTGTTAAAATTCCCCTTTATACCACAACCTTGCAGCAAACAATGGGCAAAAATGTAGTCGTACTCGGCACCCAGTGGGGTGACGAAGGCAAAGGTAAGATTGTCGACCTTTTAACAGAACAGGCAAAATACGTAGTTCGTTACCAAGGCGGCCATAATGCCGGCCACACTCTGGTTATCGATGGTGATAAAACCGTTCTTCACTTAATTCCATCTGGGATCTTACGCGATAATGTTAAATGCATTATCGGTAACGGCGTTGTGCTAGCTCCTGATGCATTAATGAAAGAAATCAACATGCTTAAAGAGCGTGGTGTGCCGGTTGAAGACCGTCTTCTGATTTCTGAAGCTTGTCCGCTTATTCTTCCATTCCACTGTGCACTGGATATTGCTCGCGAAAAAGCGCGCGGTAACAATGCAATTGGTACGACTGGTCGCGGTATTGGCCCTGCATACGAAGATAAGATCTCTCGTCGTGGTTTACGTGTAGGTGATCTATTCAATGCTGAGCTATTTGCTAAGAAGCTTGAAGAAGTAATGAAGTACCACAACTTCATGCTAACCGAGTACTACGGCTGTGAAGCTGTTGATTACCAAAAGACCCTTGAAGATGCATTAGCTATTGCTGATTACTTCAAGAGCATGTGTGTTGATGTTACTGAGCTACTTGATACTGCACGCAAAGCAGGTGAGCCAATTCTGTTTGAAGGTGCTCAAGGTACTCTGCTTGATATCGACCACGGTACATACCCGTTTGTAACTTCGTCTAACACTACTGCTGGTGGTGTAGCGACAGGTTCTGGTTTTGGCCCACGTCACCTAGACTATGTACTAGGTATCATGAAGGCTTACACCACACGTGTAGGTGCGGGTCCATTCCCAACTGAATTAGACAATGAAATCGGTGATTACATCGGTGAGAAAGGTCAAGAATTTGGTGCAACGACTGGTCGTAAGCGTCGTCCAGGTTGGTTAGACGTTGTGGCAATGCGCCGCGCGGTTCAAATCAACAGCATCAGCGGTTTCTGTTTAACTAAACTAGACGTACTTGACGGCCTAGAAGAAGTTAAGATTTGTGTGGGTTATCAGTACCCAGACGGCCGCGTAGAAAAGGTCACGCCACTAGCTGCTGAAGGCTACGAGCAAGTTACACCTATCTACGAATCTATGCCTGGTTGGAAGGAAAACACCTTTGGTGCAACTTCTGTCGATCAGCTTCCTCAAGCAGCACTTAACTACATCAAGCGTGTAGAAGAGCTACTTGAAACACCTGTTGATATCATCTCAACTGGTCCAGATCGTAACGAAACCATGACTTTAGTTAACCCATTTAACTAAACTCAACTCGTTACTAAAGAGGCCGCATTAGCGGCCTTTTTTATTGAACAAAGCAAAAGATCGCGCTTAAGAAATGCGCTATACTGCCGATGCAAAGAGTAATGTCACTGTCACCGAGACTCACTATGCTACGACTATTTGTATTGGCTTTATTGATACTTCCATATTCTCTATATGCTCAAACTGACGAAACTGTTAGTCAGCAGCAAGCTGGAGAAGAAGTGAGTAGCGAGCCAATGGCTGACGATAGTGCCTCAAGTGAGCAAACACCTGAAGATATGGGCGGTGAAGGCGCAAGTGAACCCTTGGCTAGTACAGGTGCAACGGTGCAAGACATGGGCGGTGAGGGTGACGTAGAAGCCTATGACATCTATGGTGATGAAGTTTTAACAGAGCTAATCCGCCGTGACCATTACCTTCAGCGTGTAGAAGATGATGAATGTCAGCTAGTGCAAGATATTGAAGCGAAAGCTGAAGTACTAAGACAGCCTTTGTATCAATTTTTATGGGGCGAAATGCTAAACCATGGTGTTTGCGTTCCAAAACACTCTGCCCGTGGTATGGCTCTGCTTCAAAC
The DNA here is from genome assembly GCF_004295345.1 of Shewanella maritima. NCBI lineage: Bacteria > Pseudomonadati > Pseudomonadota > Gammaproteobacteria > Alteromonadales > Shewanellaceae > Shewanella > Shewanella maritima. The sequence continues at coordinate 1,575,020 of NZ_CP036200.1, read as the reverse complement.
AGCAGCTGAGCAAGGCAGTGCAGAGGCAATGGTTAAATTGGCTGAATATTATTATTCAGGCAAATTAGTCATTACCGACAAAAATCGCGCCGTACAATATGTATTGCCAGCAGCTGCAAATGGCGATATTCGTGCACGACTTATGTTAGTGCGCTTATTCGGTGAAGGTTACGGTAGCCCGCGTGATTACGAATTAGGCTACCATTGGTTATACAATAGTTATTTTGATGACTCTGCCCAGCATAAGCAGGCGATGTCATTACTGAAAATGTTAGCGGCCAAGATGCCCGAGAGTATTGTGAAGCGGGCACAACAACCGCAGTTATATACACAATAGTGGTGCAAGCGCACCTGAAAATGGAAACTGAATGATCAAAGATCCTCATTTTGAGAGAGAGCAAGACAAGTATCAAAACCCAATCCCAAGTAGAGAATACATTTTAGACTACTTGCGTGCCCAAACTTCCCCTGTCACTCGCGACAATATAGCTAAAGCACTAAATATTACAGACGAAGAGCAATTAGAGGCACTTCGTCGCCGCCTGCGCGCCATGGAGCGTGATGGTCAGTTAGTGTTTACCCGCGGGCAGAGTTACGGTCTACCTGAGCGTATGGATTTAATGTCAGGCACCATTATCGGCCACAGAGATGGCTTTGGCTTTTTTAAGCCAGATGAAGGCGGAGATGACTTATTCGTTAACAATCGCGACATGCTCAAATACTTCCACGGTGATAAAGTCCTTGCCCAAAAAGCTGGTACTGATCGCCGCGGTAAACGTGATGCGCGTATTGTACGCCTAGTGCATGAGCGCACTGCGCCGCTTGTTGGCCGTTACCATGTAGATAGTGGTATGGGCTTTGTTATTGCTGACGACAAGCGTATTACCCAGGAAATTCTTATCGCATCAGAAGATAAGAATGGTGCCCGCGCGGGCGATGTGGTTGTGGTGGAATTGACTCGTCGCCCAGGACGCTTTGTAAAAGCCGCTGGTAAAGTCACAGAGGTGCTAGGTAAAACCATGGCGCCTGGGATGGAAATTGAAATCGCCCTGCGCAATTACGACTTACCGCATACTTGGTCGCCGCTTATTGAGAAAAAGCTGCGCAAAATTCCTGATGAAGTACCTGAGGAAGATAAGCAAGGGCGCGTTGATTTACGTCACTTACCATTAGTGACCATTGATGGCGAAGATGCCCGAGACTTTGACGATGCCGTTTATGCTGAAACTAAGCCTAGTGGTGGCTGGCGCTTATGGGTAGCCATTGCCGATGTGAGCCATTATGTGCGCACTGAATCGGCCCTTGATAAAGAAGCGCGCCGCCGAGGTAACTCGGTGTACTTCCCGTCGCAAGTTATTCCTATGCTGCCAGAGAAGATCTCCAATGGCCTATGCTCGTTAAATCCGCATGTCGATAGACTGTGTATGGTGGCGGAGATGACTATTTCTGCTCGTGGTAAGCTATCAGGTTACAAGTTTTACCCTGCGGTGATGCACTCTCATGCGCGCTTAACCTACACTCAGGTTGCCGACATGCTTGAGGGCGGTGAGGTTAAAGATCAGCATCAAGCTATCTTGCCGCACCTAAAGTGCTTGCAATCACTTTATTTAACTCTGGACGAAGTACGAGCCGATCGCGGCGCGATTGCGTTTGAAACCTTAGAGACCCAGTTCATTTTTAATGAGCAGCGTAAAATCGATAAGATTGTGCCTCGGGGTCGTAATCAGGCGCACAAAATCATTGAAGAATGCATGATTTTGGCCAATGTCGCTTCAGCTAAGTTCGTTAAAAAGCACAAAGGTGAGGTGCTGTATCGCGTGCATGAAGCGCCGTCTGAGCAAAAGCTTACCCAGTTTAAAGACTTCTTGTCTGAGCGTGGTTTAACCTTAGACGGTGGACTTGAGCCGGAGCCGAGTGACTATCAAAAGCTAATGCTAGAGGTCGCAGATAGGCCTGATGCTGAGCTTATTCAGGTAATGTTGCTACGCTCTATGCGTCAGGCAACTTATACCCCTGATAATGAAGGGCACTTTGGTTTAGCACTGGAAGCATATTCGCACTTCACATCGCCAATTCGCCGCTACCCAGACTTAATTTTGCATCGGGTGATTAAGTTCTTACTCGCTAAGGCGCAAGGTAATGTCACTGATAAATGGACCGCTGATGGTGGTTTCCATTACGACTTAGATGAGTTAGATCAACTTGGTGAAGAGTGTTCCAACACTGAGCGCCGCGCAGATGAAGCAACACGGGATGTAAGTGACTGGCTTAAGTGCGAGTACATGCAAGATCATGTTGGCGATACCTTTGATGCCGTTGTGGCATCGGTAACCAACTTTGGTTTGTTTGTACGCTTAAATGAGCTGTTCATTGATGGCCTAGTGCATATCTCAAGTTTGGCGAGCGATTATTATCAGTTTGACCCAAGTCGTCAGCGTTTGATTGGTGAGCATTCGCGTAAGATTTATCAGATTGGTGATGAAGTAACGGTAAAGGTGGCTGCTGTTAACCTTGACGATCGCCAAATTGATTTGGTGATGGAAGGTGATAATAACAAAGGACGTGGTCGCAAGCGTAACCCGAATAAACCGTTAACCGCGCGCGAGCGAGCAAACCTTGAAGGTGCAAAGCGCAGTAATGGCGATGCTAAGTCTAAGTCATCAAGCCGCTCATCAGCAAGCTCAAAGTCTAGTGACTCAAGAGCTAAGTCTGAGCGCAAGGGCGAGCATAAGCCAGCTAGCTCGAAAAAGTCAAAAAAGGCTAGCGCTAAGAAGCGCTCGTCGAAAAAGTCCACTGCCAAACGCAGTAATAGAAAGAAATAGGCAGTTAGAGAAATAAGCCATGAAAAAACAAGAGATGATTTTTGGTATTCACGCGATTAAAGCATTGCTGGATAACAGCCCTGAACGCGTGATTGAAATGTGGGTTTTGCAAGGCCGTGATGACGAGCGTTTGTTACCTGTGATTAAAGCTGCAGCTAACATGGGCGTTGCTGTGCAGCGCGCATCGCGTAAAGTGCTCGATGACAAAGCCAATAGCAGCCAACATCAAGGTGTTGTTGCTAGAGTTAAGCCGGCGAAGCAACTAGGCGAACATGACTTAGATGCACTGCTAGCCAAAACTGACACGCCATTTTTGTTGATCCTTGATGGAGTGACAGACCCACATAATCTAGGTGCTTGCCTGCGCAATGCGGACGCCGCTGGTGTGCACGGCATTATCGTACCTAAAGACAACTCAGTTGGCTTAACCGCAACGGTAAGCAAGGTTGCGTGCGGCGCAGCAGAGGCCGTGCCTTTGTTTCAGGTCACTAACCTTGCGCGAACTATGCGTCAAATTCAAGATAAAGGGGTATGGATTGTCGGTACCGCCGGTGAGGCCGATGGCAACGTATATCAAGCTGATTTAAAAGGGCCGCTTGCGATTGCTATGGGGGCTGAAGATAAAGGTCTTCGTCGCTTAACCCGTGAAAGTTGCGACTCTTTGGTCTCGATTCCAATGGCGGGTAGCGTGTCTAGCTTGAACGTATCGGTTGCTACAGGCGTATGCTTATTTGAAGCGGTCAGGCAGCGTTTAGCTTAAACTGACAAGCTTCGCTGCAAGCAAAACGCCGTATGTTTATATACGGCGTTTTTTTGTTTTCTTGCACAGTGATTGCAGTTTACTGGTAGGTATAAAGTAGGTTAAAGGTGGTAATGGTATCTAACTGCTTAGTATCAGTTGGCACTGTTGTGTTGTATTTAAAGTTCATACCCACTTTAAATGCCCAGTCCTGAATAAATGTATTCTTGTAACTTAAGTCTAAGGTTAGAGTTGAGTTGTCTTTACCCGCTTCAGCGGTAAAGTCAGCATTAAAGCTAGTGTATTCTTGCAGCTTTAATGAGTACTTGGCTGCTGAACGTAAAATCACGTTACTATTAGCGCTTGGATCTGGCTCAGATTCCGTCGCAATAGGGATATCGTAACGGTAACCAGGACCCATCTCTAAGCTCAGTGTGTGTTTGCTGTCTGAAATTACATCAAAACCGTAACCCGTTGAGATAGTGCTAATACGAGTAAACGAACCAAACTTATCCCAGGTTAATTCGCCGCGACCATATAAATAGGCGTCGTCAAACTTGTAGTTTGACTGCAGGTAAAGGTCAAACTTTTCTGCGGTTGACGAACCGTCATCTGCCGCGTAGTAAGCTTTAAAGGTAGCCTCTTGCTTAGCTTTTTCAGTGTCGTAAGTGATGTGAGTGCGACCATTAAAGTTCTGTGTTGAGTTGTTGCCACTATTTACTTGCAAACCAGCCTCAATTTCAGCGTAGATATCGCTCGGTGGTTCTTTATAATCAGGTGGTACTAGCGCCCAGGCTGAAGACGGGAACAGTACTAACGCAGTTAAATAACACAGCTTGTTCATGAAGTTTTATCTTTTTATTCTCATTATGGCTTAGCTTTTAGCGCCATCATCATACCGCTTAAGGGTGCGACTGCAAAGGGATTGCATTAAAGCGAATTACTCGCTTGAGTTTTAGGTAATAAGGCTGTAGAATCGCGCGCTCAAATCAGTCACTTTATTTAGTTCCTTGCCTCAAACTTGGTATGACTGAGCCAAAACGAGGCTACATAACCGTAAGGAGCAATAAATGCGTCATTACGAAATCGTATTTATGGTTCACCCAGATCAAAGTGAACAAGTCCCAGGTATGATCGAGCGTTACACCGGTGTTATCACCGCTGCTAACGGTACAGTTCACCGCCTAGAAGATTGGGGTCGTCGTCAATTGGCTTACCCAATCCAAGACCTACACAAAGCTCACTATGTTCTTATGAACGTAGAGACTACTGCAGAGTCTGTAGAAGAGTTAGAAACAGCTTTCCGTTTCAACGACGCTGTTCTGCGTAACATGGTAATGCGCACTAAAGCTGCTGTTACTGAAGCTTCTCCTATGGCTAAAGCAAAAGAAGAGCGTGACTCACGTCGTGCACCTGCTGCTGAAGCTAAAACAGAAGAAAGCGCTGAAGAAAAAGCTCAATAATTTTCTGTGAATAACCACTTAATGTTGTCGGGCGAAATTAAACGCGCCAGACAATTTGAAAGCCCAAGCGGAATCGCCCATACGGTGTTAACCCTTGAGCACAGATCGCGAAGATTAGATGCAGATTTACCACGAAACGTGTACTGCCTAATTCAAGTGATATTGAGTGGAGAGCGCCTCAACAGCGCAACAGATAAATTTAAAGCTGGTATGCAAGTTGATGTGGAAGGATACCTTTCATTGCAACAAGGGCGAAATGGACAAAACCGTTTAGTCTTGCATGCTGAAAATGTCGAATTGAAAACTTAGGAGACTGTCAAAATGGCACGTTATTTCCGTCGTCGCAAGTTCTGTCGCTTCACTTCTGAAGGTGTTACAGAAATTGATTACAAAGATATCGTAACTTTAAAGAACTACATCACTGAAAGCGGCAAGATCGTTCCTAGCCGTATCACTGGTACTAGTGCTAAATACCAACGCCAACTAGCTCGCGCAATCAAGCGTGCTCGTTATCTTTCTCTTCTGCCATACACTGATTTACATCAGTAATTGCAGACCAGATACAAGAGGATTAGATAATGAACGTTATTCTACTTGATAAAATTGCTAACTTAGGTGGCCTAGGCGACCAAGTTTCTGTAAAAGCTGGTTACGCACGTAACTACCTTCTACCACAAGGTAAAGCGGTTGTTGCTAACGCTGCAAACGTTGAAGTTTTCGAAGCTCGCCGTGCTGAGCTAGAAGCTAAATTAGCTGCTGAACTAGCAACTGCTAACGAGCGCGCTGAAAAGCTTGCTGCTCTTGAAGCTGTTGTTATCGCTTCTAAAGCTGGTGAAGAAGGTAAACTATTCGGTTCTATCGGTACTCGCGATATTGCTGATGCAGTAACTGCTGCTGGTGTTGAAATCACTAAAGCTGAAGTTCGTCTTCCACTAGGTGCACTACGCACTACTGGTGAGTTCGAAGTTGAAGTTTCAGTTCACACTGAAGTTCAAGCTACTGTTACTATCTCTGTAGTTGCAGAAGACTAATAGCTAACTGCTTTTAGTTAAAAACACCGCCAATTGGCGGTGTTTTTTTATGCCTGTTTTATACTAGCCAACACAAGTATGTGATCATTCTTACCGATTAGCTCTTATTGTTTAAAATGGCTTATAACGTCGTTAAATGATTTGTAGTAAGCACAGCTAGCTAGTTGCAATGACTGCCTTGTTCTAATCGCTTGTTCCTAAGTAATCTCTGGTCACTTATTTATCCCAATAGGTATAGCAACGAAATACAGGTACAAAAAAGCAGGTTAATGTCACCATTAACCTGCTTTTGATATATCTGAAGGCAACCGATTTAGTCTTTAACTAAATCAAGCTCCTCCATTAGATTGTCAGCATTATCCACTTTATCCATCATCCACAAGATGTAGCGCACATCTACGTGAACTGCGCGGGTGATGGTTGGATTAAAGAACCAATCTTTGGTAATGGCTTCGTAAGTTGAGTCAAAGTTCAAACCAACTAGCTCACCTTGGCCGTTTAGTACAGGTGAACCAGAGTTACCGCCTGTGGTATCAACACTTGATAGGAAGTTAACTGGCACCGAGCCGAACTCATTTGGTTTAGCTTCACAAGACATCAGTTTACAGAACCATGAGCGTGGGTCTTGGTAAACCGAACCAATTCTATGCTCGCCATAGTCATTAGCTTTAATCGCATTTAGTACTTTCTCTGGTGCGTTAAATGGCTCAACACCTGTGTGCTTTGCGACAATGCCTTCTAAGCGCGTAAACGGCTGCTTGTAAAGCGCATCTGCCGATTGATAACCATCAACCATGCCATAGGTAATACGCAGCGTGCCGTTGGCATCTGGGTATACTGGCCAGTCATTGGCTTTGTAGTAGTTAATCACGGCAGACATATACGCTGGGCGGGCAACAGACAGCTTACCGCGTAAGGTCTTCTGCTCTTGCTCAAGTTGCATATTGGTGTCGTGCAGGGCAACAGCTAAGCGAATGAATGGATCGTTACTGCTCTCGAATTCTGCAGGCGATTTATCCATCCAGGCAAGGCGCGTGCTTTGATCGGTAAGCTCAGTTAACGCATAAAATCCTGCAACCTTATTGCTTAGATCTTCATCGCTACTTGCGCGGCTAAGGGCGTTGTCTAATACCTTCACTTTCAACGGCTGATCAACATACTCATTGAGATCTTGCAGCCACAGCGTTTTATCTACATTGGCATCAAAGCTGGTATCGATACGTTTTAGGCGTGCGGTAAACATTTTCATGTCACGTTCTTGATAGCCCGCTTCGCGATCAGCGTCATCTTTTTGCTTCTCTTTTGCTAGGCGGTATAAGCTTTTAGCCGCGCTAAGTAGTGTGCTCGATTGCGCATTTTCAAAGTAGTAGTTGGTTTGGGTTAGCTTGTGTTGCTTGGCTAGCAGTGACTCAAGCTCTGCAATAACCTGTTGATTGGCATTCTTGTCTTGCTTTAACCAGGCAAGGAAATCATTTTCACGATTTTGTTTAATGCCAACAATATCAGTCGCTTTAAAACCATCAAGCAAACCGTTGAGCTTTTTCATGCGGTTTGCCATTGAAGCAAGTGTGCCCGCATATTTAATCTTGATGCCATTATCTGCACCGCCCATTTGTTCAATGGTGTCGATTTTTTGCTGATAGTGAGCAGCATAGGTTGGATATAGCCACTGGCTGGCAAATTCTAGCTCGCTGGTTAAGCGGTAGCGGCTAGTCGAGCCTGGGTAACCAGCAACAAATACACCGTCACCGGCTTTAACGCCGTTTGCGTTAATTTTTAGATAACTTTTCGGCGTGTAAGGGACGTTGTCTGTAGAGTAGGTCGCTGGCTTACCGTCTTTACCTACGTATGCGCGTAAGAAGGTAAAGTCGCCGGAGTGACGTGGGTATTCATAGTTATCAATATCACCGCCAAATGCGCCAACACTTTCAGGTGGCGCGTACACTAAGCGCACGTCACGGATGATCAATTGCTTACTCAGGTAGAACTCTAAACCATTGTGAAAGCTACTGACTGAGCAGCGATAATTGTCGTCTGATTCACATTCTTTAATCAGTGCTTTTTTATTGCGCTCAATACCCTGATAGCGTGCAAGTGGTTCATCACTTAGGTTGGCATTAACTTGCTTAGTTACGTCAGTAACTGACTCAGTAATGTATAAGCGCTCATTTGGGCCTGCTGATGGCTCTTGTTGTTGGCTCTTGGCTAGGAAGCCTTCTGCGAGGTAATTGTGCTCAGTATTACTGTTATATTGAATGGCGCGATAGGCACAATGATGGTTTGTGACAACAAGTCCTTGGGGCGATACAAAACTGGCTGTACAATACCCGAGTCCAACCACTGCATTCATTGGATACTGGCTTAAATCGGCGAGTTGTTTTGCTGGAATGTCGATGCCGCGATGTTGTAATTTGTCGGCAATAGAGGGCATTTGATACGGTTGCCATTGTCCTTCGTCGGCGAAAGCTAAGCCCGATGAAAGTGTAAGGGCGGCAATCAATGCAATACGCATGTTTAATCCTTAAATCTTTTATTTATTGTCGTATTGTTGGTGTTGTTAAGGGCTTATTCAGCGCCTTTAAAATAACCTAGGTGTTATATCATATTTTTTATTTGTCTGGGGTGTGTTTAACCGGGCAAACAGACGTGTTTAATCAGGTATTTGTAAGTTGTTATGTCTTGCTCAAGCCATAAGCTCATAATACTTTGGGTTAATCACTAAGTTTTGTTTTATTGGAGAGTCAATGTCTCAGAAAGCGCCATTTAGGCCAAAAAAACAACCAACTGATGCAGAAGTTAATGCGCTAAAACTGCCGCCGCACTCGATAGAGGCTGAGCAGTCAGTGTTAGGTGGCCTGATGCTAGACGCCGATGCATGGGACAGGGTTGCTGAAGCCGTAGTGGCAGAGGATTTTTATTCTCGCTCTCATAAGATGATTTTCAATGCTATGCAGCGCCTAATGGAAGCAGGGCAACCGATCGACTTGATCACAGTGTCTGAGCAATTAGAAATTGAAGATCAGCTTGAAGATGCGGGCGGTTTCGCCTATTTAGGTGAGATTGCTAAAAACACCCCAAGTGCGGGCAATATTTTATCGTATGCAGATATTGTGCGTGAGCGTGCGGTCGTGCGCGACATGATTGGCGTAGCCCACGAAATTGCCGATGCTGGTTATAACCCTGAGGGGCGTGACTCAAGCGAATTGCTCGACCTTGCAGAGAGTAAAGTCTTTAAGATTGCCGAGATGCGCGCCAACTCAAATGAGGGCCCTGAAGGCATTAAAACCATTTTGGAAAAGACGGTTGATAAGATTGAAGAGCTTTATAACAACCCACAAAATGGTGTGACTGGGGTATCGAGCGGCTTTCGCGACCTCGATAATATGACCGCGGGCTTCCAGTCTGGTGACTTGATTATTGTTGCTGCTCGTCCATCTATGGGTAAAACCACCTTTGCGATGAACTTGTGTGAGCAAGCAGCAATGAACGAGAAGCATCCTGTACTGATTTACAGTCTGGAGATGCCGTCAGAACAGATCATGATGCGTATGCTGGCATCGTTAGGCCGAGTTGACCAAACGAAAATCCGTACTGGTCAGCTAGATGATGAGGATTGGGCACGCGTGTCATCTACCATGGGGTTGATGCACGAGCAAGGCAAGATGTACATTGATGACAGCTCTGGCCTAACTCCAACTGAAGTACGAAGCCGTGCTCGTCGTATTGCACGAGAGTATGGTGGCTTGTCGATGATCATGGTCGACTACCTGCAGCTGATGCAGGTGCCAGCGCTAAAAGATAACCGTACCCTAGAGATTGCCGAGATTTCTCGCTCATTGAAAGCACTAGCGAAAGAGCTCGAAATCCCAGTGATTGCACTGTCGCAGCTTAACCGCTCCCTTGAGCAACGCGCAGATAAACGCCCAGTAAACTCTGACTTACGTGAATCAGGCTCGATTGAGCAGGACGCCGACTTGATTATGTTTATTTACCGTGACGAAGTGTATAACGACGACTCGGAAGATAAAGGCACTGCCGAAATCATTATTGGTAAGCAGCGTAACGGCCCAATTGGCCGTGTACGCTTGGTGTTCCAAGGTCACTTCTCTCGCTTCGATAACTACGAAGGCCCGCAAATCGAAGAAGATTAATTTCATTGACTGCTGGGTGAATACTCACGCTCAGCAGTTAATCTCGTTCTACACTAACAGAGTTGGTTAGTTGTCATTAGTAGTTGTTAAAGGTAGAGATATTTGAAACCGTTTCCTCGTGCTGAGGTTAGTCGCCAGGCACTGCAGCACAACCTGCAACGTATTAAACAAATTGCGCCAAACAGCAAGATCATGGCTGTAGTGAAAGCCAATGGCTATGGTCATGGCTTATTAAATGTGGCTCATAGTGTGTGCTGCGAGCAAGGACAAGCGGATGGCTTTGGTCTTGCTCGTTTAGAAGAAGCCCTGCAGATGCGCGGCGGCGGCGTTAGTGCGCGTTTGTTATTGCTTGAAGGTTTTTTTCGTCAAGCCGACCTGCCTTTATTAATCGAGCATGATATTGAAACTGTTGTGCATCATGAGTCGCAGCTAGAGATGTTAGAAACAGTCGAGCTTTCTGAGCCAGTGACGGTTTGGCTTAAACTTGACTCTGGCATGCACAGACTTGGTTTTTCACTTGCTGATTTTCAGCAGATGTATCAGCGTTTACTTGCTTGCCCTAATGTGCAAAAGCCAGTTCATTTAATGACGCATTTTGCCTGCGCCGATGAGCCAAATAATGCAATGACCACTAGGCAAATTGAGGCTTTCAATAACCTAGTTGCAGATTTAGAAGGCGATAAAACCCTAGCTAACTCTGCAGGCACACTTTTTTGGCCAACTAGCCAGGCTGACTGGGTGCGCCCAGGAATCGCCCTTTATGGAGTCTCTCCCGTGATTGGCGATCGCGGTTATAAGCATGACTTAGTGCCTGCAATGGAGTTAATGTCTCGCTTAATTGCTGTTCGTGAACTAAAGCAAGGTGAGAGTGTTGGTTATGGCGCACATTGGGTATCGAGCCGTGATACTCGTCTGGGCGTGGTCGCAATTGGTTATGGTGACGGGTACCCGCGTAATGCACCAGAAGGAACGCCGGTGATGATAAATGGCCGCAGGTTGCCGATTGTCGGCCGGGTATCAATGGATATGTTAACTGTCGACCTTGGGCCAGATGGTCTAGAGCAAGTAGGGGATGATGTTCAATTATGGGGCAAGGAGTTAGCCGTTGAAGAAGTTGCTGAGCATATAGGCACGATTGCCTATGAGCTAGTGACTAAGTTAACGCCGCGAGTTGCGGTTGAGTTACTCGATTAAGGTTACGGAAATGCTTATCAATAGGGCATTAGTAGCTGCGTGTATGTGCGCGGTGACTGTTGTTTCCCAGCAAACTCATGCTTCAAGTGAAGCTATTATACCGACTTCACTTGCTAGTGAAGCTGAAGCAAGCACTGACGCGAATGCTAGCGCTGGTGAATCTAGCGATACTCCTAAACCGAGTTATCAGGCAGAAGTAGAAGTTGTTCCGTTTATTTTTGCCACTGAAACCCTAAGCACTGCTTTTGGTGGTGCAGGCGTGATTAAACACGCTGGTCAAGCTCAGGCGACGGCTTTGGGCGTAGGGCTATACACAGCTAACGATAGTTGGATGGGCTTTTTAGGCTTATATAACTATCAACTTCCAGGTGCAGAGCAATGGCTATTCTCTTTTGAAGCATTTCAAGGTCATTATGAACAAGGTATTTACTTCTTAGAGCCCCATGAAAGTCCGCGAGGTGAAACTGAAAAAGTTATTTCTGTCGGTGATGAAGGTATTGCCAAATTACATATTGAGTATGTACTGCCGATAGCATCGGGTAAGCAGGGCGCAGCGAGAAGCCTCGCAAGACGACAAGCTGAAGAGATAAGTTGGAATCCGCTTGAGTCAGGTGTGTCCAGTGTGAAGCTCACTCCCTTTGTTAAAAATCGCAAGCTGGAAGTCAACGAAACTCTGCCAGACCTTGCTAAAGGTGCTGAGTTACTATTTGAATGGGATAACCGGGATACCAGTAAAGACACACTTAAAGGTGGTCGCACTAGCTTAACCTTTACCTATGGTATGGCCATTGACGACCAACCAGATTGGAGTATTTGGGAGTTTGAGCAAAGCGCATTTTTCCCGCTTGGCTCAAATAAGTGGCTAAGCGAGCAAGTACTCGCGGCTAATGTTTATGTTGCAGACACGCCCAGCTGGAATAAGCAAGATGGCACCACAGGTAATTACCATCGTCCACCCACGTTTGCCGGTGTTGGTTTAGGTGGTTTTGATCGCCTGCGTGGTTATTCATCAGATCAATTCACTGGCCGCAGCGCGGTTAACTACTCTTTAGAATATCGGGTTAAGCCTCACTGGCAGCCACTACAAAACTGGCCAGTATTTAATTTGTACAAGGTGCCTTGGTGGCAATGGGTCGTATTTGGCGAGATGGGTAAGGTGGCAAACAGCTTCTCAGCCAGTGAGTTGCATACTGACATGAAGTACGTAATGGGCGCAGGTGTGCGCTTCGAGGTAGAAGATATTGTGGTGCGTTTGGATTTAGCTTCCAATACAGACGAAAACCAATTTTGGGTAATGGTGAACCAAGCGTTCTAAAACAGGCGAACGTTTAAGGCTATATGTAAAGTGCTAACTGTATAGCAATGACATTACCTCGTTTAGAAAACCTGCGTAATAAATTACAAAAACAAGGGCCAAACATTATTGTTTGGCCCTTGTCGTTTTATTTGAATCGCGAGTAATTGTAATTACAAGTCTTCAAAGCAGATTTCGATATAGGCATTGCCTTTTGGGTGAGTAAACGGCATGAGAATTTTCTTACCTTTACTCTTATGAGAAATGCTATGGCCAAGGCCAGAAACTACCGCCGGCGTTGCCATATCAAACTCATAACCATCGTCACTTAATAGATTCTTCGCGCCACCCGTTACCATGTTGGTTATCTCACCAACAAGATCGGTCACTTCATCATTAATGCTAGTGGGTTTTTCGCCAAGCATCTTATCCATAATTTCAAAAATTAGGCTACGGTCGAATGTGATTGACATAGAACCCTTAGTCTCAGGGCCCACCATGCCTATCAAACCTGATACATCACCCTTGGCGACATCATGCGTTTTGATTTGTGGCTTACCTGGCGTGAGATCCAGTGATGCCATAGTGGAAAGTACGTTAAGTAACGAGGATAAAAATGGGTTAATAAAGGCTACATTCATGAACTAAATCCATTGGTGATACGGTAATAAGATACTGATAGCGCGAGTTTAGTTGATATTTTGCTTTTTATTTTTAATGGCTTAATGGTGCTTATAACGTAAGCTCATGTCAGCCTATATCCCCAAGCTTCAAAGATAACAGACCTTGGTGATAACTCAACCGAAGCGACACAATATAATGACAAATAAATTACCAAATAAATGCCAATCGCTTCACAGTTACCCACGCAGCGCCCTTAGCATTTTTGTAACAGACGTTATTTTGTCTAGTTTATTTACATTGTAAGCCGAAATTGCCTCAGCGCAGGCGCCGACTAAGGGCACTTTGGCTAATCCCTAGCAGTTTTGCAGCTTCAACTTGGCTATAGTTACAACGTTTTAATGCTTCATGTATCAGTAATTGTTGAACTTCTGATAGCGTAGGCAACTTATTGGGAAAGCTCACCTGGGTTTCTGTATCTGGGTCAGGCTCAGTGTTTTGTGCAGCATTGACTAGTGCTTGGAGGTTACCAAGAGCTACAGCCTTAAATACTCTTGCTCGAAGCTCTGCGACATTGCCTGGCCAGGATTCTTGCTCAAGTTGCTGCACCAGTTCAAAGCACAAAGGGATTAGAGGTTTATTTAAGTGCTCACAAGCATCCTGCATGAATTGTGCAGCTAATAACCCGATGTCTTCTGGCCGTTCTCTTAGCGGTGGTAAAACAATATGATGAGTATGTAAGGCAACAAATTGAGTAGGAGTAACTTTTCCTTGATCTCTAAGTTGCTGCAGTGGCAGCTCAGTTAACACGAGCACCTTGCAGGGTAGTGGCATGTGCTGCACGCTACCTAAAGGATAATACTGGCGACTTATCAATGCATTGACGACAGAATTAATTACATCATTTTCAAGCTGAAATAAGCCTTCCAGAATAACCACGCGGCCTCTATTTTGCTCAAAAAAACCTAACTGAGCAGGCTCTCCAACTTTGTTAACACCTCTAACACGCCCAAAGAGTGTTGCGATCACTGAATGTTTAAATTGCTCTAGTTGCAGATGCGCTGCACTATTTTCTTCATCCATCAGTTGAGCTAATCCGGTTGCGAAAGTTCGTTTGCCGCCACCGCTCTCACTTTCAATTACAACTGGATACGATGAGCGCGTAAGCGCGGTTGCATAACGGATACAGTCGTTCATTTTTGAACTCTGACTGATGATGCCTGGTAGTTTTCCCAGACGTTTTTTACCTAGAAAACTTTGGGTAACTTCACGATAGTTCACTTCGAGTGCAGCGACTTCTAAAGCCCTACGAATACAGGCAATAAGTTGTTCAGGGCGGCCCCCTTTTACAAAAAAGTCATATGCGCCGCGTTTTACACAGCGCACAGCCGTAGCAGTATCATTCGCGCCAGTGACGACAATCACTCGAGTAAATGGTGCTTGCTCGCTGATAGTATCTAATAGCTCCTCACCACCGATATGCGGCATGTTTAAGTCAAGTAACACAAGGTCAATATCTTGGCCGATAATCATGTCTATTGCGTGGCGGCTGTTTTCACAGCAACTCACTCTGGCTTCTGGTACTTCTTGACGCAATGACACAGCCATAGCACGTAACCAACGAGTTTCATCATCAACAATTAAAATGGAGCGATATAGTTTCATTAGAATACGGTACTCTTGGTATTGGAAAATTAATGGGGTTGAGCCTTGTTAGCAACGTCAAAAGTCACTTTCATCAAGGTACCTTGACCTTGTTTTGAGTCTACATGCCAATGTCCGCGATGTTCATGAATAACTCGCCCACATAAGGCTAAACCTAAACCTGTCCCCCTTCGCTACGGCGCGTGGTGAAGAAAGGTTCACGAATTCGGTCAAGTAGTTGGGGAGCAATTCCGACGCCATTGTCTTTGACTTCTAAAGAGACCTGAGTGCCACACTCCCTGATATCGATTGATATGGTTCCACAATCCCCCGCTGCGATCGCCTGACAGGCATTTTGTACAAAATTAATAACCACTAATTGCAGCTGCACTTCGTCGCCCATGACATAAACAGGTTCAACGGGAGGGTTCCATACTAGGCGATGACGTTTGAGCTGATTCGCTGTCATGCGCAATGCTGAATCGATGATTTGTTGCAGTGGTACTGGCGCATAATGATATTCAGATCTTGGGCTTGAAAGCTTTTTGAGGTCGTTAACGATTCGGCTCATATTTGCAACCGATTGTTCGACGGACTCAACTTGATAGTCCACCTCAACTAGAGCTTCGCTTGGTTTTAGCCCTGCCACACGCCAATACGGATCTTGCTGTTCAATCTCTGGTATTACGGTTCGCGCGTCCGCCAAGAAATAACTGATAAAGCGCACCGCTTCATTAATCAAACCCAAAGGGTTATTAATTTCATGGGCAATACCGGCTGAAATCTCGCCAAGCGCCACCAGACGCGCGGCTTTATCGTTTTCTAATCGCAGCTGAGTCCGTTCGGTTGTGTCTTCAAGCATTGCGAGCACTCTTCCACAACCCATTGGGTGAACTCTAATATGCCAATAGGTACCATCACCACTTAACTCTATAAAGTTTGAGTCATGCTGATCGCAACAGCCGCTGAATAGTTTCTCAAACTCAAATATTTGGCCATTGGCACAATGTAATGAACGATTAGCTAATTGTGATTCAAACTTGTTGTTGCTCCATAGCTGCTCACCATGAGCATCAAAGATAATCACCCCGTAAGGCATATCATCTAGCACAGACTGAAATAACTCTGAGATTTCCCTAATCCGTGACTCTGCGGCATAACGTTCATTAAGCTCTTGTTGCAAGCGCAATTTATGCTGACGTAATCGCAGGGTCATTATTGATGTGATAATCATGCCAATGACGCTGGCGACCCCAAGCGCAATAGCTGCATATAGCGAGTTTCGTTTAATTGAGATTAGGTCTATTTTCTCTTTGCCAAAGCCAACCCATCTTTTGGTCATTCGGTCAATGGTGCCGTTTTGATAAAACTGCAACACAACAGCTTCAACTTGCTCGGCTAAAGATTGATTCGTAAGGTTTGAAACAACATAGAAATTACCGCGGATAAGAGGAGCGCTGGCTGTTTTGATGTTGTCATAGAGGCTTAGTAGCCTCCAAGAGCAATAGAATTCAGACAACACAAAATCTAATTCGCCACGGGTCATCGCCGAGAATGCTTTAGCGTTAGATGAGAAGTACACGACGTCTATGTTATTTGAATGCTTAGCAAGATAACGAGCAACAAATGAGCCTTTCTTTACGCCAACTCTCTTTCCGTCTAGATCTCCTAGGTTTTCTATTTGTGATTGGCCCTTAAGGTTATAGGCGGAGGCATGAGTGGCACTTAGTGGCATCGAGTAGGCTAGTTGCGCATGAGAGTGGCCATTGTCTGCAACAAAGGCGATGCCATTGTGTTCAAAGCTACTCAGTGCGTCAACAATGCTGCCTAATTCGCGTCGCTGAATCTGTAGACTTACACTGAGCTCCTTGGCGATAGCTTGAGCTAATTCGTAGTTTAATCCCTGTTCTTCACCGTCATCGAGCCATTCAAACGGCGGCGTATTACTATGCACATATAAGGTTAACTCCTGGGCCGTAGCTTTAACATTCCCAAATATGGCAACGAGTATTAATGCGACAATACCTCGCCATTGCTTGTTGAGAATACAAAGCAATGAGCTACTGATAACAGTGTTAACCCTATCAATATTTGCCAAGAGAACGCCTCAATTATCGTCTAAGTTACGCATCGCGAGTAAATACAATCACGTATACCAAGAACAACTTTCCATCACAATTGCCTTACTTGATAACTTTCGAAAATTGAGACGTTGAGCAGTACCACGACTACGTCAAAATCATAGATAACAATAGGAGTAGTAATCATTCTCAAAACTTTCATAAATGCATATTGCATAGTACGTAGCGCAAGTTTAACGAAGCTGTATAAATCCCATCACAATTAGCTCAACAAAGTTATCTCCAGGGTTTTGATTTATTGATAATTGATTCGAACGACAGGTAATCACTATCCAAGGAGCGATACTATGAGCGATGAAAAACTAAACACTGAGCGTCGAGATTTTTTAAGTAAAGGCGCAGTTCTTGCTGCATCCGCCGGAGTGGCTGCAGTTTCAGTTGCACCGTCAGTCGCTGTTGCGAAACCAGCCTCTAATGTCGGGCCAATTGAAGTTAAGGGATACGTAAAAGATCCAAAAAATCTAAAAGAAGTGTTAACAAACGCCAAGAAAATTATGGACACTTGCGCGGCTTGTGACATTGCCGGCCCTGGTCGTTGTAACGGTAAAGGCCCTTGTGGTGAGTCAACGCCAGGCATGGGCGGCAAACGTCGCAGCTTCATTAACAATGTTGAGGCATTTGAAAAACTGCACTTCAACATGAGCACAGTGCACAACGTTAAAAAACCAAATACTGAGCTTGAGTTGTTTGGTGTCAAGCTGTCTATGCCTATCTTAACCGGCGTTACCGGTGGATTAACTTACAACATGGGTGCCAAAGGCAAATTAGCCTACGATGGCACTGAGATGACAGAAAGTAAGTTTGTTAGGGGTATTGTTGAAGGGGCTTACAATGCTGGCACCCTAGGTTGGGCAGCAGACGGTATTGGCGACCCAATTGAGACATACCGCGAGCGCCTAACTGTGGTCAAAAAGTTCAAAGGCCGAGCTTTAGCACAGATTAAACCTCGTACTCAAAAAGAAATTTTTGAGCGTATTGATGCAGTGCAAGCAGCAGGTGCACCTTTCTTTGCTATCGACATCGACTCTGCCGGTCGCGCAGCAAGAGCCTTACCGGGTAAAACAGTTGAGCCTAAAGATGTCAAAAAGCTTCGTGAAATCGTCAAGTACGCGAAAATTCCATTTGTAGCGAAAGGGATCATGACACCAACTGAAGCACTTATGTGTGTAGAAGCTGGCTGTGCAGGTATTGTTGTGTCGGATCACGGTGGCCGTGTAATGAGCTCAACTCCTGCATCTTTAGACGTGCTGCCAGGTATTGTAAAAGCGGTTCGCGATAGCGGTTCAGACATGGTCATCTTGTTTGACTCAGGTGTTCGTGACGGTGGTGATGTGCTTAAAGCCCTAGCACTAGGTGCGCAAGCTGTACTTGTTGGCCGTCCTTTCTTAAGAGCTTCGCTAGGTGGTGGTGCTAAAGGCGTTGAAATGATGTTCAAGAAAATGCACACCCAACTCGTTTCTACCATGGTATTAGCTGGTGTAGCTGATGTGAAAAAAGTGCCGGCGGACATCATCTATAAGGAGGCTTAGATGGGCCAGAAACGAATTAAAGGCCTCTATGCAACCTTATTAACCTTTGCTGTATTGACTACAGCCAGTGTTAGTGCCACTCCAAGCGATCAAGATCGTCAATACGGTGGAGGAGGCAAAGGTGCTGTGGTGTTTAGCTTTGAAAGTCATGCGCGCAATGGTGGCTTAACTTGCGAAGACTGCCACTCAACCGATGGCACGGGGTTATTTGAGATGCAGCGATATGAATTTACCATGCAAGATCATGCTAAAGGAAACTATTGCTGGGCCTGCCATAACAATAAAATCGCAGATAAAAGCTGCGGTAGTTGTCACTACTAACGGCTATGGCTCCTTCATTTAATCAAGGAGCCTTCTTATGGAGAAGAACATTCATGAAATACCTAGTTTTAGGCGTAATCGCGGCAGCGGCGATTCCATTTTGTAGTATTGCAGATACATTGGGTGTAAAAGCTGATTTATCTTTCTATGACCGTCATATCGTTGCAGATGGCGTCACTTGGTCTGCACAAAATGACATTATTCATTCAAAAGGCACTGGAGAAAGCTATCTTGTTGTACCAGGAACCTATGATGATTTTGTATTAACCATCGAGTTTAAACCTGATGCGACCGTTAATGGCGGTATTTATATGCGCTGCCAAGATCCTAAAAAAATCAAAGCAAACACTTGCTATGAGGCCAATATTTGGGATGCAGCAAAAAACCAAGAGTTTCGAACTGGTTCAGTCGTAAAACGACAAACCTATATCAGCAAACAAGATACCGCCAATCAATGGAATACTTATGAGTTAACTATGGTGGGTCAACATCTAAAAGTTCGATTAAATGGTGTGGTCACTGCAGAGATGAACAATGTTGAATATGCAGATGGCTTTATTGCTATTCAGCACAAAGGCAAAGGCGAATTTAAAATGAGAAACTTAAATATTCGCAAGCTATAAACTTTCTCTACTGTTTCACGTCCTCCCCCTGCGAAGCCCAAAGCAACATGCTGCGGGCTTTTACATTCTTATGTTGTTTTTGTGTACCCTGCTTTGTAGTCGTTGGCAGCTTTTCTATGCTAGAATGCGCCGCTTTTTTGTCCTGCTAAATCATCAACTATGCCGCCAACAATTTACGTTGGGCGAGCACACTTGCTGTCGCAGGCTAAAATTGATACCAGAAAACTATTGTTTAGAGACGTTTATGAGCACACAGAATCTTGATCGCACTTTTAGTATCGCGCCAATGCTTGATTGGACCGATCGTCATTATCGATACTTTGCGCGCATTATGTCTAAACAAGCTTTGCTCTATACCGAGATGGTGACGACAGGGGCGATTATTCATGGCAAAGGTGATTACCTTGAGTTCAATGAGCCTGAGCACCCAGTGGCGTTGCAGCTAGGCGGGTCTAACCCACAGGATCTTGCTACGTGCGCTAAGCTTGCGGCTGAGCGCGGTTATGATGAAGTAAATCTTAATGTGGGTTGCCCGTCAGATAGAGTACAAAATGGCCGCTTCGGTGCTTGCTTAATGGCTGAGCCTGAATTAGTTGCCGAGTGTGTGGATGCTATGAAGCAAGTGGTTGATATCCCGGTTACGGTCAAGTCACGTATTGGTATTGATGACCAAGACAGCTATGAATTTTTAACTCGCTTTATTGATGTTGTTTCAGCTTCAGGCTGTGAAGAGTTCACGATTCATGCTCGCAAAGCCTGGCTACAAGGTTTAAGCCCTAAGCAAAATCGTGAGATCCCGCCGCTGGATTATGATCGCGTGTATCAGATCAAAAAAGACTACCCGCAATTAAATATCAGCATTAATGGCGGAGTTACCAGTCTTGAGCAAGCTAAAGTGCATCTTGAGCATGTTGATGGCGTTATGGTTGGGCGCGAAGCCTACAACAACCCTTATATTCTTGCCGAAGTTGACCAACAGCTATGTGGTATTGATGCGCCTGTGGTGACTCGCCAACAAGTGATCGATCAAATGCTGCCTTATATCGAGCGTCATTTATCTTCTGGTGGCAAGCTGCACCATATTACCCGCCATATGACTGGGCTATATCAAGGTATTCCAGGCTCACGCAGCTGGCGTCGTTATTTGAGCGAGAATGCTCATAAGGCTGGGGCTGATACTCAGGTGGTACTCGATGCGATTGCGGCTATGGAGCAGGGCAAGTAACGCTACTCAAGATTTGTGAATATCTACTACTTTCGACTGCTTTAAAAGCGCCATCTGGCGCTTTTTTGCTATTTGAGCGATCGCAAATGATCGTTTTGACTATTTTCACCAAGTAAATGGCGAAAATCACTACTCGTTGGTTTTTTGCCAATATTAGCAAATGAAAACCACGGTTAAAAACGCCATTGTTCTCACCTATCTATTTGTAATTTAAATAAATATAAAACTTGGCACGCAGGTTGTAATAACTTAATCGTCAGTGATAACAGGGGTTATCACACTAAACGATTAAAGGATTACATTATGTTTACTTCAACTTCTAAAAATTGGTTATCAACTTCAGTTAAGTCTTCTATCGCTGCGCTAGTACTGGCTACAACAAGTCTATCAGCACAAGCTAATGAAGTGTCAGTGACCGAAAGTCTAGTAACCAATATTGAACAAAACCTTACTCACGCAAGCCAAGAAATGTTTAGCACAGTGCAGCACGAAATTATGTTGTCGCTACAAACTCAAATTGCTGAGCAAGTGTTTGAACTCACAGCAACGGAATCTGCAACTGAACAAGCTGATAAAATAAACACTGCCATTGCTGCAGCTAAGGCTAAGTAATGTTATTCAGTTCAGGTCTAGTCACTTTGCTTTTGTTACCTGTCATTAGTTTTAGTTTATGTGCAGCAATGGCGAGCTGGCTTTGGGGTGATGCGCAATAATAAAGTCCGAAGTGATTCGGCAGTAAATTTTAATCAGCCAGGTTAATGGCTTAAACAAAGGGGATGATATGAGTAGTTTGATGGAACGTTTAGATTCGAGTCGCGGGTTAGTGTGTGGTGTATGTAGCAAAATCGCCACTCAGTTTGGTTGGTCTATCGCAGTTAGCCGTATAGTGGCAGCAATTGTGTTAGTGGTAAATCCAAGTGTGACTTTGTTGGTTTATATGGTGATTGCCGTGCTGATGACCCAGCGTAGTTCTTACTGAAAACACCATAGATGGCAATAACAAGAGGACAAGACTATGCCCCAAAACCGCAGTAAAACAGTTAAACGCTGAGCTCTTAGTTAACCGCTTTTATTTGAGAGCGATTAACTAAGGGCTTTGTAGCTTGTATGCATTGATTAATGCACACAAGCCATTGATTGGTACACATAAGCGTATAGCGAGGTTATTTAGACAAGAAAGCAGCAAAGCGTGCTTTGGCTTCATCACTTTGTAGGCGGGTATCAAATTCCACAAGCTCGCGCTCCATTTGGTTTTTTACTTGGTCAAAGTCATGACGCAATAACTTCTTCGACGCTTGAATTGCCTGAGGAGGCAATGCAGCGAGTTTTGCGGCTTGTTTAAAGGCAAACTCAACTACTGGCTCGTCAGTAATCACTTTATTGAGTAGATTAAGTTCATCTGCGCGCTGCGCTGAAAACGGCTCGCCAAGCAGCAGTAACTCGGCCGCTTTATGCTGACCAATGAGTTTTGGTAGTAAGTAACTTGATGCCGCTTCCGGCACTAGTGCCAGTTGGGTAAATGGCATTTGAAATTTAGCGCTTTCGTCTGCGTATACCAGATCGCAATGCAACAGTAAGGTGGTGCCGATACCAACCGCTGCGCCAGACACCGCTGCAACCATCGGTTTGTTTACTGCGAGTATAGCTTGTAAAAACTGCACCGTTGGATGGTCATTAGTTAGTGAGCCCGATTGCAAAAAGTCGGCGATGTCGTTGCCGGCAGTAAAGCAGTCGTCGGTGCCACGAAACAGAAACGCACGAATACCATTGTCCGCCTCACCTTGGATCAGGTATTCTGTTAGTTGTTGATACATCTCAAGATTGAATGCATTACGCTTTTGCGGACGATTAAAACTGATGATGCGAACGCCCTGATCATCTCTAACCTGGATAAGACTCATTCGTGATTTTCCTTAATTGAAACGAGTAGTTATTAAATGGAGTTTAAGACATTGAAAAAAATATTCAAACACTTGTTTAATTCATTCGCCCTAATGTGTTTTGCGCTACCCACATTTGCTAACGTCATGGTCAAGGATGGCTATGTAAGAGCAATGCCTGCGAGCGTGCCTAACACAGCGGCTTATATGACTTTAATGAACCATACTTCTGATGCTTTAACGCTGGTTGGTGTGACGACATCAGCGGCCAAAACCGCAGAATTACACACTATTATTGAACAAAATGGTGTAGTTAAAATGCGTCAGGTAGAAGGGTTCGAGTTAGCGTCTCATGCAAGCTTAACGCTGCAGCCATCTGGCGATCACATTATGTTGTTAGGATTAGCTAAACCATTAGTGGTGGATGACACTGTGTCGCTAACTTTGCACTTTAGTAATGGCACAGAGCAAGCGATAGAGCTGCCGGTCAAGAAGAAGGCCAGCGCCAGTGATGAGCATGCGCATCATCACCATCACTAATTTTTAAGGGAGCGTTATTATGCAGATAACTCGTAATCGAATTTTGGGCTTAATTGGCCTGCTGTTTTTTATCGGCTACGCATTGAGTGTGTGGTGGAGCAATGAGCCAAAGCCATTAGAGCCAGAAATTTATGGTACGAATGACAGCGAGCATGTAATTGGTTATGCCACTACTAGCGCGTTAATTAATACCATGGACACCTTGCTTACTAAGCCTGGTGGCTGGCTTGCAAATGATGTAATGCCGCCTTCTGTGATGATGGATAACATGCCTGCGTTTGAATTTGGCGCGTTAGAACAAACTCGTGATTTGGCGCTAATAATGCGTAAAGAGTTTAGCCGTTCACAATCCCAATCTACGGCTGATCAAGACTTATTGGCCGCGCATTCTAAGCTAAATATTTCCCATACTAGCTGGTTAGTGCCAAGTGCTGAAGGTGAGTACAAAGAAGCCATTAAGCTACTAAAATTATACCGCGCAAAAATTAGCGATCCGCAAAATAGTCAGGCACAATTCTACGCTCGCGCAGACAACCTAAATGAATGGTTAAAAGAGGTACAAAAACGCCTTGGTAGTATCTCGCAACGTTTATCAGCAAGTGTGGGTCAAGACAGACTGAATACTGACTTAGCGGGCGACAGTGCCGCTAGGCAGTCAACGCCAGGTTTTGCTAGCAGCGAGATTAAAACTAGCTGGTGGAAAGTTGATGACGTATTTTATGAAAGTCGTGGCAGTGCTTGGGCATTGTTAAACTTTATGAAAGCGGTCGAAGTCGACTTTGCTGACGTGCTAGAAAAGAAAAATGCCGAAGTCAGTCTGCGACAAATTATTCGCGAGCTCGAAGCAACTCAAGAAACCGTTTGGAGCCCGATGGTATTAAATGGAAGTGGTTTTGGTCTTGTTGCAAACCACTCGCTAGTGATGGCGAATTATATATCCCGTGCAAATGCTGCGGTGATTGATCTAACTAACTTACTTTCTCAAGGATAATCATGAAGAAGTCTCTTATTGCAACCGCGCTGGTTGGCTTAATGAGTGTTTCAACTGCGCAAGCTGCCACTGTTGTTGGATTCAAAGTGGGCGGCGATTTGTGGCAAGCTGACCCTGAAGGCACCTTAAGTGGTGATGCGGGTACTCGACAAGACATTAACTATGAGTCGAACAATCGAGGCAGTTTTTGGGTTGCTGTTGAGCATCCTATCCCATTAATCCCAAACGTAAAAATCCGCGAGAATAGCATAGATAATAAAGGTGCTTTCACTGCGGATGATAAAGACTACACAGTATATAACAAGCTAAGTAATACGGATTTTGTATTGTACTATGAGCTGTTGGATAACAGCATAGTTGAGTTAGATATTGGTGCAGCCTATAAGAAGTTTCATGGTTCAGTTCGAGTTGATTACATGAATGCACCAGCCGTTGGTTTTCCTGCTACAGACGTAGATAGTGGCGTGGTAATGGGTTATGTCAATGGTCAAGCTAGCATCCCAGGTTTAGGCTTGTTCGCCTTTGCTGAGTTGATGCAAGGCGTTGATGAATCTGGCGTCCACGATTACTCTGCAGGTCTTGGCTGGGAGTTTGATGGTGTGGCGCTAGATACTCGTATCCGTGTTGGTTACCGAGAGTTTAACTTTGATGTGAATGGTTTCTCAGGCACTACCCAAGATACCAAAACCAAAGGTGCATTCGCTGGTGTTGAATTAGTTTTCTAATCGACAAGTTCGCAGCAATAAAAAAACCGCCAAATGGCGGTTTTTTTATTGTTTAATTAGCGCTTGCTAATGGCTTAGATTATTTCTCTAAACCATTGTTAACCGCAATTACGTCGTCTTCGTTTAGCGTACCTGCAGCTTGCTTAAGCGCTAAGATAGACTTGATGTAGCCGTAACGAGCTTGAGAAAGCTGACGCTTAGAATCATAAAGGTCACGAGTACGGTTCAGTACGTCAACGATAGTACGAGTACCTACTTCGAAACCTGCTTGAGTCGCTTTTAGCGCTGACTCAGAAGAAACAACTGACTGCTCATAAGCGCGGATAGAGCTGATAGAAGCAGATACGTTGTTGAAGTTATTACGAACGCTCTTCACTACACCACGGTGAGTTTGTTCTAAACGCTCACTTGCTTCAACAAAGTTGAACTGAGCTTGTTTTACTTTTGAAGATACGCGGAAACCTTCAAAGATTGGCACACTTAAGGTTAGGCCAATGTTGGTGTTGTTTGAGTCGTTACTATCAGGAGTCTGCTGGAAGTTGTTTGTGTAACCAGCATTGAAGTTTAACGACGGCATGTGACCTGCTTTGTACAGGCTAATAGTTTCGCTAGCAATGTCTTTACCAATACGCTGAGTCATCAGCTCGATGCTGTTAGTTTCTGCCATCGTCAGCCACTCTTTAGAAGTTGCTGGCGCAGGTGTCACTGCAGAGAAGCGCATAGTGTCTAGTGCGTCGATTGATTTGTGATCGATACCGGTAATTTCACGTAGTGCTTCGTAGCTGTTTGATAGATCGTTTTCAGCAAGAATTTCTTGCGCAGACGCTAAGTCATACTGAGCTTGCGCTTCGTGTACGTCAGTGATCGCAGTTAGACCAACAGCAAAACGTTGTTTGGTTTGCTCTAGTTGACGCTCAATCGCTGCCTTTTCTGCACCTTGGAATTCAAAGTTATCTTTAGCTGTTAGCACGTCAAAGTAAGCAGTGGTAACACGAATAATCAGGTTTTGCAGTTGCGATGCATACGCTGAGTCAGCTTGTGAAGCTGCTTTTTCAGCAAGACTTAAACCAACCCATGCGCTGTGATCGTATACCACTTGGTTAAGGCTTACACCGCCAGTAAAGCCGTCAGTGTCTACAGATGGGTCGTTCCATGCTTTTGCGTAACCAACGTTAGCACTGATGGTTGGCAGTAATGGAGCACGATTTTCTTCAATTTGCTCATATAAAGCATCACGTTGCGCTTGTGCCTGCAGTACTACTGGGTCACTTGTTAGCGCTTGTTGGTAGATTTGAAGTAAGTCGTCAGCTTGTGTTGCTGGTGCAGCAAAAGTGAATGCTAGTGCTGCATAAATTGAACCCATTTTGAATTTCATGTTCTGCCCTTATAGACATGCCCTGGTCAGGCTTAGTTAACTTATTTAAACAGTAATAACTGAGAGTCTGTAACCCAGATTAAATTAGAATATGTGTCATCTTAACATTCTGATCTAATCAAGGTTTTTATTACTATAAAACAGTAAAGAGATTACTATAAAATAGTAAGAAGAGTCGCATTTTCAAGTCAACTTGGAAGTGTAACAGATTTTTATTTATTCGTACCTTGATAGCATTCAAATATTACCTATTGATTATTTAGCGAGTTCACATTTTTAAGTAAAAGTGGCGTTTGAGAGTGTAAAAAATGACCGATGAATCCCTGTCTGGGCGCTTTACTGCCGAAGATGACGTAGAAATAAAATCAATCAAACCTCTATACCGAGGCTTTTTCAAGCTAGAGCAATACACATTTAGACATAAGTTATTTGCTGGTGGCTGGAGTGGCGAGGTCGTTAGAGAGGTGTTTGAACGTGGCCACGCCGTAGTTGTGCTGCCGTATGATCCCATTACTGACAAAGTAGTGTTGATTGAACAGATCCGAATACCAGCAATCACTACGACTGATAGTGTTTGGTTATATGAGTTGGTCGCAGGAATGATAGAGCCTAATGAAAGCCACCTTGACGTAGCTAAGCGTGAATTAATCGAAGAAACCGGTCTTACTGCATCAGATTGGCAATATGTGAACAGTTATTTGGCAAGCCCTGGCGGGACCACAGAGCGTTTTTATTTATACCTAGCTAAGGTTGATGCGAGTGTCGCTACAGGAGTTCACGGTCTTGAAAGTGAAGCCGAAGATATCAAAGTGCATGTTGTGTCTCGTGAGCAGGCTTATGCCATGACGCAAAATGGCGAGATAGATAATGTGTCAACAGTACTCGGCTTACAATGGTTAATGCTAAACTACCAGAAGTTGATACCAATCAGCACAAGTATGTGAGCATCCTTACTGGCTAAAATCGCTTATAACTTCGTTAAAAATTTTGAAGGTAGGGTAACTAGCTTGCTGCAATTTCTGCCTTGTTCTAAGCGATTTTTTCTGCGTAATCCCTGCTCACTTCTTTGCCCCGATTGGTATTAAAACGCATAAATAGTGATTTATGCCATGTGTGATGAGCATGTTTTTAATTAATTAGCCGAGTGTAGTGTGTCGAGTCTCAAACCGAAATACCAACCTAATGTGAGTGGTTTCCTATCCTTATGTACCCGAAATTACGGCCATATTTTGAAGTGGCTGCCTGAGCATGCCGAAGTGGAAGATTGTTGGAATGTGGTAGGGGAATTCGGCACATTGACGGTAAAACTAGTTGAAAACACTAAATATACGCAATTATTAGAGCTTTCTCGTTATTTGCCTACAAGCTACTTTTTTAAGTCGCCTTGTGCCCGAGTTCGGGTATATCATGACGCGCAATTAGCAGAAGTGTTAACTAGTCAGCAGATTTACCGCCTTAAACCAGTGTATGATTACCCGAATTTATTTATGCACCAAACTGACGAGAAGTATCAAGTTAATGCATTTCTTGAAGAGTTGCTAAAGATAGGACAGCTGCAAGTCGTTGATCCTACATAACACTTTTCTTTAATTACATTATTTAGGGACCACTGAGTGCAATCAGAAGCCAAGAATTATTCCAAGTTAAAGAATGATTCCGTTCGTCTTGTTCAAATGACGGACCCGCATCTCTTTGCTGATCCTGAATCTCAGTTACTTGGTGTTAACACTGCGCAAAGCTTTAATGCCGTGCTCGACACCTTTATCGCCAGCAACTATCAAGCTGATCTTTTGCTAGCCACTGGTGATATTAGCCAAGACTATTCGCCTGATTCTTACCAGCAATTTGCTGATTATGTTACTAAGTTAGACCTTCCTTGCCATTATCTTCCTGGTAATCATGATGACCCAAGACTGATGAACTTGCATATGCAGGGTGATCACATGTTTGGTCATCAGCGGATTATTATTGGTGAGTGGCAAATTCTAATGTTGGACTCTACTGTGCGTGGTAAGCCTGGTGGCTTTATGGCGCAAGATCAGTTTGAGTTAATTGATGGTGCGATAAAATCTGAGCCGAATAAACATACCTTATTGGTGATGCACCATAACCCAGTGCTGGTTAAGTGTAAGTGGCTAGATCAGCACTGTATGAGCAATGGTGACGTATTTTTAGAGCAAGTCGGTCAATATCCTCAGGTAAAAGGCATCTTGTGGGGACATGTGCATCAGGCATATGACAGTGAGTACCAAGGGGCTCATGGCATAGTCTCACTGATGGCAACACCATCGACTTGTATTCAGTTTAAGCCAAAGTCGCCTTATTTTGCCTTAGATGGCTTGCAACCCGGATACCGTTTGCTGGAGCTTGGTAGCGATGGTAGCATTCAGACACAAGTTTATCGTGTCGCAGGTGATCGATTCTCACCTGATAATGAAGCCAGCGGGTATTAAATAGCACAAGATAGTGCAGCGCAGTTCCCGTAGTGAGAGGATTTATGCTGCTCTATATACATGGATTTAATAGTTCCCCCCTTTCAGATAAAGCTGTAGTTACCGCCAATTATATTCGCCAGCACTATCCTGCGCTTCAATTCGAGCAACCACAATTACCCACAGAACCTAAAAAGGCCATGGCCTTATTGGTTGAATATTGTGAGCAAGCAAAAGCAAGTGCACAGCCATTGATGTTTATCGGTTCGTCATTAGGGGGCTATTTTGCCAGTTATCTTGCTGAGAAATATGGTGGAAAAGCCGTTTTGGTGAACCCCGCGGTAAAACCATTTGAATTATTTGAAGACTTTATCGGACCACAATACAATCCCTATACCGATGAGCACTATCAGGTACTGCCTGAGCACAAAGACGATGTAGCCGAGTTCAATACCGAGGTTATCCGTCATCCAGATCGATTTTTTGTTATGTTGCAAACTGGTGATGAAGTGTTAGATTATCGACAAGCACTGCATAAATATCACTGCTGCGAGATGTTATTAGAGCCGAATGGCGATCATAGCTTTGTGGGTTATGAAACACACCTTGCCAGAATTTGTCAGTTTTTAGGGCTCAGTGATCAATAAATCTCAGCTTGATAACCAAAACAACAATGTTAACGCTGCCAATAAAATGTGTGGACTATGACCAACCAATATACTTCTGATGCTATTGAAGTCCTTAATGGACTTGATCCTGTAAAACGCCGCCCTGGCATGTACACAGATACCACCAGACCAAACCACCTCGGCCAAGAGGTTATCGACAACAGTGTTGATGAAGCGTTAGCGGGGCACGCATCAAAAATCGAAGTGATCCTTCATAAAGATAACTCGTTAGAAGTGATTGATGATGGTCGTGGTATGCCAGTGGATATTCATCCAGAAGAAGGTATTCCTGGCGTAGAGCTTATTCTGACCAAACTGCATGCTGGTGGTAAATTTTCCAATAAAAACTATCAATTCTCCGGTGGCCTGCACGGTGTGGGTATCTCGGTAGTTAACGCGTTATCGACCCGTGTTGAGGTCACTGTGCGCCGTAATGCACAGGTTTATCAAATGGCGTTTGAAGATGGCTTTAAAGTCGAAGAGCTGGAAGTTGTCGGCACTTGTGGTCGCCGTAATACTGGCACACGAGTACACTTTTGGCCTGATGCCAGTTATTTTGACTCAGCTAATTTCTCATTAACCAAGCTGGTTTACCTGCTGCGTGCAAAAGCGGTGCTTTGCCCAGGGCTAAAGATTAAGTTCACCAACAAGCAAACGGGTGAAAGCCAAGAGTGGCACTATGAGAGCGGTCTACCCGATTATTTAAAAGAAGCGGTGAAAGGCTCAGAAATGCTACCTCAAGAACCGTTTATCGGTAGCTTTAAAGGTGAGCTAGAAGCCGCTGATTGGGCGATTACCTGGTTACCTGAAGGCGGTGAAAGCCTCAATGAGAGTTATGTAAACCTGATTCCAACACCGCTTGGTGGCACCCATGTTAACGGTTTCCGCCAAGGCTTACTTGAGTCGATGCGCGAATTTTGTGAATTTCGCAATCTAATGCCTCGTGGCATTAAACTATCGCCAGAAGATATCTGGGATCGCGCCGCATTTATTTTATCAATCAAGATGCAAGACCCACAGTTTGCTGGGCAAACCAAAGAAAAGCTCTCAAGCCGTCAAAGCTCAGCCTTTGTATCTGGCATCGTACGTGATGCGTTTTCACTATGGCTAAACTCCAACACTGAGCTGGCGCAGCAGCTAGCTGAGCTATGTATCAGTAATGCGCAAAAGCGCCTTAAAGCGGCTAAAAAGGTCGCGCGTAAGAAGGTCACTTCTGGGCCTGCACTGCCTGGTAAGTTGACTGACTGTAGTGGTCAGGATCCAATGCGCGGCGAACTGTTTTTAGTTGAGGGTGACTCGGCAGGCGGCAGTGCTAAGCAAGCACGTGACCGCGAGTTTCAGGCCATTATGCCGCTGCGTGGTAAAATTCTTAACACTTGGGAAGTTGACGCCGGGCAAGTGCTCGCTTCTCAAGAAGTGCACGATATTTCTGTGGCAATTGGCTGCGACCCAGATAGTGATAAAATCGACGAACTGCGTTATGGAAAAATTTGTATTCTTGCCGATGCGGACTCAGACGGACTACATATTGCGACCTTGCTATGCGCCTTGTTCCTAAAGCACTATCGCGTGCTTGTGGAAAAGGGCCATGTTTATATTGCTATGCCGCCGCTGTTTCGTATCGACATAGGTAAAGAAGTGTTTTACGCCCTTGATGAGGACGAAAAAACCGGCATTTTAGATCGCATTGTTGCTGAGAAGAAAAAAGGCAAGGTGCAGGTAACACGATTCAAAGGTCTAGGTGAGATGAACCCGCTGCAATTGCGTGAAACCACTATGGACCCAAACACGCGCCGCTTGGTGCAATTAACTATAGATGATGCTGAAGAAACGCTGGCAATTATGGATATGTTGCTCGCTAAGAAGCGTTCATCTGACAGGAAAAGTTGGTTAGAAAGTAAAGGGGATTTGGCCCAAATATAGTTGGCTAATGGCAGTATGATGACAATAAAAACCAAAAGACATCATCGTTTGCTCAACGTCTTTCGCAATGGACTGAAAGGCTTGTGTATGAGTTTTTCTGTTGCCGTCGTGGGATTGAGTGCATCGCAGCATGCGTATGCCGACTCTATGACCATCACGGTGACAAAAGGCTTTGGTATCACGCTGTTCGCATCCGATTTAGGTGATGTAAAGCAGATGGCCATCGGTGATAAAGGAACGTTGTTTGTTGGTTCTAAAAAGAAGGGCACCATTTATGCTCTTGAAGATGGCAATGGTGACGGCAAGGTCGATAAACGCTATTTAATCGCTAAAGGCATGGATTACCCAGAGGCCATCGCGTTTAAAGACGGCCACCTGTACGCCACAGAAGAAGACCGTATTGTGCGCTTTGCCAATATCGAAACGCGCCTGCGCCGTCCTGGCCGCGCTAAAGAAGTGTTTTCTAACCTACCTGAGCTCGATAAAAAGCATACCCGTGCCATGCGTTTTGGCCCAGATGGGCGTTTATATTTGTCGATTGGCGCACCCTGTAATGTGTGTGAAGCACAGGCACCATTTGGCAGTATCATTGCCATTGATTTGGACTCAGGTAACAGCGAGCAGGTCGCCGTAGGTATTCGCTCTGTAACAGGCTTTGACTGGTCTCCAGTTGATAATAAGCTGTGGTTTGCTGACTCAGGTCGCAATTGGATGGGTGATAACCTGCCACCGGATGAAATTAACCGCGTTGATACTAAAGGCAGCCACTTTGGTTTTCCCTACTTGCATGCCAAGTCGGTTGAAGAGCCTGCTTATATCAAACCAAGAAATTTGAATATTGTATTACCTGAATATGAGCTACCTGCACATGTCAGCCCAAAAGGGTTGCACTTTTACACAGGTACTCAATTCCCGCAGCGCTATCATCAGCAAATGTTTGTTGCTGAAAATGGCTCATGGAACCGCTCAAGTAAAATCGGCTATCAAATCGTGATGATGAGTGTACAAAATGGCAAGTCTAGTCGCGAAACTGTCGTGAGCTTTCTTGACGGCGAATTCCCCGTTGCTAGGCCTTTTGACATCCTAACTGCGCCAGATGGTGCCATGTACATTTCAGATGATCTGAAAGGCAATATTTACCGTTTATATTACAAAAATTCTGAACAATCACAGGAATCAGCACAATGAGTGATGCGATCGAGCTAAGCCTTGATGGCGTAGAGCAAATGCCGATTAGGCGCTTTACCGAAGAGGCTTATCTTAATTATTCGATGTACGTAATCATGGACCGCGCCTTACCGCATATTGGTGACGGTTTAAAACCCGTGCAACGACGCATTATTTACGCCATGAGCGAGCTAGGCTTATCGGCGCAATCTAAACACAAGAAATCAGCGCGTACAGTAGGTGACGTATTAGGTAAATACCATCCTCACGGTGATAATGCTTGTTACGAAGCCATGGTGTTGATGGCGCAGCCGTTTTCTTATCGTTATCCATTGGTTGATGGTCAAGGTAACTGGGGTGCCCCAGATGACCCTAAATCATTTGCTGCAATGCGTTATACCGAAGCTAGGCTGTCAAAATTTTCTGAAGTGTTACTGTCAGAGCTTGGTCAGGGTACTGTGGAGTGGGGCGTAAACTTTGACGGCACCATGAAAGAGCCGATAACGTTGCCGGCACGATTGCCCCATATTTTGCTTAATGGTATTACCGGTATTGCTGTAGGTATGGCAACGGATATCCCACCGCACAATGCCAAAGAGCTGGTCTCTGCCTGTGTTGAGCTGCTTGAAAACCCAAAAGCGGATCTCGAGCGTTTGATGGAGTTTGTGCCTGCACCTGATTATCCAACTTCTGCAGAGATAATTACCCCAAGTAAAGATATTGCCAAAATCTACGAAACTGGTCGCGGGTCGCTGAAAATGCGTGCAACCTACACCGTTGAGAATGGCGAAGTGGTGATTTCCGCACTGCCACACCAAGTGGGTTGCGGTAAAGTGCTAGAGCAGATTGCTGCGCAAATGCAGGCTAAAAAGCTGCCAATGGTGTCAGATCTGCGCGATGAGTCAGACCATGAAAACCCAGTCCGGGTTGTTATTGTACCGCGCTCAAATCGCGTCGATTGCGAGCAATTAATGGCACACTTATTCGCCACGACTGACCTGGAAAAGAGCTACCGGGTTAACTTAAATGTGCTCGGTCTCGATGGTCGCCCACAGGTCAAAGGATTAAGGACGCTGTTAACTGAGTGGTTAACGTATCGTATTGCTACGGTCACTCGCAGGCTGCAATTCCGCCTAGACAAGGTGTTAGCGCGCTTACATATTCTTGATGCGTTAATGATCGCGTTTTTGAATATCGATGAAGTGATTGAAATTATTCGTTTCCACGATGAGCCAAAAGCCGAATTGATGTCGCGCTTTAACTTATCGGAAAAACAAGCAGAAGCGATTTTAGAGCTAAAGCTGCGTCACCTTGCCAAGTTAGAAGAAGTGAAAATTCGCGCCGAGCAAGAAGAGCTTGCAGCAGAGCGTGACAAGCTGCAACTGACATTAAGTTCAGAGCGCCGCTTGAAAACACTGGTGAAGAAAGAGCTCATTAAAGACGGTGAAACCTACGGTGATGAGCGCCGCTCACCAATCGTGGAGCGCAGTGAGTCTAAAGCGCTAACTGAGCAAGAGTTAACACCTGCTGAAGCTGTGACTGTTGTGCTATCAGAAAAAGGCTGGGTGCGTTGTGCTAAAGGTCATGATGTTGATGCCGAAGGCTTAAACTATAAGTCTGGTGATAAGTATTTATGCAGTGCTAGCGGTCGCAGTAATCAACCGTCAGTATTTATTGATACATCGGGGCGGGCATTTGCTACTGATACCCATACGCTGCCATCTGCCCGTAGTCAGGGCGAGCCTATTACCACTCGCTTTAATATTGCAGCGGGCGAGACCATAAGCCATGTGTTGCTTGGCGCGGATGATCAGCGCTACCTTGTTGCATCTGATGCGGGTTATGGCTTCATCTGTGCGTATAAAGACATGGTAAGCCGTAACAAGGCGGGTAAAGCGCTGTTAAGCCTGCCAGCCAATGCGCAGTCGCTGCCACCACAGCCGTTAGCTAAGGTAGATAATCAGTCACTACTTGCTATTACCAGCGAAGGGCGGATGTTGATGTTTACCCTAGACGCTTTGCCGCAACTCTCAAAGGGTAAAGGTAATAAGATTATTGGCATTCCAAGTGAGCGTGCTAAGAACCGCGAAGAGCTGCTACTGCACATCGCGATTGTGCCGGAAAATGCCGCAGTGACCTTGTGGGCAGGTAAACGTAAGCTGACGCTGAAAGCGAGCGATTTAGAGCACTATCGGGGTGAACGTGGCCGCCGAGGCGCTAAACTGCCACGTGGCTTACAGCGAGTCGATTCAATTGAGGTTGAAACTGGCAATGCTATTGAGCCTATTGAAGGCGAGGCTACAGAGTCTTAGTGTTCAAGCTTGCACAAACAAAAATACCACCTTCGCGGTGGTATTTTTTTGTGTATTAGAGTGAGGTTTAAACCAAGCTAGGCGACTTCGTAGAAGTTAGGCTCTAAGTCTAATTGAGTTTGAATGATTTGATTTGCCATGCGCGCACATTTGCCACATTGGTTTGCTACACCTAAGCGTTTCTTTACATCCGCTAATGTCATGTCGCCCTGACTCACAGCTTCTTTGATTTGGTTATCAGTAATGGCATGGCAAAGACAAACGTACATATTGGCCTCATTTACATCTAGGTTCTAATTACCACGCTTTAGGTGGTTAAGGTTTAGCAATTGTGCAACCTCTAATGAATGATGAAATTGTAAATGAAAACTGTTCTCATTGCTAATAACTTTTTGGAACATATCGAGATAATTTGTTTTTATCTGGGTTATAGATAAACGCGATCTCGCTCAAACTATTGCTGTGATTGAGATCTAGCGAGTTAGAGTACAGGTATTCATCAGTGAAATTTAGTCGCCGCCAAAGATTAACGGATTGACTGATTTGCTGAGATTACTGGTGGTTTGATAGAGAAACCTAAGCTTATGCCTTTCCGGCTAATAGTTACGAGCAAAACGGCTTGCTGCTATAGCGACAAGTAACCGAAATGTGTGCGTTAGTAGCCTCGCTCAAATTCAACCACATAATCTAATGGCTTTTGGCTGAGCCAATTCTGATAGTTTTGGCTGAATACTTCGACAACTTGCTCTGGAAAGCTTGGCGCTGCGATATGGGGCGTGATCACCGCATTTTTACACTCCCAAATTGGGTGTTCGCTAGGTAACGGCTCCTGATTGAACACATCTAATATCGCGCGCATTTGTGGGCGTTGGTCTAACAGAACCGTCAATTCGTTTAAATCCAACACATCACCACGACCAATATTGAATAGTACAGCGTCGTGCTTCAGCTGAGTTAAAGCATGTTTATTGAGTGTGCCTGCGGTTTCGGTGGTGCTAGGTAGTACGCTCACTATTGCATCGGCTAGTGCTAGGTGCCTGTCTAGATGGGCTAAGGTATCTACACAATCAAAACCAGGTACTTGGCGCCCTTGGCGGTTTATGCCTGTGACTGTCATACCAAAGTGTTTGGCGGTAACGGCGATATGCTTGGCAATTGAGCCTGTACCCAACAGCAGCAGATTTTGCCCTTGCAGTGACTTAAAGCTTGTAGGCAGCCACAGTTTTTGCTGCTGTTGTAGCTGGTATAAGTCGTGTTGACGCTGGTGAGCAAGTAAGTAACCAAACACATACTCACTCATGAGTGGGCCGAATATACCTTTTACATTGGTGAGTTGATAGTCTTTGCGCTGGCGTTTGCCCATGAGTTTATCGACACCCGCAAATGTCGACTGCATCCATCTTAGCTCATTGGCATGTCCTAACAGTGGCAGGGCGAGTGCTGGTTCAGCAAACCAAATATTGGCTTCCAATATGCTGTTAGGCGAGTCACCTAAAATAGTGAGCTCGGGTAAGTTACAACTTTCTATAAGCTGACGATATTGCTCATTCTCGCGAGTCAGTAATAGTAATTTGTTGCTCATAGGCCAGCCACTTTTAGTCAGTACATAACATAAGTATAAGAAATCATAAGGATTATACTGACCTTTTGTTGCTAAATAAGGCAAAAAAGTACAATTCGCTAGATTTACAACTATCGGTGGCGATTTCAGCTAACGCGTGTTACTCGAACCAGTGGGGTAATTGGTCTTCGTGATGATGAAAATGCGATGCTTGCCCATCGTCAGTCTGCATAACTAATGAGTCAACTACAGCTTGGGCCTTATCAGGGTAATTACTGAAAATGCCATCGACGCCAAAATGATGCAGGGCGCGAATGTCATCGGCTTCATCTACCGTGTACACAAATACTTTTACGCCGCGTTGGTGGGCATCTTCAATCATTGCTTGGTTGACAAAATTGATAGAAAGATTGATTGAGTAGGCATTTAAGTCACTGGCAGCTTGAGCAAGATTAAGCGGCACACCATCAACTAACGGTGCAACATACGCTTGTCCATATTCACTTTTGAGTGTTGCCAAATAGTGGTGGTTAAACGATGACACTAGGACTTGCCGGTAGGTAAAATTTAACTCATCGAATATGCGGGGGTACAAGTCCATGAACGGCGCAATAGAGAAACAGCCTTTGAGCTCAATATTAACCATACAGCGACCATTAATTAATTCTAGCACTTGCCACAGGGTAGGGATTGGCTCGCCAAGAATATGTAACTGAGCAAGCTCAGCTTTGGTTGCTAAATGGATTGGGCCAAAGCCGTCAGATTTATTTTCTAGTCTACGGTCGTGGAACACATATAGCTCACCTTCGACGTTATGCACGTCAATTTCGATGGCAGTCACACTGAGGTCTAATGCCATTTGCATTGCTGCAAGCGTGTTTTCCGCTTGGTAGCCGCTAGCGCCGCGGTGAGCAAAAACCAACATGATAATTCCTTCTAAACTTTAATTAGGCTTGATGCTTCGCGCCCTTGATTATTACTCAAATGAATTTCCATTTGTGGGTAAGCCAACTCAACTTGGTTCTCCTTCAGTTTTTTGCTTATCTGCTTGTGAAGGCTGTGCCGTAGCGGCCAACGTGCATCCATGTCTTTAGCGTAAGAGCGCACTTCATAATCTTGGGTATGCTGACCAAAACCTGCAAACCAAACTTCTGGTTCAGGTATGGTGAGTGAAAGCTCACATTCGCGTACGGCTTGATGCAGCAGCATCTCAACTTTAGTTGGGTCTGCATCTCTAGCCACTGCCACTTTAATAATCACACGGGTTATTGGATCTGACAGCGACCAGTTTACTAACTGCTCAGTGATAAACGCCTTGTTTGGCACAATGATTTCTTTACGATCCCAGTCGACAATGGTGGTGGCACGAATTTCAATTTTGGTCACTGTACCTGTGAGGTTTCTAATGGTGACGGTATCACCAATACGAATCGGTTTCTCAAATAAGATAATCAAGCCCGAGATGAAGTTGGCAAAGATTTCCTGCAATCCAAAACCCAAACCAACAGACAGTGCTGCAATCAACCATTGCAATTTTGACCATTCAAGCCCAAGGCTAGAAAAGCCAATGATCAAGCCTAAAAAGATAACGATATAGCTACTGACAGTCGTTATAGCAAAGCCCGTACCTGGTGACAGGTCTAGACGCTGCAAAATGGTTAACTCAAGCAGGCCGGGCAGGTTCTTGGCTATCATCAATGAAAAACCAGCCAACACCATACCAACTAGTAAAGATTTTAAGGTGATTGGCACTTGCTGTTCGATGCCGTTGACACTAGAGCTGGTACTCCACAATGTAATGCCATCTAAGAACGATAACAGCGCGGTATGAGTGTGTGATAGTAGGGCGATAAGACAAGCAATAAACGCCAGTGTTAATAGTGAACGCACCAGGCGAATCGATTGACTAGCAATAGTATCGAGGTCTATTACCGGTTCTTCATAGTTTTCAATCGGTTCGTTATTGTCTTCACCTCGTTCACGCTGAGCAAGCTGTTCAGCGCGCTTAGCTTTCGCACGGTCAAATGCAATTAAGCGTTGTTCGATGAGCATCCAACGTTTGATTAGTTGGTATAACAACAAAAAGCTTAAACCCAGCACAATAGAAACTTGTAATTGTATGAGTAATTGCACGGAGGTGAAGTAGTAGCCAATCGCTGCCAAGAATCCACTCACCACAGGCACGCTGATAATAAATAGCCACAACAGCTTTTGTAGTAAGCGCATGTTTTGCTTGCGTGGGTGATTTTCAAGGTTGGAGCCTGCAAACAAGAACACGCTCTTATAGAAGTCAAATAAGATGACGCATAGAACAATAAATGCGCCGCGGCCAAGGCTAGTGCGCACAAATGAGGTGTCTAGCATTTCGGTGAAGCCAACGAGTCCCATCAAGGGCGTGGTTAACAGGGCGAAATGCAGCACCTTACGTTGCATTGCTAATATTGCTTCACTTGGTCGTCTGAAGTGTTTTATCAGCACACCATTTTCAGCCGATAGCAGGTAGATAAATCGAAATATAAAGTAGTTAATACCAATCGCGAGTAGGCCAAAACCCAGAGCGTAGACAAAGTTATGTTTCGAGCTGTAAAGAATGGCGCCAGCAATTAATACAGGTAGCGGCTTAATTGCAGCATAGGCAAAGGTCGCCACTAAGGTTTTAATGGTGTATTTGAATTTGTCTTGCGACACGTTGCCTACATAGCCTGTGTACCTTAAGTTGAGGCGATTAAACTTAGGTGTGAGCATGTCTTGTGCCATTAGGCTCAAAATCAGTAGTATCACCCAAGATGCCCACAGGTAATTATGCTGCTGCCAGGCTTGCTTAAGCTGTTGCCATTGTTCTGCTTGCGTTAGCCATTCAATACTCTTAACAACATTTGTGAGCCAAATTGTGCCAACACTTGGAGCATTCGGTACCCAAAATAGGTGCTCATTGAGCGTGGTTTTTAAGGTGTTATGTACCTGGTTAAGTTGCTCATAGGCAACACGTAGTTTGGCTAACTCATTAAGATATTGCTCGTTGGCCTTGTTTAGTTGTCCAAGCAGTGATTGCTGCGCTTGTAACAATTGCCATTGCTCATCGCCGTATTTTGACTGCTCTAGTAATCGATTTTCTAAAGTGATTTGAGCTTGTTCAAACTGATAACGTTGCAGCCTTGCGTCGGCCATGTGATTTTGTAGCTGCGCTAGATTGGGTGGCTTAGGCAGTGATTGCAAAATTGCTAAGAAGCGTTCGCCAAATGCTGCATTGGTTTTTACCCAGGTGACTTGCTCTTTTACATTACTTAATTGCAATGATTGTGACTGATAACGCTTCTCTATGAGTTCTTGTTCAGATATCGCACTATTAATATCTTTGGCTAATTGCTTAAGCTGCAGAGCATAATCTTGATTGGTGCTATTTAGTGCTTGAGATACCGCATCTTGATAGTAAGAGCGCCCTAAATTACTGGCAATGGCTAAGTCGGTTTCGGTTTGACGCTTAATGCTGATCGCCTGATTTAACTCTTCAATCAAGGCCTCTTGCTGCTTAAGCGAAGCTCGAAGCAACTGCTGATTCAGTTGGTTTAGCTTAATCTGAACTGGGTTGGCTTTAAGCTGCGCTTGCAGTGTATCTAGGTGCTGAGTGAGTAAATTAGCCTGTAGTTGGTACTTTTCACCCAGTGGTGTGTCATTAGGCGCCTGAGGCGCTCGTAGGTGTTGTGATAGGGAGTTTTGAGCTTCTGCTACTAATTCAGGAAGCTGTTTGCGCTCTTGCTGCAGCCTTTGGTAGCGCTTGCTGACATCAAGCTCGCTTTGTTTAAGCTCTGATAACAAGGCATATGCCATTGACGATTGTTGCTCAAGGTCGACATTGGCGGCAATTTTCAGCTTTTGTTTACTTGCGGCGATTTGTTGCGCTAGCCGGGTTTGGGCTTGCTCTGCGTCGCTAATAATTGCCTTGTATGCTTGTTGCTCATCAAGCTCACGTTGGATTTCCTGCTGGATAAGAGCAATTTTAGTTTGGATATTATCTTCTTGAGCTGGCGATGTTGCGGGCAAACCGAGGCGGTTGTTAAGTGGCAACGGCGTGTTGGCATTTAACTCAAAAACGAGAGAAAAAAATAGGATGCAAACGCAAATAATACGAGTAAGTAGTGGCATAGTAAAAAGCCCAAGTCATCATGGGCTTATGGTAGCCAAAAATCTATGATTTTGCCTTATTTTTTTGCTTATGTTGCAAGGTTTCAAACACGGCTGTAGCAACAATGATACTGCCACCGATAAAGGTGTTGAGTGATACATCTTCGCCCAAAATGATAAAAGCAAAGAGTGCACCGTAACAGGGTTGTAAACAAGACACTAAACTGACCGTTTTAGCCTGCAGTTGTCTTAGCGCTTGAGCGAACAATGCATGGGGCGCTGCGGTGAAAAATACCCCTAACACTAGCAACATGATCCAAGTAGTGTTACCCACTTCATCAAAGCTTACTTGTTGCCACGGTAGTAGCAAGCAGGCCGCAATTAAGGTTTGGTAAAACATAGCCTTAGGGCCGCCGTATTCGGAAAAATACTGCTTATGCATGATATTGCGCGCGGTAAATAAGGCTGCCGATAACACGCCAACCAATACACCTAAGGTAACATCATTGTCTAGGCTTGCTTCTGGGATTAGCAAGCTGACACCAATTAAAACAGCAATGCTAGAAATCACATCTACAACTTGCAGTTTTTGCTTGGTAAAAAAGGGTTCGGCTAACACTGTCATGACAGGGTAGGTGTAAAAAGCGATCATGCCGATGGCGACAGTTGATAGCTGCATAGCGGCAAAGTAAGTCACCCAGTGGCTGCAAACCAGCGCGCTTAAGACGATCGCGACAACATAGTCTTTGCGGCTGTTAAGTTTTAATGACTGCTTAGAAAGCTTGACTAGTACCGCGAGTGC
Organism: Shewanella maritima; assembly: GCF_004295345.1. NCBI lineage: Bacteria > Pseudomonadati > Pseudomonadota > Gammaproteobacteria > Alteromonadales > Shewanellaceae > Shewanella > Shewanella maritima. The sequence goes on along the minus strand of NZ_CP036200.1, from coordinate 1,533,724 downwards.
AAATGCCGCGACTACGCAGCGAAATAAGGTTATATCGACCGCAGATAATGGAACGATTTTGGAAAATAGCGCTGTTCCCCGAACATGAGAACAGCGATATGAAGTTCAATTAAGCCGCCATATTGGCGAGAATGAGGCATAAGCTTTACTGCTTAGTTTTGTAAATTAGTTCAGCTCTGCAAACGGTTGACCCATGCGAGTTGTCTCACCTGGCTCAACGCCATCAACAAACTCATCAATGGCATCTTTGCCCCAAAGCATGACAACAGTGCTACCTAGTTTAAAGCGGCCCATTTCGGCGCCTTTTTCAAGTGTAAGTGCATCAGCGCCGCTTGTAGGGTAGTCCCAACTAAACACTTGCTTGCCACCTGGTGGAGTTACTGTGCCTGCCCAAATAGTTTCGATGCTAGCAACAATCGTAGCGCCAACCAGCACCATTGCCATTGGACCAATTTCGGTTTCAAAAATAGCAACGACGCGCTCGTTACGGGCAAAGAGTCCTGGGACGTTTTGCGCGGTTAACGGATTTACTGAGAATAGATCTCCAGGGACATAAGTCATTTTCGACAGAGTGCCAGTAATTGGCATATGAATACGGTGGTAATCTTTAGGCGCAAGATAAATAGTGGCAAAATCACCGTCTTCAAATCGCTTAGCATCTTGTTCATCACCGCCTAATAGCGCAAGTGAGGTATAAGAGTGACCCTTAGCTTGGAAGATATTGCCATCTTCAATTGGACCTAACTGACTGACTGCACCATCAACTGGGTGAGCCATGATTTTTGCGTCCTCAGCAATTGGGCGCAAGCCAGGCTTAAGTGCACGAGTGAAGAAGTCATTAAAAGTTTTGTATGCTTGCGGCTCACTTTGAGCGGCTTCAGACATGTCGATTTTATATTGCTTGATAAACCACTTAATACCCGCAGTGGTAATTGAGCCTAGCTCTGCGGCTGCAAACTTACCGACTAAACGCGATAGAAAATGTTTAGGCATAATGTATTGCAAAGCAATTTTTAATGAGTCCAATGTCTGTTCCTATTATTCGACGAGTTGGTTAAATTTTGCGTATATCATACCTAAGTCGGCGTAATATACATCCTGTCAGTTGTAAATTTGTATAAATCTAATCGTCTAGTGTACGAAAGTGTCGGGCGTGACGCTGCTCGTCGAGACTGGCGATAATACGTTGATAATTGTTAAAACGGTCCTGGGTGATATGGCCGTCTTTTAACGCTGCTTGAATGGCGCACCCAGGGTCGTCACCGTGTTTGCAGTCTCTGAACTTGCAAGTGCCAAGAAACTCGCGAAATTCTATAAAGCACCAGCCGACACGCTCAGCAGGCAAGTGCCATAGGGCAAATTCACGTACGCCTGGCGAGTCGATTAAGTCGCCGCCGCTTTTAAAGTGCAACAATTTCGCCGTTGTGGTGGTGTGTTGGCCAAGGCCTGAGTTGTCTGACACATCACCTACTAGCAATTCGGCATCTGGCATCAGAGCGTTTATAAGCGAAGACTTTCCAACACCTGATTGCCCCGCGAAAATGCTGACTTTATCGCTAAGGAGCGCTTTTAACTCTTCGATGCCTTCACCTGTATGGCTACTGACTTGATAAACTTGATAGCCAATGGCGCGATATCTATCGAGTGCTTGGTCGACCTCTGTGCGGTTGTCATCGTCAAGTAAATCTATTTTATTGAGTACGATGACTGGCGCGATATCGGTATCTTCACAAGCCACTAAATAGCGATCGATAATTTGTGTGGTAAAGCTTGGTAGCACCGAAGAGACAATCAAAATCTGGTCGATATTCGCTGCAATGATTTTTACACCGTCATAAAGATCGGGTCTGGTTAATGAAGATGTACGTGGATGTACAGCCTCGATTACGCCGCCAATACCCGAGCCTGATTGCACTTCTGTTGCTAGTCGCACGACAACTTTGTCACCAGTGACTAAACTGTTAATGTTGCGACGAATGTTGCAACGTGTGGTAATACCGTCTGGCGTTTCAATATCGGCGTGTTGCCCAAAGCGTGATATAACGGTGCCAGACTGCTCAGGACCTAGCAGGTTATCTTGAAGTTCAGGGGTGTCGGCTTTGGCTGCTTTTCGCGATAAACGTTTACTTTGGTTATCGCGCATGCGTCTTAATTGGCCTTTGCTTAGTGGTTTCTTTTTACTCACAGACGTATCTTCATTAATATAAGGTGTTTTTTTGTGTTTCAAAAACACAGTATGATACACCCTCTTTAATAAAAAAGCCTGAATTTAGGGCAACAGACGAATATAAGGCATATTAATGGCTGCGAATGCGAACAACTTGATTTGGGTCGATTTAGAAATGACAGGTTTGGAGCCTGCAGTTGACCGTATTATTGAAATTGCCACCTTAGTGACAGATCAAGATTTGAATATTATCGCTCAAGGGCCTGTACTAGCGATTCATCAGTCCGATGAAGTGTTAGATGCAATGGATGACTGGAATCAAAAGCATCATGGTGAATCTGGCTTGATTGACCGAGTTAAAGTCAGTGATGTGACTGAGCAAGAGGCCATTCGCCAAACCATCGCATTCCTACAAGATTATGTCCCACAAGGTAAATCACCTATGTGTGGTAACAGCATTGGCCAAGATCGCCGTTTTTTAAACAAATACATGCCAGAGCTAGAAGACTACTTCCACTACCGCAACATCGACGTCAGCACCATTAAAGAGCTAGTTCGTCGCTGGCAGCCTGAAACCATGAATGGTTTTAGCAAGAAAAATACCCACCAAGCTCTCGAAGACATCAAAGAGTCCATTGCTGAATTACAGTTTTATCGCGAGAAAGTATTTAATATTTAATCAATCGCGCTGAAATTGAAAAAAAGGACTTGCAGTAGGCTGAATATTACATATAATTCGGCCTCGTCTTTTGGGAATGCACTTGCGCAGTACCTATAAAAAGATGAATGGAATGCGACATTAGCTCAGTTGGTCTTGAGGTGGATAATCTAAACCTTGCCCAAGTGAATAATAGAAGCAAAGATAAGCGACATTAGCTCAGTTGGTAGAGCGAAACCTTGCCAAGGTTTAGGTCATCGGTTCGAACCCGATATGTCGCTCCAAATCTTCTTAGATTTGAAACTCTTTTCAGTAGAGTATAAACATTGATATGCGACATTAGCTCAGTTGGTAGAGCGAAACCTTGCCAAGGTTTAGGTCATCGGTTCGAACCCGATATGTCGCTCCAAATTCTCCTTGAATTTGGCACAATTTGAAATGCGACATTAACTCAGTTGGTCTTGAGGTGGAAAATCGAAACCTTGCCCAAGTGAATAATTGAAGCAAAAAAACGCGACATTAGCTCAGTTGGTAGAGCGAAACCTTGCCAAGGTTTAGGTCATCGGTTCGAACCCGATATGTCGCTCCAAATTCTCCTTGAATTTGGCACAATTTGAAATGTGACATTGACTCAGTTGGTCTTGAGGTGGAAAATCGAAACCTTGCCCAAGTGAATAATTGAAGCAAAAAAACGCGACATTAGCTCAGTTGGTCTTGAGGTGGAAAATCGAAACCTTGCCCAAGTGAATAATTGAAGCAAAAAAACGCGACATTAGCTCAGTTGGTCTTGAGGTGGAAAATCGAAACCTTGCCCAAGTGAATAATTGAAGCAAAAAAACGCGACATTAGCTCAGTTGGTAGAGCGAAACCTTGCCAAGGTTTAGGTCATCGGTTCGAACCCGATATGTCGCTCCAAACTCTTTTCAATAGAGTCTAAACATTGAAGCTCAGATTATGCGACATTAGCTCAGTTGGTCTTGAGGTGGAAAATCGAAACCTTGCCCAAGTGAATAATAGAAGCAAAGATAAGCGACATTAGCTCAGTTGGTAGAGCGAAACCTTGCCAAGGTTTAGGTCATCGGTTCGAACCCGATATGTCGCTCCAAATTCCCCCCCCAGAAACTTCACTACGCCGGACATCAGGCATGTAGGTAATCGGTTCGAATCTCTCTTCACGAAAGCATAGGTCGTTCCAACTTTTCTTCACGTGAGCTTTATCTCGCATATCTCTCTAGTAAAAGCAGTATTGGTTTTGAGCTGTATTTATGTATCCTTTTTTCGCTTCATATCTCCTTAGCGTGACTGCCATAGTCTTTCACTTAAAAGTTTGATGTTGTTCAAATAAACTTCACTGAATTTCGACAATAATTAGCTAACGCCTATTTATAATTGAGCCTTGGAGTGAATTATGCGCATCCAGCAATTAAGTGAACTTTTAGAATACGTAGCAAATTGCCGCCTTAGTATGGGTAAGCTATACGGTCGATTGCATCGAAACGCCGACTCGTCACGAGTGAAGCTGATGCTTGAGTACTTTCAGCAACACGAGCAGCATATTCATGACACCTTAATCAGTTATATTGAAGATGCACCGAGCCGAATTCTAGACACTTGGTATAAAGACATAGTGTTCGAAGATTTTGTAAAACGTTGCGTGACAACATCGCTGCCGGCCAACATGACTGAAGATCAAGTGCTTGAGTTACATTTGGACTTAGAAAATCGATTGATTGAGCTGGTTGAAAAAACTGCTAACAGCAGTGCGACAGATGAAGTGAAAAGCGCATTGCTTGATATTGTGCGCGTCGCTAAAACGCAGCAAAAGCGCCTAGTGCATAGCACTATTCGCATGGATGACATTTAATCATTAGCCTCAAGACGTTTTAAGAACAAAGCCAGCGCCTAATGCTGGCTTTTTTGTGAGTTTTTTACACGCTAGCTATGTCAGCATGACTAGAGTTTCTGGTATATTCTGCGGTTCGAATTTATTTAATAATCATCAGCATTAGTAAGCGGTATCTATGACTCAATTTGTGACCTTGTTAGAAGACGAAGCAGCAACTGTGGCTTTAGGTAAACAGATGGCTGGTGCAATGACGCCGCCACTTACGGTTTACCTTAATGGTGACCTTGGTGCAGGTAAGACGACCTTTAGCCGCGGGGTTATTCAGCACTTAGGTCATCAAGGTGCGGTCAAAAGTCCAACTTATGCCCTGGTAGAGTCCTATGAAATTAAGGGTATCGATGTCTTTCACTTTGACTTGTACCGCGTAGCCGATCCTGAAGAGCTTGAGTTTATGGGGATCCGTGACTACTTCACGCCAAACAGTATCTGTTTGGTTGAGTGGCCAGAAAATGGTTGTGGGTTAATCGCAGAGGCTGACTTACAAATTTATATCAGTTATAAAGGTGAACAAAGGCAAATTAGTATCGAGGCTACAACCGAGCTCGGGCAAAAATTGGTAAGCAAATTAAAATAATAATGAAGATTTATCGGCTGTTTATTTACCTGGTTTCCTGCTGTGTGCTGCTGCTTTCAAGCGCGGCAAACAGTGCCAATAAGCTCGACAGTGTGCGAATTTGGGCTGCACCCGATAATACGCGTGTGGTTTTCGACCTTAAAGATGCGCCTAATTATAGTCACTTTCCGCTGACCGAACCTTATAGACTCGTTGTAGATATTAAGGATACTGGCACAAAAGTCGATCTGGCTAAGCTTGCCAACAACAGTAAGCTTATTAAGCGAGTACGCTTAAGTAAACCGCCTAAAAAAGGTACGCTTCGCCTCGTACTTGATTTGCATAAGCCTGTGCAATCAAACCTATTTACCTTGCCGCCAACAGCGCCTTACGGCAACCGCTTAGTTGTTGATTTAAAAGACTCATCGAGTGCACCTTCTCAATCTAAGACCGTAAGAAAATCCGCTAACGATTCAGAGCGTGATGTCATTATTGCCATTGATGCAGGCCATGGCGGCGAAGACCCAGGCTCTATTGGTCCATCTGGCGTTTATGAAAAAACAGTTGTGCTGGATATTTCAAAACGTCTTGAGCGAATGATTAATAGCACTGCGGGTATGCAGGCGGTCATGACGCGAACAGGTGACTATTTTGTTAACTTGAATAAGCGCTCTGAGCTTGCCCGTACCAGTAAAGCTGATTTATTGATCTCCATTCATGCGGACGCATTTACCACGCCGCAACCAAGTGGCGCGTCTGTGTGGGTGCTGTCTATGCGCCGGGCAAACAGTGAGATTGGTCGTTGGTTAGAGCAAACTGAAAAACACTCTGAGCTACTTGGTGGTGCTGGTGAGATCATCCAAAATACTGACTCGGAGCAGTACCTCGCGATGACCTTACTGGATATGTCGATGAACAGCTCGATGGCAATTAGTCACTCGATTGCTGGCGATGTATTACATGACCTGGATAAAATCACTCACTTGCACAAGAAAAGGCCCGAGTCGGCTTCGTTTGCGGTACTTAAGTCGCCAGATATTCCGTCAATTTTGGTTGAAACAGGGTTTATTTCTAACCCTGGTGAAGAGCGCAAATTATCCAATGGCAAACACCAAGAAAAGGTTGCAAAGGCGATTCATAAAGGTGTGCTGAGATACTTCCAAAACCATCCGCCAGCAGGTACTTTGTTGGCAAAACGAACCAGTATCAAACACAGTGTAAAGCGTGGTGAATCGCTATCTGTCATCGCCCAGCGTTATCAAGTGAGTGTGAGTAGTATTAAAAAAGCCAATAACCTCAAGTCAGATATGCTGCGTATTGGCCAAAAACTGGTTATCCCAAGAGCGTAAACCATGGCAATTGAATTACTTCCACCTCAACTTGCTAACCAGATTGCCGCAGGAGAGGTGGTTGAGCGACCTGCATCTGTCGTAAAGGAACTGGTAGAAAACAGCCTTGATGCTGGTGCGACTAGAGTCGACATTGATATTGAAAAAGGCGGCAGTAAGCTAATTCGCATTCGCGACAATGGCTGCGGTATTGCCAAAGAAGAGCTTAATCTCGCACTTTCTCGTCACGCAACGTCAAAAGTACATACCCTTGATGATCTTGAAGCTATTTTGAGTTTTGGTTTTCGCGGTGAGGCGTTAGCGAGTGTGAGCTCTGTGTCTCGTCTCACCTTGACCTCGCGCACCGCTGAGCAAACTGAAGCTTGGCAAGCCTTTGCTGAGGGCTCGCAAATGGCGGTAAAAGTTGTACCAGCCGCGCATCCACAAGGCTCTACGATTGAAGTTGCCGATTTATTTTTTAATACACCTGCTAGACGCCGCTTTTTAAAAAGCGACAAGACAGAGTTTACTCATATTGATGAGTGGCTAAAGCGCATTGCGATGGCGCGTACCGATATTCATTTTGTTTTGACCCACAACGGCAAGCGTGTTCGTCAATATAAGCCTGCTAATACCGACATCCAGTTACAACAACGTATTGCGCAGGTTAGCGGCAAGAGTTTTGCTGAATTGGCGCTAGAAGTCAGTTGTGAGCATGAAGGTTTGAAGTTGTCGGGATTTATTCAGTCGCCTCAAGATCCTGTGCAAGTTGATACCCATTACTTCTATGTAAATGGGCGTCTTGTGAGAGACCGTTTAGTTAATCATGCTGTAAAACAGGCGTTTGCTGAACACGGTTATCAGGTTGCCCCCGCGTTCATTTTAAAGTTGGATCTTGATCCTCATCAGGTCGATGTAAACGTTCATCCTGCTAAACATGAAGTACGTTTTCATCAAGCTCGCTATGTTCATGATTACATATTGCAAGCACTGCAATCTGTACTTGGACAAATGCCGATGGAGCCTGTCACTCAGCAACCTTCAAGCAGAAAGCTGGATAGTCAATCCGTACCAGGATTAACGCTTGGGCAAAGCACCATGGAGCAAGTGTCAGCTGTGCCAAGCAGCGCAGCAACTCATAGTGGAGCAACCGGGTCGCCACAGAATGATAGCGGCCAACATAGCCATGAAACAGGTTATTTCAATAGCCAAAGCCAATACGGCAGAATGCATATTCCGAGCAAGGATGGTGCAGCTCAGAGCTATACGCAGACTCAGGCTGGTTTAAGACAATCAAGCTATGCTGATAACAGTGACTATGCAGACAGCAGTGTTAGCGGGCAACCTAGGCATCCTGGGCGACATGATAAATCTAGCTACAGCCAATCGCCTTACCGAGGGCAAAATGAGGATATCAACCCTAGGGCAGTAGAGAGCTACGCCAAGTTACTATCTACGCCTGAAGTGGTAACCGATGCGGGCATAGATACAGGTTTACAACCTATGCCTGATTTACTCGATGAACGTTACTGGGTGAAAGTGGTCGGGCAGCAATTGTTGCTGCTGGATATCACCTTGGTGTCTAAGGCGCTGGCAAAAAACGAGTTACTTGAAAAGCTACCAACAGGGTTGGTGAGCCAACCTTTATTGATGCCAACTTCAGTAGCCGCAGATAGCGATTGGTTAAAGGTGATTGCTGATCAAGATAATCTACTGAGAAAAATGGCAATTGAGGTTACAATTCGCTATCAGCAGTTGATTATCAAAAAAGTGCCCCAATATCTAAGGGAAGCACATTTAGCAAACATCATTCCTGAACTGTTGCAGTGGTTTATGGTCGAAACACCAACAGATGAGGCGTTAAGTCAGTGGATTGTTGAGCATATGCAAGTGCCTAACATCAACCCACAGTCTCAATGGCAAGCTTTATGTGAGCTTTCTGAGCAGCAACAGCAAGTTATTTGGCAACAAGCTAAGGTCATGCCTTGGCAGCAATGGTTAAAAGAGCAAACGAGTGACAACTAAGCCGCAACCTAAAGTCATTTTTCTTATGGGCCCAACTGCGTCGGGGAAAACTGCACTCGCAATTGAACTAGCCAAACATCATAACTGTGAGATTATCTCAGTTGACTCAGCGTTGATTTACAAAGGTATGGATATCGGCTCGGCTAAGCCCACCGCAGACGAAATAGCCCAGGCTCCACATGCATTGATTGATATTTTAGACCCAGCAGAAAGCTATTCTGCTGCAGATTTTCGCCAAGATGCTATTGCCGAAATTGAGCGCATCTTAGCGAAGGGTAAAACGCCACTGCTTGTTGGTGGTACGATGATGTACTTTAAAACCTTGCTTGAGGGGTTATCTCCGCTGCCAAGCGCTGATGAAGCCATTCGCGCGGAGATTACCAAGCAAGCTGAGTCAATTGGCTGGCAAGCTTTACATCAAGAGTTATGCGATATCGACCCAGTTGCGGGTGAGCGAATTCATCCAAATGATCCCCAGCGCTTATCACGCGCGTTAGAGGTGTATCGTATTACTGGGAAAACGTTAACCGAGTTATCGCAGACTAAAGCACCAGCATTACCTTATGACGTAGTGCAATTCGCTATTGCACCAACGGATAGAAAAGTGTTACATGAATTAATCGCTAAGCGTTTTAACATTATGCTCGAACAAGGATTTGTTGCTGAGGTCGAGTCGTTAAAAGCGCGGGGCGATTTACACATAGATATGCCGTCAATGCGCTGCGTGGGTTACCGCCAGTGTTGGCAGTATCTTGATGGGGAATTCGACTATAAGACTATGGTCGAAAAAGGAACCGCTGCAACTAGGCAATTAGCTAAACGTCAATTAACATGGCTAAGAGGTTGGCCTGACTTGCATTGGTTAGAAAGCGGTGCTGAAGGGAATTTAGTTACACTTATGCGTCAATGCCACTAGCATAATAGTGTGCGCTGTATAATACTAAAACTAAACAATAAAACATAAATTGATAATTTTATAAAAAGGAAATTAAAAATGGCTAAGGGGCAATCTTTACAAGACCCATTTTTGAACGCTTTGCGTCGCGAACGTGTACCAGTTTCAATCTACCTAGTTAATGGTATCAAGTTACAAGGGCAAGTTGAGTCATTTGACCAATTCGTCATTCTTTTGAAAAACACTGTAAGCCAAATGGTTTACAAGCACGCTATCTCTACAGTCGTGCCTGCACGCCCATTCAATGTATCTAACCATCAAGGTGCTGGTGCACCAGGCGATGATGCAGGTAGTGCTGAGTAAGTAAAATAAGGAAAACGCTTTTTGTTTGATCGTTATGAAGCGGGTGAAACAGCTGTACTTGTTCATATCGACTTTTCCGACGAAGAACGTCGCGAAGACATAGTTGAATTACAGTTATTAGTTGAATCTGCCGGTGCTCGCTCAGTGGGTGTTGTGACTGGCAGTAGACGTGTTCCTGACCGCAAGTTTTTTATAGGCACAGGTAAGACGGAAGAGCTAGCGGCCATGGTCGCTGCAACGGAAGCAAATGTTGTTATCTTTAACCACGCATTGAGCCCCGCTCAAGAACGTAATCTTGAAGCAATTTGCCAATGCCGAGTCTTAGATAGAACAACCCTTATTTTAGATATTTTTGCTCAACGAGCCCGAACCCATGAAGGTAAGTTGCAGGTGGAGCTAGCGCAATTGCGCCACATGTCGACTCGCTTGATTAGAGGTTGGACTCACCTTGAGCGCCAAAAAGGTGGTATCGGTATGCGCGGCCCGGGGGAAACCCAGCTCGAAACCGATAGACGATTATTGCGTGGGCGCATCAAGAATATTAATCGCCGCCTTGAAAAAGTTGATAAGCAGCGTGAGCAGAGTCGCCGCTCACGTAAGCGCAGTGAGCTAGCAACAGTATCGTTAGTAGGTTATACCAACGCGGGGAAATCCACGCTATTTAACGCATTGACGACGTCTGAAGTCTACGCTGCTGATCAGCTTTTTGCGACGTTAGATCCAACCTTGCGAAAGTTAGCCTTGCCTGACGGTGAGGTGATTCTTGCTGACACAGTTGGATTCATTCGTCATTTACCTCATGACTTAGTTGCCGCGTTTAAAGCAACGTTGCAAGAGACCCAACAAGCTGAAATTCTGCTGCATATCGTTGATTGCGCAGATGACAATATGGCGGATAATTTCGACCAGGTGCAAGATGTACTGAGTGAAATTGGCGCAGGTGAGATTACCCAGCTAGTCGTTTGTAATAAAATCGATTTACTCGAAGATTTTGAGCCGAGAGTTGATTATGACGACGAAGGTAAACCTGAGCGAGTTTGGGTTTCTGCGCAAAAGCGCCAAGGCTTTGATTTGCTATTACAAGCAATCACCGATTTAATCGGCAAAGTTATTCATGAGTTTAGTGTAAAAATCCCTGCAAATGCAGGACATTATCTTGGCCAATTTTACCGACTAGACGCCATACAAACACAAGAGTATGACGAGCTAGGTAATTGTATCGTAACTGTGAGAGTAGAAGACGGCGATTGGCGTCGACTGGTTAAGCAGAGTGAAGGCGAATTAGCGACATTTGTTTTTGACCCGTCAGAAACAGCTGTTAATGGTTAAACTCTTTTTTCATCCAATTGGAGTGCTAAATGGCTTGGAATGAGCCCGGAAATAAGGGTGATAAAGACCCTTGGGGAAACAAAGGTGGCAACGATCAAGGGCCACCAGATTTAGACGAAGTATTTCGTAAGTTTTCAAAACGCTTTGGTGGCAAAGGTGGTAACTCTTCATCGGGTTTACCTTTCAATGGCGCGAGTCTTCTTGTTATTGCCATTATTGCTTTGTTCGTGTGGGGCTTGTCTGGCCTTTACACTATCAAAGAAGCAGAGAAAGGTGTTCACCTGCGCTTTGGTGAGTACATTGGTCAAGTTGGGCCAGGTCTGCACTGGAAAGCAACGTTTATCGATGAAGTTTATCCAGTTGACGTGCAAACCTTCCGTACCATTCCTGCAAGCGGCAGCATGTTAACGTCAGATGAAAATGTCGTGAAAGTTGAGCTGGTTGTTCAGTACAGCGTCGCTGATCCATACGAGTACTTGTTCAGTGCGGTTGACGCAAATGCCAGTTTGCGAGAAGCAACTGATAGTGCTCTGCGCTACGTGATCGGTCACAATCGTATGGATGACATTCTGACTACAGGTCGTGATGCGATTCGTCGTGATACTTGGAGTGAGTTAGAGCGTATCCTTGGGCCATATAAGTTAGGTCTTACGATTCAAGATGTGAACTTCCTACCTGCACGTCCACCGGAAGAAGTTAAAGATGCGTTTGATGATGCTATTGCTGCGCAAGAGGATGAACAACGCTTTATTCGTGAAGCTGAAGCATATGCACGTGAAGTTGAACCTAAGTCTCGCGGTGTCGTTGAGCGTATGGCGCAACAAGCAAGTGCATACAAACAGCGCGTTATCCTAGAAGCCGAAGGTGAGGTCGCACGATTCTCTAAGCTACTACCTGAATATCAACAGGCTCCAGAGGTCACTCGTAAGCGTCTTTATTTAGAAGCGATGCAAGAAGTCATGTCTGACACTAATAAAGTGTTAATTGATGCAAAAAATAACGGCAACTTAATGTATTTACCACTTGATAAGATGATGCAGTCTTCATCTAGTAACCAAGCAGAGCAACAGTCGCAGCCGCCGCGCCATGTTAACTCTAGTTCTAGCACTGCGCCGCAGTCTTACTCGACAACGCCGCAATCTGGCCGTATGTCGCGTGAAGAGCGTGCTCGTCAAGGGAGAGGTTAATCATGGGTAGATTTGGATTAATTATTTTAGTTGCTTTACTTGGTGTCGGTTATTCTTCTTTGATGGTGGTCAATGAAGGTGAGCGAGCAATCGTGTCTCGATTTGGTAAAGTTGCCAAAGATGTCATTGATGGTGAAGAAGTCACGCGTGTATTTGCACCTGGCTTACACTTCAAAATCCCTGTGATTGATAAGCCACGTTACCTTGACGCACGTATTCAAACATTAGATGGCGCAGCTGACCGTTTCGTTACGTCTGAAAAGAAAGACTTGATGGTTGACTCTTATGTTAAGTGGCGCATTAAGGATTACGAAAGATATTACTTATCAACTAACGGTGGTGTGAAAGCTAACGCCGAAAGCTTACTACTTGCGAAAATCAATAACGATTTGCGTACAGAGTTTGGTCGTCGCACCATTAAAGAGATTGTTTCTGGTAAGCGTGATGAGTTACAAATTGATGCGCTAACTAATGCATCTGAAAGTGCTGAGAACATCGGTGTTGAGGTGGTTGACGTACGTGTTAAGCAAATCAACTTACCTTCAAATGTCAGTAGCAGTATTTATCAGCGTATGCGTGCCGAGCGTCAAGCTGTAGCACGTGAGCACCGTGCGCAAGGTCAGGAGCAGGCTGAAATTATCCGAGCGACCATAGACGCTCAGGTGACGGTTAAGATTGCGGAAGCTGAACGTGAAGCTCTCACTGTTCGCGGTGAAGGTGACGCGCAATCAGCTAAGATTTACGCTGATGCATTCAATCAAGATGCTGAGTTCTATGGCTTCCTACGTAGCCTTGAAGCTTATAAAGAGAGCTTTAAAGGTAGCGGCGACGTTATGGTGTTGGAACCAGATAGTGAGTTCTTTAAGTACATGAAGGACATGAAAGGCGCTAATTAGTCTATTATGAACTTGAAAAACGCCCAGCCTAGCTGGGCGTTTTTGTTTGTAGCCTTAAATCAGTTGCTTAAATAGGTGGTTGCCATCTATTAGGCTTTGCTTACTATTTCTAGTCTTTTCAGAACAGGCAGCGTTAATAACTAGCTCACCAAGCTAGATTATAGTTTCGGCTGCTAAAGCTAGATTCCTTTGCAGGACTCTTTCACAAGGCCATCTTCTTTAGAAACAATATGGTTTACGCCATAAGAGAGATTAAAAGTACTGGGTTGGCTACACAGTTAATTCGTGTGTAAGGTCGACTCTCTCATCAATGGTGACTTGTCTTGAATAAAATTTAAGCTTTGAGGCCAAATAGTGATGTTTGATTTGCAGTTAGTTTGCAAATACTCAATTTTAATCATCATTAGATGTCTAAATACATTAGAGACAAGTGTAATAATAAAAAACCTTGCTTTATCTGAATGTTATCTAATTCATTAAACTCTGTTATATGCCGTGTTTAGCTGCGGTTGTGGCGAATTTGTGACGCAAAATAGAAAATTTGGCTAATTCCTCCACTTAGTTACATCTTTTAACTATGATCTGTCTCAAATTTTTCGTTATAATGAGCATCGCCTCAAACTATGTTTTTAACAGTTATCGATTTTAAATGTTAAAAGCATTGAAATATAAAAATTCCAACACCCTTTGGGAGATAAGTGGATGAGCAATGCGCCAGTCGATACCGGACGTCGCAGATTCTTGACAGCCGCAACCGCCGTGGTAGGTGGTGCCGGTGCTGCAGCAGTTGCAGTACCTTTCATTAAGTCGTGGAATCCTAGTGCCAAGGCCAAAGCCGCAGGTGCCCCGGTTGAAGTAAATATTAGTAAAGTTGAACCTGGACAATTAATTCGCGTTGAATGGCGCGGAAAGCCAGTCTGGGTTGTACGTCGTACTGAAGCAGTTCTGAATGAGCTAAAAAGCTTAGACGGTCAACTGTTAGACCCTACCTCACAAGAAGAACAGCAACCTGAATATGCTCAGAATGAAGCTCGCTCTATCAAGCCTGAGTTTTTCATTGCTGTGGGTATTTGTACTCACCTTGGTTGTTCGCCTACTTACATGCCAGATTCGTTTGGTGAGCAAGTTGAAGGCGTAACTGCAGGTTTCTTCTGCCCATGTCACGGTTCTAAGTTTGATATGGCTGGTCGTGTATTCCAGGGTGTTCCTGCACCGTTGAACCTTGTGATCCCTCCGCATCAGTACCTAGATGATAATACCGTGCTTATCGGTGTTGATAAGGGAGAAGCATAATGGTTAAGAACATTATTGATTGGGTTGATGCTCGCATCCCTATGACGGCGACTTACAACAAGCATGTTGGTCAGTACGCCACACCAAAAAACTTTAACTTTTGGTATTTCTTCGGCTCATTAGCGCTACTCGTTTTAGTTAACCAGCTACTTACAGGTATTTGGCTAACAATGAACTATGTACCTACAGCTGAAGGTGCTTTTGCCTCAATCGAATACATCATGCGTGATGTAGAATACGGTTGGTTACTGCGTTATATGCACTCCACCGGGGCTTCAGCCTTTTTCGTGGTGATTTATCTGCATATGTTCCGTGGTCTTATCTATGGTTCTTACCAGAAGCCAAGAGAGCTACTATGGCTATTCGGTATGCTTATCTTCCTAGTGTTAATGGCTGAAGCCTTCATGGGCTACCTATTGCCTTGGGGTCAGATGTCATACTGGGGTGCACAGGTAATTATCTCATTGTTTGGTGCGATTCCATTTATTGGTGATGATCTAACTCTGTGGATCCGTGGTGACTACGTAGTATCTGGAGCGACGCTTAACCGCTTCTTTGCACTACACGTAATCGCATTGCCATTGGTACTAGTCGTATTAGTATTCTTACACTTAATTGCACTTCACGAAGTGGGCTCTAACAACCCAGACGGTGTTGAAATTAAGCAAAACAAAGATGAGAACGGTTGGCCTGTCGATGGCATTCCATTCCACCCTTACTACACAGTTAAGGACATCTTAGGTGTTGCTGGTTTCTTAATCATCTTCTGCTACGTGTTGTTCTTTATGCCTGAAGGTGGTGGTTACTTCCTAGAGAAACCAAACTTTGAAGCAGCTAACCCAATGAAGACGCCTGAGCATATTGCGCCGGTTTGGTACTTCACGCCTTTCTACGCCATCTTACGTGCGATCCCGCACAAGCTACTGGGTGTAGTCGGTATGGGTCTTGCAATCGGTGTGCTGTTCATCTTACCTTGGTTAGATCGCTGCCGCGTTAAGTCGATTCGCTACCGTGGTCTAATTCATAAGATTAACATCGCGCAGTTTACTGTTTCATTCCTTGTGCTTGGTTATTTAGGTGCTGTTCCGGCTACACCTACGCTAACTATTGCTGCACGTATTTTCACTTTCACGTATTTTGCGTTCTTCGTTGCACTGTGGGTTTACAGTAAAAACGAGAAAACAAAACCAGTGCCAACAAGGGTGACTCACTAATGAAAAAGTTAATAATCGCATTAGTTGCCCTGTTACCTATGTTTGCCATAGCGGCTGGCGGCAACAACGAACATGTAAAAAGCCCTGCTGAACCGATTGACTTAACTGATAACGCATCGTTAGAGCGTGGTTTAGGTTATTTTCAGCAATACTGTGCTGGTTGTCATAGTACTCAGTATCAACGTTACGGCCGTGTGGCTGATGACTTAGGTATTTCAGTAGATGACATGAAGGCTAAGTATTTACCAGCGGACGCTAAAATTGGCGATCTAATGGAAAATGCTATCCCTGATGCTGACGCTGCGAAATGGTTTGGTGCAACGCCACCAGACCTAACGCTAGTTGCTCGCGTTCGTGGTGAAGATTGGGTGTACTCGTACCTTAAAGGCTTCTATGCCGATCCATCACGCCCGTTTGGTGTTAACAACACGGTCTTCCCGATGGTTGGTATGCCACATGTAATGCAAGACCTTCAAGGTCTAGGTACAGCGGTATTTGAAACCAAAACCGTAAATGGTGTAGAGGTAACTTCGATCAAGGAAATTACCCCTCCTCAAGGCGGTTCAATGTCTGCTGAAGAGTACGACCAGGTTGTGCGTGACATCACTGGCTTCCTCGTTTATTCAGCTGACCCTGTTAAGTTAGAGCGTGAAGCGATGGGCTTTTGGGTACTTTGTTTCCTATTCGTTTTCTTCGTGATTGCATATTTATTGAAGAAAGAGTACTGGAAAGATGTACACTAGCCATCAATAACAGGTAGAATACATTATCCGCATATTGTAAACGGGGGGCTTTGCCCCTCGTTTGTTTTGTTTTTATTAGATTCTGGAGGGTATCAATGGCTGTTGCTGCCAACAAACGCTCTATCATGACCCTGTTTTCAGGCGCCGATGATTTATATAGCCACCAAGTTCGCATTGTTTTGGCTGAGAAAGGGGTAACTGTTGATGTTTTACAAGTTGACCCAAGTGAGATGCCTGAAGACTTACTCGAGGTAAATCCATATAACTCTGTGCCAACGCTGGTTGACCGTGAGTTGGTATTGTACGAATCTCGTATCATCATGGAGTACTTGGACGAGCGCTTCCCGCACCCGCCATTAATGCCTGTGTACCCAGTTTCTCGCGGCCAGTCGCGTCTAATGATGCACCGCATAGACACTGACTGGTATGTATTGGTAGACCGCATTCGTAAAGGTGACCGTGTTGAAGAAGCACGCAAAGAGCTGACAGAAAGCCTGGTTGCTTTAGCACCTGTGTTTGCTGAAATGCCTTACTTTATGAGTGAAGAGTTCGGTCTAGCTGACTGTTACTTAGGCCCATTACTTTGGCGTTTACCTGAGCTAGGTATCAATCTAGATGCTCGTACTTCTAAAGATATCAATGCTTACATGACTCGTATTTTCGAGCGTGAGTCTTTCAAAGCGTCTTTGACTGAAGTTGAGCGCGAAATGCGCATGGGCATGTAATGAAAGCGATTACGCCAAATCGTCCATATTTGTTGCGCGCGTATTATGAGTGGTTGATGGACAACCACTTAACGCCTCATGTGGTTGTGGATGCATTTGTCCCTGGTACAGAAGTGCCACAGCAGTTTGTTAAAGACGGTCAGATCGTATTGAACATTGCTGCAAGCGCAGTGGGTAATTTGCAGATGACCAATGAAGCGGTCGAGTTTAACGCTCGCTTTGGTGGTGTGCCGCAACAGGTTTATTTGCCATTAGCATCAATCGTTGCCATTTATGCTCGTGAAAACGGCGCCGGCACAGTATTCGATGCAGAAGATGCCTATTCAGCAGAGGCTGAATCTGAGCATCTATCGGCGGTTGAAGATACAGCTGTTGAAGATGAGCCAGCGCCAGCCAGTGCTGAGCCAGCAAAACCTGCAACAACTCAGGCCGATAAGCCTAGACGCAAAGGTCATTTAACTTTAGTTAAATAGCCTATATGCGAGCCAATAAAACCAGTCTTGTGGCTGGTTTTTTTATATCCATTAAATTTATCGCGGTAACCTCATGTTATTGATCATTGATAACTATGATTCTTTTACATTTAACCTAGTTCAGTATTTTCAAACTCTGGGGCAAGAGGTCGTTGTTAAACGTAACGATGAGGTTTCTATTGATTATATTGAGTCGCTTGCACCAAGCCATTTAGTTATCTCACCTGGCCCTTGTAGTCCAAATGAAGCTGGGATCTCTCTTGATGCAATTCATCATTTTGCCGGTAAACTTCCTATCTTAGGTGTATGTCTTGGCCATCAGGCCATCGCACAAGTTTACGGGGCAAATGTGATTCGCGCAAAGCGAGTGATGCATGGTAAAACCAGTTTAATTGACCATAATGCTGAGGGGCTATTTAACAAGCTCAAGCAGCCTTTGTCGGTCACGCGTTATCACTCACTATTAGTTGATGCTGTGCCGCCAGACTTCGTGCTAGATGCATGGTTTGACGACCCAATTCATGGTCGTGAAATTATGGCGATGCATCATCAGTCTTTACCTATCTTTAGCGTGCAGTTCCACCCAGAATCTATTCTTACCGAGCAAGGTCATGACTTGCTGGCAAACTTCCTTAGGACCTGTTGATCTTTCAAGATTATTTTTGCAGCAGCTTGTTGGAAATTTATACAAGGCAACGACTTTGATGTGTGGTGGTCCCACATGGTAAGTCGTTAACGCAGTAGAAATGACGACAAGCGCTGCCTGAAAGGTTCGTTTAAAAGCACCTACGCCCTTAGCAAAGAGCTTAGTTTGTTGCGAGCCCTATTGCTAAAATCAATAGGTTTAGGTGACTAGACGTCATCGCTCGCGTCGCGATTAAAGTGCTTTTAATTCGAACAAACTCTAATTAGCAAAGATCAGCAGGCCCTAGTTATTCCCATTAAACCGCACGTACAACACATAAATCTGTTACAACTTATCCTCTAAATGTAGCGATTTTGGTTAGTAAGATGTGTTATAAAGTCTGTTTGAAACTAAAATGAGCCACTCTTAATTGAAAGCGTACGTTTAGCAGAGAGATTCTGAGTAGAAAGATTCTTTTAGTAGATAGTCACATTAGAATAATAATGACCTTTAACAAAGGAAGATTCATGACACCCATCGCGCGCAAATTCGCTATCAGTGCCTTATCTCTAGCAGTTCTTGTTGGTTGTAATGCGACTGGTCAGCAGCAAACAAAGGTAGTAACGCAAAAGACTACCCCTCAATCACAAGTTAACCTTGTTGCACCACCTGAAGCTCAGCAGCCGCTTACCTTAAAGCAAATTATGGCAAATCCCGACTGGATGGGCGTTTTAGCCAAAGGTGCCTATTGGTCCGATGATGGCGAATCTATCTATTTTGCGCGCCAGGCTCATCAAGCCCCCATTGCTGATTTTTACCAGCTAGGGCTAAATTCTGGAGCTAAAGCTGAGAAAATTGCAATTAACCAATTACACTTGGCGGACCAAAAGCGTGGCGTATTGAGTCCTGACGCTAGTAAAAAAGCTTACCTTTACAAAGGCAACTTGTTTGTAAAAGACCTTAAGCACGGCAGTGTTAAGCAGCTCACTAAACTTAATAGCCCAATTAGCGATGTTAAG
This sequence comes from Shewanella maritima, assembly GCF_004295345.1. Classification (NCBI taxonomy): domain Bacteria; kingdom Pseudomonadati; phylum Pseudomonadota; class Gammaproteobacteria; order Alteromonadales; family Shewanellaceae; genus Shewanella; species Shewanella maritima. Next base: position 1,514,325 of record NZ_CP036200.1, on the reverse strand, counting down.
TATCTTGCTAATGGCGATCTAGCCTATTGGATGAGTAACAGCATTTTCCGAATTCATAAAGATAGCGGCTTAATCGAACAGATTGCTGATATCAAAATGGCTAAAGCACCAAAAGGTGTTCAAGATCCAAGTTCATACATAGCCAAACAGCAACATAGATTGATCAACTATGTATCGATGAAGCACGAGCATGCTAAAGCAAAAGAGGCTTACAAAGCGCAAGTTGAGCAGCAAGACCCGACTTTTGCATCTAAAACCTGGTATTTAGGTGATAAAGAGTCTGTTGTGGAGATGAGTCTATCTGCAGATGGCCGTTATGCTTTTGTCGCGCTAGTTGATAATAGCTATAGCTGGCGCAGTGAGCATGACATCATGCCAAACTATTTAGGTCAGGAAGGTTATGTTGATGCAGTGCCTGCCCGAGCTCGCGTGGCCGAAGATGACTTCCCGGGTCACCGTTTTGTGTTACTTGACTTAGTTGAGCACACGAAAAAAGACATTACCATCGAAGGATTAACTGGTTTTGATGAAGATGTTTTCGCCGAAGTCAAAGCTGAAAATGCCAAAGCACAAGGTGAAACCTACAAAAGTGAAACAGCGCCAAGAAAAATCCAGCTGATCCGCGACTGGACCTGGAGTCAAAGTGCAATTCAGTGGCATGAAACTGACAATAAACTATTGGTGATGCTAGAAGCGGTTGATAACAAAGATCGCTGGATTGCTGATGTGGATCTAGAAAAGGGTAAGTTCAACACTCAGCACAGATTGCACGATACTGCCTGGGTTAACTATACCTTCAATCAGTATGGTTGGTTAGCCAATTCTAATGACTTCTATTACCTATCTGAAGAATCTGGTTACTCACACTTGTACGTGCGTAACAGCGAAGGTAAAACAACCCAGTTAACTTCAGGCAAGTTCGTGGTTGACAATGTCACCGCTGCTAAAGACGGTAAGCATTTATACTTCAGAGCTAACATTGATCACCCAGGTAGCTACAACGTTTATCGTGTTAGCACACAGGGTGGTAAAGTTGAAAAGCTAACTGACTGGCTAGGTACGCTGGATTATCAGCTTAGCCCGGATGAAACTAAACTGCTATTAAACGCGTCATCAGTTATTACGCCTGAAGAGCTGTTTGTGCAACCTATTGGCGGCACAATTCAGCAAGTGACTCAATACGCGAGCAAAGAATTTAAAGCTTACCCTTGGCAAGAGCCTCAAGTGGTCGCTGTGCCATCAAACCATGGCGCTGGTGACGTTTACGCTCGTGTATACCTACCACAAGGTTACGATGCTAAATCGGCAGACAAGTACCCAGCGGTTATTTTTAACCATGGTGCAGGTTATTTACAAAATGCCCACTATGGTTTCTCTGGCTACTTCCGCGAATTTATGTTCCATAACCTGCTTGCTCAGCAAGGTTACGTGGTGATGGATATGGATTATCGTGGCTCTAAAGGTTACGGCCGCGACTGGCGCACAGCGATTTATCGCAACATGGGCCACCCAGAGGTTGAAGATCTTAAAGACGGTGTTAGCTGGATGGTCAACAACACCAATGTTGATGTTAGCCGCGTAGGCACTTACGGTGGCTCTTATGGTGGTTTCTTAACCTTCATGGCTTTGTTTAATGAGCCTGAGTTATTCCAGGCCGGTGCGGCGCTGCGCCCGGTAACTGATTGGGCACATTATAATGCGCCTTACACTTCAAATATTCTTAATACACCTGATATCGACCCGATAGCTTACGAGCGCAGCTCGCCTATTGAACATGCTGAAGGCTTGCAAAAGCCGCTGCTTATAATGAGTGGTGTATTAGACGATAACGTGTTCTTCCAAGACAGTGTGCGCCTAGTACAACGCTTAATAGAATTGGAAAAGCCAATGTTTGAAACGGCCATTTATCCGGTTGAACCTCATGGGTTTAAGCAAGCCTCAAGTTGGTTGGACGAATATCGCCGTATTTACAAGCTATTTGAGCAAGAGTTGAAATAACTCAAATCAACTGACTGCTAAGGCTTCTTTCGGGAAGCCTTAGTGCTATATTGTGTATAACGCAGACATTATTACGTAGTTAGATTTAGGACAAGTGAGTGGCAATTTCGGTAGCAGGTGGAGTTAAGCCTGGCAAAGTGATAGAAGTGGAGCAACGCCACTATCAAAAGATCATTGTTGGTAAACAAAAAGCAAATACAATAGTTGATAGCTTCGATGCACAAGCTGAAAACGACGCCAATAAGCTTGAAATAGAGCGCCAGGCGATACGCTTGCGAGTTGAGCAGCAAGCAAAATCACAGCAAATCTACAAAGCAGTTTCTGCGCAGCTAACTAGCACAGTTAACAATGCCATTGAGCACCAACTTGCGTCACCTGAACTTGTGCTTGAAAATAGCAAGCTTGAAGAAAGCCAAATATTGCTAATCGAGCAGATACTTGCCAGCGATCCAAACCTTAATCGCATGCGTCCGCTAATCGCTAACCTAAGCTGGTTATCTCGCGATCTGGTAACCATGATCAACAGCCCCGCCTCAAAACATCGTCGTCCTAAAACATCTGATGTACAGGTTACAGATTTAAAGTTAGTGCTGAACTATATCGGTATTGAGAATCTGCGTTTGTTGATTCCGTATTTTAGTTTGCGTAATTGGTTACCATCAGGTAATGCCAATTTATTGTGGACCACGCGTAAATTGTGGCGTTATAGCATGGTCACGGCCATCGCTGCCCAAGCGCTTGCTCAGTTACATGAGAAGGACGTTAGCTTGATTTATAGTAGTGCCTTGATGTATCAAATGGGCACAGCGGTCATTCTTAATAACAGTATCAGCATATATGACAAAACTTGGGGGGGTGGTTAAGAGAAGCGAGTCAGGAGCGAGATAAAGAAGTCTATGATGCCGTAATGGCGACCGAGTTCCCCTCGCAAAAGGTTTATGAGCAGGTGTTAACTCATGGACATTCACTAAACTGGCAATTACTTGAGTTACTTGAGTTTAAAGATAGTCCGCTGACTAACATTCTCAAAGAGCTCGATGAGGCTTATCACTTTAGTGATTTATCGGTAGAGGCGCAGATTGTTGCCAAAGCGAGTAGCTTTGCCAAAGTTTATCTACTAAGTGAAATCAACATGATAGAGCCCGCAGAGCGGCGAGTTATGTTTGATTACTATCAATTCTCAGAGCAAGAAATTTTGCGTTTAAAAGCGCAAAACTTCCGCAAGCTAGATTTATTGTAAAAAAACCAATAACGCGGACATTCCTACTTCGCAACATTGCAGCTTCTGCGACATTTTAAGGTTTCAGGCTAACTTAATCCCTTACTGCTATTGTTTGTACTCTTGGATAATAGTCATAGTGTTCTCTAGATAGTAACTCGTTGACAGCAGGATGCCAGATAGCTTCAACATGCTCGCGAAAGCTGGTTAAAATAACTGCAATATGCAGTTATTTGCACTAATTTAGGTCATTAGTTAATGTGTAGTTATGCACTTTTGGTGAATAGCTACACAAAATATGTCGAAACAACTTTTTTTGTGACTATTTATTCTATAAAACCTACATTTAAGCGCTTCGTATGCATCAAATTGCCAATCTTTATTCATTTTTTAGGCCAGCGTCTCATTAGTTAGTTGTCGATTACTGGCATTTTGATCACATTTTCGCTAATAATGTTCAGATAATTAAACAAGCATACGCTATTTCACTAACATAAAATAAAGAAAATAGCGCCTTAGGTGGCCTAAGCGCCCCGGTTAACTAAAAAGGAAAACAAGCGATGAGTGTTGAAATGAACTTAACTCGAGCCCAATTTGATGAAGTCATGGTGCCTAATTATGCGCCAGCGGCGGTAATCCCTGTTCGTGGTGAAGGTAGCCGAGTTTGGGATCAGGAAGGCAAAGAGTTTGTCGACTTCGCTGGCGGTATCGCAGTTAATTGTTTAGGCCACTGTCATCCATCTCTCGTTGCAGCGTTGAAAGATCAAGGTGAGAAGCTTTGGCACCTATCTAACGTAATGACTAACGAGCCTGCGCTTGAGCTAGCAACTAAGTTAGTTAACTCTACATTTGCTGAGCGCGTATACTTCGCTAACTCTGGTGCAGAAGCAAACGAAGCTGCGCTAAAACTTGCACGCCGTTACGCGCTAGATAACTTTGGTGAGCAAAAAGATCAAATTATCGCGTTTGATAAAGCGTTCCACGGTCGCACCTTCTTTACGGTAACCGTTGGTGGTCAAGCTGCATATTCAGACGGTTTTGGTCCTAAGCCACAAAGCGTTACTCACATTCCATTCAATGACATTGCCGCATTAGAAGCGACAATCTCTGATAAAACCTGTGCCATTATGCTTGAACCTCTGCAAGGAGAGGGCGGCATCATTAATGGTGACCCAGAATTCCTAAAAGCGGTTCGCGAGCTTGCAGACAAGCACAATGCATTGGTTATATTCGATGAAGTGCAAACGGGTATTGGCCGTACCGGTGACTTGTATGCCTACATGGGGACTGAAATCGTACCAGACATCCTAACTAGTGCTAAAGCGCTTGGTGGCGGTTTCCCAATCGCAGCTATGCTAACGACCGAAAAAGTGGCTAAGCACCTTAAAGTAGGTACTCACGGTTCTACATACGGCGGTAACCCGCTAGCTTGTGCTATCGGTAATGCGGTTATGGACGTGGTTAACACTGATGACGTACTTGCTGGTGTTAAACAGCGTGAGCAACTCTTCCGCGACGGTCTAGCTGAAATTAATGCTAAGTACGATGTATTTAGTGAAGTGCGCGGTAAAGGTTTATTACTTGGAGCAGTACTTAATGACAAGTACAACGGCCGTGCACGAGACTTCCTAGTTGCTTCAGTAGCTGAAGGCTTAATGAGCCTAGTTGCTGGTGCAAATGTTGTTCGTTTTACTCCTTCACTGGTTATCCCAGAAGCTGATATCAAAGAAGGCTTAGCACGTTTTGAACGTGCAGTAGCTAAAGTCGTGGCGGGATAAAACAAGTTTATTGTTTTTAAACTTGTTGTCTTAGTGCTGACAAACCACAGTTTGTCAGCACCTTTAGGAGATTAAAATGTTAATCATTCGGCCAATACGCGCCTCTGATTATGATGCCTTGCATAGCATTGCCATTGAATCGGGGCACGGATTTACCTCGCTGCCAGTCAATGAAGAGCTACTGCGCTCTAAAATCGAGCGTGCTGAAAACTCTTTTAATAAGAAAGTTAAAACGCCGCAGGACGAAGGCTACTTAATGGTGATGGAAGACACCAAAACCGGTGAAGTTGTCGGTACCTGTGGTATCGAAGCTGCAGTCGGGATGGAAGATGCTTTTTATCACTATCGTTTAGGCACTGAGGTTTACCACTCAGAACAAATTTCGGTTCGTAATGAAGTTGAAACCTTAACCCTTTGTCATGATTACACTGGCGCAGCAGAACTATGCACGCTGTTTTTAAAAGACCGCTACCGTAAAGGCCGCAATGGTCGCATGCTATCTCGCTCGCGCTTTTTATTTTTAGCTCAGCACAAAGAGCGCTTTGGTCACACTGTGATCGCTGAAATGCGCGGCGTGAGTGATGATAAGGGCCAATCACCTTTTTATGAATGGCTGCAAAAGCACTTCTTGGGTATCGACTTTGTCGAAGCTGACTACTTATCAGGTTTAGGCAAGAAGTCTTTTATGGGTGAAATGATGCCTCGTAGCCCGGTTTATGTTGGCATGCTGCCAGCAAAAGCGCGCCGCGTGATAGGTGAAGTCCATAAAAATACTAAGCCTGCGCTGCGTTTACTTGAAGCAGAAGGCTTTAAGTTTAGGAATTACGTCGATATCTTCGATGGAGGTCCAACGGTTGAGTGTGCTTTGACCGACATTCGCGCGGTTCAACAAAGTCGCTTGCTTACCGTTAAAATCGGCCGTATGCCGCATGCTGATACGCATTATATTTTTTCAAATACTTCAGTTGCCGAATATCGCGCCGCAACTGCCAAGTTACTCGTCTCCCATGAACACGACGAAGTGATTTTAAGCCCTGAAATTGCCAAAAATTTGTTGGTAGAAGCAGGCGATCAAATCCGCGTGTTATCAATGTAGGAACAAATTCAATGGAACAGTTTATTAATGGTCAGTGGCTTGCTGGTAAGGGCCACAGCGTACAATCAACTAACCCAGCCAATAAAGAAGTAATTTGGCAGGGTAATACCGCTACAACTGAGCAAGTTAATCAAGCAATTGAAGCTGCGCGAAATGCACAGTTTGATTGGTTTATGTTGGGCTATGAAGGCCGCATCGCGGTGATCAATGCCTATAAAGCACAGCTAGAAGCGCACAAAGACGAAATTGCTGAAACTATCGCACAAGAGACTGGTAAGCCGCAGTGGGAAACCGCCACTGAAGCGGGCGCCATGATTGGTAAAATTGGTTTATCAATCCAGTCTTATGACAAGCGAACGGGCACATCGACAAATGAAATTCCTGCTGGTCGCGCTGTATTGCGTCACAAGCCTCATGGTGTGGTTGCAGTATTTGGTCCATACAACTTCCCGGGCCATTTACCAAATGGTCATATCGTGCCAGCACTAATTGCTGGTAACACTGTGGTATTTAAACCGTCAGAGCTAACACCTAAAGTAGCTGAGTTAATGCTTAAGTGCTGGGAAAAAGCCGGTCTTCCTGCTGGTGTGATAAACCTAGTTCAAGGTGAAGTTGAAACGGGTAAAGCGTTGGCTTCACACCCGCAAATCGACGGGCTATTCTTTACCGGTAGCTCTCGTACAGGTCATATCTTGCATGAGCAGTTCGCTGGGCACCCTGGTAAGATTTTAGCGTTGGAAATGGGCGGTAATAACCCGTTAATCGTAAAAGACGTCGCTGATACCAAGGCTGCAGTGCATGAGATTTTACAATCAGCTTATATCTCTGCTGGTCAACGTTGTACTTGTGCGCGTCGTTTGTATATCGAGCAAGGTGCGAAAGGTGACGAGTTAATCGCTATGCTGACCGAAGCGGTCAAGCAAATTGCTGTTGCTCCTTGGAATGCACAGCCACAGCCATTTATGGGCTCGATGATCTCTGAAGGCGCAGCAAAAGGCATGGTAGCGGCGCAAGACAACTTACAATCTCTAGGTGGCCAGTCTCTGGTTGAACTGAAGCATCTTGAAGCCGGTACAGGTCTAGTTAGCCCTGGCCTTATTGATGTGACAGCAATCGATGCACTGCCAGATGAAGAATACTTTGGCCCACTGCTGCAAGTGGTTCGGTACCAAGACTTTGATCAAGCAATTAATCTAGCTAACGATACTCGTTACGGGTTATCTGCAGGTTTACTTGCTGACAGCCGTGAAGATTATGATTACTTCTTGGCGCGTATTCGTGCAGGTATTGTTAACTGGAATAAGCAAATCACAGGCGCGTCAGGTGCAGCGCCATTTGGCGGTGTTGGCGCATCAGGTAACCACAGAGCGAGCGCATTTTACGCGGCAGACTACTGTGCATACCCTGTAGCCTCGGTTGAAGCCGATGCAGTTAACCTACCAACAAGTTTAAGCCCTGGCTTAAAACTGTAACGCTGATTTAAATGATAAGGGGCATGTTGAGCCCCTTTATTCTTTGTTAGATAGGGCAAACAAGGACCGAACTAATGCATACCGATGTAAACACGTTATTTGCCGAGCTGTGGCAAGACTATATTCAGATGACGCCATCTGCAGCGAAAATCCATGAGCTGTTAGGCAAGGGCGAAGAGATCATTAACGACCATATTGCGCTGCGCACTTTTAACATCGCTAAGGTCAACCTAGATGTACTTGCTAAGCACTTTTTGGCTTTAGGTTATGTGGATAGCGGCGACTATAAGTTTGAGCAAAAGAAACTTGTTGCTAAACACTTTGAGCATCCAGACCCAACCCAACCTAAAGTATTTATCTCTGAGCTATTAGTAGAAGAGTTTAGTGATTCACTGCAGCAAACGATTAAAGGCTTTATCGAGCAGATGGACGCTTCTGTGACCACTGCTGAGAACTTTATCTACTCAGGTCGTCACTGGGACTTAGATATCGCTACTTATCAAGCACTGCTTACTGAGAGTGAGTATGCTGCTTGGGTTGCTGCGTTGGGATACCGCGCAAATCACTTTACAGTATCAATCAATCATCTTGCTGATTTTGAGCACATTGAAGATGTTAACCAGGCGCTTAAAGATGCGGGCTTTGTATTAAATAGCTCAGGTGGTGAAGTGAAAGGCTCTGCTGAGGTATTACTTGAGCAATCATCAACCATGGCTGATCGCATGACTGTTAAGTTCTCAGATGGTGAGCTAGAGATCCCATCTTGCTTCTATGAGTTTGCTAAGCGTTATCCAAAAGCGGACGGTGAGCTTTATACTGGTTTTGTTGCGGCATCAGCCGATAAGATTTTTGAGTCGACCAATAGCTAATACTGGGCTTCGCTAGTTAACTACCTATGTTAGCCTCTAGCTCAATTAGCTCAAAAATAAAAAGCGCCTTGGCTGTTGAAGCTAAGGCGCTTTTTGTTGTATGTCATCAACAACTCTCTTAGCGCAGGTTTTATGCGCCAGTGGCTTACTGCCAGCACGGCTAATAGCCGTGCTAGTGCTAATTCAATCTATGATTTACTACTGGCATCACTAGTTAGTGGGAACTCTATAACCACTGATAAACCTGATAGCTGCTGCCCTGACAAGAAACTTAGCTTGAATTCATATTGCTCGCAGATTTCTTTAACGATTGACAAGCCTAGTCCGTGCCCCATTACTGCTTCATCAAGACGTTTTCCGCGCTGTGTAAGCTGCGCTAGCGCCTCTTGCTCAACACCGACACCATCATCTTCAACTGTAAGTAAAATGCGCTCAGGCTCGATACTAAGGGTAATACTGACTTGAGATTGTGCCCATTTAAATGCGTTATCCAGTAAGTTACCAAATAACTCCATGCCGTCTTCACGGTGGATAGGTAAACGAGTATTGTCTACCTGGGTAATGAGTTTACAGTCAATTGATTTATGGTGATGCACTTTATTGAGGGTGCTAATTAGACTATCAAAGTCTTTAGGGAAGCTCATTTGTGCAGCTGGCAGCATGTCTCCAGTAACCCGCGCTGCAGCAAGTTTACGCTCAATCATCATGCGAATATCATCAAGTTGTTGTTGCATCGCTGATGCAATTTCTGGCTCTGATAAGCCAAGGGCTTCAACCTGTTGCTGCATTACGGCCAGTGGCGTTTTCAAGCCATGGCTCAAGTTACCTAGATTATTACGACTTCTCTCTACTTGCTTTGAGGTGTATTCGAGTAGCTCATTGTAGGTTTTTGCGAGCGGTAAGATCTCTTGTGGAATAGGGTCTAGGTTGAGTTGGTTTATCTCGCCATCTCTTAGTTTAGCGATTGATTCTTGTACCTGTTTCACTGGCTTAAATGATTGGCGCAGAATTAAGAAAATACCGAGCAGCATCGACAATAACATCGCAATATTAATGGCGAGTTTTACCCCGAATACCTCACTAAACACGCGCCGGCCAATACTTAAGTCTTGAGCTACGGTAAGGGTTGCAGTGAGGTCAGTGTTAGGCGCACCAACACCAATTGACAATAACTGAATATCATTGTTTTTCGGCCCTTTTGCTTGCCATGAGCGCATCTCTTTGGCTTCAAGCATTTCAATCTTCAGCTGCACGTCCCATAGTGAGCGTGAACGGATAACGTCGTTTGGCAGGTTTAGTTGATAGTAGCGCCCCGAATAAGCAGGTTTATAGAAGCTAGATAGCTGGCTTTGATCAATGACCAGTTTGCCTTCTTCGAGTCTTGTAGCAAGTATGATGTGCTCTAAGTCTTCCTCAAGTCGGTTAATAATTGAGTCGTGAAATGCCTCACGTAGCATCGACTCGAACAGCATAATACCCGTTAAGGTGGCTAACACGATTAACCCGCTTAGCCACAAGCTTAACTTAGAGCGAATCGAGATCATTTAGGCGATCCCGTGGAAGATATAACCCTGACCGCGGCGGGTCTCGATAGCTGTTTTACCCAATTTTTTACGTAGATGAGTCACATAAACTTCGACTACGTTGCTTTCTTTCTCATCATCGAATTGATATAGCTTTTCGGTGAGTGAAGTTTTTGACAGTAGCTTTTTAGGCGACATTAAGAAGATTTTTAGCAGCCTGAACTCCATTGCAGTGAGATCGTATTCCTTATCTTCAAGCATTACTTTTTGCTCGTTTACATCTAAGGTGATACCTGCAACTGTGATTTGATTATCAGATGAATTCATACGCCCACTGGCGCGGTGAATCAAAGCTTGAATACGTGCAAGTAACTCTTGAGCGTGGAATGGCTTGCCTAGGTAGTCGTCTGCACCTGCATTAAAGCCTTCGACTTTTTCGTGCCATTGACTACGAGCAGTAAGCATGATGACCGGCGTTGATAGGCCGTCTTTACGCCATGAGTCTAACAGTTCTAGGCCATTACCATCTGGCAGGCCTATGTCTAGAATGACACAGTCGTATTGAGATTCTTTGATTAGGTAGTCTGCTTCCGTAGCTTTGTCGGTGACATCCGTGACATAGCCTGCCTGTTTAAGCTGTTTTTCAAGTTCAGTGACCAACAGCGGGTTGTCTTCAACGAGTAGCAGTTTCATTTTCGGTACACTCACTTAGTGGTTTTGATAGTGAATTAGTCAGATCTTTGCTGGCATCAAGTTCAAAATAAACCTGTTTACCGTTAGATAGTTGCATTTGTACAGCGTAAAACCAAGTATTACTTACTTGCACTAACCTAACATCAATTAGCTGGCCTTTGCAGTAGGCTTCAACAGTTTTTAGTGCGCTGTTTAACGACACGATTTCGCCATTGGCCACTAACTGTGCAGCCGTGTTGTGCTCAAACTCATATGTGTCGTTAGGTGCTAGTGGAGGCTGAGTAAAAGTAACTGAACTCAAGCTGAGAACGGAGCTAAATAACCAACTCATTTTTCGCTCCCAAACAAAAAGTGGTGACCAAATCAATTGACCACCACTTTAGCTGAGTTGCCTTAAATTGAGCTGAAGTAGCTCCGCTTTAGCTTAGCGCGTACCGTATACTACGATAGTCTTACCATGTGCTTGGATAAGATTTTGCTCTTCAAGCATTTTCAAGATACGGCCAACGGTCTCACGAGAACAACCTACAATTTGACCGATCTCTTGACGAGTGATCTTAATTTGCATGCCGTCGGGATGAGTCATTGCATCTGGCTGCTTAGCAAGGTGCAGTAAAGTTTGAGCAATGCGACCTGCTACGTCTAGGAATGCCAAATCACCTACTTTTTGACTGGTGCTTTGCAGACGGTATGCCATTTGCGCTGAAAGCTTCATTAAGATTTCAGGGTTAACTTGAATAAGCTGCTTAAATTTCTTGTAAGAGATTTCAGCAATTTCACATGCCTGTTTAGCACGGACCCAAGCAGTACGTTCAGCTTGCTCTTCGAACAAACCTAGTTCACCGATAAAGTCTCCTTGGTTAAGATATGACAGGATCATCTCTTTACCTTCTTCATCTTTAATCAGAACAGCGACAGAACCTTTAACAATATAGTAAAGAGTGTCTGAATCTTCGCCTGCGTGAATCAAGGTACTCTTGGCAGGATATTTGTGAATGTGACAGTGTGAAAGAAACCACTCCAAAGTTGGATCAGGTTTTGGCTTGCCAATAAGAGCCATAATAACTTCCTCGATTGATTAAAAATTAATGTAAGTTTTATCTAATTAAGCATTATACGTGACAGTGTAACGCAAAACTTTGATGAAGATCGAATTTAAGGGCTGGCGTAGTGTATACGAACTTGCTAAGCATTTGGTTTATTTTGCCTTATTTGCGATGAAGTTCAAAGTTCGCAATGATTTCTTGGTGTTAAACATGTTTATAAATCAGCGCTAACAAGGGTTTCTATTGTGTTGAGTGAATTAGTTAGTTAATGTTGAGCCCATGTGTAGGCGCCTATAGGGCATGTTTAAAACTTGTGAGGTGGATTTGAAGACCCATTTGTTGTCACGTGTATTTGTCCTTCCTGGTGCGTTGTTGGCACTGAGTAGCTTAAGCTTGCCTGCGTTTGGCTTTGGCTTACCAGAAACTCAGGAAACCCAAACCGCTAGCAAACTGGTACGTATTGAATTTAAAGCCCAGCAAGGCGATGTAGATGCTCAGTATCTGTTAGGTTTGATGAGTATTACCGGCCGTTTTGTCGAAAAAGATTTAGGTTTAGGCAATGAGTGGCTGAATAAAGCCGCATTGCAAAACCACCCAAAAGCTCAGCAAACGCTTGCTGATTTAAGCTATGAAGGCAAAATTTACCCACGGGATCTTGCTGAGGCTAAAAAGTGGTATGCCATATTAGCTGAGCAGGGTAACAAGTGGGCTAATTTCCGTCTCGGGTTTATTTACTCTGCAGGTGGTGATGGTGTTGAGCGAAACTGTGGTAAAGCCATGGAGCAGTTTTCTGCGGTTGGTGATGACGTGTCTCTTGGTAACGTGGCCTGGATTTTGGCAACGTGCCCTGAAGCTGAATACCGCGATGGTGAGCGTGCGGTCGACTTGTCGCTTAAGCTACTTGAAAGCAATCAAAACGATCCAACCATTTTAGACAACTTAGCAGCAGCTTACGCCGAGCAAGGTGCTTTTGAGCAAGCTGTAACTACTCAGCAAAAAGCTATCGACGCGCTGAAACAAAACCCTGAGCTTGCTAACATTGATGAGTTTCAAAGTCGCCTTGAGCAGTATCGTAACAACAAAGCTTATCGAGAAGTCATTCCTCTCTTGAACTGAGCAAGCTAGCAACTGAAATTAGCCCAAGGGTCAAAATTAATCTAAGGGCTACCCCAGAGCGAATGAGCGATTGATTATGAGCCATTTACTAAGGGGTAACGAACTTTGATTGCGCAAGACGCCGTAAAATCATCCCTGATGGCTCAGCTTTAGCATCCCTGCTAAAGAGGCTTGCTTACTCAAAGCTCATTAACCCCATAAGAAAGCGCGCGATAAATTTTCATGGTCTCGCCCTAAGGGCTACCCTTCTAATTACTGCTTTATCTCATTACGCGCTTTAGGGATTTCTGCCTAGGGTGAGTTGCAGTGTAATTTGTGGACCACTTTAATCAAATTGATGTTTAGGTGTTGGTCGCTATGGCTAAAACGGTAATTGAAAACGAGTAATGCTATGGAGTGGAGGGGGATTGATGTACCTCCCTAATAGACATAGCAGGGGCATCGGTTAGGTCAGTACATCAATATGTCACCACTACCCAGCTATGATGAGGTTCGTAGAGTAGCGGTGACAGGAATAGAATAAGCTGCTCGGCTTAAGTCAATCTTAACCGCGAGTTAGTCTTCGCCGAGCTCGGATATTTTAGTTACCTGCAGACGTTTTTCTTTTAACGCTCTGATTAGCGGCGTTAAGATTAATTCCATCGCCAATGACATCTTGCCTCCAGGAACAACCAGGGTATTGATGCGTGACATGAATGAGCCTTGGATCATATTCAAGTAGTACTGAAAGTCGACGTCTTTAACACCGCGAAAACGAATAACCACAAAGCTTTCATCAAGGCTTGGGATATCTTTAGCGCTAAATGGATTAGAGGTATCAACCGTCGGTACACGTTGAAAGTTGATGTGAGTACGAGAAAACTGCGGCGTCATATGCTGAATATAATCATCCATACTACGCACGATCGACCCCATCACTTTTTCACGGCTATGGCCGCGATCATTGGTGTCGCGAACAATTTTTTGGATCCACTCTAGGTTAACGATGGGCACCATGCCGATGAGCAAATCTACGTGTTTGGCAACGTCTATGTCGTCAGTCACCACACCGCCGTGTAGACCTTCGTAATACAACATATCTGTGTCAGCTGGTAGATCGCGCCAGTTAGTAAAGGTCCCTGGCATCTGGTTAAATGGCACAGCTTCATCAAAGGTATGTAGGTAGCTGCGAGTTTGCCCTGTTCCCGTTGCGCTATAACTGGCGAAGCACTCTTCGAGCTTGGCGAAGTTATTGGCTTCAGGTCCAAAGTAACTCAGGTTTTGATTTTCAGCTTGAGATTTACGGATCAGCACTTCCATTTCTGCGCGGGTGAAGTTGTGAAAACTATCGCCTTCAACAAAGGCAGCATTTATACCGAGCTGCCTAAAAATATGGGTAAATGCAGTAGTCGTGGTGGTGGTTCCTGCACCTGATGACCCTGTTACCGCAATAATAGGATGTTTTGCTGACATGTTTTCCGCCTGAATCTGAAGTCAATTAACCCCTGATTGGGGGCGTTTTTTGTTTGTTTATTCCGCTAGTTATACGGCAATTGTTCGTCTTGCGTCAAACCAGTGAGTGAATTAGGTTACTCCCAAAACGCCGTTGGTTGAATATGCTCACGCTGGCGAATCGCGATAGACTCATCATCTTCACTATACTCCACCACTAACTCGCCCTGTTTTAACTTTTGTTTACAGGCGCTAATCGCCGCATCAAATTGCGATGAGTCTAAATCGGCAAAGCTGCCATCTTCAAATTGAGATAATAAGTACTCTTTGATCAGCTGAGATACTGTGTCACTTGGCAGTGTTATCAGCGCCTCGTAGGGAACTATCATTGCTTGCTCCGTTTAGCAAAAACCTTAAAGCACGATGCTCAAGGTAGAATTTAGGCTGCCATGGTGTGCCGCCGTTAATAAAGCCAACGTGACCACCATATTGATGTAGCTCGTATTCTACCGCAGATGATAGTTGATGTTGCGCCGGGATCACCTCATCGGTCATAAATGGGTCATCTTGAGCATGAATGATTAAGGTTGGCACTGTAATGTGCTGCAAAAAACTTAGCCCGCTTGCGCGGTTGTAATAATCTTCAGCACCGTCAAAACCGTGCAACGGCGCAGTGATTTTGTCATCAAATAAATAAAAGGTTGAAAGGTTGGCTAGTTGGCTGTGATCCACTGGCATAGCCGTTTGCAGCTCTGGTGTTTCTAGCTTAGTACGCATTTTTTGCTGCAATTGCTTTATCAGGTAACTTTGGTAAACAGTGGAAAAGCCGCCTTCTAGGCGTTTAGCACATGCCCCTAGGGCCAGCGGCGCAGACACCACGACAGCGCGACTTAGCAGACTTTGCTCGCGGTACGTTCCCTGATACTTCGCCAGCACGTTGCCACCTAGGCTGTAACCAATACCAAGTAGTGGTGAGTTGGGGCAACGTTGTTTAAGTGTTTTAAGGGTAAAACTGACGTCTTCAGTATCACCACTGTGATAGCTACGAGCAAGACGATTAGGCTCGCCTGAGCAGCTTCGGTGATGATGCACTACTGTGCATAAGCCTTGCTGCTTCGCCTCATCTAACATGCGTCTGGCGTAATGAGACTGGGCGCTGCCCTCTAGCCCATGCACAATCAACAGAATTAGCTGGCCGTCTTCAGGCTTGCCTAACCAATCAAGATCAATAAAGTCACCGTCTTGTAGCTCTAGACGCTCGCGCTTTACCACGGGCATGGGAATTTTGCGCATTACTGGCAAAATGGTTTGTACATGTGGGTTCTTTGCCCACCAAGGTGGCGTGAATGCTAATGTCATGGCTATCAAATGCTTTTGCTTGTTTTTATATTGGTGTCTGATCGTTAATAGTGTAGATTCATACGTATGTTTAAAAAATGTTGCTCACTATTGGGGCGCACTCTATCACACAAGTGAGTGCAGCAAAAATAACTCAATAATACCGATCCCAATACCAGCAGCTTTGACAAACGCTTTCTTTGGGGAGAAGAAATGAAAAGACGGACCTTTATTACTGGCGCTTTCGTTGGCACTGCCGCGTTAGCACTCGGGGTTAACTTATCGACGTCGTATGTGGATGAAGATAATAGTGAGAACGCTCACCGGATGATCTTCGCTGCATTGATCCCCATCTTTTTGGAGGGGGCATTGCCTGATGTCGCCTCTCACAAAGAGCAAGCAATCAATCGTACGCTTAATAATATTGCCGACACCTTAAAGGTATTGCCAGATGATCAGCGAGACGAGTTATTAGAGCTGCTTGATATGCTGGAGTCACGCTTTTCTTTGTTACTGCTGACTGGCAGCTTAACGCCGCTTATTATGCGTCAACCTAAACAACTTGTTTCTATGCTTGAGTCTTGGCGTCATCACTTTATTGAATTACTGCAAACTGCTTATCTCGGCCTGCGAGAAGTGGTGATGGCAAGTTACTACGCTAGCCCAGAGCATTGGGGGAGAATGCAATACAGCAAGCCAAGCTTTTTGGTTAGTGACTAATAAACTCAACTAAACCAGAGTAGTAAACAAACCTTATTGACCAAGCTGTAATAAGAAAAATAACAAGGAGTGGTGTGTGGCAATAGTCGATCCAATTGAAGTCGGTTTAGCTAATGGCTGGCGACATATAGATGCAGGTCAATTAGAGGGCGAGCATCAGTTTGAGGCTGATGTGGTGATTGTTGGCACTGGCGCGGGTGGTGGCACTGCGTCAGAAATCCTCACCGAAGCTGGCCTTAAAGTGATTATGATTGAAGCGGGTGGGCTTAAGTCTTCGCGTCATTTTGATATGGAAGAGCGCACTGCTTACCCAAATATGTACCAGCAAGCCGCGGCGATGAAAACCAGTGATAAAGGCATCGGTATTTTTCAAGGTCGCACAGTGGGCGGCTCAACCACTATCAACTGGACAACTTCTATCCGCACGCCCAAGCAAGCACTAGATTTCTGGCAGCAAACCAATGATGTAAAAGGCCTTGATGCGGAGTCACTCAAGCCATGGTTTGAGAAAATGGAGCAGCGCCTTACCATTCAAGAGTGGACTTACCCGCCCAATAAAAATAACGCAGTGCTGCGTGATGGTTGCGAAAAGCTCGGTTGGGAATATACCGTTATCAAACGTAACGTCCGTGGTTGCTGGAATACCGGCTATTGCGGTGTGGGTTGCCCGGTTAACGCTAAGCAGTCAATGTTGGTAACCACAATTCCGGCAGCGCTTGAGCGCGGTGCAACCTTAATATCTCGCGCTAAGGTGATTGAGTTAAATCATCA
This sequence comes from Shewanella maritima, assembly GCF_004295345.1. Taxonomy (NCBI): domain Bacteria; kingdom Pseudomonadati; phylum Pseudomonadota; class Gammaproteobacteria; order Alteromonadales; family Shewanellaceae; genus Shewanella; species Shewanella maritima. The sequence continues at coordinate 1,497,255 of NZ_CP036200.1, read as the reverse complement.
AGGTGATAAAGTCACAGGACTCGTGGCTCAAGGGCAAAATGAGTATGGCAAGCCAACCCAAACCAAGCTGAGTTTTCGCGCTAAACATTACATATTAAGTGCGGGGGCAATTCACTCTCCAACTATTTTGATGCGGGCGCAAACACCTGATCCCTATCAATTGCTTGGTCGAACCTTTTTGCATCCGTCTTTACTTTCAGGCGCCTTATTTGAGGAGCAAGTCAATGCTCATAGTGGTGCGCCGCAGGCGATTTACTCAGATGAGTTTGTATGGCGAGACGGCGCTGCAGGTGAGCTAGGTTATAAGCTTGAATCTGCGCCAGTTCATCCAATTTTGATCTCTTCCAAGACTATAGGTTATGGCCAAAGCCACGCCAAATTGATGGAAAACTTTAACCGTATTCAGGTGCTGGTGGCGCTGGTGCGTGACGGCTTCAATGAGCAAAGCCCGGGTGGTCAGGTGCGGTTAACTGAGCACGGTTTTAGCCTAGATTATCCACTAACCCAAGCCTTTTGGGATACCGCTCGCAGGGCTTATTTGTCGATGGCTGAGTTGCAGTTTGCTGCAGGAGCCAAGCAAGTTTTACCAATGAGTGATGGGCAGTTATTTGCATCATCTTGGCAGCAAGCAAAAGCCAATATTGAGTCTATGGACATTGCGATATTGAAAACCATTGTTGCTTCAGCTCACGTGATGGGCGGTTGTCCAATGGGCGAAGATAAAACCAAGTCGATGATTGCCAGTGATGGCAGCAGTCATTATCTAGAGAACTTATCGGTTTTTGACGGCTCTATGTTCCCTACCAGTTTAGGGGCTAATCCGCAGCTGTCGATTTACGGCATAGTGGCCAAAAATGCCACCGCATTGGCGCAGCGCTTAACCGCTTAATCGTCGATTCTTTTAGGAAGTTCGCTCAATGTACTTGGGAGCAGCATATCGTATGCTTAATCTAGACTAGGTTGAAGTTAACTTTGAGCGAAATATTTCTGATAAGTGATAATAGTGGCTTTAGTCCTTAACTTACCATTTTCATGTTGTGAGTTTAGACATGAATAAAAAGCTCTGAGAATGCGGGTTTTACAGTATTTAGATCACACTTTTTATTAACAACTCACCCTATTTTGTATCTCAATAGCTTTCCTTACATTTTACACCTTTACACTCGTTACAACATAACATTAGTATGCTTGATTCGTTACTTATGCATTAAGACGTTGCTGTGACGATTAGCTGTAGACATGCTCCGTACTTATCTAGGCAGTGTTTATAGATAACTATTTATTGGGCTTGGCTCAAGTAAATCTGGCTTTGCTCAACTAAATAGTTGCCGTATCTGTAACGTCACCGTTTATTCAAAATAACAATAATGGAGTTAATCTATGAGAAAGTCATTAATTGCTGTGGCAATTACTTCGACTCTGCTAATGACTGCATGTCAGCAGATGAACACAAGCGCACCACAACAAGCCGTATCTGCAACTGAGCAGCAAGTTGTCGCTAACCCATTTTTTGTCAAAAGCGAGCTGCAATATCAAGCACCTGACTTTACTCAGATTAAAGATGAGCACTTCATGCCAGCATTTGAGCTGGGCATGCAGCAGCACCTAAAAGAAATTGACGCCATTGCTAACAACCCTGCGCCAGCGACATTTGAAAATACTTTTGTTGCGATGGAGCGTTCAGGTGAGTTATTAACTCGCGTATCACGCGTGTTCTTTAACCTTGTTGGTACAGACAGCAACGCTGAACGTCGCCAAATTCAAAAGACTATGGCGCCTAAGCTTGCAGGTCACTCAGATAACATTAACCTAAACCCTAAGTTATTTGAGCGTGTTGAAACCCTATACAACAAACGCGATCAACTAGGTCTAGATAGCGAGCAACTGCGCCTAGCTGAAACCACTTACAAAAACTTTATCCGCGCGGGCGCAAAACTTTCAGACGCTGAAAAGAAAACCATTCGTGCACTTAATGCTGAGCACTCAACGCTGACGACTCAGTTTGGTCAAAACCTGCTGCAAGAAACCAAGAACATTCAAGTGATTGTTGATGATGTTGCCGAGCTTGCTGGTCTTTCTGATTCACAAATTAGGTCTGCTGCAGCGTCTGCAAAAGCTGCAGGTCACGATGGTAAATACGCCATTAACATCACTAACACTACACGTCAGCCAATTCTTGCCTCGCTAGATAACCGTGAGCTACGTGAGCGTGTATGGAAAGCTTCTGCAAATCGTGCTCAATCAGGCAAAACTGATAACGGTAAAATCGTTGCGCGTTTGGCAACGCTGCGCGCTGAAAAAGCGCAATTGCTAGGTTACGACAACTGGGCGAGCTTTGGTCTTGAAACTAGCATGGCGAAAACACCACAAGCGGTATACGACATGCTAGGTTCTATGGTGCCAGCAGTTGTTGAAAAAACTAAAGTTGAAGCGGCTGATATTCAAGCCATGATTAAAGCCAAGGGTGGTAATTTTGAGCTGCAACCTTGGGACTGGGCATACTACGCCGACCTTGTTCGTCAAGATAAGTACAACCTAGACGAAGCTGAAGTTAAGCAATACTTTGAGTTTGACCGCGTGCTAAATGACGGTGTGTTCTACACCATGGGCAAACTATTCAACATTAGCTTCAAACTGCGCCCTGACTTACCTGTGTACCATGAAGATGTAAAAGCATACGAAGTATTTGACGCTAACGGTGATAGCCTAGCTATCTTCTATGCGGACTACTTTGCTCGTGACGGTAAGCGTGGCGGTGCGTGGATGTCTTCATTCGTTGGTCAATCTAAGCTTTTAGAGCAAAAGCCAGTGGTTGTGAATGTAATGAACATTCCTAAAGGCCCAGAAGGTGAAAAGACATTAGTTAGCTATGACAATGTAACAACCATCTTCCACGAGTTAGGTCATGGCCTGCACGGTATCTTCTCTGATGTGAAATACCCAAGCCTTGCGGGTACTGCAGTATCACGTGACTTTGTTGAGTTCCCATCGACTTTCCAAGAAGATTGGGCGGCGCACCCTCAGGTGATAGCTAACTATGCTAAGCACTACAAAACGGGTGAGCCAATTCCAAAAGAGCTACTGGATAAAGTGATTGCCTCTCGCAGTTTCAACCAAGGCTTCGACACCCTTGAGTATATGGCAGCTGCGCTGCTAGATATGGAATGGCACACAGTTTCAGCTTCTGACAAGATTGGCGATATCAATGAATTCGAGCATGCTGCACTGAAAAAGCATGGTGTAGACATTGCAGCGGTACCACCACGTTATAAGTCAGCTTTCTTCTCGCACTCAATGGGCGGCGGTTACTCAGCGGGCTACTACGCTTACATGTGGAGTGAGATCTTAGCTGCTGATGCATATGCTTATGTACAAGCTAACGGTGGTCTAACGATCGAAAACGGCAATAACTTCCGTAAAAACATTTTAGCTGTGGGTAACAGCAAGAACTTAATGGACGCTTACAAGGCCTTTAGAGGTCAAGAGCCAACAACGGATGCACTACTGATTCGTCGTGGTCTGAAGTAACCAAAGTTTAGCTTAGATTGGTTTAACCATGAGCCATTAAAAGGGCTAAGAGCTAAGGGTTAAGAGCAAAAGGGCTGATTATTCAGCCCTTTTTTGTGCCTGAGGTTTGGCTCTCAGGTAAAGTTCTACTGAACGGAACTCGCTAATTTCAATCAACAGTAAAAATTTGATTTGACACATTCGGAAATTCATATATATTTATTTTCGAATATTTAGCGTAGAACTTCAGGTCATATGTGCTGACCCTGCTATGCTAATTCACAAGTTCATTTTTATTGGTTTATTTAGAGGTGAAGACTGATGACACAAGCTGCAAATGAAGTTATTCCAAACGATTCGCCTGCTACTGAGCTGCGTGAAGCAGTGATATCGCCACTTACGTTTTATAAATCACTTGCCGATGAAACCAGACTATTGAGCTTGTTATTGATCGCAACGGAGCAGGAGCTTTGTGTTTGCGAATTGATGCAAGCATTAGATGAAAGCCAGCCAAAAATCTCCCGTCATTTAGCTCAGCTGCGCAAAGCGGGCTTGCTGCAAGACCGACGCCAAGGGCAGTGGGTGTTTTACCGCATTTCACAATCGCTACCACAATGGATGCAGCAAGTACTGCTAGACAGCTTACACAATAGCCAAACATATATCGCCCATAGTCAGCAGCGATTGGCGCAAATGGGTGACCGACCAACACGCAATGGTAAATGCTGCTAGGCGCGACGAGAAAGCCGCAAGCATTCGCCAACAAGTTTATGAGTTATAGATAGTTTTAATGTATTGAGGAATAAGTAATGACAATTAAAGTAGGTATTAACGGCTTTGGCCGTATGGGACGCTTATCTATGCGCGCCGCATTCGACTGGGATGAAGTTGAGTTTGTGCAAATTAATGACCCAGCAGGTAATGCAGAAACCTTAGCTCATCTGGTTAACTTTGACTCTATTCATGGTAAGTGGCATCACGAGGCGGTTGCCTCAGGTGATAGCATTGTGGTGGACGGCAAAACTATCCCTTGTTCATCAAACAAGGCGATTAGCGACACTGATTGGTCACAGTGCGATGTAGTGATTGAAGCATCGGGAAAAATGAAGTCTAAGGCTGTGCTGCAAGCGTATCTTGATCAAGGTGTTAAGCGTGTTGTGGTTACCGCGCCAGTGAAAGAAGAAGGTGTGTTAAATGTCGTTGTTGGCGTTAACCATGACCTTTACGACCCAGAGCAGCATCCAATTGTGACAGCAGCTTCTTGCACTACCAACTGTTTAGCGCCTGTGGTTAAAGTGTTGCATGAAAAGTTAGGCATCAAACATGGCTCTATGACCACTATTCATGACATCACTAATACCCAAACCATTATTGATGCACCTCACAAAGACTTGCGCCGCGCCCGCGCTTGCTCAATGAGCCTTATTCCAACCACGACGGGCTCAGCAACTGCGATTACCCATATCTTCCCAGAGCTAAAAGGTCGCTTAAACGGTCACGCTATTCGCGTGCCTTTACTCAATGCTTCAATCACAGATTGTGTGTTTGAAATGAATCAGCCGACCACAGTTGAAGAGATTAATGCGCTATTACAAGATGCAGCAGACAATGAGCTTAAAGGCATTTTAGGTTTTGAAACCCGACCGCTTGTGTCGATTGACTATCGCACCGACCCGCGCTCAGCCATCATTGACGCTATGTCGACTATGGTGGTTAATGACACCCAAGTGAAGCTCTATGTTTGGTACGACAACGAGTGGGGCTATGCTAACCGCACTGCTGAGTTAATGCGTATGGTAGGACTACAGGACAAGTAATATGTCACTGCTGACTAAGTTAAGCTCACTGCCCGATGCGATTAAACAGTATCTTATCGTCACTGGTAATTACTGGGCATTTACGTTAACCGATGGTGCGCTGCGCATGCTGGTGGTGCTGTATTTTCATCAGCTTGGGTATGCGCCGTTAGAAATTGCCATGCTGTTCTTGTTCTACGAGTTCTTTGGCGTGGTGACTAACTTAGTCGGAGGCTGGTTAGGGGCAAGGCTTGGGCTTAACCGCACCATGAATATTGGGCTGGCGATGCAAGTTATCGCGCTTGCCATGCTATTAGTGCCCGAAACCTACTTAACAGTCATTTGGGTAATGATGGCTCAGGCGCTATCTGGCATAGCTAAAGATCTCAATAAGATGAGCGCTAAAAGCTCTATCAAGCTGCTAGTGCCTGGTGATGCTCAGGGTAAACTTTATCAATGGGTGGCAATCTTAACTGGGTCGAAAAACACCTTAAAAGGCGTGGGCTTTTTCTTAGGTGGCGCATTGCTTAGTGCCTTTGGTTTTCAAACTGCAATCATGATTATGGCTATCGCGCTGGCACTGGTTTGGCTGATGAGCATCATGCTGCTTAAGCAAGACATGGGTAAAGCCAAAAACAAGCCTAAGTTTTCGCAGATTTTTTCTAAGAGTCAGGCGATAAACTATTTGTCTGCGGCGCGCATGTTCCTATTTGGTGCCCGTGATGTCTGGTTTGTGATAGCGCTGCCTGTATTCCTTGCCAGTCAGTTTGATTGGGACCATTGGTATGTTGGCGGCTTTTTAGCTTGCTGGGTGATTGGCTATGGCATAGTGCAAACCTTTGCGCCGTATTTCACTGGTAAGAAGCAAGGTAAGGTGCCAAACGGTAAAGCGGCATTTGCCTGGGCGCTACCACTGGTGAGTGTGCCGTTAGTTATTGCTGCATCACTGCATTTTAACTGGCAGGTGAGCGCAGTATTGCTATCGGGTTTGATGGTCTTTGCCGTGTTGTTTGCGATTAATTCATCGCTGCATAGTTACTTGATTGTTAGCTACGCCGGAGATGATGGTGTATCGCTGGATGTTGGCTTTTACTATATGGCCAATGCGATGGGGCGCTTAATTGGCACCGTACTATCGGGTTGGCTTTTTGGTGCTTACGGTCTAACGGTTTGCTTGATTGTGTCGGCTATATTTATCTTGCTCGCGGCGCTATTAGCACTGAAGTTACCGAGGTAGGCTTGCTTAGTTGGTTGTGATAATCAGCTATGATACTGGCAGAAATCAAAAAGGCGCTTTGTTTAAAGCGCCTTTTTATCATCTATTTTAGAGCAGGATATATTGAGCTTTTCAGGTTAGTTGAGCGTGCTGATAATGGTCTCATCTAAACCAAATAAACTAAGGTAAGCGGCAATATTCGATTGCTGCGGATTGCTTTCACCTTCAGTGCGAACCAGTTGTGCGCGGATAATTTGCTGTGATTTACGCTCCATAATCAGCTCAACTTCGAGCATTTTTTGATACTCGTCTTCACTGGTGTGTGCTTTGGCTTTGCGGCGTAGCGTGCGGTAGGGGATAAGTACAAACTCTTCCCACCTTGCAATTGCCTTTGCCAGCGACTGCCAGCTTGCTTTAGCAATGAAATACCCCTGAGCATCAAGATACTCAGCTAGTAAGATGAGATTCACATTGGTGTGGTAGTTGTCTTGTAAACTGATATAGCGATTAGGGTTAGCCAGGTAGGCTTGCTCGCAGTGTTGCCACAGCTGCTGGTCTAATGCTGGATGATCAAAAGCTGTCATAAATCTCTCCATGATTTTGCCCCTAAGCTAAAGTCAAAGTGCTAGCACGCATTGGTTTAAGCAAGCTAGCATTAAACCAATGCTATTGGGGCATCCTTAACAGATTATTAAGTAAAGCACTAAAGTGGAGAATTTTCCTGCTCAATGGCTTCAATACTTTCTTGAAGCTCTAGCCAGTCCATTTCGCTTTCTTCCATCGCCTGCGTAAGCTCAACTCGCTCGTCCAGTACCTTGGTGAGCTTTGCCTTGTTCTCGGCATCGTAAATGCTGGTATCAGCTAATTGGGTTTCAAGTTCGCTCAAGCGTGTTGACCATTTTTCTTGGTCTTTTTCTAGCTTGGCTTGCTTTTTCTTCAGCGGAGATAGCTTTTGACGTAATTCAGCCTCTAAACGCTTTTGCTGCTTTTTATCAATCTGTGGTGCAGATTCCTTAGTTGAGCTGCTCTCGCTCGCTGCTGCGGCTTTGGCTGCATCTAGCAGCCATTGGTGATAATCATCTAAATCGCCATTGAAAGGAGTGACTTCACCGCTATCAACTAAATAGTAGTCACTGCAGCTTAGGCGCAATAAGTGACGGTCGTGCGATACAATGACCATTGCGCCCTCAAAGGTTTGCAGGGCTACGGTAAGTGCATGACGCATTTCTAAATCTAAGTGGTTGGTCGGTTCATCGAGCAGCAGTAGGTTAGGGCGCTGCCATACCAATAGTGCCAGCACCAAACGGGCTTTTTCACCGCCAGAAAATGGTTTTACAACCGACAGAGCCATATCGCCGTCAAATCCAAATCCGCCAAGGAAGTTGCGCAGCTCTTGCTCTTTGGCATTGGGAGCTAGTCGTGCAAGATGCTGCATTGGCGTTTCATCCAGATGCAAAAACTCAACCTGATGCTGAGCAAAATAACCAATATTGAGCCCAGGGTTTGGCTGGTATTTACCTGATTGCGCTTCAAGTTGCCCGGCAAGTAATTTAATCAGTGTTGATTTACCTGCGCCATTGCGCCCGAGTAAACCAATGCGCGCGCCGGGTACCAGATTGAGCTGTACCTTATTAAGGATGGTTTTGTCACCATAACCAGCGGCAACTTGCTCCATGGCCACGAGCGGATTAGGCAAAGCATCTGGCGCTTTAAATTCCATGGTAAATGGGCTCTGAGCATGAGATGGCATTAGCTCGGTCATCTTTTCCAGTGCTTTTAGGCGGCTTTGCGCCTGCTTTGCTTTACTGGCTTTGTAGCGAAAGCGGTCAACGAATGACTGCATATGCGCGCGCTCTTTTTGCTGACGCTCATAGGCTACTTGTTGCTGCGCCATGCGCTCTGCGCGAATACGTTCAAAGGCGGTGTAGTTACCCTTGTAATAATTGAGTAAGTGATGCTCAACATGCACGATTTCATCAACAATACCGTCGATAAAATCACGGTCGTGACTAATTAAGATTAAGGTGCCCTGGTAGGTTTTAATCCAGCCTTCTAGCCAGTATGTAGTGTCTAAGTCTAAGTGGTTGGTTGGCTCATCGAGTAGTAATAAGTCTGAGCGGCACAGCAGTGCTTGAGCCAGGTTAAGGCGCATACGCCAACCACCGGAAAAGCTCTTAACTGGATTGTTTTGTTCCGTTTCACTAAAGCCAAGCCCTGCTAGTAGTGCGCCCGCTCGAGCATGAATCGCATAGCCACCAATCGCATCAATCTTGCCGTGAATTAGCGCGATGGCATTACCATCGTCGGCTTGTTGAGCTGCATGTAATTGCTGCTCTAGCTGACGATATTCAACGTCGCCATCAATGACATACTCAATTGCACTGGTATCCAGCGCCGGTGTTTCCTGAGCTACCGAGGCAATTTGCCAGCCGCTAGGTATGTTGAATTCACCTTTGTCGAGTTGTAGCTGTCCTTTAATTAACGCAAGCAGTGACGATTTACCTGTGCCATTAGCGCCCACAAGCCCAACCTTATGTCCTGGGTAGACTGTCAGTGAGGCTTCATTGAGTAAGGTTTTGCTGCCACGGATAAGCTGGGCTTGGCTAATGTTGATCATGAAAAACTACTTGGCTTAGATATCGAATATGGGGCGCATGATACCCCAAAGGCGCAGTTTTTTCCCACAATATTGGTGGTGAGCTATTAAAACGTGGCAAAATAGTGCTTAGCATCAATATAGATAACTAAAAACAACAAGAGTGATATATGGCACGAGTAAAAAAACGCTTTGTAGCTGGGGCTAAATGCCCAAAATGCGGCGCCCAGGATAGTATTGTGCTGTTTATGGACAATGGTATTGAAACCGTTGAATGCACAGATTGTGATTACCGAGAGCAGCAAGCTGATCAGGCTGTCGCTAAGCAGTCTAGCGGTGCCATGATTGGTGTGTTTAAGCCTGAATAACATAGCATATTCGCGGTAAACAAAAAGAGCAGCCAATGGCTGCTCTTTTGCTATTTAAGTTTACTGACTCATTAGTAAGTCTGGTGGTGTCTCGGCCGAAATCTTCATTTTGTGCTGATTAAGCAATTTGATCACACTGAGGTTGTTATTGGTTAAATCGTCAAAGCGTTGATTAATTTCTTCCAGCTCTAGCCCATAGCTTGGGTCGTCTTTTTCTTTACTTTGCCAGTAGTGTTTTCTGTCTAACTTTTGTACTTCACTGGCACGCAAAATTTCAAAGTAACTGTTTTCTTGCTTTAAGCGATAGATCTCACCATCCAGTAACTGCAAAAGTTTTTCTCTAGAAATGGTTTGCTTCTTTAACAGGGCTTTCAGTGGATCGTTTTTGACTTTCTTCTTGTCGGAATCGGTTTCGGTGGCGATGCCTAACTCGTATTCAATTTTGTGCTGGCGGAATTCTTGTGGGCACACTGTGTGGCTGAAAACGACTTTATTGTTTTTCATACATTTGTAAATGGTACTCGTATCCGCCTGAGCTAAGCAGGGCAGAATTAGAGCGAGTATAAAAAACAGTCGAGTTGCCATAGGGGGCGACAGGTCCTTTTGCTAACGATATGTGTTCCAGACAGTATAGCCTTCACGTAGGGATCGTATTGAAGATATTCCATTAACTCCGGTATTTTTACGTGAGAGCTACCTTATTTAGTATAAGCGACTAACAAGGCTATCGATCACTATGGCTTAATTTTAACGATAAAACCAGTTTTTTAACAATGTTTTTATTGCGGGAATTATAGATTTTTTAATGTTTTTTAAATGCTTACAAGCAGCGCGAGTAAGCATTTAGTTACATTTATTGTGCTGATAATATGAGTTAATGTTGCAGACTATTTAAGCTCGAAAACCATATTATCAATCAGGCGTGCTTTACCTAGATAGGCTGCGGCTAAGATAACTAGCTGTTTATCGCCCGCATTAGCAGGTTTTAGCGTCATTGCGCTGCGAACCTCGATATAGTCGAGCTTGAAGCCGACTTGTTCAATCATCTCGATTGCGTGCTGGCGAACGGTTGCTAGCTCCTCACCTTGCTGTAGCCCTTGTGCTATGTGGTCCATAGCTTGTTTGAGTTTGGCTGCACGTTGCTTTTCATCAGCCGTTAGATAGCCATTGCGAGAGCTCATAGCCAGACCCGATGGCTCACGAATGGTATCAACGCCGATGATCTCAATTGGCATTGATAGATCTTCGACCATGGTTTTGATGATGAGCAATTGCTGAAAATCTTTGCGACCAAATAGTGCAACATCAGGTTGAACGATATTAAATAGCTTGTTTACCACAGTGGCAACGCCGCGAAAATGTCCTGGGCGAGTGGCGCCGCAAAACTCATCGCCAATTTCAGGCACTTCGATAAAGGTTTGCTTATCTAATCCTTTCGGGTAGATGATGTCTGGAGTTGGCATAAACAGTAAGTCCGCGCCAACTTCAATCAGTGCTTTACTGTCTTGCTCATAAGTGCGCGGGTAGCCGTCAAAGTCTTCGTTTTGGCCAAATTGCATCGGGTTTACAAAAATAGAAACCACTACAACGTCAGCTTGTTGTTTGGCATTTTTAACCAGGGTTAGGTGACCTTGGTGTAAGTTGCCCATAGTCGGTACAAATGCGACTTTCTTGCCTTGTTGTTTCCATTGGCTAACTTGCTGACGAATATCTTGGATGCTGGAAATCGTTTTCATGGGACACTCTTAAATAAACGAGGGTGTTGAATTGAGGTTGATGTTTCGCTTGTTACTAGTCGCTTATCGTGTATAAAGCGGTGGTAATAAAATGCGCCTGAGATTAGTAGGCGCATGGATTTCTACTTAAATTAGTTAAAGGTGTGCTCTTCACCTGGGAAGATACCTTGTTCAACTTCTTCAATGTAGGCTTTTACCGCTGCGCGAATTTCACCAGTTTGCTTTAGGTAGTTCTTAGAGAAACGCGGAATATAGCCGCTAGAAATACCTAATACATCGTGCATCACTAGGATTTGGCCGTCTGTATCTTTACCTGCGCCAATACCTATCACGGGAATAGTCAACTCTTCAGTAATGGTTTTAGCAAGCTGTGCAGGGATGCACTCAAGCACTAATAACTGTGCGCCGGCTTGTTCCATGGCTTTGGCTTCATTAATAATGCGCTGGGCATTTTCATTGTCGCGGCCTTGCACTTTAAAACCACCAAACACATGTACTGACTGAGGCGTTAAGCCTAGGTGAGCACACACTGGAATACCGCGCTCAGTTAGCATTTTTACGCTTTCTAGCAGCCACTCACCACCTTCAACTTTAACCATAGCGGCGCCAGCTTGCATTAGCTTGGTCGCATTCTGCATAGTTTGCTCTGGGGTGGCGTAGCTCATAAATGGCATGTCAGCGATCAGCAAGGTGCGCTCAATACCGCGGCGTACGCAAGCTGTGTGGTAGGCAATATCATCGACTGTGACAGGTAGGGTGTCGCTATGGCCTTGTAGCACCATACCCATAGAGTCACCGACAAGTAGTACATCAATGCCTTCACTGTCAAAAGCGCCAGCAAAGCTAGCGTCGTAGGCGGTCAACGCGGTAAATTTTTTACCTTCTTGTTTAAACTTCATCAAGGTTGAACTGGTAACTTTAGACATAATGGACTCTTAATTACATTTGATTGTTGCGAGGGATATCTGCATGCAGCTTAACCCTAGTAGGGCATTTGATAAACTTAAGCGGGCAGTTTTTGTAGCTCGTCTCGCATAGTTTGATTGACTAGCTTATTGATTGAGCTGCCACAAGGCAAGGTTAGTTCGGGTGATATTTCTTCAAGGGAACAAGAACAAAACTACGCTGCTTCATACCGTAGTGGGGCACGGTGAGCCTAGGTAGCTCAATGGTTTGTTGATTATAGAGCAAAATATCTAAATCTAAGGTGCGTGGTCCCCAGCGAACTAGGCGTTCGCGGCCTTGATTAAGCTCAATTTGCTGCAGCGCATCGAGTAATTCAATTGGTGCGAGTTGAGTGATAAAGCAAGCTACTGCATTAACATAATCTGGCTGCTCAACATCACCCATAGGCACTGAGCGGTAATAGCTGGAGACTTGAATTTCACCATCGAGGCTTAAGGCTTTCATCGCCGCAACGGCATTATCAAGCTGGGCACTAGGGCTATCAAGATTAGCGCCCAGTGCGATATAAACCAGATTATGTGCTTGTTGATTACTCACGTACAGATAACTCTTTAACAGGCGCGCCGGTTACGACTCGCCTGCAGGTTTCTTATTGGCGGGTTTTCTGCGGCGACGACGTTGCTGCGCATTGCGGTTGCGCTGGTTGCCTTTGCCTTTTTTAACCATGTCGCTGCGAGTTTGCTCGTCACCTTCAACAAAGCTTGTCCACCAGCTAGCAACCTTAGCGGCTGTGCCACCTTCAGCTTCAGCGCGTAGCAGCAATAAGTCATAAGCTGCGCGGAATTTAGGGTGTTCAAGTAACTTGAATGCGCGCGCACTTTGGCTGCGCTCTAGGCGCAGTTGTAGCTGCCAGATATCCTTAGCTGGAGTGCTAAAGCGGCGCGGGATACTAATGGTGCGGCACTGCTGCTCCATTACATCGCCCATCGCGGCGACATTAGCATCGTAAATACTTAAACCGCTTTCTAGCGCGATATCATCGGCGCGTTGCTTGAGCGGGTACCACAGCAGAGCTGCGTAGAAAAATGCCGGCGTGACCGGTTTGTCCTGCGCCACACGTAAGTCAGTATTACGCATCACAGCATCAAGCATTTTTGCCATGCTGCCTTTTGGTGAGTCTTGTAATAATGCATCGATTTGTGGGAACAATGGCTCAAACAAATCAAAGTCTTGCATCATTTCAAGGTTAGCTGCAGCCTTGCCTGAGAAGAATAGCTTAAGCACTTCTTCGTACATGCGCGCAGCGGGGATACCTTTTAGTAGTGGTGCAAGCTCGCGAATTGGCTCTGCGGTGCGCGGCTCAATTTGCATATCAAGCTTGGTTGCAAAGCGCACTGCACGCAGCATACGCACAGGGTCTTCACGGTAGCGCGTTTCAGGATCGCCAATTAAGCGAATGATGCGTTGGTCGAGATCTTGAATACCGCCTGAGTAACTGTGAATTGAGTAATCACTGATATCGTAATATAAGGCGTTTACAGAGAAGTCGCGGCGCTCGGCATCTTCATCAATCGTGCCATATACGTTGTCTCTTAGTAGGCGACCTTGAGCATTCGATTTCGATACTTTGTCGTTGTTGCCATTGCTTTCGTGATGACCACGTAAAGTCGCAACTTCAATAACGTCGCGACCAAATACAATGTGCGCCAGACGAAAACGGCGGCCAACTAAACGGCAATTCCTAAATAAGCGCTTAATTTCTTCAGGTGTCGCATTGGTGACTACATCAAAATCTTTCGGTTCAAGACCCAAAAGAATATCGCGCACGCCGCCACCGACTAGATAAGCCTGAAAGCCAGATTTGTGCAGACGATAAAGTACCTTGAGCGCATTCTCACTAATTTGACGACGGGAAATGTCGTGATTATTTCTAGCCACAATTGTCAGGCCAGATGCATCTGCTTGTAATTGTGTTTCTTCTGCTTGCTCGTCAGCTGATGAATCAAATAGCTGTTTGCAGAATTGACTAATACGGCGAAAAATAATGCACCTCGTTCAGATAAAATGGTTGATTAAAAATCTGGCGGCTATGATATACCCAACGCCAGCAATAAGCGAGTTTCCAAGTCGCTTAAATCAATATTTCAGTTTGCTTTGGGACGCGTGTGATATCGAATTGCGAGACAGCTTGTTTAAGCATAATGTCAACGCGATCAACATCAACTTTTTGCTGCCCTAAAAAGGCCAATGCCGCATTTATGCTTGCTTGAGGTTTGTTTATATCAATCGCCGGTGCGTGGTTTTGTTTGGACAGTTTAAAGCCTGGCTCAATACTGGCAACGGGCACATGCGCCCATTTTGGGGCATCAAGCCCGAGCATGGCAAATAAACTCAATTGGCGACAGCTTGAGGTAAGCAGATCGCTACCGCGCACCACTTCAGTGATACCTTGCTCTGCATCATCTAAAACTACCGCTAACTGATAGGCAAATAAGCCATCGCGGCGTTTGATAATAAAATCTTCGCTAGCAAAGTCTGCTGCTACATTAACCTTGCCCATAATCTGATCATCAAATGTGGCAATTTGCGCCTGGTTAATAACGCGGATGGCACCATCTTGATGCTCAAGAGCGCGGCAATGACCACTATAAATACCGCCAGCTTGTTGAATTTGCTTGCGAGTACATTGGCAGAAATATGCTTGATTAGATGTGATTAGCTCATCAATGCAGTCTTGGTAGGCTTGATGGCGTTGACTTTGGTACATGACTTGCCCGTGCCAGTGCAGTCCATAAGCATCTAAGGTTTTTAAGATATCGTTTGCGGCACCTGCGACTTCGCGTGGTGGGTCAAGATCTTCCATTCGCAGTAGCCATTGGCCTTGCTCGGCGTGGGCACGCAGATAACTTGCCAATGCAGCAATTAAAGAGCCAAAGTGCAAAGGGCCAGATGGAGAGGGAGCAAAACGACCAATGTAGTTAGTCATAGAAAGCGGCGACTAGCGACTGAAAGGGGTAAAAGATAAGAGGGAATCATAGGGGTGAGAAGCCTCACCCCACAAAAGCAGTGGCTTAGCCAGCCATTTGCTTCTCTTTGATTTCAGCAAGTGTTTTACAGTCGATACATTGATCCGCTGTAGGACGTGCTTCAAGACGACGGATACCGATTTCGATACCACAAGAGTCACAGAAGCCGAAATCGTCTTCTTCGATCTTTTGTAGTGTTTTCTCAATCTTTTTGATCAGTTTACGTTCTCTATCACGTGCGCGTAGCTCTAGGCTGAATTCCTCTTCTTGCGCTGCACGGTCAACAGGATCCGGGAAGTTTGCCGCTTCATCTTGCATATGGTTTAAGGTGCGATCGACTTCTTCACGTAGTTGGTTGCGCCAAGCTTCTAAGATCAGTTTAAAATGATCTAACTGATCTTGATTCATATACTCCTCACCAGGTTTTTCCTGATAAGGTTCTACACCTGCGATAGCGAGTACGCCAAGTTTTTTAGTGCCTTCAGGCATAACGCATCTCCTGTATTGTTGCGTTTTTAAGGGCGTCTTAAAAATTTGAGGTCGCTATCTATAGCAAAATCTATATAGCGAGGCAAATTTTTTATTTGCTAATTTATTGTTTTATGACTTAGACAATAAATTTACAAACTGTTTCGATTCGTCCACCTGTGGTAGACATGGCTACTTTATAAGCCAGTACCTCTACACCCTGTTCAATCGCGTCTTTTAGTAAGTCTGCGTATTTTGCGTCAATATGGGCTGCTGGTTTGACGGTTGAAATTCCACTGTGCTGTACCACAAACAATAATACGGCGCGGTGGCCTTGCTGTACCATGGTGACCAACTCTCGAATGTGCTTTTGTCCGCGACTGGTGACCGCATCAGGAAAATACCCTGTATTCCCTTCAAGTAAAGTACAACTTTTGACTTCAATATAACACTTTAGCCCTTCTTGGCTAGATAGCAGTATGTCTATTCGGCTATTTTCTGCACCGTACTTCACCTCTCGCTTTAGTTCGTCATAGCCTTGAAGCTCAGTAATCACGCCTGATTCAATGGCTTCCTGCGCTAGGGCATTAGCATTACCTGTGTTAATGCCAATAAGGTGACCTTGATCGCTTTCCATTAGCTCCCAAGTATGGGGGTATTTACGCTTGGGGTTGTCAGAGGTGGAAAACCACACCCGGTGGCCTTCAAACAGGCAGTTTTTCATCGAGCCAGTATTGGGGCAGTGGATGGTGATAACTGAGTCGTCAGCTAGGCGTACATCGGCTAAAAAACGCTTGTAACGCTTAATTAACTTACCTTCGAGTAGTGCGGGAGAATAATTCATCAATCTAATTTTTCATCATTATTTTGAGCTAGATGTTAACAAACTTTCCCTTGGAATAATCTAATTGTTCAGCCTACACTAGGCGCAAATAACAAGTGCAACTGAAGTGTCTACTAAAACAGCTGCATTTTGGGGGCGCGTGAGAGCGGCCATTAATAAAATAATGATATAAGGAATGACCTATGCAATTTATGATTGTTAAATTATCCAATCAAGCGGCCACTGGCCCTTGGGGAAATGCTGCTGTAAGTTTCGAAAACGATCAGGCAACCGTTCATATGGTTGAGCAAGATGGTTTACGACATGTACAGGCTGCAGCACGTAAATTGCGTAATCAGGGCATTAACCATGTGCAGTTACAAGGCGAACTATGGGATGTGCACACTCAATGGGCGTTCTCGCAAGGTTTTACTTCAACTAAAGGTGACTTTGAGGTGAAGTGGTGCGGCACAGATGCTGAGCAAAGCCTACTAGCACATCAGTTTGAAGCGGCGCAATTTGCTAAAGACCTAACCAATGACACACCAGAGAATCTGTCACCCGTTAAGCTTGCTGCACGTGCTGCAAATTGGTTACAAAATATTGGTGGTGATAAGGTTTCGAGCCACATTATTGAAGGTCAGGGTTTGCTAGATAATCAGTGGGTCGGTATTCATGCTGTTGGCCGTGGTAGTGAGCGTCCACCTGCATTATTAGAGCTTGACTACAACCCAACAGGTGATGACAACGCACCGGTAGATATTGCACTGGTGGGTAAAGGCATCACCTTTGACTCGGGTGGTTACAGCATTAAACCGTCTGAAGGCATGTTGACCATGAAGTGCGATATGGGTGGTGCGGCAACTGTGACTGGTGCTTTGGGTTTAGCGATGAAGCAAGGTTTGAACAAGCGCGTTAAGTTGTTCTTATGCTGCGCTGAGAACCTAATTAGTGGTCATGCATACAAGCTAGGCGACATTCTTACTTA
The DNA here is from genome assembly GCF_004295345.1 of Shewanella maritima. NCBI lineage: Bacteria > Pseudomonadati > Pseudomonadota > Gammaproteobacteria > Alteromonadales > Shewanellaceae > Shewanella > Shewanella maritima. The sequence goes on along the minus strand of NZ_CP036200.1, from coordinate 1,479,825 downwards.
TAAGAATGGTGTAACGGTAGAAGTGGTTAACACTGATGCGGAAGGTCGATTGGTGTTAGCTGATGGCCTGCAAGCGGCAAGTGAAACTAAAGCGCCATTGATTATTGATGCCGCAACCCTTACTGGTGCTGCCATGATGGCTGTTGGCGGTAGCTACAACGCGATTTTCTCACCGCAAGCTGAAACTCTGCAATTAGCGCAGCGCTGTGCAAGCCGCGTTTCTGAAAACGTATGGCCGTTGCCGTTAGACCCTTGGCATAAAGATATGTGCCCATCACCTTATGCCGACACAGCGAATAGCCGTCCTGTTAAAGGTGGTGGCGCTGGTGGCGCGTCTAATGCGGCTGGCTTCCTATGGCGTTTTGTGTCAGATGAAGCTAACTGGTTACATATGGACCTTGCTGCCGCGTTTGAAAACAACTCTGGTAGCTTATGGGCTGCTGGTGCGACCGCGCATGGCGTACTGACTATTGCCGAAATTCTTAATGACTAAATGCTCTCGGTTAATTAGTGCTACTGATTGAGTAGCATTAACTCTCTTGAGTTCCAAGCCGCCTTATATAGGCGGCTTTTTTCTGGACGCTCCTCCATATTCAGAATCCAAGTGCTTAACCCGCACCAGGTTGAATTTAGCTCTTGTTATTGAATATCAGTATTGGGCATCTTAGTGCTAAGCACCGAGTTTTCTAGTGCAGAGCTTCAGGTAGCGAGGAGGTCGGCCTTGTCCAACATTGAGTGATTGATATAAATGCAGCTGATCGAATTCGATTTTTATGGGGTGCAGCTGTTGGTTAAACTGGTTTAAATGCTCTTCAATATCAGCGTGAGTAACCGAGCTAGCGGTTCGTATTGGGCGGGCAAGGGTGATGTGCGGCCGGTATTCATATTTAGATTGATATAACTCGAGATCAGCCGCGATAGTTTGTATCTGGCGATGCAAATTTGTTAATGCTGGCGGTGCGCTTCCTTCAATACATAAAATTTTGGTAGCTTGCCAATAGCTAATCTGGCCAAAATCGTTACTAAATGCGTTACCTCGCAAACTTTGTAGCGAATTGTAAACATTGGTGGTTTTTTCTTGATTCACTTGTCCTAAAAAACCTAAAGTAACATGCATGTTTTCAATGGGGACTTGGGAACAAGATGACAGCAGTGGTTGCGCTGTCATTAAAAGTGGGGAAGTCACAGTTGTCGCAATTTGGCGCAACTTAATTTGTGTGGACGCAGAAATATCAAACCCGACAAACAGTCGCTTAACGGTATTTTGTAACTTGTTTTCTGACATAAAAATGATGTCCTAGCCAAGGTGAGGTTAGCGATAAATATCGGTCGGTTAGAGTTTGCTAAATCAATGTTTCTGAAATAATAGTCATTGTCATCTATGCTTACCTATGTAGCGTTGTTAAGCCAAGCTATGAATCGGTGAGTCAATCGCAGCGTTACTTCTCCACCCCTGAGTGCAAATTGGATTGCTAATCAAAATTAGAGTGGATTAATGGTTAACAGTACACCACAGCTTTTAAAAAGTGTGTTATCTGAAGGACGATTTACAGATGAACATGCTACTACCCTTGCATTGCTCGACGAAGCCTTGATTCAAGTATGTGCCCAAGTCAGTTGCGATGCCGCATTTATCGTCACAAGTCAACAAGATAACCTTTTTGCGCCTAGTTTAGAGGTGGTTGATACCGCGAAACGTCAAGTCGCCAGTTATTTTACCCTTGAGCGCGACAGTCAAAGCCTATTTACTCAAGCATTGTTATCTGACACTGAGTTTCTGGATTTATTGCTTGCCAATGAATTTGCGCTTGAACTGAGCCTGACTGATGGAGATATACCACCATCAGAGCAAATGGACACCAGCAAGTTTGCACACGCGTTAAGTCAACTTCCTCAGTGGTTGCATCTTGCGGTGAGTCCTGCGGTGACTGTCGGAAATGTTCGTGTGATGCTAGCTTGCGTGTACATCCATAATCAGCCAATTGAAGTTGTTCGCAAAGATGATGTTAATAGTTGCCGCCATTTCTACTTAGAAGATATTACCTTCCAAGTCGCCTCAGCAATGGAGCTAAGAAGAGTATCTTATCTCCTTGAGAATAAAGAGCGCCAATATCAAGAGTTGTTTCAGCAGCTTCCAATGGCATGTGCCTTGGTTGATGTAAATGACTGTGTCGTGGTGCAAAATCAGGTAGCTAACCAGAGTTTGCCGCTAATCGAAGGTCAAAGCCTTTATGATTTAATGCAGTCAGATGATCATCCATTACTTGAAGATACACTTCACATAGTGCGCACAGGTATGCTGCGCCAGGCATTTTGTGAGCTGCCATTAAAAACGGGAATTCAGCAGCATTGGTACAAGTTTAGTTTTTGTCATGCCATGAACTCGCAAAAACAACTGCTGTTGATGGTTGAAGATATCACTGAGCGTTATCGCTTGGCTGATGAGTTATCTTTTCACTCTAACCACGATGCTTTAACTGGTTTACCTAATCGCATTCAGTTTGAAGCCCTGCTTGAAGAAGTGCTGGCAGAAGATGAAGAGATCCAAGCGTGTGTGGCATTTTTAGATCTTGACCAATTTCAGGTGATCAATGATTTAAGTGGTCACTTAGCCGGTGATCAATTGCTGCAGCAAGTGGCCAAAAGGCTCAAACAGTTACTGCGTAAAGGTGATGTCGTTGCTCGTCTAGGTGGCGATGAGTTTGGCTTGCTGATGTATTACGCCGATGAAGAAGCGGCGAAGCAAGTCGCGAAACGTATTTGTCATCAGCTATTTGAGCATGAGTTTGTTTGGAAAAACGTTCAGCACAATGTTAGCGCCAGTATTGGTATTGCTAAACTAGATAAAACCGCCGATGACATTTATCAGGTTATGAGTCAGGCCGATGCAGCTTGCCGCTTAGCCAAGGAGGAGGGGCGTAATCGCTGGCATTATTTCTGCCCCGATGATCCGCAAGTTCACACGCTTTATAATCAGATGGTAGCTTCGGTTGATATTACCGGTGCGCTTGCACTTAATCAGTTCGAGCTTTTCTACCAGCTAATCGAACCTTTATCTAAAGCTGAGTCTGGTTTGCACATGGAAATCTTGCTGCGAATGGTGCAAGACGACGGCAAATTTGTCTCGCCTGGGGTGTTTTTGCCTGCGGCCGAACGTTATAACTTAGCGTCGAGAGTCGATCGCTGGGTTATCGATAACCTACTCAAATGGGGCAGTGATAATTTAGATACCTGGTCTGAGTTGTCTATGGTGTCGGTAAACTTATCGGCCATGTCGCTCGCGGATCAAAAGTTTATGGGCTGGTTAGAAATGCGCTTGATGGTCGAGCCGGAGCTAGTAGACAAACTTTGCTTTGAAATCACTGAAACTGCAGCGGTAAGTCAATTGCAACAAGCCACTGCGTTAATTGATTTATTGCAACCACTAGGTTGTAAACTAGCACTTGATGATTTTGGCTCAGGCTTTTCAAGCTTTGCCTATTTAAAATGCTTGAACGTCGATTTTGTCAAAATTGACGGTCAGTTCGTGGTTAACCTTTGCCGTGACTCAAGCGACCAGGCGATTGTGAATGCCATTTGTCAACTGGGTAAAGATATGAACTTTGAAGTGATTGCTGAGTTTGTTGAAAGCACTGAAATTGGATACAAACTAAAGCATCTTGGTGTCGATTATGGTCAAGGTTACGCCATTAATAAACCTGCGCCATTATCAACCCTAGATTCAGGTATACGACATCCTTGGTTGATTGAGGATAATGAGCAATTTATAGGTGGTGATATCTAACCTGCCGCCTATTATTCACGACTTGGTTAACAGCGCTTTAGTTTTCTAAACCTGAACTCGGAATAAGGAAGTGCCAATAACTCTGTAGTCTAGAGTAAGGCTTAGCGATACGTTTCTAACGAGATAGTTTTGTTTAGTTCAAGACGAAGCTACGCGTCAATAGCTAGCCTATTGCAAGTAGCTTCAACGCCCGCTCTTTACTAAGAGACGGGCAAAAATAGCCGTTAGAAACCGATTTATTATCCCGAGCTCAGGTTTTCTAGATGCAGCCAGTGGTTTTTAGTACACTGGCGTTTATCATTTATTTGCATAGATAGTCGCAGCTCTAAGCGCCAAAACTCGTAACTTCATGCCATCGCAACCACAAGCTTCAACTCAATCTTCACCCCTCAATTCAGCTCAATTGGTCGCTGATCAATCTAGCCATGCACAGCATAGTGCGAAATCACCGGCTATGCCGATCAGCGAAATTTTCCCGCAGTTAAAAGCAGCCATTAGTGAACATCGCCAGTTTGTTATTGAAGCGCCAACCGGTGCAGGCAAGTCAACTGCGTTGCCCGCTGAAATGCTTAAATGGCCAGAAATTTGTGGCAAGATATTGATGCTAGAGCCAAGACGAGTAGCCGCGCGAAATGTGGCGCACTTTGTTGCCGCAAGTTTGGGGGAGCCAATAGGGCAAACTGTCGGTTATCGAGTTCGCGGTGAAACTAAAGTCAGCTCGCAAACTCGCCTTGAAGTGGTAACCGAGGGCATATTGACCCGAATGATCCAGCAAGACCCAGAGCTAACGGGTATTGATGTGGTGATATTCGATGAAATTCATGAGCGTCATTTAACCACAGACATGGGGTTAGCACTGGCTCTTGCGGTGCAACAAGACTGGCGTGAAGATATCAAGATTATTGCGATGTCTGCGACGTTATCAGGCCTTCCTCTAGATAAGTTGATGCCTGATGCCGTGAGCTTGCAAAGTCAGGGGCGAAGTTTTGAGGTTGAGTTAGCTTACAAGGCCGCGCCAACTCAGTCGCCATGGTTAAATCACATGGCCAAGGTGATAGGTGATATTGCCAGAGGTGAGTCCGGCTATGCTGAGCAATATACTCAAGGCTCGATATTGGCATTTTTGCCCGGCAAAGGTGAAATTATTCGCCTTAGCGAACAGCTCTCGCACCTGCCTGAAGATTACCTTATTTGCCCGCTTTATGGTGAGTTAAGCGCTAAGCAGCAACAAATGGCAGTGAATCGCGCCCCTGAAGGTAAGCGAAAGATTGTGCTGGCGACCAACGTGGCTGAGTCGAGTTTGACCATAGATGGCATAACAATTGTCGTTGATAGCGGTTATCAGCGCGAGGCGAGCTTTAACCCAAATAATGGTGTTACTCGCTTAAGTTTAAAACGCATTAGTCAGGCTTCGGCAATTCAACGCAGTGGCCGTGCAGGCAGGCTACAAGCTGGGCTAGCAGTAAGGCTTTGGGGGCGGAGCAGCAAGGGCGTTTAGCCGCGACTACCGCAGCGGAAATTACTCAATCTGAGTTAACCCAACAAGCGCTTGATTGTGCTTATTGGGGAGAGGCGCAACTACAAGATTTACAGCTATTGTCGATGCCACCAAAAGTTAATGAGCAACTCGCATGGCAATTACTTCAGCAGCTGCAGCTGGTGGATAGTCATCATAAAATTACCGCCTTGGGGCGCAGCGCCTATGAATTAGGCGTGCATCCTCGCCTGGCTTTTATGCTGCTAAAAGCCAAACAAATTGCTGCAGATAACCCACAGTTGTTGCAACTAGCGTGTGCGCTAGCTGCGATTGTTGAAGCGCGTGGATTACCGAAAAAAGGCGTTGATATCGCTAAGTATTTGCCGTTAACCGAGCAAGGGCAAATGTGCCAGCAAGTGCAAAGTTGGCTAAATAGACTGCAAGATAAAGGTCAGGGTAAGCAAACAGCGCCTCGACAACCAGTAAATAGCTGGGCCAGTGATGCTGATATTAGTTTGCTGCTAGCCCTTGCTTACCCAGATAGAATCGCTAAGGCGAGAGGCCTGGGGCGGTTTTTACTCAGTCATGGCTGCGGCGTGAGCCTTGATGAAACCGAAGTATTAGCCAATGAAGACTATTTAGTTGTGGCCGATTTTGGTGAACACGCTAATCAGCAAAATGGTCGTGTTTACTTAGCCAGTCGATTACCCAAGTCACTATTTGATGGTGAGCTTGCTTATCTTGTGACTGAGCAAAGCCTAGGTGAATGGAATGCTGCGAAAGGGCGTTTTATTGCCGAAAAGCAAACCTGCATCGGCAAGCTAGTGTTAGCGCGCGAGTCGATTAATCAAATCGATCAACCGATAGTGATTAACGCATTATTAGCTGAAATTAGGCGCCAAGGATTTGAGATATTCGACCATGTCCAAAAGCTCAAACAGTTGCAGTTAAGGGTGGCGTTGGCGAGACAGTTTGAAGGTGAGCTCTGGCCTGAGGTTAGTGAGCAGCAATTATTAGCTAGCCTAGAAGATTGGCTTGCTCCGTATCTCAATGAGGTTAAAACACTTGAGCAGCTTAAAAAGCTTGATGTGGCTAGCTTGCTACTGAATCAGCTAGATTGGACGCTGCAGCAACAGCTTGCTGAAAAAGTGCCAAGCCATTGGCCCATGTTAACCGGGACGCGCGCGCCAATTGAATATCAAGTGGATGATGCTAATCAACAAACAGCAGCAGGTGTACGTGCTTTGCTAAAAGTGCGATTACAAGAAGCGCTAGGTATGGCACAAAGCCCAAGTTTATTTAATGGTAAGTTTGTGATTACTATGTCGCTGTTGTCGCCGGCGCAAAGGCCTATTGCGGTTACTGCTGATCTTGCTAGTTTTTGGCAAGGGCCTTATGAGCACGTAAAAAAAGAGATGAAGGGTAAATACCCTAAGCATTTGTGGCCTGATGATCCTGCGAATACTCAGCCAACAAAATTTACTAAAAAGCGCACACCAGGCGCATAAGCGCCTAACAATATATTTTTGAGAAATACCTTTTATGGCAAAAGCGAAAACCACCGCAAAATCACCGCGTAAGAGTGCGGGCAAAACAACTAACAAAGCGGGGAAACGTGCTAAGAAAACTAATAAAAAAGCCTCTTCGTCTTGGGGGAGAAAGATCTGGTCATTGACCTGGAAGCTGACGTTAATTGCGTTTGCTGCCGTGACCTTCTACGCCATTTATTTAGACCAGATTATTGCTCGTAAATTTGAAGGACAAAAGTGGCATTTACCGGCGCAGGTATTTAGCCGCTCGATGGCGCTATATCCGGGCGCTGCAGTCAATCACCCGCAATTGATGGCAGAGCTCAAAATGCTTGGTTACCGCAAGGTGGCAAATCCAAGACAAGTTGGTGAGTTTTCAGCATCGAAAACCCGTATTGAACTATGGCGACGAGCATTTTTGCATCCTGAAGGTAATCAAGCTGAGCAACGGGTGATGATTAGCTTTGATGAGCAAGGCATTGACTCGGTTAAACGCATGTCAGATAAACGCGAGCTTGCGGTGTTCCATCTCGAGCCCGTACTGCTCGATAGAATGATTGCCACAGGTGATGAAGACCGCTTATTTGTATCGACCATTAACATGCCGCAAACCATTATTGATGCGCTCATTTTGATTGAAGATCGAAGCTTCTTTGAACATCACGGCGTCAATCCGACAGCGATTGCTCGTGCGGCCATGGTTAATATTAGTGCGGGGCGTACAGTGCAGGGAGGTTCAACCCTAACTCAGCAGCTGGCGAAGAACTTTTTCCTATCTAGTCAGCGTAGTTTAGTTCGCAAAGCCCGAGAAGCCTTGATGGCGCTGATCATTGACTTTAGATATAGCAAGGATGAAATCCTCGAAGCTTATCTTAATGAAGTTTATATGGGGCAGGATAAAGCGCGCGGCGTACACGGTATGGGGCTAGCATCGCAGTTCTATTTTGGTAGGCCGATTGCCGAGCTCACTGTGGATCAGCAAGCATTTTTGGTTGCTGTGATTAAAGGGCCGTCTTACTACAACCCTTGGCGTTACCCAGAGCGTGCTAGAGAGCGCCGTGATCTGGTGCTGCGAATTCTTATGGAGAACGACAAGTTAACTGTCGCCCAGTACAAAGCGGCAGCAGGCTCTCCGCTAGGTCTGCGCAGTGCTAAGCGCTCGGTACATAAAAAGCTACCAGCTTTCTTTGCCATGGTTAAACAAGAGCTTAATGAGCGATTTGGTGAGTCATTACTCAAACGCTCCGGAATTAAGGTTTACACCACGCTAGACCCAATGGCGCAAGAGGCGGCTGAAAAAGCGGTGGTAAGCACCCTTGCCGAGCTAGATAAGCGCACTAAGGATGTGCAAGTGGGTATGGTGGTCACCGATAAATATACCGGTGGCGTAGCCGCTATGGTGGGTGACAAGCAGCCAAGTTTTGATGGCTTTAACCGCGCAGCACATATTCGCCGGCCAATAGGTTCACTGGTTAAACCTTTCGTATATGCCTCTGCGCTGGCTGAGCCACAGCAATATACGCTTGCCAGTTTAGTTGATGATAAACCAATTACGCTCAAAAACGGTCAAGGACAAACTTGGTCACCAAAGAATGTCACTAAAGAGTTTAGTGGTCAGGTGCCCTTACTGACAGCGTTTAAAGACTCAATGAACGTACCTACAGTGAACGTGGGTATTGGTGTCGGCGTTGATGCGGTAGCGACTACGTTAACCAAGGCTGGCTGGTCTGAAGAAGTACCTACGTACCCATCAATGCTACTTGGTGCGGTGAATGGATCACCTTTGATGGTGGCGCAGGTCTATCAAACTGTGGCCGATGGTGGACGTTTCCGTAGACTGATTTCAGTTACGTCTGTGCTAGATGAAAACAATACGCCGTTAAAAGCTAAGCGCCCACGCAGCGAGCTTGCTATCGCGCCAGCAACCGATCATCTAGTGCAGTATGCTATGCATCAGGTTGTACGAAGTGGCACGGCTAAGCGCCTGGGTCGCGCTTTCCCAAATACGCGTCTGGCGGGTAAAACAGGTACCAGCAATGACAGCCGAGACTCCTGGTTTGCTGGCTTTGATGAGCGCAATGTCGCGGCAATTTGGGTTGGTCAGGACGACAACAGCAAGACGGGGCTTTATGGCAGCAGTGGTGCAATGGCTGTGTATCAGGCATTTTTGAAAAATCGTCCACCGCTGAGTTTACGCTTGTCGCCGCCAAGCGGCATTGTGAATGGCTACTTTGAGGTTGCAACGGGGCAGGCTAAGCAAGCTGATTGTGGTGAAGTCGCCATGCTGCCTGCGATTGCAGAGAGCTATCAACCCGCAGCTAACTGTGGTGAGCCTTTATCTTGGTGGCAAAAATTACTTGGGCAAGATTAATTTGTCCTAGAATGATTTTAGGTTAGTTTTACCGTGGTTTTGGCGGTAAAACTAACCAAGGAAAAGATTCAATTCTATTGGTCGCTATTATATTCTACACTTTATATATTCACGAATAATTAACGGCTTAGGGACTTTATGTTCGAGCACTTCAAACGTGTCTCAATACAAAAGCGTTCCCATATTGGATATCAGCGCTTTAAGCATTATCAGATCTATCAGGTCATGCTTCCCTATTCTAATTTTGTGCTGTCAGCCGTAAGTATTTATTTGCTGTTTCTGGTCTTTGATTACCAACATTTAGAAGATGACTTCTCAACCGCGGTCTTCATCCGTACCACCCTTTCCGCCCTATGTTTTGCCATGATGCTGTGGTTTAAACGTCATAAGCCCAAGTTGCTCAACTTTGCTGAATTTTCGCTTATTTTAGTTGTGTACTGGTCGATTTTATATATTGGGCAACTGGCGATAGATGTTGGCGATTTTAACTATCAACTTGGTGGCACCTTAGTATTGGTGTACGTTGGCGCACTGAGTCGTTTGCCGTTTCACTATAGTTTTTGTGCACTTACGGCTATGTTGATCATTTACCTGGTAATGATAGCGCCAGAAAGAATCGCCCATGATTTTGACGGAGAGGTCGACCGTATCTCAATTATGGTAGGACTGTTTTTTATTGCCACTATCTCTAGTTTGCGCCGCGATTTTGAAACCTGGAAAGCCTATGAGCAATATCGGCAGATCCGCAGTCAGCGTCTAAGATTACAAGCCAGTCAAAAATCTCTTGCCGAGCAAACGATTACCGACCCATTAACCGGCCTTAAAAACCGTTTGTATTTTTCACAACATGCGTTTGATGCTGAGCGTTACGCTTGTCGTCACGGGTTAACCTATGCAGCTTTGATGATAGATATTGATAATTTTAAGCAGATTAATGACTTATACGGCCATCAAGTGGGAGATAAGGTAATTTCTCAGGTAGGTGATGTCATTCAAAGTTATTGCGGCAACTTAACCGACATGAACATTCGCTATGGCGGTGAAGAGTTTTTGGTGGTGTTTTTACGTATAGACAAAGACACGCTGGAGCAGATAGCTGCTGATATTTTACGCTCCGTTGTTGAGCTTCCCTGGCGAGACACTGGGCTTGATGTCACTGTGTCTATCGGCGCAGCATTTGCCAACGCAAAACAAACGCCACTTAAAAAGCTGGTTAACTTGGCCGATATGGCGCTCTATCGCGCCAAAAATGAAGGTAAGAACTGTCTGCGCTACTAAAGCAGTCTTAGAGTTAGATGTTTGTTACTCTTTTTTCGCTTTAGTAAGTTGAGTTTTTAATTCGCTAATCTCACTAAGCATTTGAGTTTGGTTTTGTTCCATCTTTTGCTGATTTTGCTCCATACGCTCTAGTGCTCGTTCAATCTCTGATTTTATTTCTTCTTGGTGTGCCTGCTGCCGCTCTGCGTCATCAGGTGCAACGAATACCGATGCCATATAACCTGATATTACCCCGAAGAAGCTTACGCCGCTGACAATCACTACGCCGCCGATAACATGCCCTGCAGTGGTAACAGGATAGAAATCACCATAACCGACGGTAGAGATGGTGACCAGTGCCCACCAGATGGCTTGTTCTGCTGTGGTGATATTGGCATCTGGTGCGCCAGACTCCACCAGTAAAATCAGAATCGATGAGAAAGCTAGAATTAACACCATTGCCAATAAAAGGCTGGCGAGTGTGGTTTGTTTGCGTTGTTTTAGCAGCGGTAAAATCAGCGAACGGCTAGCTCTAAGCAGGCGAATAACCCTTAAGATCTGGAAGATTCGGGCAAACCTAAGTTGTTCTATGGCCGGAATGCTGGCGACAAAATCAATCCAATGGGTTTTGACATAGTATTTTTTGTCGCGAGCGTTGACCAAGCCGACAAAAAAGCGGATTAAGAAGATGATACAAATTGATGAGTCGATAGCTAACAGTAAGCGATAGGTTTCGCGGTCAAGATTTGAGAATGTCATTGCGAGCACCACGACCACAGACACTAACGACAGCACCATCATGGCTAGCTCAATCGGGCTGGGCGTAGTTTCTCTTATGCGGGCTGACCATTTTTGTGAATCAATCATAGCAATCCATTTATGATTTATTGAAAACTCATTGCTTTATACCAAATGGTATTAGTACGCAGAGTAGCATAACAAAAACGCACAGTGCTAAGGACTGTGCGTTTTAAGTCAACCGATTAAGCTTATTTAGTTTCAACAAACTCGACGAGGTCATCGATGACCCGCTTTTTGATTTCCAACTGGTCTTCAGGTGTTAGATCGTACTTTTGCGCTAGCAAGACATAATCATCAGGACTAAGTGAGACGGTTAAGCGTGGACGCTTAGGGCGTTTTGAAATCGATAAGCCAAGTATGGTGCGGATTTGATCAGACGGGCTCAAGCCTTCGTCTAGTGCCGATTTGCGAATGGTGTACTGGAATTTTTCATCCAGATCAAAAGCCACTTGCGTTGCTTTGGCGGCTTTTTGGTTTTTGAGCCAGGCTTCCGGTAAGGTTTTTGATTTCGTCATTACTCTTGCTCCTGCCTAGCTTCCTGGCCAGTAGTCGCGAATGTCGCTCAATGGGCGGTACAGCGTCAGCATGACCTCAGTTTCGCCACCTTCATATACCTCAACATCAATAGCATGAGTATCGTCGCCATTGACCAGGTTGTAGCTTTCAAAGGCGTCACCACGTTTGCCATTTTCATCTTGCGGCGGCTTAAGGTTGCGATAGTCCTCGCGGTGGAAGTAACCAAACTGGGCAAACTCTTGCTGATGGTAGCTTGGGGCTAACCAACGGCCAAATAAGTCATCAAGCTCAGCTGATAACTCATTAGTATGCAAAGTGGCATTACCTGGCTCTTCGAACAGTTGCGCAAACTCATCGAGGTCGAATAGTTCTTCAACATCTGCACGGGTGATTTTGATTGAAAAGCTTAAATAAGGGTCGTCGTCTTGAACATAAGCCATGAAAATAGCGCTGCCCTCGGCACCTCTAAGTAAAAGCTCGCACTGCTGGCTGCGCTGATACTCGTAGGTGTGGATGGCTTCCACTTTCAGTTGTTGACCCCTTAATTGCGACGGCAATGCAAAGCTATCATCAAGGGTGACCATGTCACCCTTGAGTAGCTCATTGGGATTGCTGAGCGTGCGCTCGGGAGCTTGTTTTTTGCCAAATAGGCCGCTAAGAAATCCCATTGCTAATTACCCTTTTTTCGCTTTTATGCGGTCAAGTACAGCGCTTGCATTAGACTTCTGCTCGCCAATGCCAGCTTCGGCTAGTTTGGCTTGCAGTGACTTGTCGCTGTTCTCATCATCTAAGGTTTCAGCCGCTTTTAGACGGTCATCAAACTGTTGCTGACGTGCCTTGATACGCTCAAGTGAGTCTTTAGCGTTAAGCAGCTTAGAGTTGCTTGACGCAAACGAGTCTGTGATAGTCGCTGTCGCTTTTTGCACGCTTTCAGTGGTCTTAACCATGCTTAGCTGGCGTTGGTAATCAGACAGCTGACGCTCAGTTTTCTTCACCAGTGTTTTTAGGCGCTCAGCATGAGCCGTGTAGCTTTGGTTAGCGCTTTGTTGCTCAGAAAGCTCTTGGTCTAACTGAGCAATTTTCTCAGCGACTTCAAGGGCGAGTGCTTCGTTACCTTTTTCTAAAGCTTGAGTTGCGTAACCTTCGTGTTCAGCAATTGCGCGTTGCAGACGCTCAACTTCGCGGCTGGCTTGCATTTCTTTAGCCATCACGTCAGTTAGTTCACGCTTAGCTTTGGTTAAGTGTTTTTCAGCGTCACGAATTTCTTGTTCGAAAATACGTGTTGAGTTGGCATCGACAATGCTTTGACCTACTTCTGTCGCACCACCACGAAACGCGGTTAAAATTTTATTTAAGATACCCATGATTGGCTCCTTATTTTAAATAGTCGGCTAGCTCGTCGATGACTTCGAGACAGTTGTCAGACAGTACAGCTAATTCTTGCTCAACTTCTTCCATGCTTGAATGAACAGACAAAGCACCGTAAACCACATATTTATCGTCAATTTTTGCAAATGATGATAATGGCATTGGAATGTTAAGTTCTAACATGGTTTCAAACATTTCTGCACGGCGCTCTGGGTTAACTTCGTCTTCGCCCCAAAGGTAGCTGATGCACAAAATTTGATTGTCAGTAACCGAAACAAACACCGGAATTTCTTCACGGCCGATAATGTTGGCTTGCAATACTTCTACGTCACCGTCAATCGGGTAGCAGTCGAATTGAAAGCCGGTTTTACTTTGGTCGCATAAGCCATTTAGATGGTTTGCAATTGTATGGATGTTCATAATTGTCCTCATTGACATAATATGTCTGCGATTAAAGATAGCACCACGACATAATATGTCAAGCGCCTTTTTTCACCATTAAAAAAGATTCATCAGTTCCTGCTCTGACCATGCTCCTTGGTGGTAGCGATAGAGCTGCAACGAGCCAATCTCATTTACCTTAATTTGCGGCAAATCATCATAGAAATGAAGCGGAAATTCGAATGATGCTTGCATTAATCCTAGGGTAATCCAATCCATCTCAACTGGCAGCGCGTCAAGTTTGTTAATACGGCTCTTCATTGGTGCGCCTTTGAGTGTGCCGCTAGTCCAGCCCCACTCGCCAAAGCTAGGCACATTGTGATGATACTGACTGACGTTAAACCCGCTCGCGCTGAGGGTTTTGCCTATCGCCATAAATGCTTCTGGTGCATGGTAAGGCGAGGTCGACTGCACTGTGACCACACCATCAGCGCTTAGCAGCTCGGCAACCTTGCGGTAGAACATATCTGAATACAGTTTGTTAAGGTCTGGGTGACTTGGGTCAGGTAAGTCGATGATGATGGCATCAAATTTTTGATTATCACCTATGAGTTTATCAACGCCATTAAAGGCATCATCGTAAATGAGATTAACTCTAGAATCGTTAAGGGCGTCATCATTCAACGCCAGCATGGCGCGACTTAATCGCTTAGGCATATCAGCTGGTGGTTGCTTAAATAGCGCAACTAGCTTTTCATCTAAGTCCATTAAAGTTACCGACTTAGGTTGCCACTTTAAAACCTGTTTAAGCCCTAAACCGTCACCGCCGCCTATGATCAAAACATTGTCGGTTCTAGCGCTTGCAGCGAGTGTAGGGTGGACTAAAAAGTCGTGGTAGATGTGCTCATCTATGCTAGAGAATTGCAGGCGACCGTTGATATAAAGATTATAAACTGGCGGCTTACCACTGCCTCGTAAACGCTCGGTAAAGGTCAGTTGTTGGAATCTGGTCGACTCGGTATACACCACATTATCTTTATACAGTAGGTTGTTGAACCCTTGCTCCCACTGAGGGCCTTTATAAGCCAACACGCCGAGAATAGCGCAGGCAATGATATGGCCGACAAACAGTAATTTCACATAACGGATTTGCTGCCAGAAGCGCCAGATAAATGCCAGACCTGCAATCAAGTTTACGCTTGCTGTCATTGCTGCAGCCAATTGGATATCAATGGCCAGCATAAAGCCTACCCAAATCGCCGCGCCAACACCGGCGCCAATATAGTCAGCGCCGTAAATGGTACCGGCGTTGTGGAGCAAGTGCGCTTCACTTAATGATTGACGAACGCGGGCGATAAGTGGGATTTCCATGCCTATCATTAAACCCAGCAATACTCCCCAGGCGTATGGGATGTAATGGCTAAGGACTTGAAAGGTGTGGATAACGCCGCCATCAGGTAATTGGTCGGGTGGCAGGTTAAGCTGTGATGCTATGGCAACAGGCATCACGTGGCCAAAGCCAATAATTGCAGCGGTAATGATGATTGCTAAGCCGCCGCATAGAGCGATGGCAAGCTCAAGTGTTGCAAAGCCGGTAAAGGCACAGCGGATTTTACGCGCAGCAAATGCACCAATACCCATAGATACGATCATTAGGCCAATCATGGTATAGATTGCGGCCTCTAGCGCACCTAAAATACGGCCAGCGTAATTAGACAGTAAGTATTCGTAGATAAGGCCGCATCCCGCTAGCGCGGCCATAATGCCTAGCAATAAAACATCGTCAAACCAGCTAACGCGTTTTTGTAGGGCAGGGTCAACAATTGCGCCCTCCCCATTGTCATCGGCTAGTGGGGAGGGTGAAGCTTGGGTCATACAAGTTAAGCCATCAGTGCGGTAAGAATAAGAGCAACAGCGATACTGATCGCCATTTCTACTGCTGCTGTACCTATGTTGTGCTGTTTTTCCACTTCGTCAGCGATATCAATGCCAACCAGTACCAGCTTTTTCACGATAGCGATAATGATAGAAAGCAGCACTAGCATAATGATTGAAAAGATTAACCAACCACCAATATTGTGCAGATATGCCGTCGGCTCATAGTAGATAAAGTGACTTGCAGCGTTAAAGCTTAGCGCCATGGCAATCATGTAGCCACTGTGGCGAATCGCCAGTGCAGTTTGCCCTTGCATCAAAGCTTGTTGCATGGATGCGCCTTGATTACGTTTAGCGTATTGGTTTTCACGATATCGAGTTAATAGCACCATCATCAGCTGTGAGATAATAAAGGCGGCAAATATCGCTACAAAGGTATCGAGAGTAAGGTCTTCTGCCCATAACAGTACCGCGCGGATAATGATTGCAGTAGCAACTGCTGCAGCGGCATCAACTAAAGCCACAGACACATTACCCTTTAAAATTTGCTCATTCTTAGCAAACTCATTTAAGGCGATTTTGTCGTGAAGATAACGACCAAGCTTAATTAGAATCAGTCCAAATAAACCATAGGCTGTCATGCCAATGGCTTCAACAGTGTAAGATGTGGCGGCTTCACCGGTAATTGCCCCAGTTAATACAATACCTAGGGCTGCTACTGCACCTGCTGTGCTAATACCAAAAGCAAAGTTGTCGCGCTCAGATAGCTCTTCACGGCTGCTAACTTTGGCACTCCAGCCCTGCAAAAAGCGCATGAGGGTTAGCAGTACAATGGCGATAGCGAGATCGATGCCAAGAATAATGACCAAGTCTGTGGTGATGCCATATTGTTGAAAAAAGTTCATGACGTTTCCTTACCTATTTGCCTCTGCGTGTACCACGAGAGGTACGGGTAGATGAATTGCGAAAACTACTGCTATTACTTTTCGCATAATTTGAGCGGAACTTACTGCTGCTGGCGCTAGCACTCTTGGTGCTCGGGCTGCTGGTTGACTGGCGTGACAAGCTCGTCGAGCCAGTGCGGTTTTTCGCATATGGGCTTGAGAAGCGTTTGCCCTGGCTGTCAAAGCGCTTTTTGGTGCTATCAAATACTCTGTCTTGCGCTCTTGCTTGTTTTGGCGAAGTGTAGCGATAACGTCCTACATCGTTGTAATAACTGTAGCCTCGGCGGTTTGACCAAGAATCGTAATAAATTGGCCGATTGAAAACATTGGAGAACATGGCGTACATACCATACCACTCCCAAAACGAGATACCGCTTGAGTTGGTTTGCCAGCTGCCATAGGCTGGGTTGCCGACTAACTGACTACCCGCACCAAAGTCTTCACTGCCATTAGCAACGATCTCGGCCTCTCGGCTCATGGCATTAACTCTGGCGAGTGTGCCGTTAGACATATCGGCAATCACATTGACCGGGTCTGACAGCATGTCGTTAAACAATGCCATATCAGCCGCTTGATAAAGGTTTT
The DNA here is from genome assembly GCF_004295345.1 of Shewanella maritima. Taxonomy (NCBI): domain Bacteria; kingdom Pseudomonadati; phylum Pseudomonadota; class Gammaproteobacteria; order Alteromonadales; family Shewanellaceae; genus Shewanella; species Shewanella maritima. The sequence continues at coordinate 1,462,937 of NZ_CP036200.1, read as the reverse complement.
GTGCCTCTTCTAGCTGCTGGTCAAGGTCAATAAAGTTTGCACTGCTGCTTAGCTCAGTCACACGTCTTGCAAGGGAGCTATACATAGGCCCTGAGCTGGTGGCATCTTTAGCAAGCTCGTTGATTAGCGGCGCCATGTCAGGCTGCTTAGCTGCTAGCACTTGTGCATATTGAGTGAGTAGGTTGGCGTTACGTACTTCGCCCTGGTTTAAAGCGGATTCGAGCTGAGAAAGGCGCTGCTGTGCCAGTTGTTGGTACTTGGCGATTTGCTCTGGCCGGTCGTCGCCACACGCTGACAGTAACAACACCATGGTGATGGTTACCAGATAGCGGGATATCGCCGAAATTTTGCCAAACATGATTTCTCCAGTTGGTATATATTTCATAATTCAAACACACACAGGGTATAGTACCTGAGGTTTATGAATTTCATCTTATTGCGATGAATATCAATCTGATGTATGAGTCTAGATATAGCACTCGTGACATAATATGTCTATCGTTGATTGCGTTAAGGAGACATTATCGCCATGGAAAATCAAAGTAACAAGGCATTATCTGCACTGCTAGTTGAGCGAGCAGAAAGTTACTGGATAAAACTGTGTGAGGCTTGGCCTCAAGCAAGCGAGCAATTAAGTGAGTCACAACAAGCGCAGCTAAAACAAGCTTCTGCCTTGAGTGATTTTATTGGTGAGCAGCTTTGCCGGCATAGTGATTGGGTGCCTTTGTTATTTAATGGCTTAATTGATGATGTTGATCGGGCGCAATTTAGCACTGAGCTAACGGCACTACTCGCCGAGCAAACCTCAGAAGAGGGCGTGAAAAAAGCGCTGCGTGATTATCGTAATCTGCACATGGTGCGTCTGGCTTGGCGTGACTTTTTAAATCTGACCCCACTGCAAGAATCATTGCTAGATTTATCCGCGTTAGCCGAGTCTTTAGTGATTACTGCGCGCGATTGGCTCTATGACGAAATGTGCAAGCAATTGGGTACGCCGATGGACGCTCAGGGTAATGCTCAGCCTTTGCTGATATTAGGCATGGGTAAACTCGGTGGCCGTGAGCTTAACTTTTCGTCAGACATAGATCTTATTTTTACTTTCCCAGAGCATGGCGAAACCCAAGGTGGTCGCCGCTCGCTCGACAATCAGCAGTTTTTTATTCGTATGGGGCAGCGTCTGGTTAATCTGTTAGATCAAGTCACCGTTGATGGTTTTGTCTTTAGAGTCGATATGCGCCTGCGCCCTTATGGCGAGTCAGGCCCATTGGTTGTCAGTTTTAGCGGCCTTGAAGACTACTATCAAGAGCAAGGTCGTGATTGGGAGCGTTATGCCATGGTCAAGGCGCGCGTACTTGGCCCCTGGACTGCCCATAGCGATGAGTTGCATGACTTATTAAGACCGTTTGTCTATCGCCGCTATATTGATTTCTCAGCGATTGAGTCACTGAGAAAAATGAAGCAGCTTATTGCCCAAGAAGTGCGTCGCCGCAGACTTAGCGACAATATCAAGTTGGGTGCAGGCGGCATTCGTGAGGTTGAATTCGTGGTGCAAAGCTTTCAGCTTATTCGTGGTGGGCGAGAGCCGTCATTGCGCCAGCAAAGCTTGTTTGCCACCATTGAAACCTTAAATAAGCTTGGGCAACTAGAGTATTTGGCTGTTAACGAGCTTAAAGATAGTTATATCTTTCTGCGCCGGGTAGAAAACCTTTTGCAGGCAATTGATGATAAGCAAACCCAAACCCTACCAAGCGAAGAGTTACACTGGCAGCGCTTATGTCATGCGCTGGATAAAGTAAACGAAACAGATCTTCGCACCCATGTAGAGTCAGCGATGCGTAAGATCCACAGCCATTTTAATGCCACGGTTGGTGGTGACGAGCAGCAAGATAATCAAGACCCGTTAGGTAGCCAATTATGGATTTGCCAAGATGATGAAGACGCGGCTGCTTTACTTGTTGAGCAGCAAGTTGAAGATGATGATATTTGGCCGCAAATTAAGTCGTGGCGCGCGACCGTGTTGCAACGCTCAATCGGCCCACGCGGGCGCGAAACGCTCGATAAACTAATGCCCAAGCTGCTGGATGAACTATTACAGTTAGCTGAGCCTAGCGCGTCATTTATGCCGGTTGCTAAGGTGCTGGATAAAATTCTTACCCGTACCACCTATCTTGAGCTGTTATGTGAAAACCCAGGTGCTCGCCAGCAACTAGTTCGCTTGTGTAGTGCCAGCCCGTGGATTGCTGAGGAGCTGGCTAACTTCCCTATGCTGCTTGATGAGCTTATCGATCCCGCTCAGTTATATGACACCACAGCCATTGATGATTACCCAAGTGAGCTACGTCAGTATCTATTGCGCGTGCCCGATGATGACATGGAGCAACAAATGGAGGCATTGCGTCAATTTAAGCTGTCGCAGCAGTTAAAAATTGCAGCTGCTGATGTCACAGGTGTATTGCCAGTCATGCAAGTAAGCGATCATTTAAGTTACCTGGCCGAAGCTATTATTGAGCAAGTGGTATTACATGCCTGGCAGCAGGTTGCTGAGCGTCACGGCGTGCCAGCTGACACAAGCGTCAGCAATATGGGTTTTGCAGTTATCGGCTATGGCAAGTTGGGGGCCTAGAGCTTGGCTATGGCTCAGACCTTGATTTGGTGTTTCTGCATGACAAATTACCTGCTGGTGAAACCGATGGTAAACGCCCAATTGATAACAATCACTTCTATTTGAAGCTTGCCCAACGCATTGTTCACTTATTCGCGACTCGGACCACCTCTGGTGAGCTATATGAAGTCGACATGCGTTTGCGTCCATCTGGCGCGTCAGGTTTGCTGGTCAGTGAGATTGAGCGCTTTGGCGAGTATCAGGCCACTGAAGCCTGGACATGGGAGCATCAGGCGTTAGTGCGCTCTCGCTTTGTGTATGGTGACGATGCACTGGCAGCCAAGTTTAGCCAGCAACGGGCTAAAGTGCTGCAGACTGAGCGCGATAAAGTCTCACTCGCCAAAGAGGTGCGCGATATGCGCGTTAAAATGCGTGATCACTTATTGAAAGTGGACAGTGAAACCTTTGACTTAAAACAAAGCCCTGGCGGCATAGCCGATATTGAGTTTATTGCGCAATTTATGGTGTTAGCCCATGCCCATGAAGATAAAGGTTTAACTGTTTGGTCTGATAATGTGCGCATTTTTGAAGTGCTCGCTGAGCGCGAGTTGATGGGATTTGCCCAAGCGCAGCAGCTTATTCAAACCTATTGCCAATTGCGTGATGCAAACCATGAGCTGACATTGCAGCATAAAAAAGGTCAGGTGCCAGTAGCTAGGTTTACTGCCGATACTGATGCAGTGATTAGTATTTACAATCAGTATTTACAGTTATAACCCACTAGTATTTAACTCGGGTCGTTGTAGTGTAATGCAGCTTTGAATTGGTTGAATTTTCTAAATTCTGCTGCTTATATTATAGCTAATATAAGTAACAGGATTTTTGTATGCTCGCAGCGCCAATCCCTGAAAATGAACAAGATAGAGTTGAAACCCTGCGCAGCTTAAATGTACTTGATACAGCAGCTGAAGAACGTTTTGACCGCATCACACGTCTTGCACAGCGTTTGTTTAATGTCGAAATTTGCCTAGTCAGCTTAGTGGATAGCGAACGTCAATGGTTCAAGTCGGCTAAAGGTTTAGATGCCTGTGAAACCAGCCGTGATATTTCATTTTGTGGACATGCCATAGTGCAAGAACATGTGTTTACTGTTGAAGATGCTTCTATCGACCCACGCTTTAGCGACAACCCACTAGTGCAACAAGCCCCTTTCATTCGCTTTTATGCTGGATACCCGCTAAAGATGCCCAACGGTGTACGCGTAGGGACCTTATGTATTATTGATAGTACGGCGAGGCAGTTTTCAGTTGAGGATAAGCTAGCTCTAGAGGATTTAGGTAAGTTAGTTGAAGATGAGTTGATTAGTGTGCAGCGCTCTACGTTAGATGTATTAACAGGTTTATCTAATCGCTGCGGTTTTGAAATGCTGGCCGAACAAACGTTAGCAAGTTGCGATAGATATCAGGTGGGTACCAGTTTACTGTTTTTCGACCTGGACTATTTTAAAGATATTAACGATCAATATGGTCATGAGCAGGGGGATGTTGCCCTGCAAGCTTTCGCCGAGGTGTTAAAGGCTAATTTTCGTGAGTCTGATGTGGTTGCCCGTTTTGGCGGCGATGAATTTGTGGTGCTTATTAGTCACATGAATTGCGATGAGATCGAGATTATATTATCTCGCTTTGAGCATAAGCTTGCCGAGCAAAACAAACTCCTTAATAAGCCCTATGATATTGCCTACAGCGTCGGTGTTTGCCAGCGTCAGCATAATAGCGAGCTTGATTTAGCTGGCTATCTGGCTAAAGCGGATGAAGCTATGTTCAAAGTTAAAGCGCAGCATCATCAAGGTGATTAACTTAAGTGTTATCACGACCAAAAATCTCGTAAACTAAGCTAGTTCACTTACTTGCAAAGAAACCTGCTACTTATGGAAAAATCTGCTTATCTTGATGCGATGAATATCACCCGCTGGCGCGGTGCGGATAAGCCGGGGAAGCCCTATCTGGTGATTCATGACCTTGATGCTGATATGAGCGAGCACCCGTTTCTCAACCATATCTTAAGTTTAATTGGGGTAACACCAGAGCAGTGCGACTTCGATTGCCAGCATGTTTCAGGCCCGCAAGTGGTATGGGATATGCGAAAAGTGGCTATGCGCCCAAGAGTTGCGTGGCTAGTGAGTAAACCTTTGCAAGATGTCATTGCCAGCCCAGAACAAAAGCGCCTGCTTTGGAAGCAAATTTGCGACCATCAAAATAGCCAGTAAATGCTATATAAAGCAGGCTTGTCGCCAGCTACTTACGCTATCATCACTAGTCATAGTTAATAGTCTAACCAATCATAGTCTAACCAATCATAGTTTAACCAATGTCAGAATCTCACTCAGTATCAGCCAATCAGTACATTCTACAACCCCTTACTGAAGCTAATGTAGAACAAATGCTGCTAGTAGAACAAAGCGCCCATAGCCATCCCTGGTCGCAGGCGATTTTGGCAAGTTGTTTTGGCAAATGGTATCGAGTTACTGGAATTTATAATGACCAACAAACCCTGCTTGGGTTTGTCATAGTGCAGCAAATTGTTGATGAAGTGACCTTAATGGATATCTGCGTGCATCAACAAGCTCAAGGCCTAGGTTTAGGTAAACAATTGCTAGAGCAGGTGATCACTGAAGCTAAGCAACATAACGCCGTGAGCATATTGCTAGAAGTGCGAGCCTCCAATCAGGCCGCGATTGGCTTGTACCTATCACAAGGCTTTAATCAAAGTGGTATTCGCAAAAACTACTACCCAACTGACAGCGGCAAAGAAGATGCCGTTTTAATGGATTATCAATTTAGGTAAGAGCATTCTAATTTTTGGGGCAGTAACTTTTGGGTCAGAGTAAATCTTCAAGGTATTGAAAAATATCGATTAAATTTTGTAGTAAAACCACACTTTGGCGATTTTACATAGCCTTGTTTATCTGTGGCGCTTGATGATTTAGAAGTAAACTATCACTCCTTTCTAAAGAATGTGACTTTGTGTGAGCTCCCTAAAATGGAGCAACGTTTGCTACTTTTCAGCGACTGCGTGTAATGACATTTAAAGCCATTGAAAACAGGGATGTTTTCGTCGAGCCCACAGGACGTGCTTGCCGCGTGCTTTAAATGTTATTGCATCGGGGGCTAAGTATTTAAGCTGACAAGGTTGGTGAATAGCTTTTGGGTCAGAGTAAACCTTCAAGATATTGAAAAGTATAGCTTTAATTTTGTAGTAAAACCACATTTTGGCGAGTTATCTAGTCTTGTCTATTTGCGGTGGTTGATGATTGAGAAACGAAAAAGCCACTGATATAACATCAGTGGCTTTTCTATTTGATTCGCGAGTGAGTCTAAGTTACTTCACTTCTTTACCTTGTGCTTGTAAGTCTGCATGGTAGCTTGAGCGCACCATAGGGCCACAGGCCGCGTGGGTAAAGCCAATGCTTTCAGCATAGTCTTTTAGCTCATCAAACTCTGCTGGTGGGACATAACGTTCAACAGGTAAGTGGAACTTAGATGGCTGAAGGTACTGGCCAAGGGTAAGCATTTCTACATTATGCTCACGCAGATCGCGAAGTACTTGTGCAATCTCTTCATTGGTTTCACCTAAGCCCATCATTAGACCTGACTTAGTCGGCACATCTGGATGGCGCTCTTTAAAGCGTTTAAGTAGATCAAGTGACCACTGATAATTAGCACCTGGACGCGCTTTACGGTAGTGCTTTGGCGCAGTTTCCAGGTTGTGGTTGAATACATCTGGTGGCTCGACCGCTAGGATATCAAGTGCTGCATCGATACGACCACGGAAGTCTGGCACCAAGATTTCAATCTTGATCTCTGGGTTAAGTGCGCGGATCTCGCGAATACAATCGGCAAAGTGCTGAGCACCACCGTCACGTAAATCATCGCGGTCAACCGAGGTGATCACCACATATTTTAATTTCATGTCCTTGATAGTTTGCGCCAGTTTCTTTGGCTCATCAGCATCAGGCTTAAGTGGGCGGCCATGAGCTACATCGCAGAACGGGCAACGGCGGGTACAGATCGCGCCTAAAATCATAAAGGTCGCTGTGCCGTGGTTAAAACACTCAGATAGGTTAGGGCATGAAGCCTCTTCACACACAGAGTGCAAGCCATTTTTACGTAGTGCTGATTTGATTTCAGTAATACGCTGATTAGATGCTGGCAGTTTTACACGTAGCCAATCAGGCTTACGCAGCATAGTTTCACGCTCAGATGGCACGACTTTAACTGGGATACGGGCGACTTTGTCTGCATCACGCAGCTTAACACCGGGTTGTAATCTTTCAGGCCTATTCATAATTATTCTACTAATCCTTGATGATGTACCAATTCTTGGTAACCCAATATTTTACTTAATGTTTGAATCAGTTTTTCACTGGCTTCATCGACCGTTTGAGGGCCGTTTAATGCTTTACATTGCACCATCTCCATTCCGGCATAACCACATGGGTTGATGCGTTGAAATGGTGCTAAGTCCATGTCGACGTTTAGTGCTAGACCGTGGAATGAGCAGCCTTTGCGGATACGTAACCCAAGTGAGGCAACTTTACGCTCGTTGACATAGACACCTGGTGCGTCAGCTTTAGCATATGCTTCAACACCATAGATGTTGAGCATGTCGACAATGCTTTGCTCAATCTTGTTGACTAATTCACGTACGCCAATTTTAGCGCGTTTAATATCAATAAGAGGATATACCACCAGTTGGCCTGGGCCGTGGTATGTCACCTGGCCGCCTCTGTCCACTTGAATAACCGGGATGTCGCCTGGATTAAGGATGTGCTCGGCTTTGCCGGCTTGCCCTTGAGTGAACACAGGGTTGTGCTCAACAATCCACAGCTCATCTTGGCTGTTTTCGTCGCGATTATCGGTATAGGACTGCATTGCGTGCCAAATTGACTCGTAATCTTGACGTCCCAAATGTCTGATGTGTAATGCTGGAGTTTGCAAGGGCAACCTCTCCCCTTATTGATGCACGAGCGTCACTAGGCAGCGAATCGATATCAGCTGTTAGTGAATTAGGCTAACGTTAAGTACCTGACTAATTTAGTCGGGATTATACTCGACTTTAGCGCTAATCGTGAAATGATTTGTGTTAAAGGACGCGTTTTACGCCTTCAATTGCCGCTAGATCAGTATATGCTTGCTCAATGTGTTCTTTACTGGTCACAGTGATGCGAATGGTAACTGAGTAGTAGCTGCCTTTGCTTGAAGCCTTTACTGTTGGTGTGTAATCGCCCGGCGCTAATTGCTGAGCAACGGCTACAACGCGGTCAGCTAAGGAGTCATCAGCATCGCCGATAACTTTAAATGGGCAAGAATTTGGAAATTCCATTACTTCGTCAAAAGTGGTGTTTAACATGCGCTACTCTTTTGGGCTGGATTGGATTTAACTCTAAATATGGTGCTGATTATACCTTATTCAAGTCTTTTGGGGCGCTAAAAAATTAAAGCCACATAACTGTGGCTTTAACTATTTGAAATTAGGTTTATTTGAACTTAGCTGGTTAAGGTGTAACCCTTGCAGATTAACCAAACCAACTAGCAAACATTTGCTTGAAGTAGTCCATTAACTTGCTAAACCAGCTGCCTTCTTGCACTTCGTGTAAGGTAACAAGTGGGAACTGAGCTATGTCTTTACCATCAAGCTGGAAGTAAACATGACCAACAGTTTCGCCTTTAGCTAATGGCGCTTTCAGTTCTTTTACCAGCTCAAAGTTGGCTTCTAGGTTCTTGGCTTGGCCTTTGTTTATGGTGATTGGCGTGTCACTGACTAGGCCTAAATCGATCGTTTCACGATCGCCGTACCAGATCTTCTGGGTAACAAAGGTGTCGCCTGCTTTGTATGGAGTAATCGTTTCAAAGAAGCGGAAGCCATAGTTTAGTAGCTTTTTACTTTCTGCTTTACGGGCTGACTCGCTCTTAGTGCCCATCACTACTGTGATTAAACGCATGTCGTTGTTAGTCGCAGAGGTTACTAGGTTATAGCCTGCGCCAGATGTATGGCCGGTTTTAATGCCATCTACGTTTAAGCTTTTATCCCATAACAGGCCGTTACGGTTGTATTGCTTGATACCGTTAAAGGTAAATGATTTCTCGGCATACACGCGGTACTCTTCTGGCACATCACGGATAAGCGCGGCGCCTAGAATTGCCATGTCATAAGCGGTAGTTTTGTGGTTATCAGAGTCTAGACCGTGTGAGTTTTCAAAGTAGCTGTCTTCCATGCCTAGCTGTTTTGACCATGAGTTCATTAGGTCAACAAACGCATCTTCTGTGCCAGCAATGTGCTCTGCCATCGCGACACAAGCATCGTTACCAGACTGAATGATAATACCGCGATTAAGGTCTTCAACTTTTACCGTTTTGCCAACTTCAATGAACATTTTAGACGAGTCTGGGAAGTTCTTTGACCAGGCATTTTTTGAGATAACTACATCATCATCTAATGAGATGTTACCTACTTTCACTTCATGGCCAATCACATAACTGGTCATCATCTTGGTCAAACTAGCAGGGTTTAGGCTTTCGTAAGCGTTTTCTTCAGCGATGACTCTACCCGTGTTGTAGTCCATAAGCACGAATGCTTTAGCTGCAACTTTGGGAGCATCTGGCGTAACAACCGGCGCGCGGTTTGGCGTTGGACGTGGATCTGGTTGCGGCGTTGCAGCAAGGGTTGAGAAGGATACTGCACAAAGTAGGAACAGTGATTTCATTGGGCGATTAACAATATTCTTCATGAATTTGGCACGTCTCTATTTAATGGAACTTTTGTCATGACTATTTACAGGCTAGTTGTGAAATATTTTAGTGCATCTTGTGTTTTGCCTTAGCGCCTAACCAAGGGCCGAAAAAGCGCCGTAGGCTGAAACTGGTACACAAATGAGGCTAACTAGCTAGTCGAGCTGCTGTAATTTTGCAGATTATATCACTAGTAGGCAATGAATTATTGTTAAGGTTCCTTCATTAGCCGAAAATTAACCAGCCAATGAAGGAGTCGGTGCTCTGCTAGTGCAATATTAATGTTTATACTGAACTTTATATTGAGGTCACAACTGAGTTTTCTATTGAGTTTGCTGCGGCTTTTGCTGTAGCAAATAGCTTTGTGGGTAACCACTTTGTTTAACTTTAAGTAGTAGTTGCTCAGCAAGGTAATGCTGCCCAATAGGACCCAGCTGCAAGCGGTGTAAACCATCACCAGACACTACTTGAGTATTTACCTGAAACTGCTTGGCCATTTGCTCAGCAATTTGCTCAATTTTAGCTTTATTGCTTGAAGCAACCACTTGCACAAAGTGAATTGAGTCATCGCGCAGCTCCTCCAGTGCGATAGAGCGAGGTGAGTCAAAATGGATGACTTCAATAGACACTTTAGCCGTGCCAGTTTTAAGCATGTCTAGCTTGTAAGCAGCGGCATAAGATAAGTCGATAATGCGACCTTCATGGAACGGGCCGCGATCATTCACTCGCACCACAACTTGCTTGTTATTGGCGTGATTAGTGACTTTGACATAACTTGGAAGCGGCAGGGTTTTGTGAGCTGCTGACATTGAGTACATGTCGTAGGTTTCACCGTTTGAGGTGAGGTGCCCATGAAACTTAGCACCATACCATGAGGCGTAGCCTGATTGCTTAAAGTTTTTACCTGTATCGAGCACAGTGTAGCTTTTACCGCGCACAGTGTAAGTCATGTTGTTACCTTGCTTACTGTAGGGCTCGTATTTAGGGTAAGCGTCTTCAACCTTACTAACATCTGGCGCGTTTTCAGGAGGCTTATCATGCTTGATGCTATAACGCTCATCCTGGCTTTTAGGCTGGTTGTTACTTGAGCAGCCATTAAGCATCAAGGCTGCAGCCGCAATGGCGATAACAGTAAGTGATTGAAACTTAGTTTGCATAGTAAGCGGCTTTTAATTGTTGGCTAAATTGGTATACGGCCATGGCGTACAGTGGGCTGCGGTTATAACGGGTGATGACGTAAAAGTTATTTAAGCCCAGCCAATACTCGTCGGCCTCGACTTGTTCTAGTTTAATAAGCATTGCTAACTGAGAAACGTCGATATCTTGCGCTGTCTCAAGGCTAAGCTCAGGGCTAATAATGTCTGACACTTTATAATGCAGGCGTTCACTCTTCCACACTTTAGCTTGTGGTTTACTGTCGCCACTGTAGGTCAATTTTAGTGCCACAGGCGCATCTTTTTGCCAGCCATGTTGGTGGAAGTAATTAGCCACACTGCCAATGGCATCAGCTTTACTGCCAAGTAAATCACGGCGACCGTCGCCATTAAAATCTACTGCGTAATGACGATAGCTTGATGGAATAAATTGACCGTAACCCATGGCACCAGCGTAAGAGCCATAAAGGCTGTCTAGGGTGAGTCGTTCTTCTTTTGCTAGCGACATTAGGTTGGCGAATTCGCTGCGGAAAAATTTGGCTCGTGGTGGGTAGTAAAAACCTAAAGTATATAGGGCATCTTGCACCTTATATTTGCCCATATAGCCGCCGTAAAAAGTTTCGATACCGATAATCGCGACAATGATTTGCTCGTCGACTTGAAACTTTTCAGCTGCCTTTTTAATGATGCCAGCGTTTTCTCGCCAAAATTCTAGCCCTTTAGCAAGACGCTTGTCGGTTAAGAAGATGGGGTAATACTGATGCCAAGGCTTGGCTTCCCAAGGTTTTGAAATAGCATCAAGCACGGCTTGATTATGGTTAGCTGAGTCAAGATAGGCCTGAATTTCGGTTTTACTAAAACCTTTTTCTAGCTGAGTTTGCATAAACTCTTGTTTGCGCTCGGTTACCTGGGCGTCATCTTCAGCCTGCGCGGTGAATGAGATACTTGCGCTTAGTGCACAGGTCAGCATGATTTTTAGCGGCGTTAAAAAGCGTCGTTTCATGTATTACCTATCAATAAATCTGCGGTGGGTGTGAATACTCATCAAGATACCGAAACCTGTCATTAGCGTCAGCATGGAGGTACCGCCGTAGCTGATCAGCGGCAAAGGCACCCCTACTACAGGTAAGATGCCAGATACCATGCCGATATTCACGAAGATATAAACAAAGAAGGTTAAAGTAATACTTCCGGCTAATAAGCGGGCGAAACTGGTTTGCGCTCGCGAGGCGATCACTAGGCCACGGCCGATAACAAACAAATACATGGCCAGCAGCAGTAAGCTGCCTACCAGACCAAATTCTTCGCCAATCACCGCAAAGATAAAGTCAGTATGACGTTCGGGTAAAAATTCAAGCTGTGACTGACTGCCTTCAAGCCAGCCTTTACCCCAAATACCGCCAGAGCCAATGGCGATTTTCGATTGGATAATATGATAACCCGCGCCAAGCGGATCTTGCTCTGGGTTAAATAGGGTCATCACTCGGGTGCGCTGATAATCATGCATCAAGAAGAACCACAAAATGGGCAGCATCGCGAGTACAAATAGTACAAAGCCGCCTACAATCATCCAGCTCATGCCAGATAAAAACAGCACAAATATGCCTGATGCTGCAACTAGAATGGAGGTGCCTAAATCGGGCTGTTTAGCAATGAGTAACGTTGGAATAAGCAGAATAATCGCGCCGCCTGCTAGGTAGCGTTTTTTGGGCGGTAGCGGGAATTGACTGATATACCAGGCCATAGTGATAGGAAAGGCAAGCTTAATCAGCTCCGATGGCTGAAACTCCATAAAGCCGAGGTTAAGCCAGCGCTGAGCGCCTTTATTGATGGTGCCAAAGAAGTGTACAGCCACCAACAAACTTATGCCGGCGAGATAAATTTCTAATGCCCAACGCCGCAATATTTCAGGGTTAATTTGCGCAACAATAAACATGATGCCAAGTGATAAACCAATGCGGGTAAATTGGCGCTTCATCATGGCTGGGTCTTCGCCGCTAGCCGAGTAAATGACAAAGGCGCCAAACAGCATCAGGGCAAGTAGACCAAGCAACAAAGGCGGGTCTATGTGAATGCGTTGCCAGACTGTCTTTTTTTGATGATGGGTTGTCACTGCGTCACCATAAATTCATCACGTAATAAGTATTCATCTAATAATGCTCGTGCCAATGGGCCTGCATTAGCGCCGCCCCAACCGGCATTTTCTAGTACCACGGCAAGCACAATTGTTGGGTTTTCATATGGGGCGTAAGCAACAATTAACGCGTTATCGCGTAAGTGATCAGCGATGGTATCTTCATCGTACTTTTCATCTTGGCCGACACTAAATACCTGAGCCGTACCCGTCTTCATCGCTGCTGTGTATTTGGCATCGGTAAAGCGCGATTTATGGGCGGTTTGGCGCATGGCTTCATTGATAATATCCCAGTTTCTTGGGTTATTTAATTCAATAGGTGGTAGCTCATCAATTGGTGTGTCGATTTTTACCGTACCAGATTTGAGTGACTTGAGTAGATGCGGGGTAAAGCGTTGCCCTTTATTGGCAAGGGTAACCACTGAGTTGGCAAGTTGCAGCGGTGTGCTGGTCCAGTACCCCTGACCAATACCCACCGAGATGGTATCGCCGACATACCAAGGTTGGTTGTAGCGCATACGCTTCCAATCTCTTGAAGGCATGATACCGATTGATTCTTCAAAAATGTCTATGCCGGTGCTTTGACCAAAACCAAATGGCTCCATAAAGTTGGCCAGTTTATCGATACCTGATTTATAAACCAGATCGTAGAAGTAGATATCGCAAGACTCTGAGATAGAGTGGTACACATCTACCCAGCCATGGCCCCATTTTTTCCAGTCACGCCACTTGCGCTCAACCCCCGGAATTTGCCAGTAGCCGGGGTCCCACACTCGGGTCTTTTCTGTTACGATTTTTTCTTCTAACCCCATCAAGGCGATATGTGGCTTAACGGTAGAAGCCGGTGCGTATTGCCCCTGAGTAGCACGGTTAATTAATGGGCGGGATTTATCATTAAGTAGTGCACTGTATGCTTTGCCGCTAATGCCATGGACAAATGCGTTTGGGTCGTAGCTTGGGCTCGACACCATTGCCAAAATGCCGCCATCTTGTGGGTCGATGGCGACTACTGAGCCGCGTCTACCTGCTAAAAGCTCCATGGCTTTTTGCTGCAGTTTTAAATCTAAGGTGAGGTAAATATCTTGCCCCGGCTCGGGTGGTGTGACTTTTAAGGTGCGGATCACTCGGCCACGGTTGTTAACCTCTTCTTCTAAATGCCCTGGCTTACCGTGTAGCAGGCTCTCATAGTATTTCTCGATACCTTGCTTGCCAATATCTTTGGTGGCGGCGTAGTTTTTCCATGCGCCGCTTTTTTCTAGCGTGGCTTTGTCACGACTATTAATCTTACCAACATAACCCAGTACATGGGTCATTAACTCTTGGTGTGGGTAGTATCGCTTTAAACCTGCTTCAACAAAGATGCCCGGATATTCATGCTGGTTTACGCTAAAACTTGCGACTTGCTCTGGGGTTAGGCGAGTTTTAATCGTCAGTGGCTTAAAGCGGCGATGGTATTTGAGCTTTTCTTTTATTGATTCTCGCTCATCAGCGGATAGTGGAATGATGTTATTGAGCTTATCGAGGGCGTCATCGACTTTTTTGACCTTTTCAGGAATGAGCTCAAGGGAATAAAAAGGTTGGTTTTCGGCAAGTAATTGGCCGTTGCGGTCGAAAATCAATCCACGGCTTGGCGCAGTAGGGACAACACGAATGCGGTTGTCATTAGAGCGCATTTCATAGTCGGCAAATTCTGACACCTGTAAGTTATACAGGTTGGTCAACAATACCCCAAGTAACGCCACCACACAGACAAAGGTAAATAGTGCACGGCGCTTAAATAGCGAAGCCTCAGCAGCATGATCGTGCATAGTTACGCGCTTTCTTGGCGACACTCAGTTTTCTCCAACTTTGATAATGTATCTGGGGTTTAGCTTGGTGCTAGGGCTGCCTAGAGGCTCACTTTAGCAGGAGAGTGCAGGGAACAAAAGCCGTAATCTGCGTGCTAGTGAGCTTTATTCCCTATGATATGGGTGATTGTTATTGATACTCCAGGCGCGGTATAAACTTTCGGCAACCAGAACTCGTACCAAAGGGTGCGGTAAGGTTAAGGCTGACAAACACCAGCTTTGGCTTGCAGCGGCTTTACATGCTGGTGCTAACCCTTCAGGGCCGCCAATCAATAAGCTGACATCGCGACCGTCCAGTTGCCACTTTTCCATCTGCTGCGCTAGCTGAGGAGTGGTCCAGTTTTTACCAGGAAGGTCGAGACTGACAATATGATTGCCCTTGTTAACCGCCGCCAACATTTGCTCGCCTTCTTTTTGCAAAATGCGGGCAATGTCAGCGTTCTTTCCGCGCTTACCAGCAGGAATTTCGATTAACTCTAACGCCATGTCACGAGGGAAACGGCGCTGATATTCTTCAAAACCTGTGGTTACCCAAGCGGGCATTTTGGTGCCAACGGCAATAAGCTGAAGCTTCATTAGGCGTCTTGATCAGCCCATAGCTTTTCTAGTTGGTAGTATTCGCGAGTTTGATCTTGCATGATGTGCAAAATCACGTCGCCTAGGTCTACCAGTACCCATTCACTGCTGTCACGGCCTTCAACGCCAAGTGGTTGTACACCTGCGCCTTTCGCTTCAACAACGATGTGCTCGCTGATCGCACGCACGTGGGTTTTAGAAGTACCTGTGCAGATCACCATAGTTTCGGTGATAGATGATTGATTTGAAACATCTAATACTGTGATGTCTTTGGCTTTTAAGTCATCGATTTTATCGAGAACGAAATCTTTAAGTTCGCTGCCTTGCACGCGAAGTACCTCATTAGTCAAAAATAACGGGGCATTATACGCAAAATGGCTATCTGTGCGCAATTATGAGGCAGTCATCGCGGTAGATTTTTTACCGCATACTCACAAGTGATAACAAGCGGTTTGTATCTAGGTTAGATAAAGCTGCTGCTGATTGATGTAGTCGAGTACCGTTTGGCTGAGTTTGTCTTTAACGTTTAACCCGCGAGCTAATTCGTTGCGAATATCTGTTGATGAAATGGCATGTAGCGGTGCATCGACAATAAAAACGTTACCGGACTTAGCGCGTGTTAGTGCTTGGCTTAGAGTGCTTGCCCGTTTTGAATAATTCGCCAGCTTTGGATGGCTTGTCTGCCGCTTGGCTAACACCTTTGCCATGCTTGAGCCTTGCGCTAACTGCCAGCCAGGACGAGCGCATAAGGCAATATGGCAATACTGGAATAGTTGTTGCCATTGATGCCATTTGTCTAAATTGACAAATGAGTCCATTCCCATGATGAAGTAGAACTCATGCTGCGGGTATTGCTCGCTAAGTTGCTGCAAAGTGACAACTGAGTAAGACGGCGAATCGCGGTTAATTTCAATATCGCATAGTTTAAGCTCTGGGTGCTGCGCGCATTCAAGCTTAACCATGTTCAACCTGTGCGCCGTGCTGACTTGAGTCGAGCTTTTGTGGGGTGGAATATGATTTGGCATCAGCCAAACTTCATCGAGCTCAAGCTGCTGTTGCACTGCGAGCGCAGGTTGAATATGCCCTTGGTGGATAGGGTCGAACGTGCCACCTAAAATGCCGATACGCATCTAACTTAGCTCTATGTGGGCCAGACGGTTATGGGCGCGCGGGTCGAACAACAAACATAAGTGACTGGTGCCAACCCAGTCTTCAATACCATGCTGTTTGAGATTGAGCTCTAATTTAGAGGTAAAGGCGAGCATGTGCTCGATATGATCAAGCTCTAAACGGCTAAGGGCTGATTGGTATAAAGGTTTGCGTTTGTCCCAAATGCGATGCTTACCATATAGCTGAGCGAGTGGCTCACCTTGCGCCATGGCAAGCTTGAGGGTCATCAGCAAATTTATCTCTTTAAACAGTGACCACATTAGGATTGGCATAGCAGTGCCTTCTCCCTGCAACTGTGCCAGTATGTGCTGCGCTTTCTTTTGCTGGTTCAATAACAAAGCATCAGTTAGCTGGAATACGCTAAAGCGTGATTGATCTTCAAAGTAATCTTGCAGTTGTTGGGCGCTAATATCTGCATTTGGGCTAAGCAGTTGCAGCATTTGCATTGCTTGCTCGGCGGCGAGCAAGTTGCCTTCAAACAAACTAAACATCATGGCTTTGGCGTCATGATGAATGATCAGCTGGTAATGTTTGATGCGGCCATCTAACCAACGCTCAAATTGTTTACCCTCTGGTGTGGTGCAAGGTACATACACGCCTTTGGCATCGAGGGTTTTAAACCATTTACTTTTGGTTTCAGCTGACAGTTTTGGACCTTGTAAAATGAGCAACACATCTGGGTTGTTGTCTGCCATGATAGTTTGAAATGCGCTCGCGCCATCTGTGCCAGGTTTGGCATTCGGTAGGGTTAGCTCTATCACGCGGCGGCTGGCAAACAAGCTCATTGATTGCCACTCTTGGATCAGGTCGTTCCAGCTAAAGCCAGTTTCTTGGGTAAGTTGAATTCGCTCTTCAAAGCCTTGTTTGCGGGCGGCTTGCAGCACTTGTTGCTTGCTGTTATCCACGAGCCAAGGATCATCACCAAACAGCATGATGACGTTTGGTAGGGGCGATAATTGGTGTTTTAGTTGATCTGGATAAACCCGCATTAATCTGTCTCAATCACGCTTAAATGGTTAGCTAGCAGTTGCTGTTGGTCTAAATGCTTTTGGTTTGGTTGCTGGGCACTTAGTCGCTTGTTACATAGACGCTATTTGCTAAATCGACTGCCGCCTAGTTAATGGTCGCTAAGGTTTGCACAATACGGTCAGCGGCTTGCTGACGCATCTCTTTAACGAGTAGCTCCATTTCGCGGCTTTTTGCCAACGCGGTACGTGGATCGTCTTTATAGTCACGGCGAATGGCGGTTTCGAAAAATTCTGGCTCGCCATCAGGCAGTGCCACTGAGTAATTCACGTGATAAATAAGCTCGTATTCAGCCACGTTACCATTTGGGTACAGTGACAGGGTAGCGCGCTCTAACGAGTCGTTTATCAGCCTCAATGTTGGGGTTTGCTTATTGGCGTCAACGAGGTCGATGCTGTTTACCCGCAGGCGATCGCTTAGCAGACGAGTTAACTCGCTGTATTGGTCGCTACTGGCTAAATGCAGCTGCGATAAGTGCTCTGGTATTTGATAGCTACGTTGCAGCTTAAAGCCGCAGGCGCTTAACGCTAGGCTAAGTAATACAACCGATAAAAGTGTTGTAATTGAAGAAGTTCTAAGAGCAGGCATTACTGTTCCTGTAAATGTAAACGGGTGCGCCATGTGGGCGATAGTGTGCCAAAAAATAAGGCTCAGTACCATGGATACTGAGCCTTATATTAACTAACTTAAGCCTTGAGTGCACATGTGAGCTTGATTAGCTTAGTGCGCTCTGTTGTGGCTTATGTTACTTAAGTTTTTATTTAGCAACGATGCTTAATAGTTTGCCTGGAACATAAATTACTTTAACGATGTTTAAACCGTCGGTGTATTTTTGTACCTGAGCTTCAGCTAAACCTGCTGCTTCTACATCTTCTTTAGATGCATCTGCTGCAACTGTGATTTTAGCGCGAACCTTACCATTCACTTGCACCACGATTAGCTTGCTGTCTTCAACCAAAGCTGACTCGTCAACCGTTGGCCATAGGCTATCTTCAATATCAGTTTGGTTACCCAGTGCTTTCCACATGCTGAAACAAGTGTGTGGGATAATTGGGTAAAGCAAACGTGTTACCGCTGATAGTGCTTCTTGGATTAATGCACGGTCTTGGTCATTGTTGCTTGGCGCTTTTTGCAGCTTGTTCATTAGCTCCATGATGGCAGCAATCGCTGTGTTGAACATCTGACGACGCTCAATGTCATCACTCACTTTAGCGATGGTTTTGTGTAATTCACGGCGCAGCGCTTTTTGGTTGCTGTCTAGTGCTTTAACATCAAGCGCTACAACTTCACCTTTAGCTACATGGTCAGACGCTGTTTTCCACAAACGCTTAATGAAGCGGTGCGCACCTTCAACACTTGATTCTTGCCATTCAAGAGTCAACTCAGGTGGCGCAGCAAACATCATAAATAGACGCACTGTGTCAGCGCCGTATTTATCAACCATTTCTTGTGGGTCGATACCATTGTTCTTCGACTTAGACATCTTGCTCATGCCGGTGTAAACCAGCTCGTTGCCTTGTGAGTCAACTGCTTTGGTGACACGGCCTTTGTCGTCAGTTTCTTGAACCGTCACTTCAGATGGCGATACCCAAACGCGGCCGCCTTTGTCGTTGGTGTAGTAGTAAGCATCTGCTAGTACCATACCTTGAGTCAGTAGGCGTTTTGCTGGCTCGTCAGAATCAACTAGACCAATATCACGCAGTAACTTGTGGAAGAAGCGGAAGTACAAAAGGTGCATACAAGCATGCTCAATACCACCAATATACTGATCGACAGGTAGCCAGTAGTTCGCTTTTGCTGGATCTAACATTTGATCTGCTTGCGGGCTACAGTAGCGAGCGTAGTACCAAGATGACTCCATAAAGGTGTCAAAGGTGTCGGTTTCACGCAGCGCGTCTTGTCCATTAACCTGAGTTTTAGCCCACTCTTTGTCGGCTTTAATTGGGCTTTGGATACCATCCATTACCACATCTTCAGGCAATACAACCGGTAGTTGCTCTTCCGGAGTTGGCATTACAGTACCATCTTCCAAAGTCACCATAGGAATTGGCGCGCCCCAGTAACGCTGACGTGAAACGCCCCAGTCACGTAGACGGAAGTTCACCTGGCGCTTACCTTTACCTTCTGCGCTAAGTTTGGCATCGATTGCATCAAATGCTGCCTGGAACTCAAGGCCATCTAATTCAGGGAAAGCTTCGCCTGAGTTAAATAGAATACCTTTTTCAACGAAGGCTTCTTCGCTGATGTTTAGCTCGCCTTCAGTTGGCTTGATAACTGCTTTGATCTCAAGGCCGTATTTAGTTGCGAACTCATAGTCGCGCTGATCGTGCGCCGGAACTGACATCACTGCGCCAGTACCATAGTTCATTAATACGAAGTTAGCGCACCAGATAGGCACTTGCTCACCTGTGATTGGGTGAACAGCATATAAGCCGGTAGCAACACCTTTTTTCTCCATCGCCGCCATCGCAGCTTCAGTGGTATCGACGTTTTTACACTCTTCGATAAATGCAGCAAGCTCAGGGTTATTCTTTGCCGCTTGCTCTGCTAACGGGTGACCGCTGGCAATTGCTACGTAAGTCACGCCCATTACTGTGTCAGGACGGGTGGTGTAGATATCGAATGTTTCATCGCTATCAGCAACACCAAAGGTCATTTCAATACCTTCACTGCGGCCAATCCAGTTACGTTGCATAGACTTAACCTGCTCAGGCCATTCGTCTAGCTTGTCGATATCGCTTAGTAGCTCATCAGCATAGTCAGTGATTTTGATAAACCACTGTGGAATTTCTTTCTGAACTACTTCAGTGTCACAGCGCCAGCAACAACCGTCTTGTACCTGCTCGTTTGCCAGTACCGTTTCATCGTTTGGACACCAGTTAACTGAAGCTGTCTTTTTGTAAACCAAGCCTTTTTCATAAAGCTTAGTGAAGAACCATTGCTCCCAGCGGTAGTACTCAGGGGTACAGGTGGCAATTTCACGGCTCCAATCGTAACCAAAGCCTAAAAGCTTAAGCTGGTTTTTCATGTAGTCGATGTTTTGGTACGTCCAAGGTGCTGGTGCAGACTTGTTGTTAATTGCCGCGTTTTCAGCAGGTAGACCAAATGAGTCCCAGCCAATAGGTTGCAGTACATTTTTACCCTGTAAACGCTGGTAACGAGCGACAACATCACCTATGGTGTAATTACGCACGTGTCCCATATGCAGTCGACCTGAAGGGTATGGAAACATAGACAAGCAGTAGAACTTTTCTTTGCTTGCATCTTCGGTGACTTCAAATGTTTTTTTGTGTTCCCAGTGCTGTTGTACTGAGGATTCAATTTCTGAGGGATTATATTGCTCTTGCATCAATCTATTTCCGGCTTTGCCGCCCATTGTTTGACCTAACGCTGATTAGCGTGACGAATAACTGCATAGAATAAACTAGATGTAATGTATTAAAAAGGTTCGGATGAAGGAGTATTTATTATGAGTGACAGAAGTTCTGCTTTATTAGACTTATATCAAGCCTTAATCGACCAAGTAAAACGCCAGTACGAAGAAGATAACTCATTGACTGCAAAAAGTTTGTTTGTCTCTGTTATCAAAGGGCGCGAGTTTTTAAAGCTCAAAAATGCCGCTTCTGATCAAGAACTGGAGTTAGTGGAAGAGTTTTTAAAACGCGACATCGCTAGCTACATCAAACAGTCCCACGCCGAAGATATTCTTCACAGCCCGTCAGTTATTGCTTTTGAAAAAACACTTTGGCATTGGTTGGGTGAGCTGTCTGATCGCAGCCAGGTGCAATGGCACGAAATTACCAGCGACTTTGAACACCAAGGTGTTTACCGTTCAGGTGAAGTGATTAACCAGGGAAAAGTGGTCTGTAACCAGTGTCAGCATGAAATGGATATTGAATTTCCATCAATTATTCCTGACTGTCCTGAATGCGATAGCACTGAGTTTAGTCGTGAAGCTTTGATGCCTTAAATATTAGCGTCTTAAATATTAGTACCGCTTATATTAGTGTTAAAAGCGTTAGGTGTTTTGGGGATTAGCTAGTGCCATTACATT
Organism: Shewanella maritima; assembly: GCF_004295345.1. Classification (NCBI taxonomy): domain Bacteria; kingdom Pseudomonadati; phylum Pseudomonadota; class Gammaproteobacteria; order Alteromonadales; family Shewanellaceae; genus Shewanella; species Shewanella maritima. The sequence continues at coordinate 1,441,586 of NZ_CP036200.1, read as the reverse complement.
TGCCTATTAGAACTTTTTAAAGAAAGTTCTGTTGGTCGTGCAGACAATATAAGTCCTATGAGTTGAGTCGCGACTAGGGGGTATTCCCCTAGCTGCATGTCGGTTCAATAGGGCACAGACTCGTTATGTGTGAATTAATATGGGATCGAAAACGAAAGAGCTAATAGAAGTTCTAGACAGACTTGTTCAGATGTTGGATGACGACGGGCAACAGCACTGGTGTGATTGGATGTCGCGTGCTCGAAAAAGGCTTATAGAATCAGACTTTAACGGAGTAGAAAAAGTACTATCAGCATACGGTGGTATGGGTTCATTTAACGATATTTGTCTAAGCAAGATAACTCGTAAAAACGATCGTTTTAGTGAACTACAGACACGCGCATGGGAACTCGCGACTGCAATAAAACACGAACAATAATAAACACATAACGATGTGTTCAAGACGGACTCATAAACGCAGGCTAGATTCACTTCGCTCAATCATAACCTGCGCTTGTTCATCGCTTAGCTAGCCTGTAAGAAACATATTACTCTAAAGTACCATCTGCTAGCTTTTGCAGTGCTAATTGATACTTGTCTTTCGAGTATTGGCCGTAAGCATCTATGGTCACTTTTTTGCCTTTTTTATAAACAACCACCAGATCATTCTTAAAGATAGTTGACGCTAAATCGCCACTGACAACGGCAATATTTTTGCGCTCAGCGGGCACATACACTTCATAAACCACTTGATTGAATTCTTTAGTTAGCGCTTTGTCTGTGATTGCAGCTGCGCCTAACGCACCTACACCTGTGGCGATGGTTTTACCATTGCCATCACCGATTTGATTGCCGATAAGCGCACCGACCGCGGCACCAGCTAATACGGTGACAATAGATGGCTTTTTCTCAACTTTTTGGTACAACACTCGCTGCACCTTGCCAACTCTTACTGTTTCAACTTCATCCTGTGGTGGCTTTGACGAGCAAGCTGCGAGCATGAATGATAAAAGGCTAACGAAAATGATTTTGCTGTAATGTGTCATGGCGATATCCCTGATGCCTACTACTGAAATACGTTTACTAGCTGATGGTTTAGTTGTTTTAAACTAGGCTAAACCGTCACAAGTACTAAATAAGTGCGAATAAAAGCTAATAAACATAATGACTTATGCGATGAACTATACGCCGAGCTATAACCTCCGTCTATAGCTGTACTGCGATGTGATTTGCGAACAATGTTTTTTAAGTGAGCCAGATACGGCTGCATGTCTTGGTGTTAATGAGCTAGAAGGAAGTTTCATAGTTTCAGTGACTTGCAGTGAATCATGTTTAATGCGTTTTTTTGATCAAGTTTCGTCAGTTGCCAACAAACGTGTTTACTAGAAGAGATTTCGTCGGAAATAAAGAAAAACGGATTTAATGAGTGTGAGCTTGATTCAACACTATGCACGAACGAATAAACTTTTTATCTGTGCCCAAGACTGGTACGGCGACAAGTAACTAGGGAGATATTAGCAATATAGGTACTTGAACTAGGGTCATGAACTAGATTTACCTTGTCAAAAGGCGCTTAATTAAACAAAGTTCCAGTATCTAGTAGAGATAATTTTTGCATTAACTTGGCACTAGGTTCGATTGGCTCTAGGTTCGACTAATGCTGTAGCAGCATAGCTGCAGATTTTTAGCTGATAATTATCTTATTTCAACATCGCATTTTGAGGGCATGGTGTGTGTAATTCGATTATTCTCAGTGCCTAAAGAGGTCCTGAACTGAACAGACTAACAGCCAGATGCTTCAATACTTAGTTGCGGTGGCGTAGTTGCATTAGCTGCTTGTACGTAGTGGAAGTAACAATTATCGTTTAGCGTTTGGCCATTTTTGTCTAGGTCATAACCAATGTAAGTATTGGCAATACCTTGATACTGAATGGTGAAAGCGTCATCTAACTCAATCCATTTTTCAATATCAGTATTGTCTAAATATCCCCATTTTAATCGCGTTTCAAAAATACCATCATTATCTAAATCTATATCAATCAAATCATCTCTACCGCTTACAGGTTGCACCTGTAAACTCGGCATTTGTGATTTTGCATACACTAATGAGTTGGCGGTTTTTACAGACGCTGAAATGCTGCTAAGTATTGAAGTTCGCGCTTCTGAACTTAAACCAATAAATTTAGGCGCAGCTACAATGGCGAGGATAGCTAGAATGATGATGACAACGATCAGCTCAACTAAGGTAAACCCTTGTTGGACTTTTCTTATGTTATCGGATTTGCATAGGTTATTTTTCATACTTAGTTCTGTACTTAAATGCTAAGGATAATAGTAGCAATAAAGTAGAGAAGAGTAGTAGAGGGAGTTGACCAAATCGCATAAACAAGGTTTCACCTTGATATAAAGGCACCTCGGTAACCAGCACACCTGTTTCAAACTGAGGTAATTGCTCGGTTATTTTGCCATAAGGGTCGACTACAGCTGTGACACCATTGTTCGTTGCCCTTAGCAGTGGTTTACCTAATTCAATGGCGCGCATTTGGGCTATTTCCATGTGCTGCAGCGGGCCATTTGACGTGCCAAACCAGGCATCATTGGACACGGTAAGTAGTAAATCGGTATCTATGTTGGTGTTGGCGCGAACCTGCTCTGGGAAGACGATTTCATAGCAAATGGCTGGCGCGACCTGATAACCCAGTGCGTTCAAATTAGGCTGTTGGTAGTCACCGCGCATAAATGATGACATAGGTAAGTTAAAGAAAGGTGCCAGCGGCCTTAGTAGCGACTCAAACGGCACAAACTCACCTATCGGCAGTAAGTGATGCTTTAAAAACTCGTTGCTGCCATTAATCTCATAATCACCCTGGTTTTGCTGTTTATTAAAGTGATTGCCAAGCACTACGAGCGCATTGTAATAACCTGATGGTTTCTTGCTGATAATGCCGGTAATAATGGCGATATTATTAAAGCGTGCCACATCATTAGTGCCAACTAAAAAATCACTGACTAACACTTCTGGCGCAGGGATCGCCGCTTCTGGCCACACAACTATGTCTAGGCTAGATTCATCGTCAAAATGATTGCGGGTCAAGTCCATGTACTTGACCATGGTTGGCCATAAGTTCTCTGGCTCCCACTTCATACTTTGGGGATGTTACCTTGTACTAGCGCTACTTTTACGCTGTCGCCATTTTCGGTAATTGGATTAAATTTTGGTGCAAGGTAAGCAAGGCTGATGATGAGCGGCGCTACGACAAGTAAAGGTAACCAGCGCTTTTGTGCCAGTAATGCTAGGCTACCTGCAGCTAAAGCAATGATAAAGCTCAAGCCCAAAGCACCAATAATGCTCGCCAGTTGACTCAATGGCCCAAGTGTTTGGCTATAGCCAGCCCACAGCCATGGAAAACCTGTAAGCACCCAGCCGCGCAGCCATTCGGTGAGCACCCAAAGCGCAGGGAACAAACCTAGGTATTGCCAATAGCTAGCAAAGCGGCCTGATACTTGTAGCTTCGCGAGCAAATAACCACACAGTGCTGGATAAATGGCGAGATATAAAGCGAGCAGTCCCATCAATGCCATTGAGACAACCAAAGGCATGCCGCCAAAGGTGTCGATACTGACATGCACCCAACTAATGCCGACAGCAAAGCAGCCAAAGCCAAAACTTAGCCAGTAAAATAAGCTTTGTTTAGGTGTTTTTGATTGGCTTTGAAATAGCGCAAAGGCGAGGGCAAGTGGGTAAATCGCCCAAATATTGTAGGGCGCAAACGCAAGGGCGGTGCTAGCACCAGCAGCAAATGCTGTGACTAGCGAAATTCGCCCTTGATTTAACTTTGCTAAAGCTTGGGATAACACGACTTATTCGGCAGCCGTGTCGTTGTTGCTAACGTCAGGGAGTTTTACCCTTAGTTGGTTGAGGCGACGACTATCAGCATTGGTCACAGTGAATTCAATGTCATCAATAATGATGCTTTCGTTGCGCTCAGGTAGATGACCAAAAGCGTGCGAGACTAGACCGCCAACGGTGTCGAACTCTTCATCGCTAAATTGAGTACCACAAGCCGCGTTAAAGTCATCAATTTCGGTCAAAGCTTTAACCAAGAATACTGAGTTGCCCACGCGTTTAATTTCAGTATCTTCTACTGAGCTGTGGTCAAACTCATCTTCAATTTCACCGACAATTTCTTCAAGAATGTCTTCAATGGTGACAACACCTGACACGCCGCCGTATTCATCGACAACAATTGCCATGTGATAACGTTGAGAGCGGAATTCTTTAAGCAGCACATCAACGCGTTTACTTTCTGGCACAACCACCGCCGGGCGGATGATTTGCGCGAGCGAAAATGGCGTGTCTGATTGCTTGAAACCGTATTTAATTAGGTCTTTGGCAAGTAGGATGCCTTCGATATGATCCTTGTCTTCATTGACGACAGGAAAACGAGAGTGAGCAGACTCAATCACGGTCTCAAGTACTTGATCCACGTTTGCGTCTACTTGTAGGGTGACGATTTGTGCTCTTGGGATCATAATGTCCCGAACACGCAGGTCAGTAACCTCTAATACACCTTTAATCATTTCGCGGGTGTCTTCAGTAATCAGGTCGCGCTGCTCTGCGTCAGAAATGACCTCGACTAACTCTTCGCGATTTTGAGGTTCGCCCTGGAATAATTGGTTGATCTTATCAAGCCAGCTTTTCTTTGGGGCGTTTGTACTCGGGGGATCTCGTCACTCATATGTATTTTCCAAAATCATAGCTGCCAATCAGCTAGCGATTTTATTTAGATTTCCTTGTATGGATTGTCATAACCTAGGCCTTGGATTAGCTGCGTTTCTAGCGCTTCCATTTCCTCGGCTTCAGCGTCGATAATATGGTCATACCCTAGCAAATGCAAGCCGCCGTGGATGACCATATGCGCCCAATGGGCTTGTAAGCTTTTATTTTGTGCTTTGGCTTCCTGTTCAACCACGCTAACACAGATAATTAGGTCGCCAAGTAGTGGCAATTCAACCTCTGGTGGCGCTTCAAATGGAAACGACAACACATTGGTTGGCTTGTCTTTGCCGCGATAGTTGCGGTTAAGGCTTTGGCTCTCGTCACTATCAACTAAACGAATAGTCAACTCGGCTTGTGTCATCGCGTTGTCAATAGCGGTAGTCGCCCACAGTTCAAAGTCCTGTTGGCTCGGGATATTTGTAGCGTCGGTGGCAACTTGTAGGTCCAAGTCTAATTGCAGTGACATTAGCTTTCGCTCTTCAGTTGTGAAGACTTGTCCGCTTGAGCTGAAGGCTCTTCTGCGGCTGCTACAGGCGTTTCGCTGGCGATTTTTGTCGCGCCATTAGCACTACTAGCATTAGCACTAGTTTGGCCTTCAGCTTCACTGGCTTGCTTGCGCGCAAGGTAAGCCTTGTGTTTGGCATCTTTTTCACGCTCTTGCTGACGATCAAAGTGCTCATAAGCTTCGACAATGCGCGCGACAACTGGGTGACGCACTACATCTTGCGCAGCAAAGAAGTTAAAGCTGATTTCAGGCACCTTGCTTAACACTTCAATGGCGTGGCGCAGACCAGACTTTTGGCTACGAGGTAAATCGATTTGGGTGATGTCACCTGTGATCACCGCGCGCGAGTTAAAGCCAATACGGGTGAGGAACATTTTCATTTGCTCAACCGTAGTGTTTTGGCTTTCATCAAGAATAATAAAGGCATCGTTTAGTGTGCGACCGCGCATATAAGCAAGAGGAGCAACTTCAATCACGTTACGCTCAATCAGTTTTTCTACACGCTCAAATCCGAGCATCTCAAATAGAGCGTCATAAAGTGGGCGTAGATAAGGGTCGACCTTTTGGCTTAAATCGCCCGGTAAGAAACCCAGTTTTTCACCTGCTTCTACCGCAGGGCGAGTTAATAAGATACGGCGAATTTCTTGACGCTCTAATGCATCCACTGCGGCGGCAACCGCAAGGTAAGTTTTACCTGTACCGGCAGGGCCAATACCAAAGCTAATATCGTGGCGAGCAATGTTACTTACATAAGCACTTTGATTTGGGTTACGTGGTTTGATCACGCCGCGCTTGGTTTTGATATGCAGGCTTTTGTCTGTATCACTGTGGTCAGCTTCAATAGCAATGGCTTCTTGAATGGCTAGGTGCACAGTATCAGGCTCTAAATCAGGGGTTGAGCCTTTCATTGGCTGGGTTTCAACATAAAGCTGTTTTAGCAAATTGTTGGCATTGAGGGCATTTCGCGGCATACCTACAATGGTGAAATGATTGTTTTTATGAATAATTTCAACACCTAAACGACGCTCAAGTTGCTTGATGTTGTCGTCAAATGGACCACAAAGAGAAGACAGGCGGCGGGTATCTGAAGGCTCAAGATACAAATTCATGGTGGTGACTTTATTGGTCAATTATTTCTCCAACGATTTTCAATTAAACAGTACAAGCTAACATTAGTGTATGCCGAGGCAAGGGTAAATAGTTTGCGGCTATTTTTTGCACGAATGTGAGTAAAGACAAAGGCGGCAGAGCCGCCTTTTAATAGGTGTTTCGCTATTTACAATTACTCGTGTGCAAATATATACGCAGCAAAGTTTATGCTGGTTTAAATTGGCTCACACCTAAGTCATCATCTTGCTTATGTTTGGCAAGAATGTCTGATGGACGCAGGCTTCTACGTAGGTCCATCTCATCTTCGCCACGAATAAATTCGCCGCGTAAAGAGTTGGTGTATACGTCAACGATTTCTACATCAACGAAACTACCAATATGCGTGTGTGGCGCTTCAAAGTTCACTACGCGGTTGGTTTCGGTGCGGCCGCGAAGTTCCATTGGATTTTTCACCGATGGGCCTTCAACTAAAATACGTTGCACTGTACCTAGCATTTGACGGCTGTAACGCATCGCTTGCTGAGTGACGCGGTCTTGCAAAATAGCTAGGCGCTGTTTTTTCTCTTCTTCGGTCACATCATCTGGTAGATCTGCCGCAGGCGTACCAGGGCGTGCACTATAGATAAAGCTGAAGCTGTGGTCGAAGTTAACTTCTTCAATCAGCTTCATAGTGTCAGCAAAGTCTTGTTGGGTTTCGCCAGGGAAACCAACAATAAAGTCAGAGCTGATTTGAATGTCAGGGCGCGCTTTACGTAGGCGACGGGCAATTGACTTAAACTCAATTGCCATGTGGCCACGCTTCATTTGCGTGAGAATGCGGTCAGAGCCTGATTGCACAGGCAAGTGCAAGAAGCTAACTAGCTCTGGCGTATCTTCATAAACATCAATGATATCTTGGCTGAATTCGATTGGGTGGCTCGTGGTAAAACGTAGACGGTCAATACCGTCAATGCTCGCAACCAGGCGCAGTAGCTCGGCAAAAGTACAAATATCATCATCGTGAGTTGCGCCGCGATACGCATTTACGTTTTGACCAAGTAGGTTGACTTCACGCACGCCTTGCTCGGCAAGTTGTGCAATTTCAAGAATGACGTCATCCACTGGGCGGCTAACTTCTTCACCACGTGTGTATGGTACAACGCAGAAAGAGCAGTATTTGCTGCAGCCTTCCATGATAGACACAAACGCAGTTGGGCCTTCGGCGCGAGGCTCAGGAAGGCGATCAAACTTCTCGATTTCTGGGAAGCTAATATCGATAACAGCCTTTTGGCCGTTTTCAACCTGATTAATCATTTCAGGTAAACGGTGCAGCGTTTGCGGACCAAACACTATGTCGACGCACTGCGCGCGCTCTTTAATCGCTTTACCTTCTTGGGATGCCACGCAGCCACCGACGCCAATAATAAGCTCTGGCTTCTTATCTTTTAGGTTCTTCCAACGGCCAAGTTGGTGGAACACTTTTTCCTGTGCTTTTTCGCGAATAGAACAGGTATTAAGTAATAATACATCTGCTTCTGTCGCGTCTTCTGTCAAGGTGTAGCCTTGATAGTCGTCAAGTAAGTCAGCCATCTTAGACGAGTCATACTCGTTCATTTGACAGCCCCAGGTTTTGATATGAAGTTTCTTACTCATCACTGCTCGCCGGTAACCCATAGTAAAAATAGCGCGATATTTTACCCATAGTTAACCCTTGTGGCTAGCTTTTGTGGTGTTTTGTCACGCTTTATTGCGGCGCGACTAATACCCCTATTTCCTGTAATGAATTGCGGTTTTGGGGTAAAGCGTTTGAATCTGCTATCGAAATCGCAAAATTTTTCGCCATTGTTTTACTTTGCTGCCGAGCATCCAACATAATATTGCTGTGCAATTGCTGATGGTGGGCGGCAAGCATTTCCGCGGTGTGTTGATATAAGGCATAATCAAACGCATTACGGTAGATTATGGTCATGGTTTCCATTGTCGGATTAACTAGGGCTTCATCTGTTGCTCTTGCTTGAGCCAGACTTGAAGGGCTGAAACTTGCGGCAACCATGCTTAGCGCAATAATACCGCTGCTAATAACTAACTGAGTGTGACTTTTCATGACTTCCTCTCTTAGCAAATTAAGGTGGAACATGGGTTAGACAGTCGCAGTATAGCGTTTGGTTTATGTGGTTTGTTTTAGCCATTGTAACTAAGTATGGCAGTTATGCCGCTAAGACATATTTGCTCACGTATTGCTCAATAGCAGACATGAATTGTCGCCAATTGACATGTTTCGACACACAATATATCGCGCGAAATTTATCGCACTGGTTAGTGCATTATAAAGCAGTGCCACAACACAAACGGCATGCTTTTAAAAGAATAAGAAAGTCATCAGATAACATAGGTTGTATTAATGCAAGATGGTTCTTCAGCTGAGCAGCTAAATGCTCAACAAGCAACACAATATGATGTGGTCATTGTTGGCGGAGGCATGGTTGGTGCTGCCAGCGCAGTGGGCATTGGTCAGCTCGGCCTTCGAGTTGCAGTTATCGAAGCGCATGAGCCGCAAGCATATACACCTGAGCAGCCACTGGATGTTCGGGTTTCAGCGATTAGCGTGGCATCAGCCAATTTGCTCGATCGTTTGGGCGTAATGCACAACCTGCTGGCGCTGCGGCATGTCGCCTATACAGGGCTAGAAACCTGGGAGCTTGATGGCTTTATTACTCAATTCAGTGCTGAGCAAATCGGCGAGCAAAAACTGGGTTACTTTTTTGAGAACCGCCTTATCCAATTAGCGTTATGGCAGCAAATAGCAACTATGGATAATGTTGATATACTGTGTCCGCGCAAAGTATCGAGTATTAGCCGCAGCTATGCTCAAGATAATCAAGCGGTAGCCATTGGTGTTGCAAATAAGGATGGCGTAAAGAATGCGCAACTGACCATTACATTAGACAGAGGAGAGCAACTTAGCACCAAGCTGCTTGTAGGGGCTGATGGCGCAAACTCGCAAGTCCGTCAATGGGCGGGCATAGGTATAACGGGTTGGGATTATGCGCAGTCAGCTATGTTGATTAACATTAAGTTGTCGCAAGCCATAGAACCTGTCACCTGGCAGCAATTTACGCCAGAAGGACCAAGAAGCTTATTGCCTCTGCCAGATAACCATGCATCTTTGGTGTGGTATGACTCACCTGTACGTATCAAACAATTATCACAATTATCCAACTTGCAGCTAGGTGCACAAATTCGTCAGCACTTTCCAAGTCGCCTACCACAGGACTTTGAGGTAGTTGATAAAGGTAGTTTTCCGCTAACTCGGCGTCATGCGCAGCAATACTATATTGATAATGCCGTGCTAGTAGGGGACGCTGCCCACACCATCAACCCACTTGCTGGTCAAGGCGTGAATATTGGCTTTAAAGATGTCGATGTATTAATTGCACAAATTGCCGATGCCATTGGTAATAATCAGCCCTGGCATAGCAATCACGTGCTTAAACAATACCAGTGCAAACGCTATGCTGATAACCAATTAATGATGAGCGCTATGGATGCGTTTTACGCTGGCTTTAGTAATGACCTATTACCATTGAAGCTGCTACGTAACGGCGCATTAAAGCTTGCCAATATCGATACCCCAATAAAGCGCAAAGTGCTCAAATACGCAATTGGGCTGTAGTCTGATTTCGATCGCCTTGCCTGCATGATTGTTGCACGAACGATTGGGTGTTAAAATGCCGCCCTTTATATCCAGTAGCGAGTTATTTTTGACCTATGGTCAGTCGCTACTTTAATAGAATGTAGAGTGGATGAGTAATATTAAACTGATTGTTGGTTTAGCAAACCCAGGCTCAGAGTATGAGCGCACCAGACACAATGCTGGCGCCTGGTATGTGCAAGAGTTAGCCCGTATATGTAATGTGAGCTTAAAAGCTGACAGCAAATATTTTGGACTCACTGCCAGAGCGACACTTCACGGTAAAGACGTGCGCTTACTTATCCCAACCACATTTATGAACCTAAGCGGCAAGTCAGTTGCCGCATTAGCTAACTTTTTTCGTATCGCGCCTGAAGAAATATTGGTTGCCCATGACGAGTTGGACATGCCTCCTGGTGTGGCTAAATTTAAGCTAGGTGGCGGCCATGGTGGCCACAATGGTCTAAAAGACATTATTGCCAGAATGGGTAACGACAAAGGCTTTTATCGTTTGCGTATCGGCATTGGTCATCCGGGCGATAAAAATAAAGTCAGTGGCTATGTGCTTGGTAAGGCACCGACTAAAGATCAAGAGTTAATGAACGCGGCAGTAGATGAAGCGGTTCGCTCTAGTGAAATTCTATTTAAACAAGACATGACAAAGGCAATGCATAGGTTGCATTCCTTTAAAGCAGAGTAATTAAGTTAGCGTTTAGACGCGCTTAAACAATTCCTGACTCACAAGAGTCAATGACAGTAAAAAGGTATCGATATGGGTTTTAAATGCGGCATTGTTGGTTTACCAAACGTTGGTAAGTCTACCTTGTTCAATGCACTAACACAGGCTGGTATTGAAGCGGCTAACTTTCCGTTTTGTACTATTGAGCCAAATACTGGCGTAGTACCAGTACCAGATCATCGTTTAGATGCACTAGCAGAGATTGTAAACCCAGAGCGCGTAATGCCAACAACCATGGAGTTTGTTGACATCGCGGGTTTGGTCGCAGGCGCTTCTAAAGGTGAAGGTCTAGGTAACAAGTTCCTAGCTAACATCCGCGAAACTGATGCTATCGGTCACGTTGTTCGTTGTTTTGAAGATGACAACATTACTCACGTTGCAGACAGCGTTGATCCTGCGCGCGACATTGACGTAATTAATACAGAGCTTGCACTGTCAGATCTTGAGAGCTTAGAGCGCGCGGTTCAGCGTCAGCAAAAGCGTGCGAAAGGCGGTGATAAAGACGCTAAGTTCGAAGTTGAAGTATTAGAAAAGCTGCGCCCAACACTAGATGAAGGCGGCATGCTACGCAGTGTTGAACTAACTAAAGAAGAAGCGGCGGCAATTCGTTACTTAAACTTCTTAACGTTAAAGCCAACCATGTACATTGCTAACGTATCTGAAGATGGTTTTGATAATAACCCGCATCTGGATGCAGTTCGCGCGATTGCCGAAACCGAAAATGCAGTGGTTGTGACCGTTTGTGCTGCTATCGAGTCTGAGCTTGCTGAAATGGAAGCGGAAGATCGCGAAGAGTTTATGGCTGATTTAGGTCTTGAAGAGCCGGGTCTTGATCGCGTGATCCGCGCAGGTTACCAATTACTAGACCTACACACCTACTTTACTGCGGGCGTAAAAGAAGTTCGCGCATGGACAGTACGTGTTGGCGCAACAGCTCCGCAAGCGGCTGGAGTGATCCACACAGACTTTGAGCGCGGCTTTATTCGTGCACAAGTGATGTCTTATGACGACTTTATCGAGCATAAAGGTGAAGCGGGCGCGAAAGAAGCAGGTAAGCTTCGCGTAGAAGGTAAAGGCTACATCGTTAAAGATGGCGATGTTATGCACTTCCTATTCAATGTATAAATTGTCCTAGTTGACACTTTTGTATGTTATTTGGGCGTAAACCTTGGTTTGTGCAAAAAAGGGCCGATTTATCTTGGCAATCGGCCTAAGTTAGCGTTTAATAGTCTGTTCGCGGTTAGGGTATTCATAGTAAAAGAGTTATTTTTGCTGCAACAATATGCAGTTTGGTGAAGTTATAGCCGAACAATCAATATTGATAAAAAATGCGAAAAAAAGCTGTTGACCTGAATACCCTGAATAAGCATAATACGCCCCGTCCTCACGACGAGGGCAGCAGAAAACGAAGTGGCAATGTAGCTCAGCTGGTTAGAGCACAGCACTCATAATGCTGGGGTCGCAGGTTCAAGTCCCGCCATTGCTACCATCTTCTCAAGATGTAAAATTCGAGGTTGGCTGGTTAGTTAAAGCCCTGCTTTAGAAATAAGACCGGCACCTGCTCAAGGTAAAATGAGAATCTGTTTCTTACAGAGACAGTGCGGGAGTGGTGGAATTGGTAGACACGCCAGATTTAGGTTCTGGTGCCGCAAGGTGTGAGAGTTCAAGTCTCTCCTCCCGTACCATTATTTAGAAAGGCTGGCTTTATAGCGGGTTTTTCAAAACAAGTTGATTGGGGTATCGCCAAGCGGTAAGGCACCGGGTTTTGATCTCGGCATTCCCAGGTTCGAATCCTGGTACCCCAGCCATCTATTTATAATCGCAAGATTATTGGGATATCGCCAAGCGGTAAGGCACCGGGTTTTGATCTCGGCATTCCCAGGTTCGAATCCTGGTATCCCAGCCATATTTGGCAATGTAGCTCAGCTGGTTAGAGCACAGCACTCATAATGCTGGGGTCGCAGGTTCAAGTCCCGCCATTGCTACCATATTTACTGGGTAGAAGGGATTTGTTCTCACTACTGAGTAGATAGCTAACGTACACCTCCCAAGGTATGTTGGCGAAGAAAATTAGATGCGGGAGTGGTGGAATTGGTAGACACGCCAGATTTAGGTTCTGGTGCCGCAAGGTGTGAGAGTTCAAGTCTCTCCTCCCGTACCATCTAACTCAATTTTCTTCAAAATTTAGATTTATATCTAAGATTGGGGTATCGCCAAGCGGTAAGGCACCGGGTTTTGATCTCGGCATTCCCAGGTTCGAATCCTGGTACCCCAGCCATTACTTAAAGTGTTTGGCACATGGTTTAGTAGGATGCTAAATCATTGATAGTCGCCCTGACTGTCAGAAATATTTGATGCGGGAGTGGTGGAATTGGTAGACACGCCAGATTTAGGTTCTGGTGCCGCAAGGTGTGAGAGTTCAAGTCTCTCCTCCCGTACCATCAAATAGTTTTCCTTTCTAGTTATTCTTTTGATTCTCTCTTGTAAAAACTCACTAAAATCTACCTCTCTGTGCTTATATTTCTTCACTATTCTACCGAGCTTTTACCTAGCTTAGCGGTTCAAATAAAGCGGTCGCTTAAATAAATTAGTGGCTTAAGTAAATCTAGCTTGGCTAAAGCACTATTGAAGTTAATATAAAACCATTCGGCTTATCTCATCGTTTAGCTTTGAGCATATGCAAACACGTAACAATAAAATTTTGTTTTGTACCAAAGGCTTATAATGAAGCTGCATTATTAAGGTTAATTAGTAATTATAAACTGCTTCGATGAGTATTGCGGTTATAGTGCAAAGTCTATAGAAATATGCCCAAGTCAGCTTTTATTTAAGAAAATCTGCTTACTTATCTAGTTTACCGTTAAATTGCTTGATTGAATTCGATTTCAAAAAGCGCAACTTTTCATATGTTTATGTATAAAATTTGTCCATAAATTCATTCTGATGTAACATTGTTGCAAATTATTACAAATAGAATGTCGAGCAATAATAAATGTCCATTTTGACAGACGAGGAGCTTGCCTGCTTCGGTGAGTTATTTACCCCTCAATCTGCCACTTCACTTGAACCACACCAAGCCGAGAAAACTCAGGCTTATGATGAACATTACTTGAGTGTTTCAACAGAGATCCCTCAAGTGCTGACTAAGATCTTAGGTCAAGCGCAGCTGACATTGTTGGCAGAGATAAGCCATTACCGGTTATGGTTCCCTTTAGTACTAAAACGTGATGAGCTAGGGCAGTTCGTGCCTGTGCTAGGTGTGCCTGAAGTGCTTGATGCACGTGGCAGCGAACGCTCATGGCGGGTGAATAATCTAAAGGGCGTAAAAGTGATGACTCGCTGTTGTGAGGCACAAGCTCAGGTGCTGTCATTGTCAAGTTCTGGATTAACGATTCGCTTGCCTGAAAATTGCTGTGCAGACGACTTTTATCAAGCAAATTTGCTGCTTCCAGGCTCTCAGCCTATCAGTGTCGACTTTGAGCCGGTAAGAACCGAAAACGATATCATGGCTGCGAGGATAAATGCTCACGGCCACGCGCGCCAGGCAATACGTGAGTTTCTATTTAGCGAGCATAAAGCACAGTTCTCACACCTTTACGCAAGCTAGGAAGTACAAGCTAGGAAGTACAGCTAGTAAGTATTAGTTAGCGTGTGTTGATGCTTTCACTTTTATTGTTTCGAAAAGTCTTTATCTAGCAGTTGCCCCAAGGCGGCAATATAGTTTTTATCACTTGTGGCATGCAGCAATTGGCATAATTCATCGCCAACAGGGGTAAACCGGTAATAGGTAAGCAATAAATGTTTGTTCCTTGGTGTACGCTTTATTACCTCTACACCGAAGCTAAGGCTAATCGGCGAGGCGCTATCGAGTACCCCAGTTTCAAATTCACTCTTGTGTAAAATCCCCGCCCCAACCAGGGTTAAGATACTTGAATACGGCAAGCCAAACTGCGACAGGTTTAAGCCTGTATTGCTTGACTGGCGAAAATAGTGTTTTAACCCGCCTGTTAATCTGTAGCCCGTCATTAGCTTAAAACGGCTTTCATTATTAAATCTTGAAGCAATGGCTAATGCTTTTTCAAACATTTGCGCTTCACGCTGGGTGAGTTGGGTTAACACTGCTAAGGTACGTAAGCTGAATTGACCGGGATTAACGATTTCACTTGATAAAATTCTTGCCCATAAGTCCTGCATTTTGCGGTTATGGATTTGCTCGGCCATCTTGAAGAACTGATAACGCCAGTCAGGGTCTAGCTCCACTCCGGTCACATCGGATGGAGTGTAGTTCAGTGCCAGTGCAAAAATAGTTTCAAGGTTTTGTTGATGTTGATTAAGCTGTTTTTGCACGCGAAACTGCGCACGCTCGGTGATGGATGCCGTTGACGGGCGATAGTGAGCCTCACTGGCCAAGCCTAAAATGCGCCCGAGTTGCAGTGCTTTTTGTCTGGCTGATGCTTGAGATGAGTCGCTGTTTTTGGTGCTAGGCGTAGCTGCAGCAGGCTCTGAAGTAACAGGCTTTTCCGTTTTTACCGCAGCCTTGCTTGGCTCTTGTGTCTCAACCATAAGCGATTTGTTGTTGTCGAGCGTGTCTGCCATGAGTGTTCCTTTGCGTTATCAGCTATGAGCTATAAAGCGATCAACCACAGATCTTTCTTACTTTAGCTACTACGACTCAATCGTTGTTTTTGGCCAATTGGTTTCATTGCCAACTGTAGGTTGCTCAGGCACGTTTAGTGCAAGCAGTAGTGAACAAATCGCAAATACAGTACCAATTAAAAATACTGCAGTCGGTGAGCTTAGCCATAACAGACCGAGCAATGCCGGAATAACCACGGCGGCAATATGATTAATGGTGAAGCTTACTGACATAGTTGAAGCGATGTCTTGCTGATCAGCAATTTTCTGAAAATAAGTTTTCATTGCAATTGCCATGGCGAAAAGTAAGTGATCAATGACGTACAGGGCTGCGGCGAACTGCGCGTTTTCCACAAATGCGTAGCTAGTGAATACTAGAGCCAGACCCACGTACTCTACCGTGAGTGCTTTACGCTCACCGATACGTCCAATAAATCGGCCTATTGCTGGTGCAAAGGCAAGGTTAATCACATAGTTGATAAGAAACAGAGCGGTGATTTCACTTACCGTATAACCGAATTTTTCCACCATCATAAAGCCGGCGAATACCACAAAGATTTGCCTTCTTGCGCCAGAGAAAAAAGTAAGTAGGTAGTAAAGCCAGTAGCGTTTTCTCAAGATAAGCTTTTTGGTTTGTGGCGCAGCTTGGCGAAAGTTAGGAAACAAAACAACCATCGACAGCACCATGATAGCGCCAAGGCCGCCGATAATGGCGTACATCCACACATAATCAAGTTTGAGCCAGGTCATGATTAACCAAATGCTGCCATAGCCAGTTAACGCCGCTGCTGAGCGCCAGGCAAGGGCTTTACCCATAAAGGCTGCGGTATCTTTTTTATCTAGCCATTGCAGAGTGAGAGATTGGTTAATGGTTTCATAGTAATGGAACCCAATCGACATGATCACTGTGGTGATATAAAGCCCAATCACACTTGGGAAGAAGCCAGTTATCGCTACGCCCACGCATAAGATTGCCAGTGAGAGTAGGGCAAAGGCTTGCTCTTTTATAAACAAGAGTACAAACACGGCGGTGAATGCTAAAAAACCCGGCACTTCACGCAGGCTTTGTAACATACCGATCTCTGCACCGGTGAATGCAGCTCTTTCAATCACAAAGTTATTTAGCAGTGCTTGCCAAACAGCAAATACCATCGACATGACGAACGTCATCCCAAGTAATAAATGTTGTGGTTTGGCGGTAAGTTGAGCCAGCGCATTGGCATTTTCGGCGCTATCGGTATGTTGTGACATGACGAGCCTAAATAGTTAAGTTGCTGTAGATATACTGACATAGTTTGGCCGGTTGGGCGATATATAGGGAAGTTCCTCCTACCGTTTAGCCCTTCATAACGGAGGACTTGCTCGGTGACTATCAGGCCGTGATCTGTTTCAAGTACTCAATTAACAGAGTAAGCTATCATGTTTAAAGTCATTTATTTCATTGGCATGGGAACAAGATGAGCCAAATTTTACTTATTCACTCTAGTGTGCACGGCCAAACCGTAAAAATTTGCAAATACATGCAGCAAAAAGCGCAGGAGCAAGGTGTGAACATCACTTTGGCTAGCCTTGCCGACAATCCATCTATTGAGGGCTTTGACAAGGTATTTATTGGCGCCAGTATTCGTCATGGCAAGCATCGCCCAGCTCTATATCAGTTTATTGAAGCAAATAAAGCTAAGCTTGAGCAAATCCCTAGTGGCTTTTTCTCTGTGAGTTTAGTCGCTCGCAAGCCAGGTAAAAACACGCCGGAAACCAATATGTATATGCAGGCGTTTTTAAAGCAAAGCGTGTGGCAGCCAAAGCATCTGCAAGTGTTTGGTGGCAACCTTGATTACCAGTTTTACGGCCCTGTCGATCGCAATATTATCCGCTTTATTATGTGGATCACTAAAGGTCCTACTGACCCACATACCAAGGTTGAATATACAGATTGGGATAAAGTCGACGCATTCGTTGATACCATGATTAATGCTTAAGAGGTGTAGATGAAGTTACCTCGTTTTTTCAGTGTGATTAGTGCCAAGCTACATATCATTATGATAGCTACGTGCGCTATTTTATTGCCGACAAGCGGCTGGTTGTTAATAGGTAAACAGTTAAGAGTTAACGCCAGTATTTGGGACTATGTTCATGTTTACCTTGGTACTATTACCGCAATACTTGGACTTTGCTTTGTGGTCAAGTGCTGCATAAAAGGTGGTTGGCGCCAGTTTTTCCCGTGGGTAGTGTTAGATTTATCGCAATTTTTTGCCGACGTTAAAGGTTTATTCAAAGCACAGTTACCTAGCTCAGGCGGTAAAGGACTATTGAGTATTATCGAGGGTGTTGGATTGCTGTTATTAGCAGGTGTGTGTATTAGTGGCTTAATGTGGGTGTTGACTCAGGGAGATATGGAGGCGTTAACTTGGCGCAAGTATCACGTAACGTTGGCTGAGTACTTTGTCACCTTTGTTGCTGTGCATATGGTACTCGCTTTGGTACACGTGATAGAGATGATTAAAAACTCTTAGCAGGTTGTTTGCGGAGCTTTAGCTGCTTAACTGGAGTTATCGATAAAGCTGGAGATAATAAAAAAGGCGCAGGTAGCGCCTTTTTTATTTTCACTTTGATATTGCCAGCGTAAGCTATTTCATTAGAGCTAAACTATTTCTTCAAAGCTAAGTAGTTCATTAAATCGATAATCTGCTCAAGGCTGCGCATCTCATTCATGTTAATCAAGTATTTGTCGTTAACAACGAAGCTAGGCACGCTGCGAACGTTATACATCACTTGCTCTTGACGCCATTGTGATAGCGCTTTATCTGTTGCAGCATCGTCAGCCATTTTGTCATATGCCGCTGAATCAATTCCAAACTCAGCAAATACCTTTTTGATATCATCACGTGAGTTGATCTCGCTTTCATGTTTATGGCCGTGAGCACCGTGATCATGACCATCACTAGCATCGCCTTGAATTGCAGTAAACATTTTTAATGCTAGGTCATGTTTGTGCTCAGTTTGATTCATTACCACGAGTGAGCGCATGACTTCAGTGCCGAGATCACTATTCATAAAATCAACATGCTTGTTTTCAAAAGCGATTTTCTTGTCGATGTGCTGCTTAATAAATGGCAGGTATTTGGTTTCCATGTTGTAGCAGCTGTGGCAGTAAAACGAGAAGTACTCTGTCACTTTTGGCTCACTAGGGGCAACGCGGTTAGAAACTTGTGTGTAGTGTTTTCCTTCAACAAATTGAGCTGCAAAGCTAGACAGTGGAGCGACAGCAAGAGTTAATGCTAATGCGATATGTTTGATCATAGTGGCCTCAAATGGGACTTGTACATAATGAAACAAGTGTATTGTTGTTGCATGAATTATCGCTGAATTCGCGGGAAATAATAGAGCGGATATGTGATCTTTAGCCGCTTTAGCTAATTTAGTCGTGACCGATGTCAAAGATCCTTGCTAATTAAACTCACCGCTAACGTACGGCTGGTGCTGAATTGAGTACGGTTAAATTGCCCGCTAGCGTACGGCTGGTGCTGCATTAAGTATGGTTAAATAGACCATGTCGCCAAGCGGGTAGTGTGTTAAGCGACGAGGCTTTTGTCTCTCAGTGTTTGCCAGGCTTCACACACTTGTTTGAAGCGCTCAGCATTACCCTGATCTCTATCTGGGTGCCATTTAAGGGCGAGTTTGCGCCACTGTTTGCGAATTTGTTTATCGGTTGCACTCTCGTCTAGTTCAAACACCCTTAAGGCCTGTCCTTTATGCATTAGCTGATGGTTAAGGCCGATGTATTCTTGATAGCTACTCCAAAACGAGTCGAGCATCTCTTTCACTACATTGCTGCATGTATCATAGTTTGCCCAGTCGAGGTAGTAATCACGCAGGCTAGCATCACTATGATGAAGTAGATCTGCGTTGCTTGGCACGAGTCTAAATAGCTGAATATCCATTGCTTGAACTTGCAGCCATTGCTTAGGCAATAACATGTCTTGCAGTTCGTAGAGGGCATTCATTAATAGGAAGTTGCGTTTGAAGAGGTCTTTTTCAGGAGAGGTGTCGAGGTCGTGCATTAACCCTTTTTGCTGCAGCTCTGCAGCGAGGTGGTGCACTTTCCAACTTTTAGCGCTCGATTGCAATAGGGTGAGCAATGGCCAGATAAGCGGGTTGTCCCTTTGAGCGCTTTTACTTGGTCATTGGCCTGTTTAATTGAGGCGACTGGGCTAAGTAACATAACGTCATCTTCATCCTGAATTGGCGATAATTTCTACTATGCCATAGGGGAAAACAGTGCAAGCAGATTTTGACAGCTAAGATGAGTGCTCAGCGCGCGTATTTGTTATCAACGGGAGGTGATAAGAATTTTGGGTAATAAAAAACGCACTCAATGGAGTGCGTTTCATTTGGCGTTAGCCGAACACTTGCAAATTAGTGACCCAGCCTTTGTTTACAGCGTCTTTAGTGACGGAACATCGCCGAAATAGACTCTTCGTTGCTTACGCGGCGAATCGCTTCAGCAAGTACACCAGACATAGTTAGCTGAGATACTTTGCCTACTTTAAGCATGTCTTCGCTTAGCGGTACAGTGTCAGTCACAATCACTTCATCAATCACTGAGTCAGCGATGTTCTTAGGTGCATTACCTGAGAATACTGGGTGAGTTGCATAAGCAAATACGCGGTTAGCACCGTGCTCTTTTAATGCTTCAGCAGCTTTAGATAGTGTGCCACCAGTATCAATCATGTCATCAACGATGATGCAGTCACGACCTTGAACGTCGCCGATAATGTGCATAACCTGAGCAACGTTAGCTTGTGGACGGCGTTTGTCGATAATAGCTAAGTCAGAGTCATCAAGTAGTTTAGCGACTGCACGTGCACGTACCACGCCGCCGATATCTGGAGAAACAACGACAGGGTTGTCTAGCTTCTTCGCTAGCATGTCTTCTAGTAGTACTGGGCTACCGAATACGTTGTCTACAGGTACGTCGAAGAAACCTTGGATTTGCTCTGCATGCAAGTCACAAGTTAATACGCGGTCAACACCAACGCTTGATAGGAAGTCAGCAACAACTTTAGCTGTGATAGGTACACGAGCACTGCGAACACGACGGTCTTGACGAGCATAACCAAAGTAAGGAATTACCGCAGTAATACGGCCAGCAGATGCACGACGTAGCGCATCAACCATGACGATAAGTTCCATTAGGTTGTCGTTAGTTGGCGCGCAAGTAGATTGAATGATGAATACATCCGCACCACGTACGTTCTCGTTGATTTGAACACTGATTTCACCGTCGCTGAAACGGCCTACTTCTGCGTCACCGAGTTTGCAGAATAAACGTTCAGCAATTTTTTCGGCTAGTTTAGGGGTAGCGTTACCAGCAAAGAGCTTAATGTCGGGCACTTTATGAACCTCAGGCGTTGGCTTGAATATGGGCTAAATGAGCAAATTCTGCTCACTTAGAAGAATTTTAATAATTTAAAGCTGGGCAAGTCGTTCCAGTAATGGTGACTTGTTTAAGCCTTTAGCAACAAAGCCTTGCATTGAATCTGGCAATTTTGCCAGCGTATCAAGTGCTTGTTGCGAATGCTCAAAACGGCCAAAGACACATGCTCCGGTCCCCGTCATTTGAGACGGCGCATATTCTAGCAGCCAGCTCAAGGCATTGGCAACTTGAGGGTAGGTGTTTGCCACTAAAGTTTGGCAGTCATTTGACCAAGTTCTTTCCATTAGCGATTGCAAATTTAGTTTAGGTGTTTGCCTTGGCAAATCTGGATGCTGGAACACCTGCTGAGTTGAAACATGCACGTCAGGGACGATAACTAAATACCAAGGTTCATCTACTTTAACTGTTTGTAGTTTTTCACCCACGCCCTCGGCGAAAGCCGCGTAACCATTAATAAAAACAGGGACATCGGCACCTAAGCTTAGACCAATTTCAGCCAGTTTTTGGTGAGGAAAGTTAATATTCCAAAGTGCATTGAGTGCCACTAATGTCGTGGCTGCATCTGAAGAGCCGCCTCCAAGACCACCGCCCATCGGCAGCAATTTATCTATCCAAATGTCGGCGCCGCCAGCATAATTTGCCGCTATTTTTAGCGATTTTGCAGCTTTTAGAATTAAGTTATCGCTATCAGCGACAACTTTGGACATCTTGGAGTGTAAACGAATGTCACTGGTTTCGGTGACATGGAAATCTAAATAGTCGCAATGGTCGACAAATTGAAACAGAGTTTGTAATTCATGATAACCATCACTGCGTCGTCCGGTGACGTGCAGGAACAGGTTTAACTTTGCAGGAGCTGGCCAGCTTTTAGAAATAGGCGCTTTCATGTTGACGTCCTTGTGTCTACTGGATGGGCTGCATTGCTTGCCATTGGTTGTTTTGGATTTTGATTTGTACATCATCTCGCACAATAATGATTTGTCTTGGTATTTGTATGCCTTGCAGTATTTGCCAGCTTCTAAAGTCAACTTGCCAATGTGACGCTGTTTGCTCGCTGATAAGCTGCTTTATCGTGCCATCAGCATTATAGCTAATTACTTTGTCTTCGCTGCTGGCTTGACCGGTTATCCATAGAGGCAATCTATCTAAAGGAATATGAATCGACACCATAGAGTCGAGCAAGGTTTGCGGGTCTTTATCAAAATAAGTTTCGCCATTGGCGGTCAATGTTGCACCTTGTGGGCCACTATCTAAAACCAATAAATTAGTGCCAATCATAGTAGTCAGACGTAAATCATCGCCTTGAGCTTGGTGAAACCAATATAAGTTAGTGCTAAATTTATCTGTGTTTGAGCGAACGGCAATTTTACCCTTAAGTTCCCAATGCTGTGCTTGCGCAACATGATTAACGCTAACAGGTTCAAAGTTGGTGTGCTTTAAACTACTGCAGCCATTAAGCATCAACATAAGTAGCAGTAATAAACTTATGAAACTGAATTGGCGCACTGTGATAGCTTGAGGCTTTTGGGTGTTCACACTAATACCAAGATGAGGTTAAACGTTGGGTCATCATACTGCTCCAACTAGCTGATGTAAAAATTGCTTTTACTAAAAAGTGCACTGTTTATGCATTTGCTAACAGCTACAAAGAAAATTTAGACATATATTCGGTTTTGTTAACCCAATTGTGTTTTTAGTTTGTGCTTTTAGTAGAATGGCCTAATTAACGAGATCGATAAGAACTTCAGAAAGAGTCAAATGAGTCTAGTAGTAATCGGGATTAACCATAAAACGGCGACAGTAGATTTACGTGAGAAAGTTGCCTTTTCTCCAGATCGCATCCATGACGCAATGAAAAGTTTAGCCAGTCGCAGCCGCACTGGTGAAGCTGTTATCGTGTCTACGTGTAACCGTACCGAACTGTATAGCTGCAATGTCAAACCTGAAGAGGTCATTGAGTGGCTAGAAGAGTATCACGACCTAGATCATGAAGCGCTGATGCCATGTATCTATGCCTATGAAGATCAAATTGCTGTGAAACACCTGATGCGCGTTGCCTCTGGCCTTGACTCGCTTGTATTAGGTGAACCGCAGATTTTAGGTCAGGTAAAGCAAGCGTTTGTTAAAGCAAAAGAAGCGGGCACAACTGCGGTTACGATTGATCGTTTATTCCAAAATACCTTTTCGGTTGCCAAGAAAGTGCGCACCGAAACCGATATTGGCGCCGCTGCAGTATCTGTCGCCTTTGCCGCAGTAAGCATGGCAAAGCATATTTTCTCGTCGCTCAAAACCACTAAGGTACTGTTGATTGGCGCGGGTGAAACTATTGAGTTAGTCGCGAAGCACTTAAAAGATCAAGAAGTGAATTCAATTGTAGTGGCTAATCGCACTGTTGAGCGTGCACAGGCGATGTGTGAAGAGTTCAACGCCACGGCGATTACCCTGCAAGACATTCCAGAGCATTTACCTCACGCCGACATTGTTATTTCGTCGACCGCGAGCCCTCTACCTATTTTAGGCAAAGGCATGGTTGAAAAAGCGTTAAAACAACGTCGTCATCAACCTATGTTATTAGTCGATATTGCAGTTCCGAGAGATATTGAAGCAGAAGTCGGTGAGTTAGACGACGCTTTCCTTTATACTGTTGACGATTTACATAGTATCATTGAACAAAACATGGCTTCGCGTAAGGAAGCCGCCGAGCAGGCAGAGATTATTGCCGAAGAACAAGCCGTCTTATTTATGGAGTGGGTGCGTTCTTTAGAGTCGGTTGACAGTATTCGTGAATATCGTAGCCAGTCATTGGCTATTAAAGATGAATTGGTTGAGCGCGCCTTGAATAAAATTCAGCAAGGTGGCAACGGCGAGCAAGTAATTTTAGAGCTTGCTAATAAGTTAACCAATCGCCTCATTCACGCACCAACCCAGGCGTTGACTTCAGCCAGTCGCCAGGGTGATTTAAATACATTAGGTCAACTGCGAGTCGCGCTTGGTTTAGATAAACACTAGCAGCTAAATATTCAGTTCAATCCTACTTAGCACTGCAATCGCAGTGCTTTGTTGGTTGTAAAGCAAAATTTAGGTGAACAGCAAGGGTTAGCCAGTTACATGAAACCATCCGTTATCCGCAAGCTTGAAGGCTTGCTAGAGCGTAATGAAGAAGTTTTAGCATTACTAAGTGATGCCAGTGTGATTGCGGATCAAGACAGATTCCGCACCTTATCAAAAGAATATGCTCAACTTGAAGACGTAGTAAAAAGCTTCAAGGCATTCCAGCAGGCGCAAGAAGACCTAGAGTCAGCCGAAATGATGCTGGAAGAAGATGACGCTGAGATGCGTGAAATGGCGCAGGAAGAAATTAAAGAAGCTAAGCAAGCATTAGAGCGTCTAGAAGACGAGCTGCAAATCCTGCTGCTACCAAAAGATCCAAATGACGACCGTAACGCCTTCATCGAAATCCGCGCAGGCGCTGGTGGTGATGAAGCGGCAATTTTCGCCGGTGATTTGTTCCGCATGTACTCTCGCTACTGTGAGTCGAACAAGTGGCAAATGGAGATCATGAACGCTAACGAAGGCGAGCATGGCGGTTTCAAAGAGCTTATTGTGCAAGTTACTGGTGATGGCGTCTACGGCAAGCTCAAGTTTGAGTCTGGCGGACACCGCGTACAACGCGTGCCAGAAACCGAATCACAAGGTCGCGTACACACCTCTGCCGTAACGGTTGTCGTATTGCCAGAAATTCCAGAAGCTGAGCAAATCTCGATTAACCCTGCCGATCTTAAAGTCGATACTTTCCGCGCCTCAGGTGCGGGTGGTCAGCACGTTAACAAAACTGACTCGGCTATTCGTATTACTCACGTACCGTCAGGTATTGTGGTTGAGTGTCAAGATCAGCGCTCACAGCACAAAAACCGTGCTCAAGCCATGAGCGTGTTATCGGCGCGCCTACAAGCGGTTGAAGATGAAAAACGCCGCAGTGAAGAAGAGTCTACTCGACGTAATCTAGTCGCAAGTGGTGATCGCTCTGAGCGTATCCGTACTTATAACTTCCCTCAAGGTCGTTTAAGTGAGCACCGTATCAACCTAACGCTGTATCGCTTGGGTGAGATTATGGAAGGCGATCTAAACGCGATTATTGAGCCGCTAACTCAAGAAGAACAAGCCGATAAACTTGCCGCACTCGCAGACGAGTAAGGATTAAGGCTTGGCACAATCTAGTCAAACCATTGCGCAGGCGCTGCAATGGGCAAGCGAGCAATTACACTCTACCTCTGAGTCGGCGAAAGTCGATGCAGAGGCCTTGCTGCTGCATTGCATCAATAAAAATCGCAGTTTCTTATATACCTGGCCAGACAAAACTTTATCCTCGGCTCAGCAAGCTGACTTTGAAGCTATGGTTGCAACAAGGCAAGCTGGCCGCCCAGTGGCGCACATTATTGGTGAGCGCGAGTTTTGGTCGCTGCCGTTTTTAGTTAACGATACGACTTTAATCCCAAGGCCTGATACGGAGATTTTAGTTGAAAGCGCCTTGAATTTACCGCTTGCTGACGACGCCAATGTGCTTGATTTAGGTACTGGTACTGGCGCAATAGCCTTGTCATTAGCCTATGAACGCCCAAGTTGGCAGGTAACTGCAATTGATAAGGTGCCAGAAGCTGTCGCCCTTGCTAAGGCGAATCGTGACAATTTAAAGCTCGGCCAAGTTGAGATTTTACAGTCTGATTGGTTTAGTGAAGTTACCGATAAACGATTTGATTTGATTGTGTCTAACCCGCCGTATATCGACGAGGCGGATAATCATTTATCTCAAGGTGATGTACGTTTTGAACCGCACAGTGCGTTAACCGCAAAAGATCAGGGTTATGCTGATTTATTTCACATTGCACAAACGGCAAAAAGCTACTTAACTTCAGGTGGTTATTTACTGTTAGAGCATGGTTATCAGCAAGCAATTAAGGTGCGAGAAAAGCTGATTGAGCTTGGCTATCAAGATGTGGCGACCATTCGAGATTTTGGCAGTAATGATCGCTGTACTTTAGGTCGACTGTGCTGAAGGCTCCTGGCCGTCTAGGCTGAAGCTCCAGGTCGATTGGGCTGAAGGCTCTTGGCCGTCTAGGCTAAAGCTCCGCGTCTTATTGGCCGAGGCAAGTTAGTTGTGAAAAATTGAGACCTGAGCGCAAGTTAGCTACCCCACATGGATGTTGACATGAACTTTTTAGCGTGACGCTATTGGAGCAATCAAAGTTGTGGCTAAGTTAACAATTCGAGTAAACTGGCTGCGTTTTATTCTGCTCTAAATAAAATCAACAAAGACAGAGATTTAAAAAATGGAAACATTTTACAGTTTATACCCTGCCGTTAAACATACGCATATGTTGTTTTTGGCATTAAGTATCGCCTTGTTTGTATTACGTTTTGGTCTGCATTTACGTCAGTCTCCATTAATGGAGAAAAAGCTGCTGAAAGTCGGGCCACACGTGATTGATACTTTCTTATTAGTGTCAGGCTTTACCCTTTGCTTTATGATCAAACAGTACCCATTTGTAGATGCATGGATGACTGAAAAAATCATCTGCGTGGTGGCGTACATCGTATTAGGGATCATGGCATTAAAATCAAACCGTAATAAGCTATTTAAGTTCTTTGCTTTCATTGGTGCAATTGGTTGGTTAGTGCTAGCGGCCAAGCTGGCTCATTTTAAACAAGTTGTATTAATGGGTTAATTGATTCTGTCATGAAGCATACTTTTCTATCTGATGACTCAGTGTCTATTCCAGAGACTGCGTTCGATTTATCAGAGCACCTTGGCTTTTTACCTTCTAAAGCGGCGCAGTGGGCGTGGTACGAGTTATCTGGCTCTGTGCTAAGTCGCTATGTTGTCGATCAACAAGCTCGTCTAGATGGTCTATTTAAATGGTTTTTCAATGACCTAGGTTTTTGCGCTAAAGAAGATTACTTTAGTGTCGAAGCAGCTGATTTAAGCTACTGCGTGACGAAAAGACAAGGTAACAGCACTACGCTTTCGACTTTGTTGGTATTGCTCGCTAAGCAGCTAGACTTGCCACTTGAAGCGGTATTATTGCCAGGGCACACAGTGCTTCGCAGTAAACTTAACGGTAAACAGGTTTACCATGATCCGTTTAGCGGTGAGCCTATGACTCGCCGTCAGTTGCATAATTTAGTGCGCGGTGAGTTAGGTAATGCAGCCCGCCTTAAGCCAAAGCACGTAAAAGCTGCCACGGTAAAAACTTTGATTTCGCGTATGCTTAATGAGCTCAAAGCCAGCTGTATTTTGACGCAAAAATTTGAGCAAGCCATGGAGTGTTGTAGCTTGCTACTGCAATGGCACCCGGGCGATGTGCACCTTAATCGCGAGCGCGCTTTTATTGCCCAGCAGTTGGGTTGTATAAAAGTGGCGATGTCAGACTTGCAGCACTTTATTGATAGCAGCCCGCATGACCCTGTTACTGAGCTAGTAAAGATGCAGCTTAAAGAGCTCAGTCAGCAGTCACAAACCTTGCACTAACACCATATATAACCTTTAAGTGCGTAAGCGAAAGCTTGCGCACTTTTGTATTTTATAGGGCGAAATTTCTACAAAGAGGCCAGATATCCACCGCTTTGTGAGACGCAGGGCAGTAGCGATTGCCATTTTGTGATAAAACCACATAGCTCAGTTGATTGAACTCTAGAGATTGAGCCTGTAGAGATGAAGCAAAAATAGCTGCTCAAACTAAAAAAACAGCCTGCATAGCGGGATAACAATAATAACGATATTGCACAATTAAAATTGCAAGGGAGACGCAAGCATGACAACGCCTGCATTAGTGACCAACGACGCCACGGCATTAGGCCTGTTAGCTGCGATCCTTGGTTTTGTTTTTTATACCAACAGTTCAAATAACCCATTTTGGAAGAAGTTTTACACCTTCGTACCAGCCTTATTACTATGTTATTTCTTGCCGTCACTGCTAAATACCTTTGGTATTGTTGATGGTCACTCATCTAATTTGTACTTTGTTGCCTCGCGCTATTTACTGCCAGCCTGTTTAGTCTTGCTTATCTTAAGTGTCGACTTAAAAGCGATTTTAGGTCTGGGCCCTAAAGCCATTGTGATGTTCTTAACTGGTACCGTAGGTATTGTGATTGGCGGCCCCATTGCGCTGTTAATTATTTCAGCGCTTAACCCAGAGGTGATTGGTGGTCATGGCCCGGATGCTGTATGGCGCGGCATGACAACTCTTGCAGGTAGTTGGATTGGCGGCGGCGCTAACCAAGCGTCGATGAAAGAAATTTATGAAGTTGGCGGTGATATCTTTTCGGTGATGGTCACCGTTGATGTGATTGTTGCTAATATTTGGATGGCAGTATTGCTACTGATGGCATCAAGAGCTAAGCAAATTGATGCCAAAACAGGCGCAGATACCAGCGCCATTGAACGTTTAAAAGTGCGTGTTGAGCAGTATCACGCTGAAAATGCGCGTATTCCAAGCCTGCCTGATCTAATGATGATTGTGGCTGTGGGTTTTGGTATAACCGGTATTGCCCACTTTGGCGCTGATATTCTTGGGCCATTTTTTGAAGCAAATTACCCATGGACTCGCGATTACAGCTTAACGTCTAAGTTCTTCTGGCTGGTGGTGATTGTCACTACAATTGGTTTAGCGCTGTCATTTACACGCGTGCGTCATATTGAAGCAGCAGGTGCATCTAAAGTGGCCTCGGCATTCCTGTACATCCTAGTGGCGACCATTGGTTTACATATGGATGTATCAAAACTTGCTGATGAACAAAACCTTTGGTACTTCGCCATTGGTATGATTTGGATGATTGTACATGCGAGCTTTATGCTTATCGTTGCTAAAATTATTAAAGCGCCACTGTTTTATATGGCAGTGGGCAGTCAGGCCAATGTTGGCGGCGCGGCATCTGCCCCTGTGGTTGCGGCAGCTTTCCACCCAGCACTCGCGCCAGTAGGTGTATTGCTAGCAGTATTTGGCTATGCCGTGGGGACTTACATGGCGTGGTTATGTGGTCAGCTACTACAGGTGATTGCGGCCTAAATTAGCGTGTTGGCATTGGGCGAACACGCACAATTTTTTGATTAAAGAGAATATACTATGGAACAAAAAGTTATCGGCTTTAGCGGCTTAGAAGTCGCCAACGACAAGCCATTTGTTTTATTCGGCGGTATGAACGTGCTTGAGTCTCGTGATCTCGCTATGTCGATTGCCGAGCACTATGTAAAGGTTACCGAAAAGCTTGGTATTCCATATGTATTTAAGGCGTCGTTTGATAAAGCCAATCGCTCTTCAGTGAACTCCTACCGTGGTCCAGGTATGGAAGATGGGCTTAAGATTTTTGAAGAGATTAAATCGACCTTCAATGTGCCTATTATTACTGACGTACATGAGCCTTACCAATGTCAGCCAGTTGCCGACGTGGTTGATGTGATCCAATTGCCAGCATTCCTAGCTCGCCAAACCGATCTCGTTGTCGCCATGGCAAAAACCAATGCCATTATTAATGTGAAAAAGCCGCAATTTTTAGCGCCGCACGAAATGCGTCATATCATCACTAAGTTTAATGAAGCAGGTAACGACAACATTATGTTGTGTGAGCGTGGCTCAAGTTTTGGTTACAACAACCTAGTAGTTGATATGCTTGGCATGGATGAAATGAAGCAGTCAGGTTACCCAGTGATTTTTGATGCTACTCACGCGCTGCAACGCCCTGGTGGTCGCGCCGATAGTGCTGGTGGCCGCCGTGCTCAAGCGACAGAGCTTGCTCGCAGTGGTATGGCATTAGGTCTAGCTGGACTGTTTATCGAAGCGCATCCAAACCCTGATGAAGCTAAGTGTGACGGCCCATGTGCGCTGCCTTTGCACCAATTAGAGAATTACCTTACTCAGATGAAAGCTATCGATGACTTAGTTAAGTCATTTGAGCCGATTGATACCAGTAAGTAGCTGCTTACTGTTCTAGTTAATGAAAAAGCCCTGACTCCTTATAAGTCAGGGCTTTTTGTTAGCTGCGCTACTGCCAGCTCGGAGGAATTACCTGAGCGTTGGCTTCGCAAGTCCTTTAAACTTTCTTAGCAAGGCGCGGTTAAATTACCCGTGATGGCTTCACTACAGCTTCCGGTAATGACGAGCTGCAGTTATTTAAGCTTACCAACAAAAGGAGCAATCGAACTTGTTGGTGGCACAACCTCATCATCTAGGCCAATTAATTTGGCAATTAACGCATAGATGTGGACGTTTTCAAATGCGTTAATTCGTCCCGCTTTAAAGGCCGGCCCTTGGGCGAGGAAAATGCCATCGAGCTGTATTGTCGCTTGTGGGTCATAACCGTGAGTAGCCTTGCCATCGACCACTTTTTCATTATCAAACACATAAGGCGGGTGTGCGTTTAAGATAAGATCCGGCATTACATCCGATTGCTTGTCAAAGTGCCAATGAGCTGGGTATTCACTTGGTTTGAGAATTTGATAGCGTTTATCTTTCTCGGCCAACTGATCCGCTATGAGTTGGCGATAAGCGGCATCAAGTACCACTTGCTGATCACCATAAACATATAGCTGAGTCTGACCATTTACTGTGATTAATTGATCGTTATCCAATAAAACTTGTGGGTCGGCTATTGGATTGAGCCTGTCAATATCCACCATGCCATGATCTGATACTATCACTAGGTTAATATTTTGGGTCACCGCATTTGCCTGTATGTAGGCTCGTAGCTTGCCAATTAAGCTATCAACTTCAAAAATGGCATTAGCAAGTTCATCTGAATTAGTACCATATGTGTGTCCGGCGCTGTCGACAGTCGAAAAGTACCCAAAGATAAGTTTAGGTCGTTTGTGTTTATCCCGGTTTAACCAGTCAATGATTTGCTCGATGCGATCGGCATTTGGTGTGTTGTGCTTGTATGTAAAAAACTCAGTAGGTGAGTATTCGCCGTGGTCGATTTCAGACTCAGGCCAGAAATAAATCGCACTGGCTTTAGCTGCTTTTTCGGCTTCAACCCAAATAGGTTTGGCACTTAACCATTTAGGTTGCTCACGCCCAGCACCTAAGCTGTAATTCTTCTTGAGTGTTTTCGAGTAAAACTTGTTTTGTACTATGCCGTGAGTCTGCGGGTATACGCCGGTCACCATGCTTATATGGTTGGGAAACGTCTTACTCGGAAATACTGGTGTTAAGCCGTCACTAGCAAGGTGTTTGCTGCGCATTTCAATTAGGTTGGGTGCGACTTTAGCAAGCTTTGGATTGTTGAGATAATGATTGGCAAAGCCATCGATTGAAATCACCACTGTAGTGCTGTCACTCTGGTTTTGCTCTGCATTAACCAAAAGTGTCACTGGTAATAAAGTGATAGCAAAAGCCAGCTGAATTAGCGTCCTTGAGCGTATAATGCGAACTGCTGCATGATACATGTGTGATTTCCCTACGTTGATGAGTGCTTGTGTGGTTTTTGAGCGCTCATTCTACCGTTAAAACCCGCCTAGGTTTAAGTTAAGAAATGTGACAATTGCCTGCTTTACATAAATTCACCACCCACGGCTACGTAAAAGTGCGAATCTTGATTCATCACTTTTGCGGGTGAAATCTATTCAAAAATAAGCTAAGCCTTGGCTTATTTTCTGTTAATAAGAGTATAGTTTAGAGCCAGTTAACAGTTTCAGTCGCTAGGAGCGTCAAGTATGTGGATAGGTTTCACCTTGCTAGCAGCATTCATGCAAGCATGGCGCAATGCGTTGCAATCTAAGCTTAGTCAAGATGTGAGTATCACTGGCGTAACGCTAGCAAGGTTTATCGCTGCAGGCCCGATTGCAGCCTTGTATTTAGCCATCTTGTATCAAACGCATAGTGTTCCTAAGCTAAGTTTTAGCAATACCTTTTATTTGTATATCGCCCAGGCATCCTTGATGCAGATTATCGCCACTGCATTGATGGTGAAGCTTTTTACCTTAAAGAACTATGCGGTTGGCGCCGGACTTGCCAAAAGTGAGGCCATCGTTGCAGCAGTGTTTGGGCTGATGTTCTTTGGCGTGCAATTAACTGCGCTTGGTTGGGCTGGCGTTGCTGTTGGCGCATTGGCTGTTATGGTGCTGAGCGGT
This sequence comes from Shewanella maritima, assembly GCF_004295345.1. Taxonomy (NCBI): domain Bacteria; kingdom Pseudomonadati; phylum Pseudomonadota; class Gammaproteobacteria; order Alteromonadales; family Shewanellaceae; genus Shewanella; species Shewanella maritima. The sequence continues at coordinate 1,409,612 of NZ_CP036200.1, read as the reverse complement.
GCGTTTAAGCTCAATAGCGCATCTCGCTTAAGTAATGAAAGCAAAGGCAGTTATTCTTGGTCAACGGTTCTATTAGGGCTAGCTTGCGGCAGTGCATTCGCACTGACCTCACTTAGCGTGCGTGAAGCGAGCTTGCAATTGCAAGGCCCTTATATGGTAAGAGCTGCCTGGGTGTTGCTGTTGGTGATTAGCAGCCAAACGCTTATTTTGGTGAGTTATTTGTTGCTTAAGCAGCGTCAGACTTTGGTTAAGCTTTGGCGCAACAAACAGCTTACTCTAGCAGTAAGCGTTACCAGTTGTATTGGCTCTATCGGCTGGTTTAGCGCAATGACGCTAGAGTCGGTGCCGTTAGTGAAAACCCTAGGGCAAATTGAAGTCTTCTTTATGTTGCTAATTGGTCGTTACTGGCTAAAGCAACCAAATACCAAAAGTGATGTCCTGGGTTTATTGCTAATCGCAGTCGCTGCTTTGTTGGTGATCTGGGGCTAGCGGTTTATCAGTGTTTGCTGCCAGAGTTACTGCTAAATAAATGACTACAAGTATGTGCGAGCAGGCAGCCAAGTGTCGCTCCTGCTAAAAGATCGCCCAAGTAGTGATAGTTTTGCCCTAACTGCCCGGTAATGGTTGCGAGCATAGCGGTTATCCAAACTGGCGCAAGTTTGGGAAAATAGCGCCACAACATGCTTGCCAGCGCAAAACTAAATAACGCATGACCTGATGGAAACGAGTGGAAGCCTTTTTCTAGCGTTAGTGGGTAGAAACCTTCAACACCGTGGCTGATCCAAGATGGGTTATCATTAATCCAGGTCTCAGGCCAAGTGCGGCCAAACAGCATCTTTGCGCCTACGCGCACACAGATGGCGAGTATCAATAAGCTAACTAGCTGCAATGCAGCTTGTTTTAATCTCTCCTGCCAAGGCCTGTAAAGACTGCCAATAATGATCGCACCAGCTATCGCTTCAAGCAGCACTGGGATATCGGAAAACAGCTTAAATAGCATATTGGGCTGACTATGCTGATGCAGCCAGCTTGCCAAGGGGCGATCAATCAAGCCAATTGCAAGCATCACACAAAGCCCTGCAATAAGGTATGCCAGCACAAAACTGCGCTTAAACGGAATAGGTGCAGGGTTTGGCTTGAATATCATTTCTTTATCACGACAGTCTTTAGCAATTGAGGTGTTTAACAATAGGGAGCTTAGTTATGCGCATTATAATATGCTTGTAATTGATGGATTTGCTCAACCAATGCCTGATTTACCGGTGTGTTAATGTCTGTTGAGCGTGCCCTCATCACCACATAACCATTAATTTGGTCAATCTCGGTTTGCCGCTGGTGTGCAATATCTTGATGCATTGACGAGTAGTTTGCTGCCGTGAGCTCGATAACCTTAGCGACATTTTTAGTCATTTGCTGCGCATCGAGTGTTACGCCATCAGCTCTGGCAACTTGCACACATTCATCAATAATCGCGGCAATTTGGCTCTGGTATTGTTTTGCCGCCAGCTGACCATTTTGACACTGCTCTATCGCGGTTAACGGATTAATAGCGCAGTTGATAGTCAGCTTAGTCCATAAGGCTGTGACAATATTATCGGTAATCATTAGATTTGGAATTGCCCTGCTAACAAGCGTTAATAAACTGCCGTCCATTTGCGGCCCAGCAAACAAGCCCAGGCTAGTTGCGCCATTGCCCGTTTGTTTTATCGCAAAAGCATTTGTCTTTAATGCTGCCTGAGAAGTAGTTGCTAAGCTTAAGCCTATATTTGCTGATAGCGTTGACGAGCTATTTAGCAGGCTTTGCACCTCAAGGTGCGGCCCCATGCCATTGTGTAGCAACATAATATGGCTATCGATTGGCAGGTGCGCAAGTAACGGCTTGAGTGCACTTGCTACCTGATAAGCCTTGACGCATACGATGACAAGTTTCACCTTAGCAAGCTCCTGCATCAGTGTGTTTGATGCAATATCTATAAGCTGACAATGATAGTTTGTTGAATTGCCATCAAGGCTAGTAAAGCTGAGCTGCTGGTTGGTATTTGCTTGCTCGAAACGCTCGTGACTCACAATCAGCTTTAGTGCAGCTTGTGTTGTATTTATTTGAGTCGCTAGTTGCTGATGAATTAACTGTCCAATAGCGCCAGCGCCTAGAATGGCGATTTGACCATTGATACCCTGCATATTTGCCATTTAGTTATCAGCCTTGCTGTGTACTTGTGCAGATTTGCCATTCAGCTCACCGGATTTAATACTTTGCGCGCCAGCTTTGCCTTTACTGCCGTATTTGAACATGTGGTAGATTTTCAAGCACACATAAAACAAACCAACACCTAATAGATCGGCTGCGACGTCGTCAACTGACGCATTGCGATAGGGCAGCTGTGATTGGATAACTTCGATTAAAATCGCATACAAGGTTAAAATTGACGTTAAGATGTACCATTTGGGTTTAAAGGCATAGTAGGCGAGGTATGACAACGCAAAAAAGCTGCCTAAATGGCCGACTTTATCCATGTGTTGGAACGTCACAGGATAGTTTCCAGGCTTTGAGAAAACCAGGTAGCTAACGATGATAAAAGTGACAATCAACGCTAGCTTGAAAATGTTTCTATAGCTAATCACAAGCCTGAGGATACCTTAGAATAATAGTGTTTCGCCAAATCATAAGAAAACTACTTACACTTGTCACCGTAAACCTGATTTATATTAAAAAATTCATTCAACTATATCGCAGTGTGCGACAATTTAATCGTAAACTAGCTACGAGAAAATTTAAGAGGATACCATCATGCCATCAATGGATATTGTGTCAGAAGTCGACGCGGTTGAGCTGAGAAACGCAGTAGATAACACGCGCCGAGAAATCGACAACCGTTATGATTTTCGTGGCAAGAATGTCAGCGTTGAATTTAAAGATATGCAAGTGACACTGTCTGCCGATGATGAGTATTACTGTAAACAAATGGTTGATGTGCTGCGGATGAACCTGAGTAAGCGCAATGTTGACCCAGCAGTAATGGAAGTAGATGAAAAGGCGCTACATACAGGAAAAACCTTTTCTCTGCGGGTGCGCTTTATGGAAGGCATTGAAACTGATGTGGCTAAAAAACTGGTGAAAGTTATTAAAGACAGCAAGATGAAAGTGCAGTGTGCTATTCAAGGTGACACAGTGCGGGTAACCGGTAAAAAGCGTGACGATTTGCAAGCAGCTATTCGTTTAGCAAGGGAATCTGAGTTAGGTCAGCCGTTTCAGATTAAGAACCTGCGTGACTAGAGGTTAGTATTTTATTGGCTGTATATAAACAAAAACCACCTTGGCCAAGGTGGTTTTTTATATGGTGATGCACGCTAGTCTTTTAGTTGATTGATGCTCTCGCTGACTTCATAACCTTTATCGGTAACAATTCTTTCTAACACCACTAAGCGATGCTTTAAGCTTTCAACTTCATCGATGAGTTTCATTTTGTCGCTAGAATCTATCTTGGCTTCAAGCTGCTTCATTCGCAGACGATACTTGAAAAAGTCTGCGCCAAAAATGGCAAAGAACACAATTGCGACGATAAGAACTTGGCTGATATCCATATTTCACCTTTCACCTTTAATCAATTAACTTTAAACCTAACAGGTTTAAAAGCAAAAAGCTGACCAGGATGAAAAGTTAATACTAGGGCCTGTTGATCTTTGCTGATTAGAATTTGTTCGAATTAAAAGCACTTTAATCGCGACGCGAGCGATGACGTCTAGTCACCTAAACAAATTCGCTCGCAACAAAGAGTAAAGTGCTTTTAAACGAACCTTTCAGGCAGCGCTTGTTGTCATTTCTACTGCGTTAACGACTTATCATGTGGAACAACCACACATCAAAGTCGTTGCCTTGTATAAATTTCCAACAAGCTGCTGCAAAAATAATCTTGAAAGATCAACAGGCCCTAATGAGTGAGTTAGCGGATTACCTAGCGTTAGCTCAATAACATATTAAGCAAAAAGTTAGTGCTAATGAGTATCAGTTGGCCAATTTCACTTACGAGTAGTTGACTCGCGATCTGCAACTGGTTTTTCGTTGGCTTGGTGATTCTGCTGCTTCTGTACTAGATGGATAAGCCATAACACAGGGAAGCCGATAAGACTGGCGGCAATGAAGAAGTTCACATAACCAAAGTTATCGACATATAGCCCTGAGAAGCCTGCAACAAACTTAGGGAATAAGAGCATGATTGATGATAATAGCGCGTATTGCGTCGCGCTGTAGCCAGAGCTTGTTAGGCTAGAAAGGTAAGCAATAAAAGCGGCTGTCGCTATGCCTGCGCTAAAGTTGTCCATTGAGATTGCAAAGGTTAAGAAAGCCACGTCATAACCAATGTGAGCCTGCCAGGCGAATAACAAGTTAGTAATAGCTACTAATAGCGCACCTAAAAACAGGATTTTCATGGTGCCGTAGCGAGCAATCAATATGCCGCCAGCACCCGCGCCAATTAAGGTCATAATCAGGCCGTAAACCTTACTTAAAAACGCGATCTCTTCTTTGCTAAACCCCATGTCGACATAGAATACATTTGCCATAATCCCCATGACGATATCTGATATGCGGTAGCAGCAGATCAGCAGTAAAATCATGATGGCACTTTTGCCATAGCGTTTAAAAAAGTCGACAAACGGCAGTACCGATGCACTATACAGCCAAGCAAATGCTTTGGCTGTGGTAGGTGAATATCGCTCGCTGAATTTAGCTCTAAGTAGCGCTTCTTGCTCGGTTGCTTGCTTGTTATCGACTTGAGGCTCACGGCACAATAACGTGGTGATAATACCTACGCCCATCAGTGAAGCCATAATAGCGTAGGCGGTTTGCCAAGATTCTAGATTATATGCACTGTCGCCAGGGCTAATCGCTGCGGCAATTGACAGCGCACCTGCGGTGGAAACAATCATAGCGCCGCGATAGCCCACTTGATACGCCGCTGCAAGCGCCGCTTGCATATGCTCTGGTGCCGATTCAATCCGAAACGCGTCAATGACAATATCTTGGGTGGCAGAGGCAAAGGCGAGCAGCAAAGCACATAAAGCTAGCTGCTCTAAATTCACTTGCGGGTCGCTCATCGACATACCTAGGATAGCTAATACCACACAGGACTGAGCTAATACCATCCAGCTGCGTCTACGCCCAAGTAAACTAGTAAGAAAGGGTAGGGAGAGCCTATCTACCAATGGTGACCAAACCCACTTAAATGCGTAGGTTAGGGCTATCCAGCTGAAGTAGCCGATGGCCGCTCGATCAACTCCAGCTTCTCGCAGCCAAAAACTTAATGTTGAGAATACCAACATTAATGGCAAACCAGCCGAAAAACCCAAGATCAATAATGCGAGTACTCGGCGATGAAGGTAAACCGAAAAGGCACCGAAGAAACGCGACCAGGTCGAAGGCATAGAGAAGCTATTCATTAATCTAGGTGGAGTGATACCACCTAGCTTAAGTGTCAGCGACTAAAGGTCAAGCGCTAGCGGTAAATTATTGTTTATGGGCGGATTCCGATGCAGCTATCGGGGAATTTTCCACCAATATTAAGGAAATCACAGCAATCATCTACCTGCTTACGCAAATATTGATTACCGCGAATTGCCCATTCTGGCCATTTGTCGAAACAGTGTAACAGGTGCCAGAATACTTGCTCTGTTTCGCTAGGTAGTTGAGCTTTAGATTGGGGGGTATTGACCAGGCATTGCCATTCTTCAAGTACATCCCACATGTAGAGTTGAATTTCTTTGTATTCGAGTTGTTCGTCTAAAAATGCTTTCCCGTAAAAAGCCAGCTGTGGAGCCTTGGCTTCAATGAAGTCATCTGCTGTCATCATTGTCATGTCCTTTAAACGCTTTCTGTGGAGCGTCTTCCTTGAACTAATGTTATTGAACAAATTAAAGTGCGCGAAATTACAAAATATAACTTTGGTGTAATGCACTAAAGTATAGACACGATTAGCCGATATTGTGGAGTTAGTGTAATAAAACTGCAAAAAGCATAGTAATGACTGAAATTGACTTTACTGAGCGATTTTCTGCTAAATATGGCGGTTAATGGAACGGAAATTGAACAATTGTCCTGTGCAAATTCGCTCAAACTCGGTGAAGATAAGTTAAGTTTTTGAATCTTAGTCGTTGTTTAACGACGAGAGTATGAATGCTGCTCAGTAATCGAAACCTGAGTAGCGCTATGATTTGATTCCCCCAAGTTAAACAATCATCAATGAGTATGAGTTTGCCAGCAAAAAGGAGGCATAATACCTCCTTTGCGATGTGTGCGTTTTTAGCGTGTCATTAACTAGATATCGATATAGGTCGTTATCTCGGTAAAAGTGTCGCCTTGGTTAGCGTGATGTTTTTAACCGGTACATCTGGCCAACCAAGTTTGGCATTTTGTCCTGTTTCAACCACGGCCATTGCTTCTAATACTTCTAAACCCTCAATGACTTCACCAAATACAGCATAACCCCAACGGCGCTTTGAAGGGTCAAGCCGTTTGTTGTCAGCGACGTTAAAGTAAAACTGTTTGGTCGCACTGTGAGGCTCATTCTCCCTTGCCATGGCAATGGTTCCCAAGCCATTTGAAAGGCCGTTGCCAGCTTCATTTACAATAGCTGGCATGGATGGCTCTGCTTCTTCAAAATTGCCATCAAGCCCGCCACCTTGCACCACAAAGTCTGCGATAATGCGGTGGAAAATAGTATTGTCGTACTCGCCTTTAACCACATAGGTTAAGAAGTTATCTACGGTAATTGGTGCTCGCTGGCGGTCTAGTTCAACAACGATTGTGCCCATGGTGGTTTCCAGTTTCACTTTTGGGAACAGAGTATCAGGTTGAATATCGACTTTAGCGACTGCGCAGCTCAAGGTTAGTGTGAGGGCGATAATAGCGGCAGATAACCATTTAAACATGTCTTTCGTCCTTGTTATTGCTGTTGAATAAATTGATGCAACTCGGCGTCATTAAGAATTTCACCCGTTAGCTTGTCGAGCAGTTTGTTGATGTCTAACTCTAGGGTGGCGAAGTCAGAGTTAAACGGGCCAGTTAATGTGCCGCGGCCTTTATATATTTTGGTAAATTCTTGAGTGCGGTTTGTGGCGACCACATTAATAGTGACCTGAGTTTTTGCCTCATAGCCAAAGGTGGTTTCAGTGACATCAGTGAGCAAATTATCTAACTGAAACTGCACAGTGCGAAATGAGCTTGATGAAATACTATAGCCAGCTTCGCTAATACCTTGTCTAAATACCTTATCAAGCTGTTGCCTTACAGGTTCGCTTGGACTAATGAGTCTAGCTGCATCGTCACCATTATGAATCCGTACAATAAAGTTAGCCTTGCGGGTATCAATAGTTTCAACATGTACCTGAGTTGCCATTGAGGTTTGTGGTGCAACGGCGCCAAGACTTGGGTTTAATGCAATATGGGTTGGCTGGTGACTGGCACAGGCACTTAGGCCTAGCGCAGCAAGTAAAATGAACACAGGTGATTTCATATTTATGGTGCGTCTTTAACTTATGTCTCTTGTGATAATGACAGCAAGCATATCAGATTTAACACAAGGTAACAGCCAACATAATACGCATTAAGGCTGTATTAATGGAGGATGGGGTTTAGCTTCACCAAACTACTGCTTCTCAATAGTAACAAGCTGAGGTGGTTGACATTATTTATTAGGCGTAGCAACTTAATTTGTGAAATGACACGGAGGAAAGTGATGTCGGCGCAGCAGCAAAACCTCAACCCGAAACCTCAAGTAGTAGCGACAGTGGATGCTGAACAGGCAATAACATCTACAGATACGTTAAGGTATCCACCAATACATACGCAAATTGCCCCTGACTGCTTAATTCAGGCAGACGGTAAACCCATGTTTGGTCATTTCGATGGCATAGTAAAGTCACTTGGATTAGAACAGTTTGATTATCGCAATACCATGGATAAACAAGCATCCAAACTTGCCAAGTATTTCGATTACAAGCAGTTTCAGTTTGTGACGGTCAAAACTCAGCGCTACATAGTGAGCGCTGCGATTGCCGATATTCGCTATCTTGGTAGCGGCTTTATTTATGTGTATGACATCAAATCACAAAAAATTGTCGAGCAAAGCTACTTAAGGCCGCCGACTCTGGGCTATCAAACAACGCCGTCGCCATACAATGGTGAGGCAAGTATCTCAAAGCTTGGGTCAGCCGATAAGTTGGCGCGTTTTAATCTAGTTGAAGGTGTTTGGCAGCTTGAGATTAACACCAACAAGGTAAGCGCGTCGCTAACCTTAACTCCGCCAGCATTAAGTTTACCGATGAGTCTGGCAACCCCAACTGCATACAATGGCTGGACATACACCCAAAAACACAACGCCCTGCAGCTGTCTGGCACCTTAACGGTTAACGATGAGCCACAGCCGCTGAATCACGCTTTGGCGAGTTATGACTTTTCTGCTGGCTATATGCGCCGAGAAACCAGCTGGCGCTGGGCGAGTCTTAATGCTAATACCGAAGGTGGCGTGATAGGGCTTAACCTTGCTGCTGGAGTAAATGAAACTGGTGCCAATGAAAATGTACTCTGGGTTAATGGCCAGCGCCATTTGCTTGGGCAAATTCAGTTTGAATTCGACAGAGATGATTTAACCAGCCCATGGCAGATACGCGCGGTCAATGGTCAAGTTGACTTAAGTTTTCATGGCATCAATCAACGCACTGAAAAGCTCGACCTCTTGCTACTGAAAAGTAATTTTAGGCAGTTTATAGGCTATTTCGATGGCAAGCTTACTGATAACCAGGGTGTGACTTATACCATTTCTCAGCAGCTAGGCTTGTGTGAAGATCATTACGCCAAGTGGTAGTGGGCTTAGTCGCGATATGTTGAGGTTGAGTTTATTTAACGCTTTAGCTATTAAGCATTAGGCTAGTTGGACTTTAGATATTCGGCGCAGAGCGGTTGGAAGCGCCCTTGGAGAGTAAATGGAATTTTCGAATATGATGGCCAGTTTAATGAGTCATCCAGAGTTATTACTGTTGGTGTTGGCACCATTATTTTTTGTGTGTATCGCTGCTGAGTGGTGGTTTATCCGTCAAAGCCAATCCCTGCCGCAGACAGCGCGTTATGTACTACCAGAAGCTGCTTGTAACATTGGTCTTGCAGCTATGCATCAAGTGACTGACATTTTGGCAGGCTTACTGATTGCCAAGGTGTACTTGTACTTCTTTGGCTGGCGATTGTTTGATATTGAATTAAGTCTTGCGAGTTTTGCTGCATTGCTGATAGCCCAGGATTTTTGCTACTACTGGTTCCATAGAGCGAGTCACCGGGTGCGTTGGATGTGGGCGGCGCATGTGGTGCACCATAGCTCTGAAAATATGAATTTGTTGACTGCCTTTCGCCAAAGTTTAATGTATCCCCTCGCTGGCATGTGGCTATTTTGGTTACCGCTCGTTGTGATTGGTTTTGATCCAAGTTGGGTGGTGTTTGCTGTTTTGCTTAACCTTGGTTTGCAGTTTTTTGTTCATACGCAAGCGGTTGATAAGCTTGGGCCGTTAGAGTGGGTTTTTAATACGCCATCTCATCATAGAGTCCATCATGGGCGTAACCCTGAGTACATTGATAAGAACTATGCTGGCGTGCTGATCATCTGGGATAAGTTGTTTGGCACCTTTGAGAAAGAAATTGCGCCGGTAAACTATGGCATTACCAAGCCAGTAAACAGTTTCAACCCGCTAGTGGTCAGCTTTGCAGAGTGGCGCGACATGTTTAAAGAGGTGAGTGCTTCGGGTTTAAGCTTGTCTGAGCGCTGGGCGCTATTATTTGCGCCGCCACAGGCACAGCAAATAAACGCTCGACAAATGGATGGGCTGCAAACGGATACTCAGCAGGTTAAACATGAACAAGATAAACCAGCACAGGATTTTACATCGCAGTAAGCGGCACTCGTTTCTCACAGTTATAAATAAATTACTATCTTCTAATGAAGGAGACTTTGTGTGGGCTCCCTAGAAGGGGACCCAATCAGTTGAAGCTATAGGCTAGAGTTGCAGTGATATTTAAAGCCGTTGAAAACATGGATGTTTTCGTCGAGCCCACAGGACGTGCTCGCTGCGAGCTTTAAATTCCATTGCAACGCCAGCTAATTATTGAAGCAACCCCTTCTGGAGAAAAATAGAACGATAACCACTTACTGAATAAGGTGGTTTAGGGCCGAAAATAACAACGCCAGACTAAAGCCTGGCGTGTTTATTTTTGTTAGCAAGCTAAAGCCGAATCTACTTAGGTTTTACCGCTTCAACCTTACCGCCTAACCATACTGAGATAAGCGACATAGGTACTAGAATCGCGCCAAGAATAAACAGAGCTGAATAGTCACCGTTTTGTGTCAGCCCTGGTACTAGCTGAATGGTGATAATCACGCTAAGCACCGCAGATGTACCACTGATCCCCGCTAGTGTGCCGACAGTTTTACCAGAGAAGTAATCACTTGGTAGAGTTTGAATGTTACCAATAGCGGTTTGGAAGCCAAACAGAATTAACGCGATAAGTCCCATTGCCATAGCTGGTGTTGCGGCTTGCGTTGTGAGCAATAGTGCCGGCAGCATGACTAAACCACCTACTAAAATTGTTAGTCGGCGAGCTTTGCTGACGCAGCCATACTTCTCAATTAACTTGCCGCTGAACCAGCCACCAAAAATGGCACCAATTGCCGCGCCCACATAAGGTACCCAGGCAAATGCACCAATTTGCTTAACGTCAAAGCCGAACTTTTCATTTAAGTAAAGCGGTAGCCAAGCAACAAACAACCACCAGATAGGGTCAACGAAAAAGCGCGCCGCAATAACACTCCAAGATTGTTTGTGTTTAAGTAGTTGCCCTAGTGTTGGGACATACTCATCTTGGTTATTGCTGTCAGTTCCAGCAATTTGACCAGATAAGATGTGCTCACGTTCTTCATCGGTGATCCATGGATGAGCATCAGGCGCAGATTTATAAACGATTACCCAAGGGATAATCCATAAGAAACCTAGGATAGCAATCACCACGAAAGTGGCTTTCCAGCCAATAAAGGCATATAGCGCAGCGATAAGCGGCGGTGCGATGATCGAGCCCATTGATGCACCTGAGTTGAAGATGCCTTGTGCGAGTGCGCGTTCTTTAGCCGGGAACCATTCAGCATTAGCTTTAGTGGCGCCAGGCCAGTTACCTGCTTCACCCACACCAAGAATAGCGCGGACAATAGCAAAGCTCATTGCAGTCGATGCGATAGCGTGGGCTGCGATAGAAATCGACCATACTAAAATGGATAAGATAAAGCCAAGGCGGGTGCCGATGGCGTCGAAGATTTTACCAAATAGTGATTGACCGATGGCGTAGGCGATCATGAATACGCTGATGATGTTAGCGTAGTCACTTTTATCTAGCCCTAATTCTTCTGAAATACTTGGCCACATAATGGCAAGTGCGGAACGGTCAATATAGTTAATCACAGTTGCTAGGGCGACCAAGCTAACAACCAACCAGCGTAAATGTTTGACTTTCATTATTATACTCTTGTATGACAAATTTAACGGTTGTAGTTATCCGCTAGAGCCAGAACCAAAATGCACAATGTTAAGCGCTAGTAGATAAATGCATGCAGGACATAGGTCATATTGCCGCTAATGAAACAAGATTGAAACAGTTTTGTTATAAAAAAGGGCAACACATCACAGTGTAATATGTTGGAATACACATGAGACTGTGAGTGTTCCTTTATCAACATTATTTGTCAGACATATTGCTTGGAACTTAGCTTTAGCACCTAAGAAGAACTTAGGACCAGAGCGTGAGTAGTCGGCAATGGCTGTGCTGTTACCACGAGTCATGACCTGTGGCTCGTCTAGCAGGTTCAGCGCTTTCAGGGAGAAAGACAAATAGTCAGTTAACTTGTAGCTTGCCGTAAAGTCGAGATAGCTGGCGTCTTGCTCAGTCACCGCTGCTACTTCAATGTCTGTTTGAGTGTTGTCAGCAACAGCATTGGATGACAGGGCGGAGGCGAGGGCGATTAATAATATCGCAGTTCTAGGCTGCCAAGATTTGCCCTGCCCCTTTAGTGCATGGCTTATTTTATTAAGTTTCACGTTAATCTCCCCAGAGTAAAGCTAGTTTCTTAAAGTTTGTTTCTAACTATCAAGGTAAACACATATTTCAATTTTACTGTTGGAATAACAGCGTGTGCTTAATTAGAAACTAGGGGAGGGACTGATACGGTGTTAACCAGTTTGTTATACCAATTGTTAATGCTTTTAGTGTATTTTGTTTTTACCAATGCTGGATATGGTCTGACAATTTGCTAGAATTGGTTGAAAGAGTTAGCTATTATCTTTAAATAACTGTTGCTGTTCGGTTAATTAACGATATGATTATCAGCGATTGACTAGAGCGTAAGTTGAAGGACTGAGTATGAAAAACCGTCGCTTATTTTGGCGCATCGTTGAACAGATTGAACAAGCAATAGAGCAAGGCGAATATGCTGTGGGGAGCCGTTTGCCTCCAGAGCGTGAACTTGCTGAAAAGTTTGATGTGAGTCGACCGACAATTCGTGAAGCGATAATTGCCTTGGAAGTGCGTGAACGTGTTGAAGTTAAAACAGGTTCAGGGGTTTACGTGGTAAACCAAAATAGTACTGATAATGTGACTCAGAAAATTAATGCCTTTGAACTTACGCAAGCTAGAGCGCTAGTTGAAGGTGAAATTGCCGCTTTAGCTGCTAACAGTATTACCGATGAAGAGCTTGCCAAGTTGCATCACACGCTAGTGATGATGGAAGACAAGGAATACATTGAAGAAGCGGACCAAATGTTCCACCAAATTATTTCGCAGTCGACCCGCAACAGCGCATTGATAAACGTATTCGACAGCCTGTGGGCACTGCGCTCTTCTAGCACGGCAATTGTTGATGACTACAATATGGTTTGCAGTACCGACAATCGTAAAACTCTCGCTGAGCATACTGCAATCTATCAAGCATTATCTAAGCGTGATGCGTCACAAGCACGTAATGCGATGCATGAGCACTTTAATCGTTTAATCAATGTGTTATTTGATAAACTTGAAGCCCAGGCGCTAGAAGAAGTGCGCCGTAAAAACAACGCCAATCGCGATTTATACTCCATCGATAACATTGTTAAGTTGCGAAGCTAGGCTCTGTTTGCCCAGAGTGTTTAAAACAGTGAAATAACAAACGCAGAGTGGTGACTCTGCGTTTTTTGTTGTTAGCCCCTAAACCACCTACTGCAGCAGGTGGCTATCTATGGGTTGTAATATAGGTGGCGGGGAATTAGTCAATCAATTTTGTGTTTGGTTAATCAAGGTTGTTTGGCTGTAAGATAACTAAGATTAATAAAGCTTTCGGCAGCTAGAGCTTGCAGGGTGAGTTCATCAACATTTATCGCGCGTTTATTTATGGGATTAATGAGCTTTGAGTAAGCAAGCCTCTTTAGCAGGGATGCTAAAGCGGAGCATCAGGGATGATTTAACGGCGTCTTGCGCAATCAAAGTTCGTTAACCCTTAGTACATGGCTGATAATCAATCGCTCTTGCGGTCGTCCTACTAGAGCTTACGGCTTTGTAAAATAACGAACTTGCCGTTCGATGCCACTGTTTCACAGTTTTTGAAAATGCGTTTTAGCTTAACGTGATAGTTTAAATGACGGTTACCCACCACATGTAAAATCCCGCCCTTTTGCAACACCTTGGCCGAATCACTGAACATCTGCCAGGCAATATGATCCGTGATGGCTTCGCCCTGATGAAACGGCGGGTTACATAACACGAGATCTGGCTTGATATTGTCAGGCAGGTTAGACAAGCAATCTTCCCAAGCAAAGCTTGCATCACCCTCATCTAATTGATTGTTAGTCCAATTTAGCTTAGCGCTGCTAGTTGCCATATGTGAGTCATCTACAAAATGGATGTGAGCCTTGCTGTAACGCTTTTTCGCATGCAGCCCTAAAATGCCGTTGCCGCAACCTAAATCGACTATCGATTCAAATTCACCATCGGGTAGGTTGTCGAGCATGATCCGCGCGCCAATATCGAGTTTGGTGGCGGAGAATACATTACTTAGATTAGTCATGCTAAAGCCATCTTGTTGCCATGTGGCTGCTGGCGGCAAAGCTCTTGCTTTACCATCTGTAATGGCGGTAATGACGCGTGTTTTTTTGTAGGTAAGGCTTGCTGATGCTTCACCTAAATGCGTGGCAATGCTGCCAAGTAACGCTTTATTGATTGACTTAGCTTTGGCGCCGATAAGCACTTGAGTGCCTGGTTTTAGCACCTGTGATAGGCGACAAAGTAGGTAGTTAAAGTAATTCAGGTTTTTAGGTAACTTAATTAGCACAAGTTCGATGCTTTGTTTGAGCTCATCTTCACTGGTTTGCCAGTCAATTGAATCGATGTTGAGTTGGTTGTTTGCTAGGTTTTGCTGAGCGCCTAAAAGTGATGTTTTAGCATCGGTTTCAAACACCAGTGGCCAATTGGGGTTAATTGATTTTAGGCAGCAAGTCAGCGCACCAAAGCTATCGTTAATGATAAGGGTGTTTGGCAATTTGGGGGTGTCTAGCTCTGGGCTGTTTTTGAGCTCAGTCCCTTCAATTAGCTCAGGGCTATTCTCTAGCTCAAGGCTGTCGGTTAGCTGCTTGACGATATGTTCGTCTGCAGCATCCCATGCTTGCAGGTTTGATTGCTGCTTAGCTGGGTAGCGCTGCAAGGTGAGATTAATGTCTGAAGAGGCGAATTGCGTATTCATAGGTAAACCTTATCACTTAAGTGGCGCGCATTATCGCAGATCTGATGAACTTGAGCTAACTGATAAGTGCATAGGTTAATTTGCCTACTTGTTTGTGTTGCCTGTTCACATACTTGTACTGATTGGTATAACATCATAATTTATTGATTTTTAACACAAGGGGCACGTATGAACGGTGCTGGTGGAACGTCAGGCGGCGTAGGGCAGTTTTTTATCGGCTTGATAATGATGTGTGGTGGCTTTTATATGTTGCTTAAAGCAATTAAGGTCACCAGCAGCTTTGGTTTTGGTTATAGTCTCTATAGTGTCGGCAGCTATAACCTGACGAGCGGGATGATTATGATCCCGTTTATTTTTGGTGTCGGGATTATGTTCTATAACGCCAAAAATATCTTAGGTTGGGTGCTAACCTTTGGCTCATTGACAGGACTTATTTTTGGGGTGATTAGCTCAATTCAGTTTCGCTTTACCCATATGTCGGCGTTCGATTTAATCGTGATTTTGGTATTGAGCATGGGCGGTTTAGGTCTGTTCTTGCGCTCACTCAAAACCGTAGAAAAGCGCTACCCTAGTAGTTAGTTGTTTTGAGCCGTTCAGGGTTGTCTAGCTGCCAAACATTGGCAAGTAAACGACTGTTAACCCAAAATAGTTAGCGTGATTGATGGCAAGGAGCCGGTGCAGAGTTTAGCATCGGCTTTTTTGATGCAAGACAGCGAACCACAACCCATGTGCCCATTTATGCAAGGAGTAAGCATTTGAGTTCCTCACCCAGCATATTCAGATGGCTGATGTCATTTTTAAAGCCTTATCGTGCTCGCGTTGTCGCAGCTATCGTGTTTTTGTTTATTGGCTCGCTTGCCTGGCTGTCTTTGGGGCAAGGGGTAAAGATGATGGTCGATGAAGGGTTTGTAAGTACTAACACCGAACGTTTAAACCAAATCATCTTTTTTATCTTATCAATCACCTTCATTAGTGCTAGCGCGGTATTTTGTCGGTTCTATTTGGTCACCTGGCTGGGTGAGCGAGTTAGCGCTGATATCCGCAAGACGGTATATCAACATTTATTGATGTTATCGCCTGGCTATTTCGCCCAGCAAAGAACAGGTGAGGTGATTTCCCGCTTCACCGCTGATACCACATTGCTGCAGTCTGTGGTGAGCTCAAGTTTATCGATGGCGCTGCGCGCTAGTGTCACTGTATTAGGCGGCATGGTGATGATGCTGATCACCAGCGTCAAGTTAACCTTGCTGGTACTACTCACCGTGCCTTTGGTGTTAATTCCAGTTGGCATATTAGGGCGTAAGGTGCGCAGTTTGTCGCGCAAAAGTCAGGACAGAGTCGGCGACCTTGGTGCTTACATAGATGAAACCTTACACGAAATCCATACAGTACAAGCCTATACCCATGAGGGGCAGGATAAGCTGGCATTTTTTGATCGCGTTGAAGCGGTCATGAGCACCGCCAAAGCACGCATATTTTATCGCGCAGTGCTGATTGCCTCAGTGATGTTTTTGAGTATTGGTGCCATTACATTAGTGACCTGGGTTGGTGCGCTAGATGTGATGGATGGCACTGTTAGCGCCGGTGAGCTTTCGGCATTTATGTTTTATGCGGTGATGGTGGCAGGCTCGGTGGCGACCATTAGTGAGGTTTATAGTGAAATTCAACGCGCTTTTGGCGCAGCTGAGCGCTTACAAGAGTTAATGTTAACGCCAATTGATATTACTGACGTTGAGTCTCCAATGCAGTTAAGTGATGCGTCAAACCGAGATTTAACCATTAGCGAGTTAGTATTCACTTACCCCGATGAAACAGAAAGGCATGCGCTGGAGCACATTAGCTTATCGATTAAGGCTGGCGAGCGAGTGGCGTTAGTAGGGCCAAGTGGTGCAGGCAAAAGTACCTTGTTTGAATTGTTGATGCGCTTTTATCAACCAAAATCTGGGCAAGTGCTACTTGATGGCGTGGATATCGCCAGTTTATCGCTTGAGCAGCTGCGCCAGCAGTATGCGCTAGTACCGCAAGAGTCGGTAATATTTGCGATGAGCGTGCTTGATAATGTCCGTTATGGCCGACCGGACGCTAGCATTGATGAGGTTAAACAAGCTTGTATCGCAGCAAAAGCCGATGAATTTATTCTCGCGTTTGATCAAGGCTATGACACTTATTTAGGTGAGCGCGGCGTGCGTTTGTCAGGCGGGCAAAAGCAGCGAATCGCCATAGCAAGAGCCATTCTAGCTAATAGACCCATCTTATTGCTTGATGAAGCCACTAGTGCACTTGATGCTGTAAGTGAAGAGCAAGTAAAGCAAGCGCTCGATACTCTAATGCAGGGGAAAACCACCTTGATTATTGCCCACCGTTTAGCAACGGTTATTAATGCCGATCGCATTTTTGTGATGGATCACGGTAAAGTCGTCGCTGAAGGTACCCACCAAAGCCTGATGCAAAATAGCCCACTTTACCAAGAGTTTGCCAGCTTGCAGATGTTAGATGGCAAGTGGGATGAAGCTTAATTCACTTTGGAATAACTAACCCTCACCGAGTCGCGAGCCGTTACAGGTTTGTAGATAAGCAAAAGCCATCAAAATGATGGCTTTTCTTTCAGAACAACTGCTAGTTGGATAAGTGCTACAGCCTATTTGCGAAGCTCGCGGCGCAAGATTTTACCGACAGCACTTTTTGGTAACTGCTCAATAAACTCGATTATTTTAGGTACCTTGTAACCAGTCAACTCGGTTTTACAGTATTGCCTAATCGTATCGCGAGTTTGCGCTTCATCATTAGTTGGATTAGTCAGCACAATTACGGCCTTTACCGCTTCACCTGAATGATCATCTTCAACACCCACAACCGCACACTCTAGTACGTCTTGATGGCGTGATAGTACATCTTCGACTTCATTAGGGTATACGTTAAAGCCAGAGACAATAATCATGTCTTTCTTGCGGTCAACAATAGTGTAAAAACCGTCGCCAGATTTAATCGCGATATCGCCAGTTTTAAAGAAGCCGTCCTCGGTCATCACCTTGGCGGTTTCTTCCGCCTTTTGCCAGTAACCTTGCATGACCTGTGGGCCGCGAGCGGCAAGCTCACCAGCTTCACCGACAGCCACTTCTTCATCGTTGATATCTAGGATCTTCACTTCGGTCTCAAGCACTGGTTTGCCGATTGAGCCAAGGCGTTGATGACCTGGTGCGTTTAAGGTGATAACAGGAGAGGTTTCTGACAGGCCATATCCTTCGCTGATCATACAGCCTGTGGTGGTTTGCCAAAGTTCTGCGGCGGCGCTAGTCAGTGCGGTGCCACCAGAGATAGTCAGTTTTAAGTGGCTAAAGTCGAGCGCTTTAAATTCTGGTTGGTGGCAAAGGCCAACAAATAGTGTGTTAAGGCCAGCAAAACCGGTAAATGGATAGCTCGCAAGGGTTTTAATTAAGCTCGGAATATCTCTTGGATTTGGGATCAGGACTGAGCAGCTGCCAGATTCGAAGTTAAGTACCAGATTCAACATAAACGCATAGATGTGATAGATAGGCAGCGGCGCGACAAAAATATCCTCACCGTCGGTCATGGTACTGGTTATACGCGATTTCACCTGAGCTGAGTTCGCCAAAATGTTGCCATGGCTGAGTACCGCACCTTTTGATAAGCCTGTGGTGCCACCAGTGTATTGCAGCGCAGCAATATCATCTTTGTTTGGCGTAACTTGCGAGTATGGTAGCCCTGCACCCTTATTAAGTGTCTCTAAAAATGGTGTGTGCTCAAATGCTGCAGCTTTTTGCTCTGGCGGGTTAATTAAATCAAGTGGATGAGTAGCAATGACGCTAATTAAACCGGTTTGCTCGACCACATTGTTTAGTGTTGGTAATAGGTCAGAAAGCACCACTAATACTTTTGCTCCAGAGTCATTGAATTGGTGGATCAACTCGCGCTCTGTATACAGTGGATTAGTGTTTACCAGTACCATGCCTGCGCGAATCACGCCATAAGCTGCAATGACGAATTGGGTAATATTTGGCAGCTGAATCGCCACGCGATCGCCTTTTTGTAGGCGAGTGTCGTTTTGTAGGTAAGCTGCGAACTGGCGTGAAGCTTGATCGATTTCCCCATAGCTAGTGTCATGCCCCAAACATGCATAAGCTCTGTGGTTTGCGTATTTTTTACAAGATTGGTCGATGAGGTCAACGACCGATTGGTATTGGTCAAGATTGAGGGGTGAGCCGGTATCAAATGCCATACTGATTTTCCTTATCAGTTATTTGTTATTGTGACGTTTTTATTCAAACGTTTGTTTAGATTAGTGTGGTTTTTGTGCGCAGGTCAATCAATAACAGCGTTTTTTTAACTGGTCAGATTTTCCTTACACTGTTGGCTTAGTGCTTGGTGTTACATAGCTAAAATCAAATTGTGGGTTTGAATTAATAGGACCTAATTTATCTCACTGTATGACGAGAGCTTCGTGGTGCTTTTGATTGGTTTCACCCGCTGTTCTGGTGTTTTCACCTTTTTCTTAATCGAGCATATCGGCAATATGGCCCTGCTTGTTCTTATTATCTATTGGGGTGTGTTTTCTGGTGTGGTCACATTCTTTAAGCGTATGGTTATTTAGGGTTTGCTGTTATAGAACTGATAGGGCTAGTTAATTTAGCTCAGGGAGAGATGTATTAACATCAGTAGTATCAAGATGTTTTTCTCAATACTTAATAGAATATATGAGAAACCATGATGAAAAGAAAAGTTGACCTACGCTTAAAAAAGTTAAGTACCGCGGTATCCGTAGCATTATTTGGATCTCTGATTGTGAATCCAGCAGTAAGTGCCGAGGAGCAAGGTGTAGACAAAGATATTGAAAAAATTGCAGTGGTTGGTTCACGTGGTGCACCGCGTTCAATCGCCGACTCACCGGTTCCGGTGGACATTATTGGTGCTGATGAGTTACGTAAATCTGGTAACTCAGATATGTTGGAAATGCTAAAAGGCTCAGTGCCATCGCTCAATGTTCATACCAATCCTATTAGTGATGCCGCGACACTTGTTCGTCCGGCAAATTTACGTGGACTATCAGCAGATAGCACTCTTATCTTATTAAATGGTAAACGTCGCCATCGTTCTTCGGTGATCACCTTTTTAGGTGGTGGAATTAATGATGGTGCACATGGGCCTGATATTTCAGTTTTTCCTGCAATCGCTTTAAAGCAAGTTGAAGTATTGCGTGACGGTGCTGCTGCTCAATATGGCTCAGATGCGATCGCTGGCGTAATGAATTTTGTGTTACGTGACGACGCAGAGGGTGGAGCCATTGAGGTTAAGTCAGGACAATATTATGAAGGAGACGGAACCGCGACAGAAGTGTCAGGGTATGTAGGTATGCCACTTACTCAGGATGGCTTTGTTAATTTGAGCTTTCAGTACAAAAATGCTGATGCGACTAGTCGAAGTGTTCAGCGCCCGGATGCTGCAGCTTTTGCAGAGGCAGGTCTAGATGTTGCAAACCCTGCTCAAATTTGGGGTTCGCCTGAAGTTAAAGACGATATTTCATTATTTGCAAACTTAGGATTAGATCTTGATGACTATTCTCAAGCCTATTTATTCGGTAACTACTCGTCACGAGATGTAAAAGGTGGGTTTTATTATCGCAACCCACATACTCGAGGCGGAGTTTACTCCAACGATGATGGCGCTACACTGCTTGTCGGTGATTTGACCCCGGCCCTTTAGGCCAGGTCAATGAAGGGTTAGGTATTGGTGATGGTATTGACTGCCCAGTAATCCCAATCACTTCAGCAAATGTTACTACACAGCAAGATTACATTGATGGGATACAGAACAACCCAAACTGTTTTGCCTTCAATCAAATGGTGCCAGCAGGTTTTACCCCAAACTTTGGTGGTGAAATAATTGATACGTCTTTGGTAGCGGGTACAAAAGGTGAATTTCAAATTGATTGGCTGAAAGGCATTAGCTACGACTTTAGTGGTTCTTACGGTAGCAATTCGTCACGTTATTTTATTTACAACACTGTGAATGCATCTCTAGGTCCGGATAGCCCAAGAGATTTTAGTCCAGGTAAGGCGATTCAAACTGAGTGGAATATGAATGCCGATTTTGTAAAGTATGTTGATTTAGGCTTAGCCGCAGAGGTCGCGTTTGCAGCAGGTTTAGAGTGGCATGATGAAACCTATGAGATACTGGCTGGTGATGAAGCCTCCTTCAAAGTAGGTCCTTTGACTTCGCAAGGTTTTGGTATTGGTTCAAATGGTTTTCCTGGGTATCAGCCATCCGCTGCAGGCGAGTTCAAGAGAAAGAATAAAGCCGTGTACTTAGATACAAGTGTACCGTTTACTGATGCTTTCTTAGCAGAATTTGCGATTCGATTCGAAGACTATGACTCGTTCGGATCCACAACCAACTACAAAGTTGCTGCTAATTGGCATCTGACAGATGATTTTTCAGTACGTGGCTCTTTTAATACTGGCTTTAGGGCGCCAACCGTAGGTCAAAGTAATGTAGCTAACGTTCAGACAAACTTATCTGGCGGTGTGTTGGTTGATTCTGCATTGCTTCCTCCAACCAACCCTATTGCACAGCAACTTGGCGGCACTGAATTAAGTCCTGAAGAGTCGATGAGTTACACACTGGGTGCTGTTTATAATTATGAAGATTTTTTTGTCACCTTAGATTATTACCAGATAAAAGTTGAGGACCGGATTTCACAGTCTGAGAAAATCTCTTTATCCGATAGTGATAAACAGGTGCTTAAGGATGCTGGAGTACCAAACGTTGACGGCCTAGCACAGGTTAGTTTTTTCACTAATGATTTTGATACTACGACAACAGGGGTTGACCTTGTCGCCAACTATAGCGCCTCATTGCTAAAAGGCGATGCATCATTTGCGTTAGCCTATAACTGGAATGAGACTGAAGTTGATAGGTTTTCAGCGATTACCGGTGACTTTAAGGTAGCTAGGCTCGAAAAAGACTTACCTAAGCATCGAGCAACATTTACTTGGCTTCAAACTTGGCAAGACTTTGGATTGTTCACTAGGGCCAACTACTTCGGAGAATATCAAGGTGTGCATGTAGACTATGACGCCACGGTCAAAACCGCTAGTGCTGCGGTGACCGTCGATATGGAGTTGAGTTATTATGTTAACGATGCGTTTACTATCTCTTTAGGTGCTCAAAATATTTTTGATCAGCAAGCAGAAAAATTAGACTTTGCTGATGCTACAGGTATTCCGAATAATAACTGGGGCGGACAATATTATGAAACTTCACCCTTTGGATTTAACGGTGGTTATTACTACGGTAAGTTAAATTATCGTTTTTAACTTAGTGTGATACGTATAAAGGCTGCCTTGGCAGCCTTTATAGTTTTACAGCAACAGGCCTAATTAACCTTCGAAAGCGCCCATAACAAGTCTGTAATTGCCAATGTTGCAGGCAGTTCAATTCCTTGCGGTTGCTGTGGCCCATATACACGGTTGTAAGGTGTGCCATGGCCGCCAACTGAGGCAAGGTAGCCTTCAACCAATGGATTGCTATTGGTTATATCGCCACGCATTAATACTATATTGTCGGCATTAAGAGTATCTACCACTTGCTCACGGTGCCAAACATTTGCTTTGTTAGCTCGACATGGTAAGCACCAGTCTGCCTGTACATCAACAACAACTGTGTAACCTTGCTCAACCAGCCCTTGGATTTTTTCTGGCTGCAGCGGCTGCCACTGTTGAAAAAGGTAAGCATCGTAATTCTCGCCATTCTTAATAAACGCCACGATACCCGCCATACAAACTGCGAAAAAGCCAAGCACGAAGATAACGGCCATTGGAATGGCTTTACCTTTTATTTTGGCAAACAGTAAGGCTGCAATGGCAGCAAATAACAGCAGTAATAGGATACTTGGAACGTAGGTCATGGTGAATTTATTGCAGAGTTAACCAATATCCCCAGAGCTTAACATAGGCAAGCTTAAAGTTACGTTAAGGTATATCTGTCGGCAAAAGTATTTAAAGATTGACACTGGTCAATTGTTACTGGTTAGTTCTTATTGGTTAAAATGGATTTTAACCTCATGAGACATGTTGACGTGAAAACGGCTAATTGTAATGTCAGCTTGGTCCTATACGGTTTTCCTGCGTAATCTCGGGTTACTTATTTATCCATAACACTACTAAAGCCCAACCGATACTTGTTTTTTAGGCCACATTAAGGTTTCATTAGCAGCCTTGAAAAGAAGGGACTGATTATGGGTTTGAGTGTTTGGTTTGGCCTATTAGCTGTGTGCTGCTTAGGAGCTATGTCGCCAGGGCCAAGTTTAGCTATGGTGGTTAAATATACGGTGACGCAAAGTCGCTTGCACGGCGTTGTTTGCGCCTGGGCACATTCTATTGGTATTGGGGTATATGCACTCATTACCTTGCTGGGCTTGGCTGTGGTTTTAAAAAACTCGCCTTTGTTGTTTAACAGTATTGCGGTATTGGGCGCTTTGTATTTAGCCTGGCTTGGGTTTAATGCGCTACGCTCAAATGGCACTAGTCAACTCAATGTTGATGGTGAGGCGCAAGGGGCGAGCTTATGGCAAGCAGCACGAGATGGCATAGCTATTTCTTTATTTAATCCGAAAATCCTGTTGTTCTTTTTGGCTTTGTTTTCGCAGTTTGTGGCTGTAGCTGATTCATTATCTGGCAAAACCATTATTGTGCTTACGCCTTTAGTGGTCGATGGCTTATGGTATACCTTAATTGCACTGATTTTATCTCACGGCGCTATCTTGCCTAAGCTACAAGCGAAATCTGCACTTATTGATAAGCTTTCAGGTATTGTGTTGATTTTGCTAGCAATTCGGGTGATCGCAGGATTATTGTAGGTCTAACTTCAAGGGCGAATGCTTTGGGCTGATGGTAGGCAATGATATGAGCGCCAACCGCTAGTTTCAGTCGTCTATGCTTATAGTGAGCTGTCAAGTAAACAGCACAAAAAAGCCATCAATTGATGGCTTTTTTAATGGCGGCTAAGAATCATATACCATCTTAGCTAAATCGATATGTTTGCTTGTTTTAAGCAATTAATCGCGCGGCGTACCTGGTGGGTAAGCGATGTGGTCGTTTAGATTTTCTTCTAACATGTCTTTATATTCTTTCGCGAACCACTCAAGTGCGTTGTCTTTTTCTGCTTTTAGATCTGAAGATTTTATGGCAGCTTCAAACGCGTTGAAACGAGACGCTGCATAGCGCATGCCTGTGCCCACTTTACCAATATCGTTTTCTTGTTGGCTTAGTTGATTTGCTAGTGCGATAAACTGATCAGCAATTTGGTAAATAGTTAACTCTTGTTTCTCTTCTGACATGACTCTTACTCATCGTGATTACATAAATTAGCAATGAGTGTACCTACTTTACGCTCAGATAACAGTGAATTTAGCTACTGGGGTCAGAATCTGTGATCACTTGACCATTCTGAGAGTTGTAATAAATCGACAGGGTATTGAGCTGATTGTAGAAATAGCGGCATTGATCACTAGCAATATATGTTGCCTGATAAGCGGAGACTTCGGGGTCACTGCTACTGGATACTGAGGGAGCATCTTGAAGCACAGTAGTCCAAACCGAAATACAGTCGCGAAAGTTATTAAGCCTTGGTGATGACTCAAATGGAAAGTAGTTTTGCGCAGGGTAACCCCATAGGTTCATATCCAATAACCCGTCGTTACCAGCGCTTTCAAAAATAACCAAATTATCTGCTGGGCCGCTGTAACCGAGTGCAGCCCACTTTAAGTGAGCTAAGTTGATACCGCCAGCAAATGCGCCACCGGTTGCTTTTACATTGGCTACATGGGCGTCTTGTTGAACATCAATAAATCTAGGCAGGGCAATGACAGCAATGATGCCTAAAATAATGATGACAACCACTAGCTCTATCAGGGTGAAACCTTGGTTTAGATGGCGGTTACTCGAGGTCACAACAATACCTTTTGTTAAATCATTATAGTTATTATTACATATGACTATAGCAAAGTACTGTTAGAATACCTGAGCTTTTGGCAGATAAGTATTTGCTGAACATAGGTAAAGACGAGTTATTGGAGATATTGGGTGCATAGTTGGCAAGATTTTATTAAACAGCAAGAGTCGCAAGCATATTTTCAAACGTTAATGCAGCATATTGATAGCCGCAGAGCGCAAGGTATCAGCGTGTTTCCACCGCACTCTGAGGTGTTTAGTGCATTTGAGCTAACGCCGCTTAATCAGGTGAAGTTGGTGATCCTTGGGCAAGACCCATACCATGGTCCGGGGCAAGCTCATGGATTAAGCTTCTCAGTAAAACAAGGCGTTAAAACTCCGCCATCGCTAGTTAACATTTATAAAGAGTTAGTGCAGGACATTGAAGGGTTTATAACGCCGGCACACGGAGAGTTAATCAAATGGGCAGATCAAGGCATTTTACTGCTTAATACAGTGTTAACGGTAGAGCAAGGACAAGCCCACTCCCATGCTAAACTTGGCTGGGAGCAATTTACCGATAAGGCGCTTGAGCTGCTTAATGAACAAGACAGGCCTATCGTATTTTTATTGTGGGGCAGTCATGCGATCAAAAAAGGTAAGCTGATCACCGCCAAGCATCATCATGTCCTTAGTGGTCCACATCCATCGCCTTTATCTGCATATCGTGGCTTTTTTGGCTGTCAGCATTTCTCCAAAGCCAATCAGTTATTACAACAAGCCGATGTTGAGCCCATCGATTGGAATGCGATTAATCAATAACGCTAATATTAGCGCGCTTATTTCACTAGAAAGTTATGGTGCCCGCTTAGAGCAAAAGTTCGTAGAGAATATAGAAGACTGATTTAGAAAACGAAAAACGCCTCAATTGAGGCGTTTTTGCTAAGAACCATTTTGCTTTTTCAGCTAAGAGGGCTTGTTAGGCGATATAACACTAGTTATTGCGTCTTACCGCTAACTTAGCTAAAGACACTAATGCTTCTTTGTATTCACTATCAGGAATAATGTTCAGCGCATCAATGGCCTTTTGTGCTTCTTGCTCAGCTTTCTGCTCTGTGTATTTAAGTGCACCAGAGTCATGCAGCGCCGCCAAAATCTCATCGATCGCATGAGTGCCGTCGCCTTTTTCGATCGCTTGTTTGATTAAGGCTGATGCTTCTGCGCTACCGTGTTTCATAGCGTAGATAAGAGGCAAGGTAGGTTTACCTTCTGCTAGGTCATCACCAATATTCTTACCTAGCTCTTCGCTATCAGCCGTATAGTCAAGTAGGTCGTCAGTTAGTTGGAATGCAGTACCCAAGTATTTACCATAGTCACCAAGCGCACGCTGCACGTCTTCGCTTGAGTCATTAAGCACGCCAGCAAGCAATGTTGCAGCCTCAAACAGTCTTGCTGTTTTGCAGTAAATCACCCGCATGTAGCTTTCTTCAGTGGTGTTTGGGTCATTACAGTTCATTAACTGCAACACTTCACCTTCTGCAAGCACATTGGTCGCATCAGCCAATACATTTAAAACTTGCATGCTGTCCAACTCAGTCATCATTTGAAATGAGCGGGTATATAGGAAGTCACCAACTAATACACTGGCGCCATTACCAAACATAGCATTGGCGGTTTCACGTCCGCGGCGCAGGGTTGACTCGTCAACGACGTCATCATGGAGTAATGACGCGGTATGAATAAACTCGATGATCGCAGCCAGTTTGACATGGCGATCGCCTTTATAGTCGATCGATCTCGCTGCTAATACAGATAAAAGCGGGCGCAGTCGCTTACCACCTGCATTAATAATGTAGAAACCTAACTGGTTGATTAAGGCTACATCTGACTCTAGCTGTTTATAAATTAGCTGATTCACTGATTGCATATCAGTATCAGCAAGTTGACGAATGGCGTTTAAGTCCATGATAGTCTCTGGTTATGGTGGTGACGGAGCACGCACTAAAAGTTTATTATTCTGTTAACTGGTTATCATATTAGATAAACATCACAGTCAATAAAAGCCTCAGTGGCTGATAGTCTGTTATCATCGCCGTTAATAAGTGTAAACGCAGTTTTTTTGGCCAGTTTATAATTAACTTTGCTAGCGAAAAACGAACACAAGTTTAACAGGCTTTTATTGACAGAGTGTGACGCTAATGTCTTGATGATATTAACTGTCGCTAATTTTGTTAGATCTTACCTAATTTTTACCCCTAACACAGCCTTGATACGGCAAACTGTGTTGTATTCAGATCTTTTTTGATTGAAAGCCATTTAACGCTTGCCAGACGTAAAATGTTCGCGTAGAATCCGCGCCCATTGTCATTAAAAGTTTTTTAGCACCTAAGTCCTCAATTGATGGATTAGCGTGTTAGTCATTTGGAGTAAAATAGCTATGTACGCTGTTTTTCAAAGTGGCGGTAAGCAACACCGTGTTGCTGAAGGTCACACAGTACGTTTAGAAAAAATTGAAGTTGCCACTGGCGAAACTATCGAGTTCGATCAAGTTCTACTAGTAGCTGACGGTGAAAATGTTCACGTTGGTGCTCCACTAGTTGAAGGTGGTAAAGTTGTTGCTGAAGTGGTTAGCCACGGTCGCGGTGAAAAAGTAACTATTCAAAAGTTCAACCGTCGTAAGCATCACGAAAAGAAAATGGGCCACCGTCAGTGGTTCACTGAAGTTAAAATCACTGCGATCAGCGCTTAATTATTAGGAGTCTAACTCATGGCACATAAAAAAGCTGGCGGTTCTACTCGTAACGGCCGCGATTCAGAAAGCAAACGTCTTGGTGTAAAGCGTTTTGGTGGTGAATCAGTTCTTGCTGGTAACATCATCGTTCGTCAACGTGGTACTAAATTCCACGCTGGTGACAATGTAGGTGTTGGTCGTGACCACACTCTATTCGCTCTATCAGACGGTAAAGTAAAATTTGAAGTTAAAGGTCCTAACAACCGTAAGTTCGTTAGCATCGAAGCTTAATTTTTTACTAAGCAAGTTTTAAAAAGCCCCACCTTTATGGTGGGGTTTTTGTGTTTATTAACGGTATTAATAACCGGTTAACGTAATATTTTCGGTTGGTTGCAGTTAGCGCTTCGTGGATGATTTTACTTCTGTGCTGCTCTGCAAAATCCTAGTGTTTAGGGTTATAATGACAGATTAGGTTGCGTCAGGAGTCAGTATGAAGTTTGTTGATGAAGCAAAGATCAAAGTTGAAGCAGGTGATGGTGGCAGTGGCTGCGTCAGCTTCCGTCGTGAAAAATATGTACCAGATGGTGGCCCAGATGGCGGCGACGGTGGTGACGGTGGTAGTGTTTACCTGCAAGCAAATGAAAACCTAAATACACTTATCGATTATCGCTTTACTCGCTTCCATGCTGCAGAGCGCGGTACTAATGGCCGTGGCCGTGACTGTACCGGCGCAGCGGGTAAAGATTTGATTCTGCAAGTGCCTGTGGGTACTCGCGCTGTTGATATTGAAACTGAAGAAAGCCTAGGCGATCTTACCGCCCATGGGCAAAAGCTGATGGTCGCTAAGGGTGGTTATCACGGCTTGGGTAATACGCGCTTTAAGAGTAGTACTAACCGTGCGCCTCGCCAAAAGACGCTAGGCACACCAGGTGAAGTTCGTGAGATCAAATTAGAACTGTTACTGCTGGCAGATGTTGGTCTCTTAGGCATGCCAAATGCGGGTAAGTCTACCTTTATTCGCTCGGTATCGCGTGCAACCCCAAAAGTGGCTGACTACCCGTTTACTACGCTTGTACCTAACCTTGGTGTGGTTAGCCCGCGCCCAGGGCAGAGCTTCGTGATTGCCGATATCCCAGGTCTAATTGAAGGCGCTGCAGATGGTGCCGGCCTTGGTATTCGCTTTCTTAAACACCTAGAGCGTTGCCGCGTGTTATTGCACATTATTGATATCGAGCCTGTTGACGGTAGCGATCCGGTTGAATCAGCTCGTGCTATTGTCGGCGAGCTTGAGAAGTACTCACCAAAACTTGCTGCTAAGCCTCGTTGGTTAGTATTCAATAAGACCGATCTGATGCTTGAAGAAGAGCTGAAAGAAAAGATCGATCATATTGTGTCTGAGCTTGAGTGGGATGGCGATGTATACACTATGTCTGCCTATAACCGTGAAGGTACCCAAGAGCTGGCGATTAAGATGTTAGACTTTATCGAAAGTCTACCTGAAGAAGCTGAGCAGCAAGCTGGCGAAGAAGACGTTGAGTTTAAGTGGGACAACTACCACCAAGGTCAAGAAGAAGTGGTTAATGAAGACTTCGACGATGACTGGGACGACGACTTTGACGATGATGACTATGATGTTGAAGTGATTTATCAGCGTTAATTTAATTTGGAAGTAACGTGTACGCCGAAAGTCAGAATGATATTACGCGTTTAGTTGTGCAATGTGCGCAGCTGCTATTAGCCTACGGTGCTGAATCTGAGCTTGTTGAAGAGATCAGTCAGCGCCTAGGTAAAGCCCTCGGACTTGCCAGTGTTGAGCTGTCCATTTCCTCTAATTCGCTCGTGTTAACCTCATTGGTTCACGGGCGTTGTATTACTACCACCCGACGCATTCGCGCCCACGGCATTAATATGATGGTGGTATGCGAGTTACAGCGTATTTGTCTGTTGGCCGAAAAAGGCTTGTATACAGCCAATGAAGTGCGCCGCCGGTTATCTAAAATTGAACCTCGCAGTTATCCAGCTAAAGCCGTTGTGCCTATGATAGGTCTGTCGTGCGCGAGTTTCTGCCACCTGTTTGGCGGCGATCTTATGGCATGCGTTTTGACCTTTTTTGCATCTGCGATCGGCATGAGTGTAAGGTTGTTCTTTGCTAAGCGACATTATAATTTGCTGGTCAATTTTGCGATTACGGCTTTTTGTATCAATGTGATAGCTCAACTTGGTTACTTATTTCCGATCACGGACACACCACAAATCGCTATGGCAGCGAGTGTATTGTTATTGGTGCCAGGGTTTCCGCTGATTAATGCTATCTCTGATATGGTGAAAGGCCACATGAATGTTGGTATTTCACGCTGGGGTAACGCAACTTTGTTAACGCTTGCCTCAGTGATCGGAATTACAATCGCAATGCAGCTAGGAGGGATCTTTTGACCGACTCGCTGATCTTTATGTTGCTACATGACGCCTTTTTTTCGGCTATTCCTGCAGTGGGTTTTGCGATGGTATTTAATGTGCCTAAGCGATTTTTGCCTTATTGCGCGTTAGCCGGTGCAATAGGGCATAGTATGCGTACCTTGCTGATGCATTTTGATATGCCGATTGAGTGGGCGACCTTTGCTGCAGCCGCGCTAGTTGGGTTTGTAACTATTCGATTTGCTAAAATGCACTTAGCCCCGCCGTTAATGTACGCTGTTGCCGCGATTATTCCTATGGTGCCTGGCACCTATGCATTTAACACTGTAATTGCATTGATTCAGTTGACTGCAGCCAATGAAATTAGTCCAGAGCTTACCGCTCAAGTGGTGCTTAATGGTCTTAAAACTGTATTTATTCTAGGTGCGTTAGCTGTGGGGTTAGCAATACCTAACCTACTGTTTTATCGTAATAAACCTGTGATCTAAAAATATAACAATGAACAAGGAGAGATGATGCGCATCGCGATGATCGCCGCTATGGCAAATAACCGTGTGATTGGCAAAGACAATCAGATGCCATGGCACCTGCCGGAAGATTTACGCCACTTTAAAGCGATGACCATGTCTAAACCTGTGGTCATGGGGCGTAAGACCTTCGAGTCTATTGGAAGGCCATTACCGGGACGACACAATATTGTCATTACTCGACAGCAAGATTATCAAGCTGAAGGTATCACAGTGGTGAGCTCAGTAGATGAAGCTTTTGCTCTAACTCAAGATGTAGATGAAGTGGTCATTATTGGTGGCGGTCAGTTATATGCTGAGTTATTACCACGTGCAGAGGTGTTGTATCTGACGCAAATTAACCTTGAAGTTGAAGGAGATACCTATTTCCCTGATTGGGATGATGGTAGTTGGCAAAATGAAAACTCAGAAACTGCAACAAGCGACAAAGGATTGCAATATACGTTTAACACTTTCATAAAAAAGTGTTAAATTATACAGCGTTTGACCCTGATTAACATACGGCCCCAAAGCGGACGTGTAGTGATACAAATAATAAGATAAAGGAGTGTCAGATGCGTTTATTACCTGTGGCTGTTGCAGCCGCGATTGTTGCATCTTCTGTGTCAGCCCCTGTTGTCGCAAATACTGACCAATTAGTGGCGAATATCTGTAACTACGTACAATCAGATGACAAAAATCGTCTTCGTAAAAAACTGAAAGAGAGTCGCGTTAAATTACGCAACATCTATTCGGGTGTTTCTTGTGATGGCAGCAGCCTTCTTCGTACTGCCTACAATGCAAATGCTTCATCAGTTGGTGAGTTTATTGCGAAGCGTCTATCTTCGAAAGAGCTAAACGCTGCGGAAGCAGATGGTAGCACGATTCTTCAATGGGCAGATGCAAATGGTCATGGTGGCCATTCTATTACTGCAGCTATTAAAGAAAAAGTGGGTGGCTAACTTGTCATTAAACTAAAAATGCCGGTTTATCCGGCATTTTTTATGCCTGAAATTTAACTTTGTTGAAGCGCTCTAGTTCTTACTCTAGCTCTTACTCTAGCTCCAGATATTAATTACAGAGAAGCTGTAAACGGTACTTATTTTTAGATTTAGGCTATCTTAATTTCTAGCATGTGAAACACATTACAATAACGTTTAGGGCAACAAAAAAGGGCCGTTAAGGCCCTTTTTTACTTTGGAAATGGATGAGTTTACATTAAACCTTAAACTCACCTACAGAGCTTTGAAGCTCCTCTGCAAGCTCAGCGACTTGTTGGCTAGACTCTGCAGTTTGATCCGCACCAATAGAGGTTTCTTCAGAAATCGCTGCAATGTGTTCAAGCTTCTCTGACACCTGCTGACTCACAAGGTTTTGCTCTTGAGCAGCTTGGGCAATGTGGGTTCCTGAATCAAAGGCGCTATGTACTGAGTTAGAAATGGTTTCTAATGCCAAGTTGGCTTGCTCGGTTTTCTCTACACAGCTATTGGCTTGTGAGCGTCCAAGTTCCATGACTGATACTGCTTCTTGTGCGCCTTGCTGTAAGACTTCAATCATTTGCTGAATCTCTTGAGTAGAGTCCTGAGTACGGGAAGCGAGACTACGTACTTCATCAGCTACTACTGCAAAACCACGACCTTGCTCACCGGCGCGAGCAGCCTCAATTGCAGCGTTAAGGGCAAGTAGGTTGGTTTGCTCTGCAATACCGCGGATC
Source organism: Shewanella maritima (assembly GCF_004295345.1). NCBI lineage: Bacteria > Pseudomonadati > Pseudomonadota > Gammaproteobacteria > Alteromonadales > Shewanellaceae > Shewanella > Shewanella maritima. The sequence continues at coordinate 1,377,513 of NZ_CP036200.1, read as the reverse complement.
ACATCCAAAATGGAGCCAATTGAAGCACTGTCAGCGTGGAGTTTATTAATCACTTTACCCGCTTTGGTCACTTCGTCAGCGAGAGCAAGGATTGTTCTCTTGTTCTCTTCAGCTAGCTGATGCATATGATTGGTTTCTTCGTCAGCTTGCTTAATCTGTGCAAGTGCTTCATCGGCGCTAGCTGAAACTTGTTGGGCGCTTGAGCTAAGCTGGGTAGTCGCTGTGGCTACCTGGTCAACTTGACTCTTCTGCTCTTGAATACCAGTTGTAGTTTGTGCCGTGATAGCTGATGTTTCTTCGGCTGCCGCTGCAAGCTGATTAGAGCGATCAAGAATACCGACAATTAAGCTACTTAAGCTGTCGACTAAGCGGTTACAGTTTTTAGATAGCTCTGCAAATTCATCGTGCCCGCTGTCATCCAGCTTGTGGGTCAAATCACCGGACGCCAATACATTTAATGCCTGGTTAATCTTATCTAATGAGCGTGTTAGTGGTTTAACCACCATAATGCTCACTGCTATCGCAACTCCGATGGCAATAAGTACCACTGCCCAGGTTTTAAATGCTGCCGAGTCGATAGTTTCAATAGCGTTGGCGCTAATTTCTGCTGCATAGGCATCGATATCTTTTGCGAGCGCAGTCATTATTTGGCTAATGTCATCAGAATGCTTGGCATTTTGAGTCAACAGACTTTGTGCACGCTTGGCATTTGCAAGCTGCTGCTTTTTAATTGCGATGACTGATTGATTACCATTGAGCAAGCTGAATACTTTACTAGTTTCAGTTTGTAAGTCATCAAGGAGATCTTGGTCAAGTAATCCCTCGCCTTGGCGGTTTATGTGCTCAAGCTTAGTCCTTGCCTCATTTACCATATACTCAAGTTCTTGAGCAATTAACTTGTATTTGCTTTCATCTGTCGCTGCAACAAGGTCATATACGGTAGTGATGAGATTAATAAAGGTGTTGTCTACCACACTGGCTGAAGCGGCAATACTTTGCTCCGTGGTGTCTTCACTCATTTCAAGATCAATAAAGTCGAGCAGAATAGACGAAGCGTCGTCCGCTGCCTCTTCAAGCTCTTCACGCTTTTTCACGAGTAATTCTTGTTTGCTTAGTGCTTGCTCTTTTTCATTGAGCATGTCTACAACCATGTTGTGGAAGGTGTTGTAGCTCGACTCAAGTTGATTGATGCGACCGGATAAGCTTTGGTTATCACGCAGCAGTGACGATAAGCTGTTTAGCTCGGACTTGAAGCGATCATCAAGCTGCTTTTGATTCGATTGCACTGGTGGGATTTGACTAGATGATTGACTGTGATAGCCCTCTAAGCCTTGAATTTTTTGCTGACTGAGGTTTTCGTTTAGTAAGCTAGTTGCTTCTAGCGCAGGCAGACTAATTTGCTGCAGTGTGATAGCGCCATCTTTGATGCGGCTATTACTCATTGAGGTGACCACACCAAATACAAATAACAACAAAGTGACAATGGCAAAGCCGCCAATCACTCTTTTCGCTACATTAATTTTCATAGGGTACTCCGACTATTATTTTTAGTTTGAATCGGCCTAACTGCGTGTACTCAGTCAAAAGTAGACAAATTCTATTATTAGCTATCGGCAATTAACAACTTTAGTTTAACGCTATCTTAACCTTTTTTGGGTAATTTTTTCATTATTTTCAACGTGCCAAAGTGTCAAATTGTTACCCCAGCAGCATCCTGTGTCTAACGCTTGTAGATTAGGTTGTTCAACCTTACCCATAAGCGCTGCCCAATGACCAAATATCAGAGTGACATCGTTGTCAATTTTTCTGGGGAACTCAAACCATGGTCGGAGTTTAGTCTTATCTACTTTCGAGGGGAGTCTTTGCACGCAAAGTCGAGTCGACCATCTAAATGTAGGTATCTCATTCGTGTAAGCGCGTTGATACAATAGCGAAGTCGTGTGAGCCCTTGGGCTTGTGGTAACCAGTTTTCAGCCTCATCGGTATACATATTAGCAATCAATGCATCGAGATAGTCTGGCTGCTGCAGCGCTTGGCTGACAAGCTCTGCCTCAATTTCAAGTCTGGCTAAGTCCCAGTGCGGTGGCACGCCTGCATGGGTCATGACTATTTTGTGCTGAGGGAGCTGGCGCATCAAAGGCTGCTCACGTAACCAGTCAACTAATACCTGAATATCCGCTGCGCCCAGTAACTCCGTGAGATTATCCTTTGGATTGGGCTTTTTTATTTTGCCATGCAGTGCAAGCAAATGAAGGTCGTGGTTACCCAGGACGATTTTTGCTGCGCTGTCTAACTGTTTTAAATAGCGTAGTGTGGCGAGAGAGCCTTGACCGCGGGCAACAAGATCGCCGACGCACCAAAGCTCATCTTTTGATGGGTTAAAGTCTACTTTTGCTAGTAGCAGCTGTAGTTCGTCAAAACACCCCTGAATATCACCGACAAAATAGTGCGCCATAGGTTATTGAATCAGCCCAGGTTGGGCTAACCGAAACATTGGGATTTGCGCTTTGAATTTGTGGCCGCTTTCATCGACCATGCCATAGCTGCCCTGCATAAAGCCTACAGGGGTTTCTAACACGGTGCCGCTAGTGTATTGATAGGCTGTATCAGGTTTAATTGTCGGTGTTTCTCCAACAACACCAGTCCCTTTTACCTCAGACTCTTTACCGTCAGCATTGGTGATGATCCAGTGACGGTCTTTCAAGGTAACGGAGCGCTGACCTAAGTTGATAATGGTAATGGTGTAAGTAAATACAAACTTATCGTCAGCAATATCTGATTGCTGTTCGATAAATTCAGTTTCAACTTTGATTTTTATTTGTGAATTCACGTCCAAAAGTTCCGTTTCGGACGTGTTTAAGTCACGCCCAGTTAAAAATTAGTCTTGAGTTGGCTTACGGCAAAGATGGTTAGCAATGGCAACATATTGCTCAACAGTAATTTGCTCTGGGCGCAGGCTAGCGTCAATACCTAGGTTGGCAAACTCATCGTCTGTCACCAAGGTTTTTAAGTTGTTACGCAAGGTTTTGCGGCGCATGTTAAAGGCGGTTGAACACACGTGGCGCAGCATATCAACATCGTCACATGGCCAAGGCTTGTCCTTATATGGCAGTAAACGTACAACGGCAGAGTCCACTTTCGGTGGTGGAGTAAATGCCGTGGGTGGTACTTCAAGCACTGGCACTACTTGGCAATAATATTGAGCCATCACTGTTAACTTGCCATAGGCTTTGGTGCCAGGGCTTGCAGATAGACGCAGCACCACTTCTTTTTGCAGCATAAAGTGCATGGTTGCAATCTCTTCGGCGTATTCGAAAAGATGGAACATAAGCGGCGTAGAGATGTTATAAGGCAGGTTACCAAATACCTTCATTTCTTTGCCTGGCTGTTTTAGCTGGGCAAAATCAAATTGCAGTGCATCACCTTGGTGAATGGTTAATTTGTCTTTTAGGAAAGGGTGCGATTCTAAACGCTCAACAAGGTCTCGGTCGAGTTCGACAACACACAAGTTGTCAACCGACTCAGCTACAGGCTCAGTAATTGCGCCAAGGCCTGGACCAATTTCAACCATTACATGATCGTTGTCAGGTGAAATTGCACCCACGATACGGCTAATGATGCTCTCATTGGTTAAGAAGTTTTGTCCAAAGCGCTTACGCGCTGTATGGCCTAAATGTACTTTATTACTCATGAAATTTTGCTACTTACTCTTATTCGCCAGTTCAATGGCTTTGTTCAATGCACAGGTAAGGCTGCCGCAATCTGCTTCGCCAGTGCCTGCTAGTTCAAGCGCCGTTCCATGGTCTACTGAGGTACGAATATAAGGTAAACCCAATGTAATGTTGACTGATTTACCAAAACCGAGGGATTTTAACACAGGTAGGCCTTGATCGTGATACATAGCCAGAACCACATCAGCTTGCTCTAGATACTTAGGTTGGAATAGAGTGTCTGCCGGAAGCGGTCCGACAATACTCATGCCTTCATCGCGCAGCTCATTTAGCGCAGGGATCATCACATCGATTTCTTCACGACCTAAGTGACCGTCTTCGCCCGCATGTGGATTTAAGCCACAAACGTATATCTTTGGATCGTCAATACCAAACTTATTGACCAACTCGCGATGTAATATCGTGATGATGTGATTTAAGCGCTCATGTGTGATGGCTTTAGATACATATGCAAGCGGGATGTGAGTAGTTACTAACGCAACTTGCAAGCCTGGCGCGGCTAACATCATTACAACGTCTGAGCAGTTAGCTTGCACAGCGAAAAACTCAGTGTGACCACTAAATGGAATTCCTGCTTGGTTGATGATGCCTTTGTGAACCGGCCCTGTTACCACAGCGTCGAATTCATTAGACATGTTCTTTTCGCCTGCATAGCGCAGGGTATCAACCACGTAAGCACTATTGGCTTCGTTGAGTCTGCCACATACCGCTTCTTCAGCGAGCGTAAATGGAACAATTGTTAACGTTCCAGCCTCTTGTGGTTTGGGCTCTTGCGTTGGTTGATATGGGCGCAGCTGCAGTGGCAGCCCGAGAATTTTGGCTCGCGTGGTTAATAATTGCGGATCTGCACAAACGACAAGCTCAGCAGGCCAAGCCTGCTGAGCGAGTTCGATAACGAGATCTGGGCCAATACCAGCGGGATCACCCGGGGTAATTGCAATACGTTTGGTCATTAAGTTGGTTTAGCCTCGAGAGCTAGCTACGTCGAAGATTTCGATATATGCGTCGCTGCGCATTTCATCTAACCAGTTTTGTAGCTCTTCATTAAATTTACGACGGAAAATAAGCTGGTGAGCACGGTTGCTGTTAAATTTGTCCGTGGCATCAGTCTTACGCTTAGCTTCAAGTTGAGCAATATGCCAGCCGTGGGTTGTTCTGAACGGCTCACTAATTTCACCTGGTTCTAGGCTCATTAGGGTGTTAGCAAATTCGGGTACATATAGGCTTGGTTCTGCCCAGCCAAGCTCACCGCCTTTGGCACCAGAGCCTGGGTCTTCTGAATATTGACGAGCAAGATCAGCAAAGTCAGCTTCGCCGGCGCGCACTTGCTTTAAGAAGTTGTCTAGCATGGCTTTCGCACGCTCTTCAGACAAAATAGGTGATGGTTTTAGCAGAATATGGCGAGATTTAACTTCGTCAATTTCTTGAGTTTGCATGCCGCGGGTGTCCATCACTTTGATGATATGGAAACCTGAGCCAGACTTAATTGGGCCTATGATGTCGCCTTTTTTTGCACCACTGATTACTTCAGCAAATAGCGTTGGCATTTCGTTGATGTTCATGAAATCCCAAACACCACCTTCAAGGGCTTTAGGGCCTGAAGACGAAGCGATGGCTGTACTTTTAAAGTCTTTACCGTCGTTGAGGCGCTTCAATACCGCATCAGCGCGCTTGCTCGCGCTTTCTAGCTGCTCACTGCTTGGGTTACTTGGTACATCAATTAAGATATGTCCAACCTGGAATTCAACGTCCTTTAAGCCTTGTTCTTCAATCATTCTTACTAGGTTATTAATCTCCTGCGGAGATACCTGAATACGACGCTGAACTTGAATACGTTGTATTTCACCTAGGGTGATTTCTTCACGTAGTTGTTCGCGGTATTGATTGAAGCTCATGCCATCTTTTTCGATTTGGTCGCGCATCTGTGACACGGTCATTTTCTGCTCGCGAGCAATGTTTTCGATGGTTTGGTCAAGCTGTAAGTCACCAATTTGCAGACCAATACGTTCAGCCATCTGCATTTGTAGGTGAGTAAGGATTAAGCGCTCAATAACCTGAGTTCTTAGCGCGCTCTCTGAAGGCAAGGTTTGATTCGCAGCCTGAGCATTCGCTTTGACGGTGCGGATCATGTTGTCGATTTCACTTTCTAAAATAATGCCATCGTTAATCTGTACCGCTACGCTGTCGAGTTGTTGCGGTGCTGCGATGCTTTGGTGGCTTGCGAATAGTGCCATCAATGCAAACATCAATTTCTTACTGTGTCTCATCCAAAAAAATCCTTGGCATTAATTGGTGTGCTTTAACTATTTACGGTTACCCGTATCGAGATGATCAGCTGGTGATTTTATTTAATCTCATTGTGAACATCTCACTAAACCTAAGCTGGTTATTGTATGACTGTTTCTTTAGCGCTTGGTTCAGCAAAAATTTGTCGTTGTTTTGTTAACCTTGGCAATCTACCACACTTGGGGGCTAATTCCTCAAGTAAAGTGGTTTGCGGTAGTTAAATAGTCCTTCGTTGAGCATATCGTCGACACCCAATGGTCCTGAGCCCCTAAACCTTTGATGACAAAGTTGAGATAAAAGCCGCTTTCAAACTCTTCACGAGTATCAATACCTGGGTTTAAATCATCGTCATAATTGGTTTTGATGCGGTAGTGATAACTAAAGCGTACTGCCCAGCAGCAAGATTCATATTGAATACCGGCATAGTTTTCGATATTTCGGCGCTCATTGATGTCATAGTACCAGTTACCAACAAAGTACAAATCGTCTGAAATTGGCCAGGTTGTACGTAAACCAGCTTGAGAAATGTTGACCTTATCGTTGGTGTTATTATTGACCAGATCTGGAATGTAGCGGTAACTGAATTGCAGTAGTTTACCGCTGCCTGGGCGGTAATCTAGCGTTGCTTGACTCTTTTTGTTTTCGCCATGTTCAGTATCATGCTGCACCGACGCACTCACAAACCAGTCGTCATATACGCGGGTATCTAACTCAGCTGCCAATACAGAAGTTGATTGTTCTTGAGTCGTCACCGATTGCGCTTTGAGGACTTTTGATTCCTGGAAATACAAGATTTGACCAACGCTGAACTTCATTTGTTCTCGGTTGTTGTCGTTGTAGAGGCGCGTAGTGAAACCAAGCGTCATTTGGTTAGCATCGGCAATACGGTCGAGACCTGAGAAACGACGGTCTCTAAATAGGCCGAAATAGTCCTCTTGTAACTGGGCACTATCATAGATACCAATGCCAGATTGATCTTCATAGCCGACAAACAGGTACTGAAATTGCGGCTCAAAGGTTTGGCGCATTGGTGTCGACAAAAACTGAGTTTGTCGTTCAAAATTAATTTGACCGTTAATTTGCAGCTGCGGGATTGTACGATTGACGGTTTTATCAAGCTCTGGTTGCAAACTTGACTCATCTTGCCAGTAATTGGTTTGCAGTAGCTTTATCTCACTGGTTAACGAGCCAAATGGTGCATGAATAGGCAGGGCAATACTAGGCTCCATATGCACGCGAGTCGCACTGCCATAAAGTGCGTCTTGATGACGGAAGTTAGTCACTTCCGTGCCAAAGGTGAAGTCTAAGTTTTGCCAGAAGTCTTTGTTGTAATAGTTAAAGTTTAGCTGTGGCATTACTTGATAAGGTTTTTCTTCTTCGCCAAGCACCTTAATGTCCTGCACTCGGACACTAAAGTCCCAATCTTGGTCGAAGTAGCTAGCTTCACCAATGCGCGATAATTGATTGTCCGTCGCGCGCGCAACTTGTGAGTTCAAATCATTGAAGTAGTTGTTGTCTGACACATCGGTGTAGTTGGCTTGAACGCGCCAATTGTCATTAATTTTGCCACTGTGATTCCAGTGATAAAGATAGCGATCTGGGCTGTTGGCAAGCTTTCTGTCGTCTGCTAGATACTCTACATTAAATTGTCCCGACTGATCAGGCGAGTTCATGTAGCGAAATTCTGTTTTGAGGAATAAGCCACGGGCTGACATATAATCAGGGGTAAAGGTTAAATCGTATTCTGGTGCAATATTCCAGTAGTACGGCGTGCTTATCTGGACACCATTAGTGGTACTGGTGCTAAATTCTGGAAATAAAAAACCTGATTTACGTTTGTCTGAAATCGGTACTGTCATGTAGGGGATATACATAATCGGGATATCTGCTACACGTAATTTTGCATCCCACACTTCGCCCCACTCTTCTTCACTGTCGATGCGAATTTTTCGCGCCTCAAGCAGCCAAGACTGAGACTCTGGTGGGCAGGTTGTGAAGTTGGTGCCAGACAACACTAGGTTGTTATCTTTAGTGATCTCTAACTCTTCGGCGTCACCATTTACTTGTTGACCATGTAGCCAGTACTTAGCACCTGAAAGGGTGGCACTATTTGATGCCATTTGCGCGACTAACGAATCAGCAGTGACGGTAAACATGTCGTCTTTAAACACTAGATTGCCAGATGCGTTTAGTTGTTGCTTTGGTTGGTTAACCGAGGCGTTGTCGGCAGAAATATGACGACTACCCTGACTGAAACTCACATCCCCAGTAAAGTGTGCAGTGTTATCCATCTCGGCATAAGACGAGTCAGAAATAATTACAATATCATCAGCTTGGATACCTGCTACAGCATCGCGGTCGTTGGCTGTTGGAGATACAGGTGGGATGATGGCACAGTGTCCTAATGCCTCACTCGCCATTACTTGTTGGGAGTTAATCAACCCATTGGCGAGTAGGCAATATGCCATAAAATAACGAATCTGCATTGTTATCAATTAGTTATGATTTCTTATTTTGGAAATATGTTGGGGAGAAAAGGATACCCAGCTCAATGAATCTATCCATAATTTAGCTGATTCCACTAATTTTGCTGGTTATAATAAAACAATTTTCCAGCAAGAGCTAATGAGATGAGCCAATCAGATCAAAGATTTGTTGCCCTTCAGGCGTGGTTAACGCCGTTATTTGAACAACCATTTGAAATTCGGCTTATCAGCGGAGATGCCAGCTTCAGAAGATATTTTCGTGTCACGCTCACAGCACAGCAAAATCAAGTATCTCAGGCATCCCCCCATCATGTTGAGCAAGCTAGGTTAAATGCGACTAGTTATATTGTCGCTGACTCGCCTGTTGAACTTGTGCCTATCGAGCCATTTATTGCGATGGCAGAGGCTTATAAGCAGGCCGGGTTGTTGGTGCCAGAGGTTATTGCCAGTGATGCACAGCAAGGGTTTGTGTTACAAACCGACTTGGGTGACGAACAACTACTGAGCCATTTAACGCCGCAAACCGTGACTCAATATTACCAACAAGCACTCGCGTTGTTGCCGTCTATCGCTGGCGTTACCCAAACAGCCCAAGGTGAGCTCGCTCAATTTGATGAAGCATTCTTACGCCGCGAGTTGGGTATTTTTACCGAGTGGTTACTTGAGTGTCATCTCAATTACCAACCAAGTGACCAGGAGTCGACACTGATTGAAAACACCAACAAGGTGTTAATAGCAAGCGCCCTTGAGCAGCCGCAAGTTGGCATGCATCGAGACTTTCATAGCCGCAACTTATTACTGACTGAACAAGAAAGTAGTGACAGCAAACTTGCGGTGATTGACTTTCAAGATGCGGTGATCGGTCCTGTGACTTATGACGCAGTGTCATTGCTGCGCGACTGCTATATTCGTTGGCCAGATGAATTAGTTAACCCTTTGATGCAAAGCCATTTTGACGCCATGCAGGCCGCAGGCGTTATTGAAAAGCAGACGACGTTTAGTCGCTATCAGCGCTGGTTTGATTTAATGGGACTTCAGCGCCACATTAAGGCGGCAGGTATTTTTACCAGGTTAAAACATCGTGATGGTAAAACTGGCTATATCAAAGATATTCCGCTCACGTTGCAATATATTGTTGATATCAGCGCGCGTTATGTCGAGTTAGCAGAGTTTGGACAGTGGCTGGAAGCTAATATTGTGCCTCGCTTTGCATGTGCTAAAGAGCAAGTATGCTTGGAAAACAGCAAATCTATTGCAGATGAGGCATCAGTATGATCAAGGCGATGATTTTAGCTGCAGGACGAGGTGAGCGTTTAAGACCGTTAACAGATAGCTGCCCAAAACCTTTAGTCGAGGTAAACGGCAAACCCTTGATTGAATATCATCTTGAAAAGCTGGCCAAAGCGGGTGTCGCCGAAGTGGTCATTAACTGCGCCTGGCAAGGTCATATGCTGCCTGAAACCTTGGGTGATGGTAGTCGTTGGGGGTTGTCGATTCAATACAGTCATGAGTCGCAAGCTCTTGAAACTGCAGGTGGAATAAAACAAGCTTTGCCTTTGTTAGGCGCTGAGCCATTCTTGGTGATAAATGGAGATATCTATATCGATGACTTGCCAGATTTTGATCGTGCGCTGACGATGCTTAATCAGCAAGGTAAGCAAATGTTCTTGTGGCTAGTCACTAACCCTGCGCATCATCCTAGTGGTGATTTTTCGGTTAACGAAGGAGCATTGAGCTACCAGGCTGACAACAAGTTTACCTTTTCTGGTATGGGTATCTACCATCCGTGTGCTTTTGACTCTCTTGAAGCAGGTAAAGCACCCCTTGGGCCGCTAATGCGAGCCGCGATGGAACAGAAACAGGTTATTGGAGAGCTGCATAGCGGCTATTGGTGCGATGTTGGTACTACTGCACGTCTAGCGGAAGTAGCAGCGCACATTCAAATGCTAAAAAATGAAAGTTAGCTCCACATACACACTTAGATTATATAAATACAACTCGACTACATAGACAGAGCTAGGGTTTTTAATGCAGATTTGGGGTAAGGTTTTTGGTGCGCTCATTGGCTTTATGTTTGGCCGATTTCTTGGCGCGCTTGTTGGTGCTTATCTTGGGCATCAATATGATAAAAGTCGTTTTATCAAGCAATATGCTTCAAGGGTGCAGCATATTCAAAGTCAATTCTCACGGACAACGTTTGCGCTGCTTGGACGAATAGCCAAAGCCAATGGTCGAGTGACAGAATCAGACATCATGGTCGCGACCATGTTGATGGATCAACTTAAGCTGCATGGCCAAGCACGAAGTGATGCCCAGCAAGCTTTCAGAGATGGCAAACGCGCCGACTTTGATGTTAAGGCGCAGCTGCGAGAGTTTCATCGTGCCACTCAAGGTGTTAACGACCTTAGAAAAATGTTTCTTGAAATTCAGGTGCAGATGGCACTGCATGATGGTGAGCTGCACGCGAGTGAACTTGCTATTTTACGCTTGATCGCAGATGAGCTTGGGCTCGCTCGTCAACTTGATGCCACCATTGCCAGTATGCAAGCCGAGCATAAGTACCATCAGGCTAATCGTAGCCAAAGTAACAAGATGGCGACTGCTGATGCTTATTCGATTCTCGGTGTTAAGCAAAGCGACAGTGACCAAACCATAAAACGTGCCTACAGGCGTTTGATGAATGAGCACCATCCAGATAAGTTGGTTGCCAAAGGCTTACCAGAAGAAATGATGAAACTTGCTAAAGACAAGGCGCAAGATATTCAGTCTGCCTACGATAGCGTCAAAGCCGATCGGGGTATGCGTTAGGTGATACGATTAAATGACTTATGGGCTGTTCGCATTGTAAAAATTACACAGGGTTTTATTTATATAAGGATGATTTATGAAGTCTTTTTCTAAGCTGTTGATAGCCGCATTAATTATTTCTCCAGGCGTTAGCTACGCGGATATTTTTGTTGCTCCTTTTGGCGGCTATAGCTTTGGCACTAGTGACCTCGATGTTGTTGATAACGATGGCAATGTTACTTCGACGTTAAAATTAAAAGAGTCGAACAATTATGGCGTAATGCTAGGTACCACAACCAACCATCCTGGCAACATGTATTTCTTATACAGTAGGCAAAATAGTGAAATTGCGACTTTCTCGCAAACCCCGTCACCAGTTAATAAAGTTGACGTTAGCTATTACCACCTAGGTGGCACCTTATTCTTAGGTCGTGATGCATTTAAACCTTACGTCACTGCCAGCGCAGGTGCTACTCAGCTCTCTCCTGATCAGGGGTTTTCAAATGAGACGCGCTTTTCGATGGCGATTGGCGGTGGCTTAACTTATGACTTAACTGATAACTTCTCGGTTTTTGCTGAAGTTAAAGGGTTTGCCACTCTGTTCAATTCTAGCTCAACCTTGTTTTGTGATAGCACACGTTGTGCGTGGAATATCAAGGGTAATGTGATGTGGCAAAGTCAGGCGAATGCAGGCGTGTCATTTAGGTTTTAAATCGTAGTCAATGACCTGCAAAAGGAGTCATATTTGAGCAATCTGTCAGGTGACAAAACTGTTAATGCGCCATCTAAACAAGTAGGTGAGACAAAAAACATGTCAAAACCTAAGCCCAAATTAGTGGTACTCGATGGCTACACCCTAAATCCGGGTGACTTAGATTGGCAGGTATTGTCAGAGTGTGCTGAAGTAGAGGTTTATGAACATACGGCGACTGGTGACTTATTAGCGCGCGCTCATGGAGCACAGCTGTTACTAACCAATAAGACTGTGATTGATAGACAATCTATAGCCCAGTTACCTCAGCTTAAATACATTGGTGTGCTAGCCACTGGTACTAATGTGGTTGATAGCAAGGCTGCGAAACAGCAAGGCATAGTGGTCACCAATGTACCCGCTTATGGCCCAGATGCTGTGGCGCAAATGGTGTTTGCGCATATTTTACAGCATTGCCAACAGGTCAGTCTGCACGACAACGCCGTCAAACAAGGTGTCTGGAGCCGCGAGCGCGATTTTTGTTTTACTTTAGCGCCGCTTACCTCGCTTAAAGATAAAGTCTTAGGGCTAGTCGGCTACGGAGATATTGGTCAGCAGGTTGCAAATATCGCGCTTGCTTTCGGTATGCGCGTGATAATTAGCACGCCCACGCCTAAAACAGATCTACCACAAGGCATTAGTTGGAGTGAGTTAGACTCAGTGCTTACCCAAGCTGACATATTATCACTGCATTGCCCGTTAACGGATGACACTAAGCAGCTTATTAATCCAACCAGCTTAGATAAGTTAAAGCCGGGCTGCTTGCTGATTAATACCGCCAGAGGCGATTTAATTGATGAGGCTGCATTAGCCCATTGGCTAAACAGCGGCAAAGGTTTTGCCGGATTAGACGTGTTATCAACTGAGCCGCCAAGTGCAGATAATCCGCTTTTGTCGGCTAGTAATGTGACAATAACACCTCATATTGCCTGGGCAACATTTGAGGCGCGCAGAAACTTGCTGTCGATAGCCGTTGATAATGTACACGGATTTCTTGATGGTAAGTCCATAAATTGTGTGTAACTGGGTTTGCTAAAGGTAAGATCGTAATACAAGCGCAACAAGGGTTTAATGAAATAGGGAGATAAATGTGGCGATATGGAAGTCACTTTATGATGTGTTTGATAAAGAGCGCAGTCGTGTGGAAAAGCAGCGCGGTCAGCTCAGGGCACTGCAATTTGAGTTAGAGGCTAATATTCGCTTTGTTGCAAGCAGTGGTCAGCAAGAATCACAGCTGTTGCTGATTGCGGACAAATTAGAATCACAGACGTTCGATACTATTTTATCTCAGGGTTTTAGCTTTAATAATGAGATGTTGAAAGCTCAGCAAATTGCCGGCTATGCTGAGTTTAACCGCTATGTGGGACGAGACAGTTATCAGTTAGTATGTGATGCGTACCAGCGCATTAAGCTTATCAAAAAGTCGCCAACAGGTATCACTGGGCTGAAACTCAAGTCGCTGCTGAGATTTTTGCTTTTAGTGCATTTTCATCTAAATGGTAAAGGCTTACCGAAAAAATAGCCTAGCTGGCTATCTCTCAATGCAGTTTACTAACATGTATTTCAAGCTCGATACCAATAGTGAAATTAATAAAAAACCAGTGATTGCTCACTGGTTTTTTTATTATTCATCAACGTTCGCCGTTGGTATTTAGAAAATCACTTTTACTTGAGCCGCGCTGTGTTTGGCTTTTTCAATCGCAGCGTCAATTGAGTTATCACGAGCAAGGGCGACACCTAAGCGGCGGCGGCCATCAATGTCTGGCTTTCCAAAAATACGTAGCTGAGTCAGCGGCGCTTCAAGTGCTTGAGCTAGGCCTTCATAACGAATATCAGTCGAGGTGCCCTCTGCAAGGACTACCGCACTGGCACTAGCGCCAAATTGGGTAATAGGTGTGATTGGCAGCCCTAAAATAGCACGTGCATGTAGGGCAAACTCAGATACATCCTGGCTGATCAGGGTGACTAAACCTGTATCGTGTGGGCGAGGTGATACTTCAGAGAAGTAAACTTCATCACCTTGAATAAATAATTCAACGCCAAACAAACCATAGCCGCCAAGTGCCTCAACCACTTTTTTACTCATAGCTTGTGCTTTTTCTAACACGTGAGCTGGCATCGCTTGTGGCTGCCATGATTCACGGTAGTCACCATCTTCTTGGCGATGACCAATTGGTGCACAATAATGAATACCGTTGACTGCACTTACCGTTAGCAAGGTGATTTCGTAGTCGAACTTAACAAACCCTTCAACAATCACTCGGCCTTTACCTGCACGGCCGCCTTCTTGGGCATAATTCCAGGCGCTATCAATATCAGCTGTGACTTTTACCACGCTTTGGCCTTTACCTGATGAGCTCATTACCGGCTTCACCACACAAGGCATACCAATTTTTGCCACGGCTTCATCAAACTCAGCTTTAGTATCACAGAAGAAATAAGGCGAGGTTGGTACACCTAAGGTTTCTGCAGCTAGGCGGCGAATACCTTCACGGTCCATGGTGAGCTGGGTGGCTTTTGCCGTCGGTACGACGTGCAGGCCTTGGGCTTCTAACTCAACCAATGCTTGGGTGGCGATAGCTTCGATTTCAGGGATAATTAAATCCGGCTTTTCTTGCTCTATGATGGCTTTTAGTGCATCAGCGTCAAGCATGTTTATCGTGTGAAAACGATGTGCAACCTGCATCGCAGGAGCATTTGGGTAGCGGTCAACACCAATCACTTCAACGCCATAGCGTTGCAGTTCAATGGCAACTTCTTTACCGAGTTCGCCACAACCTAGAAGCATGGCTTTTTTCGTGCTTTTTGAATGAGGTGTACCAAAAGTTGTGATGGTTTTGACTGTCATATTTGGCCTATTTGCTATTGATTATGTCGGGTAGGGAACGGTTGCTATTTTACCTGTGCAGAGACGATATAGATGGCAAATTGCATAAGAAGTGTGGTTAAGATCACTACTAAGTTAGGGAAAACTTAATTTCAAATTTTATACAATCCACAAATTACAGCTATCTCTCATTTAAGTTTGGTGTAATACTAACCACTTGTTATCTGTGTGTTTACTTAACAAGGAGCCGTTCATGTTCTTAGACTATTTCGCCTTGGCGTTATTGTTCTTTGTCGCATTGGTGATTTTCTACGGCATTATTGCCATTCACGATATCCCCTACGAGATTGCTAAACATCGTAATCATCCGCAGCAAGATGCCATTCATATTGCTGGCTGGGTAAGCCTTTTTACTCTGCATGCCATTTGGCCGTTTTTATGGATATGGGCAACTTTATATCGCGAAGACAGAGGTTGGGGTTTCTCTCAGCTTGAACAAAAAGAGCAGCAGCTGGAGCAAAAAGAAGAGCAACTTGAGCTGCAGGTGAAACAGCTTACACAGCAGCTCAGCGAGTTAACCAATAAGGTAGCTAAGTTAGAAGCTGTTAAGTCAGAGGTTGCTGTCGCCGAAGACACGCCGCAATCAAACCAAGATAACAAGGAGGGATAATCATGGATTTACTGCTTATTCTTACCTATACCGCATTTTGTGTCGCCATTTTTAAGATTTTCAAAATCCCGTTAACAAAGTGGACGGTACCTACGGCCATTTTAGGTGGTATTGCGCTTATTGGCACCTTGTTGCTGTTGATGAATTATAACCATCCTTATACCAAATTTAGCCGCGAGTACTTTGCATCTGTGCCTATCACTCCTGCAGTACGTGGCATTGTCACAGAAGTCAGTGTTAAGCCAAATGAGCCGGTTAAAAAGGGGGATGTGCTTTTTAAAATTGACCCTGTGCCTTTTGAAGCTGCAGTTAAACAAAAACTGGCAGCATTAAAAGAAGCTGAGCAGCAAGTGCCACAGCTACAAGCCGCTGTTGAGATTGCCACAGCAGCTGTTGCCCAGGCGCAAGCTGACAAAGACCGAACTGAATCCGCTTACAAGCGTTATGAAGAAGGGCGCAAAAAGGGCGGCCGTAATTCACCCTTTACTGAGCTTGAATTAGATAACAAACGCCAGCTATTTTATGCATCAGCAGCGCGCTTAGAGGCCGCAAAAGCTGACGAGTTAAGATCACGTCTGGCGTTTGAGTCAAATATTGATGGTGTAAATACTAAGGTTGCGGGCCTGCAAGCTCAGCTTGACCAAGCCAGGTACGACTTGGAACGAACTGTTGTGCGAGCACCTGCAGATGGTGTGGTTACGCAATTAGCGCTGCGTGAAGGTGCGATGGCAGTTCCGCTACCGCTTAGACCTGCAATGAGCTTTATTCCTGATGAAGACCGTTACTTTGCAGGAGCGTTTTGGCAAAACTCACTGTTAAGGTTAAAGGTCGGTGATGAAGCCGAAGTGATTTTAGATGCCGTGCCAGGCAAGGTGTTTAAAGGTAAGGTGTCTGCAGTATTACCGGCGATGGCAGAGGGTGAAATTCAGTTTGGCGGCACGCTGCAATCATCTAGCAGGTTGTTCCAACGCGGCCGTGCATTAGTGTTGATTGATATTGATCATGAGCAACATGAGACTTTGCGTAATTTACCTGCAGGTGTTGCAGGGCAAGCTGCGGTTTACACCGAGCACTTTAGTCACGTATCGATTATTCGACGCGTGCTACTGAGAATGCAAAGCTGGTTAAATTACCTGTTCGGAGAAGGGCACTAGCCGCTTACTGAGCGCGTTAATGTTGTAACTGAGTAGGTTACAATTGAGTAAGAAATAATACAGCCCGCGTCAGCGGGCTGTTTTGTTATTGAATTTTAACAAGAACTATCTTTGAGAATCATTCGTCACGAGCTATTCGCAAAGATCTATTTGCAAAGAGCTATTCTCGAAGAACCATCTGCTATTAATTGCTTATCTTTTGCGGTGGGAACACACTTAAGATATTCGCGACAGTCGCATTGGTGCTTTCAAGTTTCGCTTCGCCACCTTTATCGAAATCAAATTTGTCACTGCCACGCCAAATTAGGCGGTTGGTGTTACTGTCGACAACATCAATTTGAATACTTTGCTCAGTTACCATTTCTTCGCCAACTGGAATTGACGTGCCTATGCCAATAGAGCCATGGCGACCACTGGTCCCTGTGCCTAAGCCAATCGACATACCAGAGCTTTTGGGTTTTTCCTGAGTGATAAAGCGATAGCTAACCAAAAAGTCACTATCACCTTGTTTTAGTTTAAAACCCTGCGCCTGCAGCTGAGTATCAATTGCCTGTTTAATACGCTCGGCACTAATGGTATCGGTTGCCTCTTCAAGCACAAGATGGCTGTAACTTTTTAGCTGATTAAAATCGTAGTTAGTGTCGTAGTCTGATTGCGGAGTCGATTTACAACCGGCAAGCAGCAGTAGAGAAGTGGCAATAAAGCCAAAGCTAAGTTTTTGTACCCAGCAGGATGTATTAGATAAGGCCATGGTGAGCTCCAGAGAAATGAAAACGTCAAAAAACTAAAAATTAACTATGCTTTGAGTCTACGGTGCCCATAGGCAGTTGTCGACTTTTACACAAGACAAAGCCACTAGTTGTTGATTAAATTATATTTAATTCTAAGTGGTCTAGGCTTTTAATTTGTACTAGCTCGCGTTAGTTTAGGAAATCATGGAACAGTTAAGTTTTTTCAGTGTACCTAGCCCTTGTGTCGGGATCTGTCAGACAGATGCTCGGGGCTATTGCATGGGTTGTTTTCGCAGCCGTGATGAAAGGTTTAACTGGATGAATTTGTCTGAAGTGCAAAAGCAAGATGTGGTGCGCTTGTGTCGCGCCCGTAAACGCCGTCGGCAATATGCACTGTATAAAGCAAAGCAACAGCAATTACATCAACAGCAAGCTCAGGTTAATCCTCAGTTTGACTTTGACGATGACGATGCTTTGCCTGCAATTGATGAGTCACAATCTAAAGATTAGCTTGCCTGACCATCGCCTGATTCTTTTGACCACAAGGAGTCTTTTGGCCATAACAAGCTAAACGTAGTTTGGTTTGGGTTGCTACTTACGGTGATCCGGCCGCGGTGACGGTTCATCACTCGGCTAATAATGGCCAACCCTAACCCGTGTCCTTTGTTTGCGTGATGTTGTAATTTAGAGCGGAAAAACGGCTTAAAAATATGCGGTTGATCCTCCAATGGGATCTCTGGCCCGTCGTTGGTGACAGACAGTCTTATATGCTCACCTAAGATGTTTAAAGTGACGATGATGGTACTGTCGCCATATCGCTGTGCATTGGTGATAAGGTTCTGAATAGCTCTTTCAATCAATGCAACTTCACCTTTTACATACACTTCTTCAAAGTTACATTCCCAATTAATTGTAGTGGGACTGAGTGGCTGCAAGCGTTTAATCAGCTGTTGACTGGTATTTACCAGCTCACAGTTCTCAAACTCTGGCTCGACGTATTGGGTTTCTAGGCTGGCGTATGTAAGTAGCTCTTGCAGTAGGGTTTCCATTTCCTCAATGTCAGCCTGCATTGCATTAAGAAAATCGTCACGTTTACTCACTTGCGTATTGGGCTCAAAGTACTGCGGCAGTAATGCTAGCGCAAACTTCAGCCGCCCGAGTGGCGTGCGAATTTCATGGGAGATGGCGTTAGTGAGATGCTTCTGGTTATCAATCAACTCTGAGATATGGTTGGCCATATCATTGAACGTGCTCGCTAACGGCGATACTTGAGAGCTTTTTGCCAGCTTAATGCGGGTGTCCCAATTAGCTTTACCGAAGGCGGCGGTAGCCTGGCGCAGATTTTTTAAATCTCGCGATAACGGCCATACCCAAACCAGTGAGACTAGTGCAAGAGATAAGTAGAAAAACAGTGTGAATAAGCCGCGTAGTTCTTCTCTTGGGTCAACATCAATCGGGCCAGCAACCAAAACTTGATCACCAACAGCAATAAAAAACAGCTCGTGTTTGTTTTCGGTAATCGTTGAAAGGACTTCATTGGGGGCGAGCTCGATGTCACCAGCAAGGGCAATTTGGTCGCGCTCATGCAGCGCCAATGGAATAGGGTGGTTTGCCTGAATATTTCTTAAATGATGAAGGCGGTCTTGCTTAGGTATCTCACCTAACAATAAGGCAAAAGCAATCAGTGGCGAATTGAATTCGCCACTGTCATCAACATTGCGTTGCCAAAGGGTGTCTAAACTCCAGCCGATACCTAAGAAGCTTAGGCTTAACAGCAGGTATAAGCTGATAAATAAACGTTTCAAGCGTGTGCGGGTTAGTTATTCCAGGCTTCTGGCGCGAATAAGTAACCTTGTCCCCATACGGTTTTGATCCTAAATGGCGTTTCGATGCTATCACCTAGCTTTTTGCGTAGGCGTGAGATACGAACGTCGATCTTACGATCTTTGCCATCAAAATCAATGTTAAGTAAGTACTGATAAATATACTGACGACTAAGCACTTGTCCAGCTTGAGATGCAAGTAACCAGAGTAATTCAAACTCATGACTTGTTAAGTCAATTTCAGTATTACCTAAGCGAATAGCTTGAGTGTGTGGGTCAATATTGAGTTTACCAAAGCTTAAGCAGTGCGACTCTGCTTTAGCTGGTTGTGCTTGACGGCGAAGTAAGTTGTTGATGCGAGCAACTAGCAGCGCCGGATCAACAGGTTTGACGATGTAATCATCTGCACCCAATTCAAGACCTTTAATTTGATCTTCATTTGATCCTAATGCACTCATTAGCAGCACTGGGCCAGCAAAATAGTCAGGCAGCTTCTCACATAAACTTAAGCCATCTAGGCCTGGAAGCATGATATCTAGCAGGATAATGTCGGGCTTATAACTGATTAGTCGGGTCAATACAGTGTCGCCACGACGCTCTACTTCTACGTGCATATCGTGAGATTTCAAATAGTCCACGATTAAGTTTGCCAGTCGAATGTCATCTTCAACCAATAGCACTCGATGAGTCGATTGAACTGTAGCCATTAAAAAAAGCTCCAAGGGTTGCGATAGCGACGTCTCACTTTGGTGCTAGACGCCGTGGTGACTTTAACTTTTACCCCTGCAAGGGTGTTGTTATTATTTTTTTGCACCAAGACAAACTGAATGTCTTTATCGGATTTAATTTTTAGACTAAGAGACTGGGTGTTAGGATCCTCAGAACACCAACGCGGCATATCTGGATAATCTGAGATTATGCAGACCAGCTCATCGCTGTCCATCTCCCAATTTAGGGTAATGTCTGTTTCACAAAGTTGGCTTTGTGTATCAGTCAGACACATGTGCGGTGTAGCCGTAAGCTCCACTTGCGCTGAAAGTGTATCAGCTTTAGGGGACGCAATACCCAAAAAGAGTAAGGAAATGATAGCTAGCTGAAAAATGCAGCGTATTGGTTGACGTAATTGCATCAGAATCTATAAGCCATTCCAACAAAATAAGTTGAAGAGTAATCATCTGATAACAAAGGGCTATCGCTGATAGCTTTTGCAAACTTCGTGTAACGTAGAGCTAGCAAGGCATCCCAGTGGGTAGCTATTAAATAGCGGGCAGTTAGTTCAGCGCCAAAATTCCATGCAGACGATGCACGATATTGCTGATGCCAAAAGGTATTTTCTGTCACGCGAATGCCGTAATAGTAATCAACTAGATCTTCACTTTTCCAGGTTGCCGATACGCCAGTATCGAACACCCAATTATCCACAGCAATAGAATAGTTCCATTTAAAATCGGCTTGGGCGCCGTTGTGGACATTGAACATATCATGACCAATAGCCGCTTTGAGTACACCGAAGCGGCTAAAATAAAAGCCTTCGATGGTAGCAAGCATAGTAAAGTTACGGTCACCCAACTCATCAAAATCAATGGTTTTATCAACCATTTCAGCTTGCTGTGCGGAGCTCGCGCTTACACTGCTGCGCTGGTAGCCATTAGCTAACATAAAAATGTTTGATGGATCCCACTTATTAAAAAAGCCGCTATCGTCACTGTAAGTTGTCGCAAGATTGATAGTAAATCGCTCAGACTCGATCAAACTATAACCAAGGTTGCCGTTGTCAAAAAACCAGTTGTCACCGTAATAGGCGATTGAAGGTACAACGTAAACGGGGATGTTTTCGTAGTCTGAAAGTGGATTTGAACGCGAGCCTAAGCCGATGGCAAGGGCTAAGTCCCAGCGGTCGATGTCGATACAGTTTTGACTTTGTTTGCAAGACTCCTCAGCAAAAACCTGAGTATGCACAGCTAAAAAGACAATCAAAAACTGCAGAATTGTTTTATGCATATGATATTAGGTAATAATTACAAACAATGGGTAATCTTAACATCAGCGATTTATTAAGTAATCAGAAAAGGTGTTGGTGTTACAAACTGATGCAGAGAATGTGATAACTGTTAATTGAAACACGGTTTTAATGCGTCAAGAATACCGAAAACATGATTACAACATGGCGTCGAAATCGCTGCCTTTGTTAAACATTGTTATCATTTTATTCCATGACAAGGGTATCTTAAGGAATTACGCCTTAATTGCACGCCAAAACAGTTGAAAACTGGCATTACGATGATTTGGATCAATACCCAACTGAGGATTATCGGTAAAGAAGCGAATCGCAGCCAAGTATTGACCATGACAATTCTCTAACATCAGCTCAATGGGGTATTGGCATAGCTCACCCTGCTGCTGACCTTGCTTGAGCATATCGACTAAAAAGCCAAGAATGTCGTGCATTGCCATATTGCGGGTATTACTAGGTATCTCGCTTGAGAGCGAAAAATGTAAGAAAAATGCTTGTTGCAGTGGATTTGCTAGCGCCCAGTCGATAGCTTGTTGCCATAGGGCATTAGCATCATGCTCAAAGTCGCCATTTAGGGCGGCTTTGCTGGTAATTTCGCTGGCAAAGCGGGTTTTTATGGTAACAAACAGTTCGGTGAGTATCGCGTCTTTAGTGGCGAAATGATGAAATAAGGTGCCGGTTGCGACACCTGCATGTTTGGCTATTGATGCGGTTGAAGTGCCATGAAAGCCATTTTCAACAAACAGTGTCAGCGCCGCATCGAGTACTGCTTGACGTTTATCTAGTTTGTTTCGTTTTTGCTTGTTTGTTTTGCTCTGAGCAATGGCTTGATTCATGACAACTCCAACTCATCCTATCTATTTTGTTCTTAAACCCTTAGCTAGGGCCTGTTGACCTTTCAAGATTATTTTTGCAGCAGCTTGTTGGAAATTTATACAAGGCAACGACTTTGATGTGTGGTTATTCCACATAAGTAAGTCGTTAACGCAGTAGAAATGACAACAAGCGCTGCCTGAAAGGTTCGTTTAAAAGCACCTACGCCCTTAGCAAAGAGCTTAGTTTGTTGCGAGCCCTGTTGTTAAAATCAATAGGTGTAGGTGACTAGACGTCATCGCTCGCGTCGCGATTAAAGTGCTTTTAATTCGAACAAATTCTAATCAGCAAAGATTAACAGGCCCTAGTGCTTTTCCAACATACGCCTAGCGTAGGAAGAAAGAGGTTAAAGCACGCTGAATGCTATTACCATAAGGAGGGTGAACTAATTTACCAGAATTAAGCTTACCGCTTTTTAAGATTGTTTTGGCATGGCTAAAGGTTAAAAAGCCTTCTTTACCATGGTAGTGCCCCATGCCTGAAGGACCTATGCCACCAAACGGTGCATCGTCGGCTGCCACATGGAACACAGTTTCGTTAATCCCCATACCGCCAGCATGAGTCTGCTTGATTACATGTTGTTGTGTCGCAGTGTCAAAACTCATTAAGTACAGTGCCAATGGACGGTCGTGTGACTTGATGTAGTCAATCGCCTGATCAAGCGAGTCGTAGCCCATGATTGGCAAGATTGGGCCAAAGATTTCACTTTGCATCACGGCCATATCGTCATTGACGTTAGTTACTAATTGCGTTGCCATTTTACGCGTTGAGGTCATAGGCTGTGCATTGGCGGCGGTTATCTGCGCGCCTTTTGCTTTTGCATCTTCAAGCAAGCCCTGCAAGCGTTGGTGTTGACGGTCGTTAATCACGTTGCCGTAATCATCATTGGTGTCAAACTCAGGGTACATATTTTGGAATCTGGCTTGATACGCGGATATAAACTCATCTACTTTGTGTTGCGGGCAAAATACATAGTCGGGGGATACACAGATTTGCCCGGCGTTGAGGCATTTACCATAGATAAGACGCTCAACTGCGGTGTCGATATCCATATCTGGGGCGATAATTGCTGGAGACTTACCGCCAAGCTCTAGGGTGACTGGTGTGAGGTTATCTGCTGCGGCGCGCATAACATGCTTACCTACAGCTGTAGAGCCAGTAAACATTAAATGGTCAAATGCTAGTGATGAAAACTCTGCTGCCACATCTGCTTCGCCTTCAATCACCGCAACTTCATCTTCACTAAATACTTCGGCAAGCATAGTCCGCACAACTTGATTGGTTGCTGGAGTAAACTCTGACATTTTCAACATAGCACGGTTACCAGCAGCAATCGCTGTAAGTAGTGGGCTAATAGCCAGTTGTACTGGGAAGTTCCATGGCACAATAATGCCAATTATGCCTTTAGGTTGATACTCAACGGCGACTTTTGATGGGGATAACAATAACCCTGCATGGCGCTTGCTTGGCTTCATCCACGATTTGAGCTTTTTACAGGTGTAATTGATGTTATTCACACAAGGCATGATGTCAGCGATGGTTGTATCACTGTCAGGTCTATGACCGTAATCTTGCTTTAATGAGGCTATGGCAGATTCATGGTGCTTGAGTAAAGCTTGCTTGAGAGCTTGTAGCTTATCGATACGTTGCTGGTAACTAGGGTATGGCGTTGATGAGAATGCCTGTTTCTGGTTGGCAAGTATGCCGGAAAGTGACTGAGTTTTGGAGTGATCAATAGCCATGTTCATAGTAAGACCCTGTTTCTGCTAGGTATCCGCATTGGTGGATACAAGAGTTATGTGCACCATTGATTACAATAGTCGGCGCGATGACAGTCTTAGGTTTATGCTCTGTTGCAAGCTTTGCTTTTAAGCCGGTAGCTACAAGCTATTAATGAGTAAAAACATAAAACCGACTGATTAGTCGGTTTAGTTTGTGTGTTTTTTTTGAACATGTCAACCTGCTTTGAGCTAGATCACAGTGGAATACTGAAATGCCTACTACACTGATGATAGACAAGCGGTTGAACTTAAGGAGGGTGTATGCGTACTAAGACAATTTTATGGCCTACTGACTTCTCAGAGACGGCTTCACATGCGCTGCGTTATGCAATTGAAATGGCTAACCTTTATCAAGTTGGGATCCGTATTTTGCATGTGGTTGACCAGCCATTAGGTGATGAGAACTACATGATTTTGGCGATTACGCCGGAAGAGCTCGCAGCCAGTATGGAGAAGGCTGCAGCCGAAAAAATGCATGCTTTACTTGAGGAGCTAAACACAGATCTTAAGGTGGAAACTTTGATCCGTCGCGGCGATGCAACTGAGGAAATTGTGGCTGAGGCTAATGGTGGCGATATTGGTATGGTGGTGATAGCCAGCCATGGGCGTAGCGGCTTAGCGCATTTTCTGCATGACAATGTCGCGGAAGCTGTGGCAAACCAAGCAAAATGCCCGGTACTGGTCGTTAAGTAAACCACAACCCTGCAGCTTTGTTGAAAAGCAGGCCCTAGTAACCGTTAAACAAAGAGCAGCCAATTGGCTGCTCTTATTATTCGTGCCCAGAATGTTGGGCGGTAGAGAGTAGGTGTTAAAAGCTAGGCGCTAAAAGCTCGAACCAGGCTGAGTTAAAAAGCTTATCTCAGCAGCTGAAGATTCACGGCCAAGGATTTGATTGCGGTGCGGGTAGCGGCCAAATTCATCAATTATCACCTTGTGCTTCAATTCAAAATCAAGGTTGCCCTTGGCGTATTTCTCAAACAAAGGTACAGCTTGCTCGTGGATAAGTGCAGACTCGCTGTGCATATAAGGCATGATTAAAAAAGGAGCCTGTTCATTGCTTAGTGCCATTAAGTCGTCTTGCGCCACCGCATATTGCGCCAGAGTTAGCGCCATTGAATCGTTGGCAAACGCTTTAGGCGTGTCTCGATAAGCGTTGCGCGAAAACTGATCCAGCACAATCACTTCAGCTAAGCGGCCAATAACAGACTCTCGCCAGTGGGCCAATTCCCCTGCTTCAGCTTGCGCTAACAGTGATCCAAATTGCCTAATGATGGCTTTATCGAATTCATCATCTTTTTGCCACCATTGCGCAGGGGTGATTTGCTTGAACCAAAAATCAATAATGTGTTGGGCAGTCATTGAGTTATTCATTTTACAGTTGTCTCTTTCTTGTTTTGGTTACTTTCGCTGAACAGGGTTGGCAGTATTAGCCTTATACTTACCCTAAATCTCGTACAAGCTGACCAGGTTAAATCCAGTTATTGTGATCATTTACGGTTTTACTTAGCGATCGCGTGACGATTGTTTGGGCAACGCTCTCTGGTACATATGGCAAGGTTAGTGTGCCACTAGCGAGACCAAGTTCGATGTAAGCCAAACCTGCGCGTTTTTGAGTGCGAGTTTGGGTCACTTTGACACTCTGAATCTTATTATACGGAATGCGTTTCCAGTTTTGGCCGATTAAACCTGTGTGCTGCCAGACAACATTGTCATTAATCCAGTATCCCCATTGGCGGTATCGCAGGTAAAGCAAACCAATTACAACTATTGTGGCGCCCCAAAACCAGTTGAATATAGGTGGACCATCGGGAATAAATAAATGAAACATTGAAAAGATGGTGGCAGGGATTATGGCTAGTTGAACACGGCGATAAAACCAGGTGATATGAATGCCAATAAACCGCTCGGGAATAGTAATTTTTTGATCTTTAACTTCAGGTAGGTTGGCGATAAGCGGAGCAATCTCGCTATTACTCACACATGGCACTAGCATATTTTGCTTGGTTCTCTCCTCTATCTCTTGACCTGCAACCTGTTTAAAAAACAAGGTCCAGCGACCAATCACCCTAGCAAGCGCTGGTTGTTCAAATTGAATAACCTGAATTCGGTGAGTTTTTAGCGCATCTTGCTGGTGAGAAATAACGCCACCACTGCGTTGCAATGTTCTGTTTAGCAGCTTTAGCTGATAAGGATGGTATTTTAGTACCGCAGCAATCACCGAAATTAACGAAATCACCGCGTAAAACATAAATAACAGACCAAAGAAGGTTAGCAGCTGCAAGCCCACATTATGCGAGGTATGTAAAGCAAACCAGGAAAATACCTCACCCACTAGCGGGTTCTTAGCGATTTCTTCCCATTGAATTTGCCCAGCGATAGGACCTGCTACAATTGCAAACCAGATGAAGTTGTTCTGGTATAAGCCATAAGTTACAAGTTGCTTTAAACTGCGGGTCGCAATGAGCTTACCATCTTGCAAGTCGCGCGCTTGATCGTCAGCACTGTTGTCTTGTCTGCCTACTTGATGGGTGTCGTTTGTTATTGATGGCTTTTTCAGTAGCCGCGCTTTTAAACTTTGCGCTAACTTGCGATCAAGTGCAGCTAGTGCCGCTTCATCTTTTTTCGATCCAGCCGTCTCCACCACTAAGGTAGCGAGATCCATTGGCCTAAAGTAAAAAGGCTGCTCAAAGCGCACGTTCTGGATTTTATTAAGTGGTATTTCGTTTTTCTTAGTAAACAATAAGCCTTTTTTAACTTCTAATTGATTGCCTTGAATGCGATAACGAAATTTGCGCCATTCAATGAGCGCAGACAGGGTAATTAACAGCGTTAGTACACTGATTACCGCGATTGACCATTGTAAACTAAAGCCCTTTTGCCAACCGGTATAAACAATAGGAATGATGGCGTAACCATTAGATAGCAAGACTTTAAGTGTGGAAACCACGTTGCTAATAATTGACCATGCTGACAGTGCTTGCCACTCAGCGCTCTTTTCTGGTGGCTGCTGATAGGTGTCGTTTTTGTCGGTTAAAGGCTCTTGAGCAGAGTCGTTTTTGCTAGAAACCTGAGGGTTCATTGACCCTCCTTAGGAGTATCTGTACGTTTAGTCTCACTATGATCGATTTCAATAACTTGGAGGGGATCGAGATCGTCTTCAAGCAGGTTGTCTGTAGCTTTATCTGCCGTTGTGTTAGGTTCGCTGGTACAAATGCTCGCTGGTGATATATAAACCTCTTCGGTTGCAGGCGCTTGAGCTGTAGCGCAGTGCAATATATGTTGGCGTAGATGCTCGGCCTCTTGTGCGTTTAGGCCTGGAAGGTCGATTTCTGCAGAGCCACTTCCGGCGCTAAAGCACTTTAGCGTAACTAGGTTAAACTTGCGCTCGATTGGTCCTTGGCTAATGTTTGCATGTTGTAAGCGCGTATAGGGAAGGGCTGTGGTACTTATCCAGAATAACCCTTCGCGCATAACGAACTCTTTGTTAAACACGCCATAGCAATAGGTTTTTGCTTGTTTATAAATGGCCGTTGTAACAAGCAGTGCCAGTATGAAAGCGCAGCTAGCGATAATCATTGCCATAATTAGTGGAGGTTGAGCCGCAACTAATATTGCGCCGATGATGACTAACACTAGCAGCGCAATTGGTGCAGTGGTGAGTAGGACCGACTTGGCATATTGGCTGTCAACAGGTGTTAGTTGCAGCTCGGTTAATTGGCTCCATTCGCCGCTCGCTTGCAAATGTCCATGGTCATATACCTCAGCAGCGACAGGCTCAGACACGTGGTTAGCTGCAGCAACATCTATTTGCGCGGTGATGTCATTATTTGACTCAGCTTCTGCTGACACGTTTGCCGATTCAGGTGCGTTAGGTATTTTGGTTTCCACGCGCAAGTCACTCCTTTGAAATAGTTGGTCATGCACAGTTAATTAGTGGTACTAAGACCTAATTAGGCATCACACAACAAAATTAACCCATGCTAATTTAAAACTATATAGCGCTTTGCCACTAGCAACTATAGACTGAAACATAAATTGACAATTTATGTCATGGGTTTCTTTATTCCAAAGCCGTGCGCTTAGCGCAACTGCGGCTCGTACTGAACTTAAAAGCAGCGAATGACCTAAGTGAGTCTACATTGACCCAACATGAATCCCCGCCCGTAACCTTGATAAAGCAGTTTCTGCCGCCAAAGCTGTGTCAGCTGCTGTGGCAAGAAAGTCAGAATTACCCGTTAGAGAAAATCGTGATTCAGGTATTTGGCAAATATCACCCAATACCGCGCACTCAAGTTTGGTTTGCAGATAGCGGCTGTGATTACAAATACTCGGGCTCACTTATCCGCGCTTTGCCTTGGCCGCAAGAGTTAGCAAAAATTCGATTACTGCTTACACAGAAGCTCCCTGAGTATGCAACCCATATCAATGGGGTGTTGGTTAATCATTATGTTGATGGTCAAGACTGCATGGGGTGGCATAGTGATAATGAACCTGAAATAGTCAAAGATTCAGCCATTTTGTCATTAACTCTTGGCGCGGCGCGAGATTTTGTGGTGCGACACAAAGTGACTAAGCAGAAATTTAATTATCTGTTAGCTGAAGGAGACTTACTGATCATGCATGGCGGTATGCAGCAAGCTTGGGAGCATGCATTACCCAAGCGGGCACGGGTAAATTCGCCGCGGCTTAACTATACCTTTAGGCATATAAAACCTGATTTTTATCAAAAATTTAACTAAGAAAAAGCGGCGCTTCCTCACACTTTTATCAGGTTAAATAAGGTTACAAGTTTGATCTTTAAAGTTGAAAGATTTACCCTGCCTGCTCTTGCAACGACGAATAAAAGAGTTAGTTATGTCGGTAGAGCAAAAAATTACTGATAAGTTAAACCAAGCGTTTTCTCCTACTCACCTTGAAGTGATCAACGAAAGCAATCGCCATCACGTTCCCCCGAATTCTGAGACCCACTTTAAAGTGGTGATTGTCAGTGAATCATTTGATGGTAAGCGTTTAATTGCACGTCATCGCGATGTAAACGGCACCTTGGCACATGAACTTGCTAATGGGGTACACGCTTTGTCCATCAACACATACACCAGTCAAGAATGGCAGCAGCTAGAAAGTGTGCCACGTACACCAAATTGCAAAGGCTAATTTAATTAGTAATTGTATCGCCTTTAGTTAACTAACCTCACATTATGTGAGGTTTTTTTATGCAAAATGATGACTAAAAATTGGTGTTTGGCGAAAATAGCGTTATGTTAATTTCATGTACCACTTCCAAGGATTATGGATGTCACGGTTACCGTTTATTGCATTAATGCTAGCGCTGGGCTTGTTAGCGTCTTGCAAGCCACAAAAAGCGCCTGTGTTAGTTGCAACCGAGACCAAAGAGCCTGCAATTGAATGGCGACTGGTTACTTCTTGGCCTAAAAATTTACCTGGTCTAGGTATGGCAGCTGAAAACTTTGCCACGCTGGTCAATCAAATGTCTAACGGCCGTTTAAACATTCAGGTATATGGCGCGGGTGAGGTGATGCCTGCACTAAAAGTGTTTGATGGTGTAAGCAACGGTGAGGTACAAATGGGGCACAGCGCCGCATACTATTGGAAAGACAAGGTCCCTGCCGCTCAGTTTTTCTCATCAATCCCATTTGGTATGAACGCCGATCAAATGAATACCTGGTTGTTCTATGGTGGCGGTATGGAACTGTGGCGCGAGACCTATGAACCGTACGGTGTTATCCCTTTTGCCGGTGGTTTTACCGGTATGCAAATGGGGGGATGGTTTAATAAAGAGATTAATTCGATTGAAGATCTTCAGGGATTAAAGATGCGACTGCCAGGTCTTGGTGGTGAGGTGCTTCGCGCTGTTGGCGGTATTCCCTATGATAATTTGGCTGGTCGCGAACTGTTTTCAGCATTGCAAACAGGTGTGATTGATGCAGCTGAATGGGTTGGGCCATATAATGATAAAAGGTTGGGTTTGTATAAGGTCGCTAAATATTATTATTACCCTGGTTGGCATGAGCCGAGCGGCGCAATGGAGTTTTTAGTCAATGAACAAGCTTTTAGTGAGCTGCCTGAAGATTTGCAAGTTATAGTGACAATTGCCACAAGAGCGATTAATCAGGATATGCTAAATGATTACACCTATGGACACGTGCAATCGATGCCTGAGCTTATCAACCGTTACAATGTTATTGTTAAACCTTTTCCGGTTGAGGTTATACGCGAGCTTAAACAAGCACGCAGTGGTGTTTTAGATAAGGTTGGACGCGGTGATGAGCAGTTTGCAAAGGTTCGCGAATCATACTTGCACCATGAAAAGCTATTTAAACAGTTTTATGATTACACTCATGGCGCTATGGTTGAGCTAGATGAATAGAATTTGTAATAGTCTAAGCAGACGTTAGTGTTATTATCTTACCTGCCTAAAAATTAAGGCAGCAAGCACCTAAATCCGGATAATAACTAAAACTTTTTGGGAGAATCCAATGCCGTTACTTGATAGCTTTACTGTTGATCATACTAGGATGAGTGCACCGGCAGTGCGCGTTGCCAAACACATGAGTACGCCTAAAGGCGATACTATTACAGTGTTCGACTTACGCTTTTGTATCCCAAACCAAGACATTCTGAGTGAGCGTGGGATTCATACTTTGGAGCACCTTTTTGCCGGTTTTATGCGTGATCATTTAAATGGTGACCATGTGGAGATTATTGATATTTCTCCTATGGGATGCCGCACTGGTTTTTATATGAGCCTAATCGGCACGCCTGCTGAAACTGACGTTGCAGAAGCCTGGCTAGCAGCGATGGAAGACGTACTTAAAGTAGTCGAGCAATCACAAATTCCAGAGCTAAACGAGTATCAATGTGGAACTTTTGAAATGCACTCGCTAGAGCAAGCACAAGATATTGCTCGAAGTATTATCGCATCAGGTATTAACGTGAATCGCAATGACGATTTAAAGCTTAGTGATGATATTTTAAAAGGGCTGTAGCCTAAAACCTAAAAGCGGCGAAAGCCGCTTTTTTGTGCCCTTTAAAAACCATAGTGAGCGACTGCGGGGAAATGGTTATTCAAATGTAGCATTTTAGTTTGTAATATGTGTTTGAAACCATTGTTGTATTAGGGTTAATCTCATAGAATTGTTCTAATTTCAAAGCTTTTAGCGTAAAGACACATATATGGAGATAATCATGTCTAGTCGCCCGTTTAGCCTTACTACAGTCGCGTGTGCCATTTTGGCATTAGTGAACTCCCCCTTAGCGCATGCCGCAGAGCAACAAAAAGAACAAGTGAGCCGCGCAGATGTAAATGTCACCCAAGATATGGGAGCGTTTCAATACCGCAGCACCGAAATGGCACTGGCGCAATCAGGTGTGGTTGTGTTGCCTGCAAGCTCCTATCAAGCCAATACTGTAGTCAATCGCGGCGCAGTAAATGGTGTTGCGCAAACTCAAGATGGCATTTTCTTCTCACCAGCTCCTTACTCTGCCAATCTTGTTATTGCACCTAATCTATTTTTTCAACAAAGTGTCAATGTCGAGCAGTCGACTACAGCAGGCATAGGTAGTGAAGGCAGCTACGGCGTTGTTGACTACCAGTCAAAGAGAGTTAGTAGCGCTGATACTGCAACTATCGTCAACCTGGAAGCAGGGCAAAATAGTGAGCTTGCTGGTGGCATTATTATGAGTGGTACCTCTAAGCAATATACTATGTTGCTAGGAGTGGACTACCAAAAGGCCGAACAAGATGTGGGGATTGCACGTGACTTAGATGCGCAGTATAGCCATACCGATATCATGTTTAAGGTTGGTGCTGGCAGCCTACTTGGGGCGCGAAATCCACAAAAGACTGAGTTTAGTTTTCAATTTTCTGATAAAGACAATGACGCTGGATTGCTGGGTTTGACTGATGCTGATTTTGAGCTTGAGCCACAAAAACGTTATCAAGTAGCGCAGTTTGATAATGAAACTCAACGCCGCACTCGCTATGCCTTAGCCCACGAGGTAACGTTATCACCAAGTAACCAGATGTACACCGATCTCTATTATCAAAGTATGTCTCAGAAAACGTCACAAATGGCGTACTTAAATGGTGATGTGATTGATAAATCGCTGCTAGCAGGGCTCGCGCTATTTGAGCGTCAACCTTTGGGGGTCGACCTTACTTTGGGGGCGATGGCACAAGATAATGAGTTTGATGGCTTTGGTATTCAAACTAAAGGCGTTAACCAATATGGCCAGCATAAGGTTATTTATCATGGGCGTTATCACCATGATAAAGCTGAAATGCGCTTAGGCTACCAAGATTGGATCTATGGGCAAGACTTAAGCTTTACCCCTGGTAATAGCTTTAGCACAGTTGAGGCATACACAGACGATGCTACTGCCATTCTAGCTGGCGTCGATACCGAGTTAAATTATGGTAAATGGCAGATTTTAGCTGGCGTGTCATACGAAACCGTTAACGTGACCCGTGAGGTTTCTATTACGAGCCATGACATTACTAATGTCGACTTTTCTGATGACGGCTGGATACCTTCACTTGCCGCAGTGTATCAAGGTGATAGCTGGCGTTTTGAAGCAAACGCTAAGCGTGCCTGGACGGCAGCATCAGCAGGCAACAAACTGCAAAAAGCCCAAGAGGCTATGCAGTATGAGCTAAGCGCTGCATATACTCTCGGCGCGATGCATATAGATGCAGCTACTTATTACCATGACTTTAATAACATGCATTTCAGCTGCATGTGGGGAGTCGTGTGTGGTTATGAAGGCCACACTCTGCAAGAAAATATCGAAGATGTGAAAGTGTATGGCGCCGATGTGAGTGTTAACTATCAACTCGCATTCGACAGTTTCTCAATGCCAATTATTGCTAACTATCTCTATGCAAAGACAGAGCTTGATGATAGTGCCTGCGCAAACGGTGGCTGCCCAGACACTGAAACGCGTTTACCTTGGACCCCAGAGCATCAAGCTTTTGTTAGTACCGGTATCGTAGTGGGTGATTTCTCGTTAATGGCGCAGGCTCTATATCAATCTGAGATAGGTTACATGTATGACCAAGTTGAAGATTATTCAATTGATTCACAGTGGAAGCTAAACGTGGCAGCTAGCTATGACTTTAGCGCGCAGCATCAAGTTTATCTTCGAGTAGAAAACGCGCTTAATCAAGATCTTGTGGCTCACAACTCGCACTTAGGTGTCGTCGCTGGGGCGGAGCAAAAAGCGCTTTTAGGCTACCAAGGTCGCTTTTAACTGCTGACATCCAATCTATCTATTTGTTTTAAATATGTTAAAGCTCAAGCTATTTTAGCTTGAGCTTTATTTGCTTTTACTAATAGTTTAAATATTAGTCTTTCCAAAATATTTTCTATAAAAATTAGTGCTATAGTAAATCGAACTCGAAAAAATATGCCGATTTTTAGTGAAAACCTTACCCTGAGCCAAACTGTTTGAAATGTTAACGCCCTGAGTCCCTTGCAGTTTGAAAATACAAATAATTTTCGTGGCGGTAGTCTCATAATTGGGGTAAAATGCGCGCGACCAGCGTGATTACGATCGCATTTTCGTGTTAAATCTGCGCTAGCTCAAGAATATTTATTTTGTTAACGCCTTGTTTGCTAATGACTTATTCTTGTTGCGGAACGTGGCGCATTGTCTTTCCTTCAAACGTAGTGCTTGTGGATATGATTACAATTAAGAAAGGATTGGAACTCCCTATCGCGGGTGGACCAGAGCAAGTTATCCATAATGGCCCGGCCATTAAACACGTCGCTACATTGGGTGAAGAGTATATTGGCTTACGTCCTACCATGAAGATCAAAGTGGGCGATAAAGTACAAAAAGGCCAGGTGATTTTTGAAGACAAAAAGAACCCAGGCGTAAAATATACAGCTTTAGCCAGTGGTACGATTAAAGAAATCAACCGAGGTGCCAAACGCGTACTTCAATCAGTTGTTATTGATATTGAAGGTGACGAAAGTGTCGTATTTGCTAAATACGATGCTGATAAACTCACCTCTCTCGACGCGCAAGCTGTTCGCGACAACCTGATCGAATCGGGTTTGTGGACCACATTGCGTACTCGCCCTTTCAGTAAAGTCCCAGCGGTAGATTCAGAACCTGCTGCGTTGTTTGTGACTGCCATTGATACTCAGCCACTCGCTGGCGATCCTCAAGTAGTTATTGCAGCAAACAAAGATGATTTTGCTAATGGTTTGACTGTGCTTTCACGTTTAGCAGAAGGCAAGGTATTCCTATGTAAGGCGCCTGGTGCTGACATTCCTGCTGCAAATGCGCAGGTGAAGGAGTTTGCCGGTAAACATCCAGCGGGCTTAGTGGGTACTCATATTCACCATGTGCTTCCAGCCTCTGCTAACCGCACTGTATGGCATCTTGGCTATCAAGATGTGATTGCGATTGGTCATTTGTTTACTACTGGTGAGTTAACGACAGACCGCGTTGTTGCACTAGCAGGCCCTGAAGCAACTAAGCCTCGCTTAGTTAAAACGCATGTTGGTGCAAGCCTTACTGAATTGACTCAAGGTGAGCATAATTGCAGCTCAGTTCGTGTTATTTCAGGTTCAGTATTAAACGGTCGCCACGCGCATGGCCCACATGCATACCTAGGTCGTTACCACAATCAAGTGAGTCTACTTGAGGAAGGTACCGAGAAAGAACTATTTGGCTGGGCTATGCCTGGTGCTGACAAGTACTCAATTACTCGCGCATTCCTAGGTCACCTAAGCTCTTCACGTTTATTCAAAATGACAACCAGCACTGGCGGCTCTGACCGCGCTATGGTGCCAATTGGTAACTATGAACGTGTTATGCCGCTAGATATTTTGCCGACTATGTTACTGCGTGACCTAGTATCTGGTGATTATGATGGCGCAGCTCAATTAGGAGCCTTAGAGCTAGATGAAGAAGATCTAGCATTATGTACTTTCGTATGTCCTGGTAAGTATGACTATGGCTCATACCTACGTGACTGCTTAGATACGATCGAGAGGGAAGGCTAATGAGCTTGAAAGATTTTATCGAGCGTATTGAACCGCAATTTGAAAAAGGCGGTAAATACGAAAAGTGGTACGCGCTCTACGAAGCGGTTGCTACTGTATTTTATACTCCAGGTAAGGTGAACAAGGGCGCAACCCATGTTCGTGATAACCTAGACCTTAAGCGTATGATGATCACTGTTTGGGCGTGTACTTTCCCAGCAATGTTCTTCGGTATGTATAACGTTGGTTTGCAAGCGCAAGTTGCATTGGCTGCTGGTTTTGGTACGCCAGATATGTGGCAAGTTGGCTTGTTTGAAATGCTAGGTGGTCAGCTAACTGCTGATTCAGGCATTGCGGGGCTAATGTTCTACGGCGCATGTTTCTTCCTACCTATCTATGCTGTGACATTTGCAGTCGGTGGTTTCTGGGAAGTGCTATTTGCTTCTGTACGTGGCCATGAAGTTAACGAAGGTTTCTTCGTCACCTCGGTACTGTTCGCACTCACCCTGCCGGCAACCATTCCTTTATGGATGGTGGCACTGGGTATCACCTTTGGTGTGGTCGTTGCCAAGGAAATCTTTGGTGGTACAGGTCGTAACTTCCTCAACCCAGCGCTTGCAGGTCGAGCATTCTTATTCTTTGCTTACCCGCTAAGCATGTCAGGTGACACTACTTGGGTCGTTGCAGATGGCTTCTCTGGCGCGACGGCATTAAGCCAAGCGGCGCAAGGCACTCTTGATTACGCTAATGCTGATTGGATGGCTGCGTTTATGGGCTTCATTCCAGGTTCTGTAGGTGAGGTTTCTACCTTTGCTATTTTACTTGGTGGCTTAGTGATTATATACACTCGCATCGCTTCATGGCGCATTGTTGGTGGTGTAATGGCAGGTATGATTGCTGTTTCGCTACTGCTTAACGCGATTGGCAGCGACACTAACCCAATGTTTGCTATGCCATTCCACTGGCACCTAGTGTTAGGTGGTTTTGCCTTCGGCATGATGTTCATGGCAACTGACCCTGTTTCAGCGTCATTTACTAACCAAGGCAAGTGGGCATACGGTTTCTTAATTGGTGCGATGGCGGTGTTTATCCGTGTTATCAACCCAGCATTCCCAGAAGGTATGATGTTAGCAATTCTATTCGCTAACCTTTTTGCACCTTTGTTCGACCACTTCGTGGTTCAAGCAAATATCAAGCGGAGGATTGCACGTGGCTAATGCTAAAGAATCTTTCGGTAAAACATTGTTCGTTGTAATCGGTCTTTGTTTTATCTGTTCTATGTTGGTGTCAACGGCGGCAGTACTGCTTAAGCCAACGCAACTAGAGAACAAGCTTTTAGATAAGCAAAAGTACATTTTAGAAGCAGCAGGCTTGATTGATACCCGTTCAGGCAAAGTCGAAAAAGCAACAATTATCGACACCTACAACAAGTACGTAGAAGCTAAAGTTGTTGATCTAAAGTCTGGCGACTGGGTAGAAGGTGTTGACGGCAATACCTTCGACGTTGAAAAAGCAGCTCGCACACCTGAAACCTCATTCAAACCTGTTAATGACATCGCTTCGGTTAAGCGTGTTGCTAATCATGGTGTGGTTTACTTAATTCGTGATGATAGCTCACAGCTACAAACTGTGATTATCCCAGTTAAGGGTTATGGTCTGTGGTCAACTATGTTTGCTTTCCTAGCGGTAGAAGCTGACCTAAACACGATTCGTTCATTGGTTTACTACGACTTTACTGGCTCTGGTGAAACACCAGGTCTAGGTGGTGAAGTACAAAATCCACAATGGATTGCTAAGTGGAAAGGTAAGAAGCTATACAACGCTCAAGGCGAATTAGCGATTCAAGTAACTAAGAACCCAGCTGTCGCTAACTCTGAGTTCGGTGTTGATGCACTATCTGGTGCGACACTGACCGGTAACGGCGTTCAGTACTCTTTAGAGTTCTGGTTAGGTGAAGAAGGCTTCGCTAAGTTTATTGAAAAAGCACGTAACGGAGGGTTGAGCTAATGTCTGAAGCTAATAGCGTCAAGCAGGTTCTAACCGGACCAATTGTTAGTAATAACCCAATTGCATTGCAAATCCTGGGTGTATGTAGTGCCTTAGCGGTAACCAGTAAAATGGAAACTGCATTGGTAATGACCATTGCACTAACGGCGGTTTGTGCATTCTCAAACCTGTTTATCTCAATGCTACGTGCACATATTCCAAGCAGTGTTCGTATTATTGTGCAGATGACGGTAATCGCATCGCTAGTAATCGTTGTTGACCAGGTGCTGCAAGCATTTGCTTACGATGTCGCCAAGCAGCTATCGGTATTCGTTGGTCTAATTATTACCAACTGTATCGTGATGGGCCGCGCTGAAGCATACGCGATGAAAACGCCACCAATGCTGAGCTTTATGGACGGTATTGGTAACGGTTTAGGTTACGGCGTTATCTTGTTATCTGTTGGCTTTGTGCGTGAGTTATTTGGTAATGGTTCACTTTTTGGCGTAGAAATCTTAGCTAAGGTTTCTGACGGTGGTTGGTACCAGCCAAATGGTTTATTACTACTGCCACCAAGTGCGTTCTTCCTAATTGGTGCTTTGATCTGGATGATCCGTGTTTATAAGCCTGATCAAGTAGAAGCTAAAGGGTAAGCGAAATGGAACATTATATTAGTTTATTAATTCGCTCTGTTTTCATTGAAAACATGGCCCTGTCGTTCTTCCTAGGTATGTGTACTTTCTTAGCGGTATCTAAGAAGGTTAAAACCTCAATGGGTCTAGGTGTAGCGGTAATTGTGGTGCTTGGTATTGCGGTACCAACTAACCAAATCATTTATCAAAGTTTTCTTGCTCCAGGCGCGTTAGCATGGGCAGGAGTACCTGAAGCGGACTTGAGCTTCCTTAAGTTCATTACTTTTATTGGTGTGATTGCAGCGCTAGTACAAATTTTGGAAATGACTTTAGATAAGTACTTCCCTCCTTTGTATAACGCACTCGGTATCTTCCTACCGCTAATCACAGTGAACTGTGCGATTTTCGGTGCGGTTTCATTCATGGTTGAGCGTGATTACAACCTAGGTGAAAGTTTTGTATTCGGTATTGGCTCAGGTATCGGTTGGGCACTTGCAATTGTGCTACTTGCCGGTATCCGCGAGAAAATGAAATATTCTGACGTACCTGATGGACTGCGTGGCTTAGGTATTACCTTCGTTACTGCTGGTTTGATGGCACTAGGTTTCATGTCGTTCTCAGGTGTGTCTTTATAAGACCGCCTAGAGATGCATTAATTTGAACCTTTAAGGATAAGTAAATGGGTATTCTTGAATCTACACCAATAGATGTTTATCTAGGTGTGAGCATGTTTACTGCGATTGTCTTGATCTTAGTATTAGTGATTTTGTTCGCTAAATCTAAGCTTGTGGCAAGTGGTAGCATTAAGATTGGCATCAATGGTGATGCTGACAAAGCATTTGAAACCGAAGCTGGCGGTAAGCTACTAGGCGCGTTGGCAAGTAACGGTATTTTCGTATCAAGCGCATGTGGTGGCGGTGGCTCATGTGGCCAGTGTCGTGTGAATGTAAAGTCAGGCGGTGGTGATATCCTGCCGACTGAGCTTGACCACATTAGTAAAGGTGAAGCGCGTCAAGGTTGTCGTCTTTCTTGCCAGGTAAATGTTAAAACTGACATGGAAATCGAGCTAGACGAAGAAATCTTTGGTATTAAGAAGTGGGAATGTGAAGTTATCTCTAACGATAACAAAGCGACCTTCATTAAAGAGCTTAAACTTAAGATCCCTGACGGTGAGTCAGTGCCGTTCCGCGCCGGTGGTTATATCCAAATTGAAGCGCCTGCACACCATGTTAAGTATGCAGACTTCGATGTACCTGCAGAGTACCGTGGCGACTGGGAACACTTCGGCTTCTTTGACCTGGAGTCAAAAGTTGATGAAGAAACCATTCGTGCATACTCGATGGCGAACTACCCAGAAGAGTTCGGTATCATCATGTTGAACGTGCGTATTGCTACGCCGCCTCCACGTAACCTAAGCCTACCTTGTGGTAAGATGTCATCGTACATCTGGAGCCTTAAGTCTGGCGATAAAGTGACGATTTCAGGTCCATTTGGTGAATTCTTCGCAAAAGACACTGACGCTGAAATGGTATTTATTGGTGGTGGTGCAGGTATGGCGCCAATGCGTTCACATATCTTCGATCAGCTTAAGCGTCTTAACTCTAAGCGTAAGATGAGCTTCTGGTACGGTGCACGTTCTAAGCGCGAAATGTTCTATGTAGAAGATTTCGACGGCCTAGCGTCAACCAATGATAACTTCGAGTGGCATGTTGCTCTGTCTGATCCTCAGCCAGAAGACAACTGGGACGGTTACACCGGCTTTATTCACAATGTGCTTTATGAGAACTATCTACGCGATCATGAAGCGCCAGAAGATTGTGAATTCTACATGTGTGGCCCACCAATGATGAACGCTGCCGTAATTGGTATGCTTAAAGACTTAGGTGTTGAGGATGAGAACATCCTACTGGATGACTTTGGCGGTTAACGCTAAACCATCATCTAAGTAAACGGAATTGCAGCTTTGTTGAACATGGAGGTACATGTTAAACAAGCTGCAATTTTTATTTTGACGGCTCTAATAAAGAGCTAATACCAATTGGTATAAACCAAAAAGAATGATAATGAGATATATAACCAAGCTGTTGTCACTGTTGATATTGGTCCTTGTTGTCAGCGCCTGCAGTCAGCCACAATTGGTCAGCTTAGCAGGGCGTACTATGGGCACCACTTACCATATTAAGTTGGTACCTAATAAACATCTCCCCGACGAGCAATTGCTTCAGGCCGAAATCGATATGGCGCTTGAGCGGGTGAACAATCAGATGTCGACTTATCGACCAGCGTCTGAGTTGTCGCAATTTAACCTATCTAAGGCTGGTCAACGTACTCGAGTGTCGCAAGATACGATTTTAGTGCTTCAAGAAGCGATTAAGCTCTATGAACAAACCGATGGCGCATTAGATGTCACCTTAGGCCCATTGATTAATCTTTGGGGCTTTGGTCCAGAAAAACGGCCGATCAAGGTACCGAGTAAGCTCGATATTGACATTGCTAAAGCAAAAATGGGTATAGAAGGTGTCTCGATTGAACCAGGGCATTTAGTTAAACATAACTCAGATTTATACGTCGATTTATCATCTATCGCGAAAGGGTTTGGCGTAGATGTTGTTGCAGCTGTATTAGACAAATACCAAGTGTCTGGTTATTTAGTTGAAGTTGGTGGCGAGATCAGTGTCAAAGGTCACAAACTTGATGGTCAACCTTGGCGAGTTGCGATTGAGCAACCTGATGCGACGGGGCGCGAGGTGTCGAAAGTCATTAGCCTAAAAGATATGGCGATGGCGACATCGGGTGATTATCGTAATTACTTTGAAGACAAAGGTGTGCGTTTTTCTCATCTTATTGACCCGCGAACCGGTTACCCTATCAACCATAAGTTAGCGTCGGTAACTGTGCTGCACCCGAGCAGTATGTCAGCAGACGGTTACGCAACTGCCATGATGGTAATGGGCACCGAAGCATCATTAGCGCTTGCCAGTGAGTTAGATTTGGCGATAATGTTGATTGAAAAGCAGCCCCATGGTTATCAAATTCATTATAGCGATGCGTTTTTGCCATATGTGCAATAGCCTCGTGTTGTATCGGAGTCGTATATGAGTACATTTATTGCCGCATTCGTTATTTTAATGCTGTTTTTCGTATTAATGTCTGTGGGCTACATCATCAAAAAGAAAGCCGTTGAGGGTAGCTGCGGTGGTCTAGGCGTACTTGGCATCGAAAAAGCCTGTGATTGTGATGACCCATGTGACAAGCGCAAGCGCCGAATGGCGGAAGAAGAGCGCCGTGCCAAGCTTGAAAAAAACCGTATTATTTAACCAGATGTTGCGAATCACATTGTAAAGAGCCTTCATTTTGAAGGCTTTTTTTGTGATTTAATTTTGTACAACAGATACTAAGCTAAGTAAAAATGAGAATGCTTATCAGTATTAAGTGTATGAAATTAAAGAAAAAATTTACTTTAGACTTCAGCTGTACTATTCTGTGTGAAATTGATCTAGATCAAGTTCA
Source organism: Shewanella maritima (assembly GCF_004295345.1). Lineage (NCBI taxonomy): Bacteria > Pseudomonadati > Pseudomonadota > Gammaproteobacteria > Alteromonadales > Shewanellaceae > Shewanella > Shewanella maritima. The sequence continues at coordinate 1,336,456 of NZ_CP036200.1, read as the reverse complement.
CTGATTAGGGACAAGACAATGAAAGGCAAGCCAAACGTCATCGCTCAGCTTAATCGCGTGTTAACTTTTGAGTTAACTGCCATTAATCAATATTTTCTCCATGCGCGTATGTTTAAGCACTGGGGTTTAGACCAGCTCAACAGCAAAGAGTACAAAAAGTCGATTCAAGACATGAAACACGCCGACAAATTAATTGAGCGTGTGTTGTTTCTTGAAGGCCTTCCAAACCTGCAACAGCTAGACAAGCTACGTATTGGTGAGGACACTGAAGAAATGCTGCAGTGCGATATGGAAGCTGTAACAGAGCAAGTTGCAGAGCTACGTAAAGCGATCAAGCTGTGTGAAGATGAGCGTGACTATATGAGTCGCGACTTGCTAGAAGAGTTGCTTGAAGATGAAGAAGAGCACATTGACTGGATTGAAACCCAGCAAGATCTCATCACTAAGACCGGTTTAGAGAACTACCTACAGTCACAAATGTAAGTTAAGGATATTTATCATGAAAGGCCATCAAGAGGTTATCGACGCATTAAACTCATTGTTGACTGGCGAGCTATCAGCAATGGATCAGTATTTTGTTCACGCCCACATGTACGAAGATTGGGGCTTGAACGAATTATATACCCGTATTTTGCATGAGTCAGACGATGAGAAAGTGCATGCGGCAAAATTGGTTCAGCGCATCTTATTTTTAGAAGGTACACCAGATGTTGCTAGCCGCGAAGCGCTAAACATTGGTAAAGACGTTAAAGAGATGCTTGAGAATGACCTTCAGTACGAATACAAGGTTGCTGAAGACTTACGTAAGGTGATTGCACTTTGTGAAGAAAAGGGTGATTACCAAACTCGCGAGCTGCTTGAAGTTTTACTCGATGATACTGAGTCGGATCACATGTACTGGCTTGAGAAGCAACTACGCCTAATCGAGCGAGTGGGTCTGCAAAATTACCTGCAAAAGCAAATGTAATTGCATACTCTGCTATACAAAAAACGCCGCTAACGTATTAGCGGCGTTTTTGTTTATAGCATTGTTTGCTCTGGCCGTAGTGTTTATCTAAGACTAAAGCTTAAATTGACCAATCAAGCCTGACAGCTTGTCATTGATTTCGGCAATATTAGCGGTTTCTTGTTGCTGCAGTTGCCCCTCTTTATTCAAGGTTTCTACCATATCGTGGATCTGATGCATGTTGAGGTTAATCGCCTGAATAACCTGATTTTGCTCGCTAGCTGAGGTTGAGTTCTGGCTATTTAGCGCATTGATCTCATCCATAATCACGCTCATCTGTTGCAAGCTTGCAGAGGTATCCGCCACTTCTTCAACGGTTGTGCCACACGCTTGCTCTGTTGAGGCAATCGATGCCACTACATTGGTTGCTTCAGATTTTAACTGAGCTAATGCCTGCTCAATCTCACTGGTGCTGGTTTGGGTGCGACTCGCTAGTGCGCGCACTTCATCAGCAACCACCGCAAAGCCTCTGCCTTGCTCACCGGCTCTAGCTGCTTCAATCGAGGCGTTAAGTGCCAGTAAGTTGGTTTGCTCGGCAATGGCGCCAATTACATCAACAATGGACTGAATTGAACTCGTCTCATTGTTCATATGCTCAACTTTGCCAGCGGTTTCGTTGATTTGACTCGCAAGGGCAAGAATACCTTGCTGGGTCGACTCGATAGTTTTCAAAGAATGGGCGCCGCTGTGATGCGCTTCATGAGTGTGCTTCGCCGCTTCTACTGTATTGGCTTCAACCATTTCAGCGGTATTCGATAGCTGCTCTATCGCGGTCACGATTTGTGTGGTTTCGCTGGTGTGTGAGGTTAAAATTTGCTGAGAATGCTCACTGAATTGTTGTAGAGAATGTACGCCAGATGACAGTGCAACAGTCGCCTGATTTATTTCTTTCATCATACTTTGTAGCTGGCTAATGAACTGGTTAATGCCACTGGCAATTTTACCTATATCGTCATTGCATTTAACTTCAAGACGTTTGGTGAGATCGCCGTTACCTTGAGATAGCTCCGTCACTAAAGTGCGCAGCTCAGCAATTGGTAAGTACAGCTTGTTGAGCACGACGAGCAATCCCGCTACCGAAGCAGTCAATACTAGAATCACAACCAATAGTAATTTAAACGTTGCTTGGTATAGCGGGGCAAACGCGCTGGACTCATCCACAGTAACAATGACGTACCACTCTTGGTTATCAATCAGCTCGATACGTTTGCTGGCAACTAATGTGGCCTCGCCATTGAGCTCGTGAGTTGCCACACTTTGGTTGACCCCCAAAGCTTGTTGGGACACTTGCTTTAAGTCGGCTATATCATTGATGTTTTGTTTTGCCTCGATAAAAGGCGAGGTAGAAGCCAGTACTAGTCCCTGTTTATTGACGATAAAGCCCGTAGCGCCTTCAATTTCATTGAGCTTGTTTAGCTCTGAGGTAAGTTGGTCAAAGCGGAGGTCAGCCATGATGATGCCGCCATCAATTTGATGCATCACTCCGAGCATTGGTATCGCATCAGTGCGGGTAAAGAACACATCGCTTAGGCTAATGCCACGAGAGCGCTTACCTGCTTGATACCAGGGACGAGTTCGAGGGTCATACTTAGATACGATACCCACACCATTAGGAAATGACTCTGAGGCTTTAGACACATAGCTGCTGCCATCATCAAAGCCTATGATCACTTTGCTCACGCCGCCCAGTTTTGCTGTGTATTGCGTCATAGCCACGTGGCTATGTTGATTTTGACCATTTTCTTGACGATAGAGCATGGCTAGCTCAGTGACCGCGCTGGTTGTGCGCTCAAAGCGAGATTTAATCTCGATAACTTTTTGTTCAATCACATGGTGAATGTTTTGTACCAGCGCATCTTGCACACTGTCTTTAAATTGCACATAGGTTACTAGGCTACTAATGAGCAGAGACAACATCAGCAGTCCTGTCATAGCAGAGAGTAAACTTGCTTTAAAGCCGAGCTTTTTCATTAGCTTATCCTAATTGTATTATTATACTTTTTATTATTCTAAGGATAGTATGCTAATTAAACTGCTAACTTCATCAATATTCTTGTATCAGTGTTATACAAAATGTGACTTGCCGCTTTTGAGGGCGTTTCTGTTCCCTGCTCTAACCAAATAACAGGTTTTGTTGAATACTGTTTTTTTATACAGTAATATTGTGGTAATCGTTTTTTGGTCACTGATATGAGCAACAGATGCGAAAAATAATTCATATCGACATGGACTGTTACTACGCCGCTGTAGAAATGCGTGACTTCCCCGAACTAAGGGGGAAGCCATTAGCTGTGGGGGGCAGAAGTGATAGGCGTGGGGTGATCAGTACTTGTAATTATGAAGCGCGTGCTTTTGGGGTGCGCTCAGCCATGAGTAGTCATCAAGCGTTGCAGCTTTGCCCAGACCTGACTTTGGTGCCAGGAAGGATGCAAGTTTACAAAGATGTTTCGGCGCAAATTCGCGAAATCTTTAAGAGCTATACCAGCCTTATTGAGCCTTTATCGCTAGATGAAGCCTATCTGGATGTCACAGATACCCAATTGTGTAAGGGCAGTGCCACCTTAATGGCACAGGCGATACGCGATGAGATTTATCAGCAAACTGGGCTGACAGCATCAGCTGGTGTAGCGCCAGTTAAGTTTCTTGCCAAGATTGCTTCAGATCTAAATAAACCCAATGGTCAGTATGTCATTCGCCCTGATGACATAGCGCAGTTTATTAAACCCTTAGCTCTGAAAAAGATCCCCGGCGTTGGCAAGGTTACCGCCAAAAAGCTTGCTGATCTTGGTTTGAATACCTGTGAGGATGTGCAGAATTACCCAAAGCAGGCGTTAGTGCAGCGCTTTGGTAAGTTTGGCGTTGTCTTGCATGAGCGTGCTTATGGGCGTGATGAAAGAGCCATTAGCCCTAATCGCGTGCGCAAGTCGGTGGGGTTGAAACCACCTTAGCAAAAGACATTTATACCCTAAGCCAATGTCAGCAGGTGATGCCGCAACTTATTCAAGAGTTGTCATCGCGAATGCAGCGTAGTGCTAAAGATAGAAGCATTAACAAGCAAGTGGTTAAGCTGAAATTTAATGATTTTAAGCAAACTACGATTGAGCATCGTAGCGATGAGCTGTCAGTCAACTTGTTCGCTAGTTTGCTTGAAGATGCCTTAAAGCGTGCCAATGGCAGAGGTATTCGTTTACTGGGCGTGAGTGTCGGGCTTGCAGGTGAGGCGCAAGGCCAAGCTGTAACTCATGTTGCACAAAGCTCTCAACTTGATTTGCCGCTTTAAGTAATTACAGCAACTTGGTGTACTAATGTTTACCTCTAAACACCTAGGTCTTAATACTCATTCAGTAATGCTGTTTTCAATAAAAAAAGGCTGCAAATGCAGCCTTTTCGATGTTTTCGCCTTATTTGAGATAATTAGCTTTTCGCTGGAATATTCTCTAGCACCGCAAGTAGTAACTCCCAGTATTGACCAACAGTGGTGATGTTGACCATTTCATCTGGGCTGTGTGGGAAGCGGATAGTTGGACCAATGGATACCATGTCCATGTTCGGGTACGGCTCTTTAAATAGACCACACTCAAGACCCGCGTGAATAACCATAATGGTAGGGTCTTTCTTGTAAATGCCGTTGTAGGTTGCGCGCACAATTTCCATAACAGGTGAGCTATTATCTGGCTTCCAACCTGGGTAAGCACCGCTAAACTCGATGCCTGCACCGCTCAAATGAGCTAGTGACGTCAACATGCCTTCAATTTCGTCGCGACCTGAGTTGATAAGCGAGCGGATAAGGCACAAGATTTGAACTTGCTCTTCCTCGGTAGAAATCACACCAACGTTTAGTGATGTTTCAGTTACGCCTTCAACTTCATCACTCATACGCATCACGCCGTTCGGGCAAGCATTAAGTAAATCAATTAAGCTATTCTGCGCAGTTTCGCTCATTACTTTAGTAGGCGAGTCAATCGCTTCCAGAGTTAAGGTCATATCTGGGTCTGCAATGGCTAGCTCTGCACGAATGGTTGCCTGAAACTGGGCAATGTTTTGCTCAAGTAACTCAACGTTATCTGCAGGCAGCATAAAACTAATGTTTGCTTCACGTGGGATAGCATTACGCAGCGAGCCACCAGTAAAGTCGACTAACTCAAGTGCTAGGTTGTCAGCATATTCAAATAAGAAGCGTGCAAGTTGCTTGTTGGCGTTACCGCGGCCTAGGTGAATGTTGACACCCGAGTGACCACCTTTTAAACCAGATAAAGTTAAGCGGTAGCTAGCATTATCTTGCTCAGGTGCTTGCCATGTCATTGGCACAGAGATTTGACCGTCAACGCCGCCAGCACAGCCCATGTAGATCTCGCCTTCTTGCTCTGAGTCTGTGTTGATCAGAATCTCAGCATCAAGCATGCCAGCTTCAAGACCAAATGCGCCTGTCATGCCTGCTTCTTCATCAATGGTTAGCAATACTTCTAATGGGCCGTGTTTAATGTCGCTGCTGCCCAAAATAGCCAGTGCCGATGCCATGCCAATACCATTATCTGCACCGAGTGTCGTGCCGTTAGCTTTTACCCACTCACCATCAACATAAGCTTCGATTGGGTCTTTTTCAAAATCATGCTCTTTGTCAGCATTTTTTTGCGGCACCATATCAATATGGGCTTGCAGGGCAACAACTTTGCGATCTTCCATACCAGGTGTGGCTGGTTTTTTGATGATTAGGTTACCGACTTTGTCTTCAACTACATTCAAGCCCTGAGCATTTGCCCAATCTTGAATATGCTGCGATAAAGCTTGTTCGAACTTTGATGGGTGAGGAATGGCACAGATTTGTTCAAACCATTGCCAAAGCGGTTGAGGATATAATTGGTTGATTGCGGTCACGATTGAGCCCTCAATTAGTCGTTGTTTATGCTGCGGCGCTTGCTACTCCCAGTTTATGGATTCTAGCTACAGGGAGTTAATAGCGTCGCTATTTATTGTTTGCTTTCATGCCAATCGGTTGGCATTCGCTAATGGATAGGCACTTTAGCACACTTCGCTCACAGTCTGATCGACGACCGTGACGATAAAATCGAAATGAGATTGGTTTGGGTCGCATTTTCTGTAAATATAACTTCACCCGCTCAAACCTAGGTGGCAGTTCAGACCCAAGTTGTGAGCCAAAAATTTTAAACCCAGTTAAAGGAATGCCCATGTTTCACAGCCCGATTGTAGGTGTAAACCAAGCCGATGCCATTTTTGCCGAAGATAAGTGGGATGCGGTAGTGGTTGTCACGCCAAGTCTTGATGCCATTGAACAACAAGAAATAAAACTGCTCGCCGCCCATGGTGCACAGGTCGATAAACGCGTAGGTAAGTCAGCCACCTTGTTATTTGCACCAGGTCTTGCAGGTGGCCGCTTAGTGATTTCTCCAGTGGCAGATATTGATAATGAATATGTTGATGTGCGCCAATACGCTAAAGCTGCCCGTGCAGGTATTGAAATTGCTGAGCAAGCTGGCGCTGTAAAACCTTTACTCGTAGTAGCGAGCTCAAGTGATAGCCGCTACCAGTTTGCACGCTCGGTAGCAGCCATTGCCTGTAATCAAAGCCTATGGCAGCCGCTAGAAACCCGCCTCGCGACAGGCCTAACTCCTAATATCGAGCAGATTGGCCTGTTAGTTGAGCAAGCGCAAGATGACAGTGTGGCAGCAGAGGCTGATGCAATCTCGCTTGGTCAGTCATTAGCTCGTGACTTGTGCGGCACTGAGCCTGAGCAAATGAGCGCGATTAAGTTTGCTGAGTATTGTCAGCAAGCATTTAAAGACACTGTAATTAAATGCAGTGTAATAGAAGATAAAGCCACACTAGTTAAAGATTATCCGTTACTCAGCGCTGTCGGTCGCTGCTCGTTTGATGTTGCGCGTCATCATCCTCGGGTCGTGCGCCTTGAATATGTCGGTGTGGGCGAGATTGAGCAGTCGTACTTTTTAGCGGGTAAAGGTGTGGTGTATGACACTGGCGGCGCAGATTTAAAAGTTGGCGGCGCCATGGCTGGCATGAGTCGTGACAAAGGCGGCGCAGCGGCGGTAGCGGGTGTGATGAAAGCACTAGCTGTCACCCAACCCAAGGGAGTACGGGTTGTTGCAGAGCTTGGATTAGTGCGCAACAGCATAGGTAGCGAAGCGTTTGTCACCGATGAGATTATTACTAGCCATGCAGGCGTGCGCGTGCGTATTGGTAATACCGATGCTGAAGGGCGTTTAGTGCTTGCTGATGTAATGTCACACCTTAAGCAGCAAGCGCTAGAGTGTGAAAGTGAGTCTGCACCGCAAATGTTTAGTGTTGCCACATTAACAGGGCACGTGGTGCGTGCTTATGGCGGCTACACGGCTTTGGTAGAGAATGCTGTTGCACGTAACATGCAAGTGGCAAGCGAGCTACAGCAAGTGGGTACCTTATGGGGGAGCCTGCTGAGCTGTCATACCTACGCCCAGATGATTTTGACAGAATTGCTGATAAAAACGGCGCCTGTGATGTGATCTCGTCAAACAATGCGCCTTCATCAATCACCGCGCGTGGTCACCAATTCCCTGCAGCATTTTTAATTAAGGCATCGGGTATTGCAGAGCATGGTGTCGGCAGTGACAAGCCAATTGCTTATACCCATGTGGATATTGCCGGCAGCGCCACTGAAGGTGACCCGCTTTATGGCAAACCAACTGCTAACCCTTTAGTGAGCCTGTATCAATACATTTGTCGTAAGTAAAACAACCTATCGCTCCTGCTAGCATGGAGCGTTTCACAATAAAAAAGCCGATATGTCACTCTCAATGAGGCGCATGTCGGCTTTTTTGATGATTTTGTGTACTAAAACCTCATTTATATGACGAAATTGTAATATAATTTCTGCATTATGCGTTAAAAATAAATTTTGAAAATAATTCTTGTAATTAAATTACATTTTTGTATAATTGTTTTCGTCGAGAGGGGACTCTTGATTCTAGTATTATCCAGGAAGGATATCTTCTCCAAGGATCCGAGCACTAAGTTGTCTCTATGGATTGAGAAAAAGTTAGTTCCAAGGAACCGAGCCAAGCTTTACTAGGTTTTTAAACAACTTTTTTGGAGAATAGCTATGTCTTACTTAGGTAATCGTAATGTATTTTGGCAAAACTTTTGGCTTGATACGAAAGTTCTGCAACGTGGTCTGTATCCGATGAAGTAAAGGTTTGTCCACCTTTTATCATCAACTTTCCACCCCTTTTGTTAGTCGAGAGACTTTTAGACTTAGGATAAGCGACCTTGTCGGTTATCTTCATCACAATTAGTGATGCTTGCATTCCTTTCCCCAAATGGGACGCATGAATATGTCAGCCTACTCTTTTGAGTAGGCTTTTTTTTGGTTATTTTTCTCCTGAATCACCACTATGTTCTCAACTGAGAACGCAAACCTTATCTAGTTCACATGTCCACAAGAACTGCGACCGTACCAGCGCGACATAAGCTGCTATTTAATAGCTATATGGAGTATAAATCACTATAATTCCGCTCGCGAAGTTGTTAATTTGCTTAACATTCTGTACTGCCGTTTCATAATTAAAACAGTCGGCGATACAAATCCAAATCATTGTCTAGATCACCTACACCAAGGAACATGGTTCCATGTTAGAAAAACTTTTTAAACTTAAACAAAACAACACCACGCTAAAGCAAGAAGTCGTTGCCGGTTTAACCACCTTCTTGACCATGGCGTACATTATTTTCGTTAACCCTATGATGCTTGCAGATGCAGGAATGGACCAAGGCGCAGTATTTGTCGCGACTTGTTTAGCTGCTGCGCTGGGTTGTTTAATTATGGGGCTGGTGGCGAACTACCCAATTGCGTTGGCGCCAGGCATGGGGCTGAATGCGTTCTTTACCTACACAGTTGTGGGAGAAATGGGTTACAGCTGGGAAACCGCACTGGGCGCGGTATTTATGTCGGGAGTGTGCTTTTTAATTTTATCCTTAGTGCGCATTCGCGAATGGATTGTTAACTCAATTCCTATGTCGCTGCGATTTGGTATTGCGGCAGGTATTGGTCTATTCCTGGCGTTAATTGGCCTTAAGAGTGCCGGTATTGTGGTGGCTAGCCCTGCCACATTAGTGACAATGGGTGATATCACTTCATTCCCGGCATTAATGGCAGCGCTTGGCTTCTTCTTAATTATTGCCATGGTTTATCGTGGCATGAAAGCCGCGGTGATTTTGAGCATCATCATTATCACGGTTCTAGGGATGATTTTCGGCGATGTGCAGTACGCTGGCTTAGTGTCTACGCCGCCTTCTATTGCGCCAACCTTTATGAAGATGGATTTATCGAGTGTGCTTGAAATAAGCATGATTTCGGTAATTTTTGCCTTCTTATTTGTTGATCTATTTGATACCTCAGGCACTTTAGTTGCGGTGGCGCAGCGTGGTGGTTTCCTTGATGACAAAGGCCGTTTACCACGGGTAAAACGTGCTCTGACGGCAGACAGTGTCGCGACTATTGCTGGCGCGGCTATGGGACTTCAACCACAACCAGTTACATCGAAAGCACAGCTGGCGTGAGTGCAGGTGGACGTACTGGTTTAACCGCAGTCATCGTTGGCCTGATGTTCATTGCTTGTTTGTTTATCTCACCACTTGCTGGCATGGTGCCGCCATATGCAACAGCGGGTACCTTGTTTTATGTGGCTATCTTAATGATGTCAGGTTTGGTTAATGTTGAGTGGGAAGATATTACTGAAGCAGCGCCGGTTGTGGTGACCTGTTTGCTTATGCCGTTGACCTTCTCAATTGCTAATGCCATTGGTTTTGGTTTTATCTCATATGCCGCTATCAAACTGATGACAGGTCGCGTAAAAGACCTCAATGCAGGGATTTTAGTGATCGCCGCATTATTTGTGATTAAGTTTATATATGGTTAAGTAAAATCGCTGAGTATTTTAAGGGTTATGCAATGCATAACCCTTTTTTATGTGATATCTCAAAATCTTCTACAATTTGTCGCTACATGACAGATCTTCGCTATCAATTGAAAAACGAATTCGCTATAAAAATAGTTGGATCTTTTTTCATGCATGTAACTTTCGCTAGATTCAGTCAGTTAAGGTTCGTGCTTTTAGAGTAGGTGTAATGAGTTACCGTCGAGTAGTGATTAAATTGGGCACCAGTGTGCTGACATCAGGCAGTCAACAGCTTGATAAGGCACACATGGTGGAGTTAGCAAGGCAAATGGCCGCGTTAATGAAAGCGGGCGTTGAAGTTGTGTTGTGCACCTCGGGCGCGATTGCCGCAGGCCGTGAGCATTTAAATTTCCCCAGCTACCCCGACACTATGCCCAATAAGCAGCTATTAGCGGCGGTAGGCCAGAGCCAGCTTATTCTGGCCTGGTCACAACTTTTCAGTATTTATGGGCTGCATGTAGGGCAGTTGCTATTAACTCGCGCTGATCTGCAAGACCGTGAGCGCTATCTTAATGCTCGCGATACCTTAAATGCGCTGCTCGATAACAACATTATTCCAATCATTAACGAAAATGATGCTGTTGCCACCACAGAAATCAAAGTGGGCGACAATGACAACTTGTCCGCCCGAGCAGCGCTGCTTTGTGATGCCGACTTACTGATTTTATTAACCGACCAGCAAGGGCTATTTGACGCCGACCCGCGATCAAATGCAGATGCTAAGTTGATTAAGCAAGTGGTTAATATTGATGACAGTTTACGCAAGTTGGCTGGTGGCGCTATTTCAGGGCTAGGTACTGGCGGTATGGCGACTAAGCTGCAAGCTGCTGATATTGCGCGCCGCGCTGGCATTGAGGTGGTAATTGCTTCGGGTCATCATAACGATGTTATTGCTGAGATTGCAGCCAAAGAGCAAGTGGGCACTCACTTTAGCGCCATTGAAAACCCACTTGAAAGCCGCAAGCAATGGATCCTCGCTGGCCCAACTACCCAAGGACAAATCACGATTGACGATGGCGCAGTTAATGCGGTGGTCAATCAAGGACGCAGTTTGCTGTCAAAAGGCTTAACTAAAGTTGAAGGCCATTTCGCCCGTGGAGAAACCATTTTGGTGCTTAATCAACAAGGCAAAACGATTGCGAAAGGTATGGCGCGCTACAGCGCAAATGCCATGACACAAATTGCAGCTCAGCACTCAAATCAAATCGAAAATTTATTAGGTTATAGCTATGGTGGTGCGGTCATTCATCGCAACGATATGGTTGTACTAGGGCTAAACAGCTAAAGGAATAGGGGAAATACCATGTCAGATAATTCACAAATCAGTTTAGTGCAGCTAGGTCAGCAGGCAAAGGAGGCGAGTTTTGCTCTGGCCAACCTTACTGCTGCGCAAAAATCCGCACTGCTTAGCACAATTAAAGCGCGTTTAAGTGACAACATCGAGCTGATTTTACAAGCTAATGCCAAAGATATTGCACAGGCGAAAGACAATGGCTTGACTGATGCATTAATCGACCGTCTATTGCTAGACGAGTCACGTTTAAATGGCATTATCGGCGATATTGAAAACGTGATAAGCCTTGATGATCCTGTCGGGAAAGAGACCGACAACAAGCTCCTTGATAATGGCCTGCGTTTAACTCGTCGCGCCGTGCCCCTTGGCGTGATAGGTGTGATTTACGAAGCGCGACCAAATGTAACCGTTGATATTGCTGTGTTGGCGCTTAAAACCGGTAATGCGGTCATTCTGCGTGGCGGTAAAGAGACCATTAACTCCAATAAAGCACTAAGTGAAGTCATTCGCGCAGCAATTGTCGAGCATGGTTTACCTGCTGATGCGGTGCAGTTAATCACCTCTGCAGATAGAGCTTTAGTGACTGAGCTATTAAAGCTTGATCAGTACGTAGATATGATTATTCCACGCGGCGGCCAAAACCTGCAGCGACTTTGCGCTGAGCAAGCTACAATTCCGGTGATTTTAGGCGGTATTGGTATTTGCCATATGTATGTCGACGCCGATGCCGACTTAAGCCGCTCAACTGATGTGATTGTAAACGCCAAGGTGCAGCGCCCAACAGTGTGTAATGCGCTAGATACTGTGCTTATCCATGAGTCAGTTGCGAGTAGTTATTTACCACAACTGGCCAAGGAGCTTGGTGCACAACAAGTTAAATTAGTTGGCTGTCAGCAAACCAAAGCCTTGCTCGCTGGCTGTGGTATTGCAGTAACTGATGCTGATGATGAGTCATACTCAACAGAGTGGTTGTCATTAACGCTTGGGGTAAAGGTAGTTGCGGATATGAGTGAGGCTGTAGCCCACATACGCAAGCATTCAAGTGGTCACTCTGAGGCGATTTTAACTGACAATATTCATGTTGCGGCTGAGTTTGTTAATCAGGTTGACTCATCGGCTGTATATGTTAACGCTAGCACGCGTTTTACTGATGGAGCACAGTTTGGCTTAGGCGCTGAAGTTGCCGTTAGTACTCAAAAATTACATGCTCGTGGTCCAATGGCACTGGAAGCCCTAACCACCTACAAGTGGCTAGCTTGGGGAAACTATACACCGCGCAGTTAGTTTTTAAATTGAGAAGCTAGTTTGGTCTATTCAATGTGGATTAGTAGGCAGGCTAATAGGTTGCACGCGGTAGCAAAGCACATCATTGATGTTCTTTTTGCTATTAAGACTAAACGACACTTGCTTTTGCCTTGTTACTATCTTGCTATAGCTTACTGCACGTAAGGCAAGGTTTGAATGCGCTGTATGGTAGTAACAATCCATACAAGAAAGCTGGCACCGGTAAGAAAAATGGTCACAAGTCGAATAGCTTGGGTGTACTCGGTGACAAAGGTGAAGTAATGCTCTTGAATATTATCGGTCAGCGCAAGAGAGACAATTGCAAACAATGCAAAATGCATCGCAGGGAAAAGGGTAGCGGTTTCGTCAATACATGCTTCAAATCCTAGAACAGATACTACGGTGAATAGCACTACCATGCGCATCCATTTTGAAGTTGACTGTTTAAATTTCCATCTTGGCAGTCCGATTGCCATAAGCCCTCCAGCGCTTGATTTAATCTGTCACATCCAGTGAGCAGAGTCAGAGATGATAGTGTTATTTTTCGCTTTTGACACTGAGTTGTATTTGCTAATTGTAGGTTAGGGTTAAACAAAAAACTCAAGCGTTTGCTTGAATCGTAAGCCCAAGCCTAAATTGCTTCCAACTCGACGTCTTTATTCACACTTTTCAGGTCATTATGGAACCGCTTATTGATTACGTTTTGCAGCAATTTTTCCGCCTAATTGTTGGATGATCAGCCCACTAATAATCATTGCCAAGCCAAAAAAAGTGGCCGTTTCAATGGGCTCATCAAGAATAAACGCGATAAAACCTACTGACAGCATAGGGGTTAAAAAGGCCATGGTGCTGACATTGGCCGTTTTATCTGTGTGTTTAAGCGCCATTAACCACAGCACAAAAGTCACGCCCATTTCAAATAGTCCTACGTACATGCCTGCAGCCAAGCCTTTTAAACTCAGCGTGGGTAACTCCTGGGTTAGTAATAGAGTGAATAATACGATTGGCAGACCCACTAAAAAGCTCAGTAATAAGCTGACGATAGCATCACCTTTGTCTTTGGCATTGACCATCCAGTAACTGCACCACACGAGTGTGCTGGTCAGTGCAAGAGCCACACCTAGCGGGCTTTGTAATTCAAAGTCAGTGATTTGCCCTTTAGTTGCGATAACAAACACGCCGCAATAACCTACCAGCGCTGAAATAACATCGGTTGTCATCAGTTTGTGCTTAAGAATAGGCACTGCAAGCAAAGGCAACAGAATCGCCCAGGTGTAGTTGAGTGACAGAGCTTGTTGCGCAGGCAATAAGTCGTACGCTTCAAACAGCACAAAGTAATACAGAAATGGGTTCAGCAATCCAGTAACTAAGTAAAACTTAGGCTTTTGTTTAAACTGGCGTCCTACAAGGTGCATCTTCCCTTGTATTAGCAAGATGATGACTAACGCAATTATCGAAGTGGTTACCGCAACTAATACTAGCTGTAACGGAGTGAAATAACTTAAGGCGATTTTAAATGCGCTGGCAACGGTAGACCATAGCAGCACAGCGCCAAGGGCATAGATATAAGCAAGTTGATTGGTAGTCAAGATAATACTCAGTTAATGGTTAGCTTGGTAAAAGTTAGGTAAAGGTAATTCAGCACGGTTAGTTACCATCAATCGTCAAAATTGTTGGTGCCAGAATTGTATACAATATTCAATTGTCTAGTTTAGTAAAGCGTAATCTAAGCCGCAAGCAGCAATTGAACCAAATTTCCTTCTATATGAAAAAATCCTTAAAAAAATTGTTTTTTAGCCCTTGTAAAAGAATTTGTCGTCCCTATATAGGTATCAAGGATGATACAGCGGGCAACTAAAAGGGCTTGAAATTAAATCGCCTGACCCCATATCAGCAATCAGATAACAGAAGTTTACGACGCAAAGCGTCATTTCGGAGGACCCCATGGGTAAAATTATTGGTATCGACTTAGGCACAACCAACTCTTGTTTGGCAGTCTTAGACGGTGATACACCACGCGTAATTGAAAATGCTGAAGGTGAGCGTACTACTCCTTCAATTATCGCATATACCGATGATGAAACAATTGTAGGTCAACCTGCTAAACGTCAAGCTGTGACAAACCCAGCTAACACTTTCTTTGCAATTAAGCGTCTTATTGGTCGTCGTTTTAAAGATGATGAAGTACAACGCGACGTTGACATCATGCCATTCAAAATCATTGGCGCTGACAATGGTGACGCTTGGGTTGAGCAACGCGGTAACAAGATGGCTCCACCACAAGTTTCTGCTGAAATCTTGAAAAAGATGAAAAAGACTGCAGAAGACTTCCTAGGTGAAGAAGTGACTGAAGCAGTAATTACTGTACCTGCATACTTCAACGACTCACAACGTCAAGCAACTAAAGATGCTGGTCGTATTGCTGGTCTAGACGTTAAGCGTATCATCAACGAGCCAACTGCGGCAGCACTTGCTTACGGTATCGACAAGAAGCAAGGTGACAACATTGTTGCTGTATACGACTTAGGTGGTGGTACTTTCGATATCTCTATCATTGAAATTGACAGCCATGACGGTGACCAAACTTTCGAAGTACTAGCGACCAACGGTGACACTCACTTAGGTGGTGAAGACTTTGACAACCGTCTAATTAACTACCTAGCTGATGAGTTCAAAAAAGAACAAAGCATGGATCTACGTCAAGATCCACTAGCGATGCAGCGTCTTAAAGAAGCGGCTGAGAAAGCGAAAATTGAGCTTTCTAGCACTAACCAAACTGAAGTGAACCTGCCATACATCACTGCTGATGCAACAGGTCCTAAGCACTTAGTGGTTAAGATCACTCGTGCTAAGTTAGAGTCTTTAGTTGAAGACCTAATCACTCGCTCACTAGAGCCACTAAAAGTTGCACTAGCAGACGCTGACCTTTCAGTTTCTGACATCAACGAAGTGATTCTAGTTGGTGGTCAAACACGTATGCCTAAGGTTCAACAAGCAGTAACTGAATTCTTTGGTAAAGAGCCACGTAAAGACGTGAACCCAGACGAAGCGGTAGCAGTAGGTGCTGCAATTCAGGCGGGCGTACTTTCTGGTGACGTGAAAGACGTACTACTACTTGACGTGACGCCTCTGTCTCTAGGTATTGAGACCATGGGTAGTGTAATGACTAAGCTTATCGAGAAGAACACCACTATCCCGACTAAAGCTTCGCAAACTTTCTCTACTGCTGACGACAACCAAAGTGCGGTAACTATTCACGTACTTCAAGGTGAGCGTAAGCAAGCGAGCGGTAACAAGTCTCTAGGTCAATTTAACCTAGAAGGTATTGAGCCAGCTCCACGTGGCATGCCACAAATTGAAGTTGCATTTGACATTGATGCCGACGGTATCTTACACGTGTCAGCAACTGACAAGAAAACGGGTAAAGCACAAAACATCACCATCAAAGCCTCTTCTGGTCTAAGTGAAGAAGAAGTTGAGCAAATGGTACGTGATGCAGAAGCGCATGCTGACGAAGATGCTAAGTTCGAAGAGCTAGTTCAAGCACGTAACCAAGCTGATGGCATGGTTCACGCGACGAAGAAGCAAATCGAAGAAGCGGGCGAAGAGCTACCTGCTGACGAAAAAGAGAAAATCGAAGCGGCAATGGCTGAAGTTGATACTGCAACTAAAGGTAACGACAAAGAAGCGATTGAAAAAGCAACTCAATCACTAATGGAAGCGTCAGCTAAGCTAATGGAAATTGCTCAAGCTAAAGCACAAGCTCAAGGTGCACCAGGTGCTGAACAAGCACAAGGCGCTGAAGAAGCTAAGCCTGCTGACGATGTTGTTGACGCTGAATTTGAAGAAGTGAAAGACGACAAAAAATAATTGGTCAATTGACTAATTAACTGTGAAGCGGGCGTAGAGGTTCACCTCTAACGCCCGTTTGTATAAGTTGGTCTTTTAAAATTTTAGTTATTCACACTGTCTTCGAGAAACAAAAATATTATGTCAAAGCGCGATTATTATGAGGTTCTAGGTGTCGGCCGTGACGCTTCAGAGCGTGAGATTAAAAAGGCGTACAAGCGCCTAGCGATGAAGTATCACCCAGACCGTAACCCTGGTGATAAAGAAGCTGAAGTTAAGTTCAAAGAGACCAAAGAAGCTTACGAGATCTTAACTGATAGCGACAAGAAAGCGGCTTACGATCAGTTCGGTCACGCCGGTGTCGATCCTAACCGTGGTGGCGGTGGCTTTGGTGGCCAAGGCGACTTTGGTGACATCTTTGGTGATGTGTTTGGTGACATCTTTGGTGGCGGTCGTCGCGGTGGCGGACAACGTCAAGCGGCTCGCGGTAGCGACTTGCGCTACAACCTTGAGCTGTCGCTAGAAGAAGCGGTTCGTGGTTTAACTAAAGAGCTACGCATTCCGACCCTAGCAACCTGTGATGAGTGTGATGGCAGCGGTGCGAAAAAAGGTACATCTGCGACCACATGTGGTACTTGTCATGGTCAAGGTCAGGTGCAAATGCGCCAGGGCTTCTTTGCGGTTCAGCAAGCCTGTCCTACCTGTAATGGTCGCGGTAAGATCATTAAAGACCCTTGTAAGAAGTGTCATGGTGAAGGTCGCGTTGAGAAGAGTAAAACTCTTAGCGTTAAGATCCCAGCAGGTGTTGATACTGGCGACCGTATTCGTCTATCGGGCGAAGGTGAAGCGGGTGAGTTCGGTGCGCCTCCAGGCGATCTATACGTTCAGGTAAGTGTGCGTGAGCACAATATCTTTACACGTGACGGCAACAACCTGTACTGCGAAGTGCCTATTTCATTCTCTAAAGCAGCATTAGGCGGTGAGATTGAAGTGCCTACTTTAGATGGTAAAGTGAACCTGAAGATCCCAGCTGAAACCCAAACTGGCCGCATGTTCCGTCTGCGCGGTAAAGGTGTTAAGTCAGTGCGTAGCCACGCTGTAGGTGACTTGCTATGTAAGGTTGTGATGGAAACGCCAGTTAACCTGAATGAAAAGCAAAAAGAACTGCTACGTGAGTTTGAAGCAACGCTCACAGGTAAGTCGAAGAAACACAGCCCTAAAGCTGACGGTTTCTTTGATGGCGTGAAGAAGTTCTTTCAGGACTTAAATAGCTAGCCTCTATATTTAACTGCTAGTAACCTGACAGCCAGTAACTGAATTGAATAAATGCCTTGCAATCGCAAGGCATTTTTTTGCGCCTTTTTTGAGTCATTTCTTGAGCCAAGTTTGATAAACTTAGCAGATGATCATCATAACCAAGGATTAGATTGATGAAGCTAAATTGGGTTGTCGCAGCATTGCTTAGCTTTGCAGTTGCAGGTTGTGTGTCTAAGTCGCCAACGGGGCGTTCGCAAGTACTGACGTTTACCAATGCGCAGATGTCGCAAATGGGCGCAGAGTCGTTTGCACAAATAAAAAAGCAGCAGAAGATCAGTAATGATAAAGCCAAAACCGCTTATGTGAATTGTATTGCTGACCGAATTACCGATGTACTTGGCACTCAGCAGCCGTGGGAAGTTGTGTTGTTTGAGTCTGAGCAGGTCAATGCCTTTGCTTTACCTGGTGGCTACATTGGTGTGTATACCGGCTTGTTAGAGGTTGCAGAGAACCAACATCAACTAGCTACGGTTATGGGGCATGAGGTTGCCCATGTGCTAGCGCAACATGGTAATGAGCAGGTATCCCGGGCTCAGCTAACGGGTATAGGTATGCAGGTGGCGGATGCCGCGCTTGGCGCCAGTGGTGTCGATAATAAAGACTTGTATATGGCAGGGCTGGGGCTTGGCGCGCAAGTTGGCATTATGCTGCCATTTGGCCGCGCTCAAGAAAGTGAGGCTGATGTGATGGGCTTAGAGTTAATGGCCAAAGCGGGCTTTGATCCAAAAGAAAGCATCGCGCTTTGGCAAAATATGGCAAAAGCCGGCGGCGCTCAGGGGCCTGAGTTGTTGTCTACCCACCCGTCACACGGTACACGCATTGAAGATTTACAAGCCATGCAACAACAGGTGATGCCGCTTTATGCGCAGGCGCAAAAACAGTCTTTAGCTAGCTGTAATATAGCGCGAAATAACTAACAAATAGCTCATGCATAGACCAACAATTTCGTATTTTTTGTGATAAAATCCGTGCGAATTTTTAATCTATCAATGAGAGTAGAAAATATGTCTGATAAATTCAGCACAATCGAGCAGCAAGCAAGCTATGGTGTTGGTCGTCAAATGGGTGAGCAACTAGCGGCTAACCCTTTCGAAGGAATCGACATTCCTGCAGTACAAGCTGGTCTAGCTGACGCTTTTTCTGGCAGCGAAAGCCAAGTTTCAATGGAAGATCTACAAACTGCTTTCACTGAAATCAGCCGTCGTCTGCAAGAAGAGCAAGAAAAGAAAGCTGCTGAAGCATCTGCTGAAGGCGAAGCCTTCCTAGCTGAAAACGCAAAACGTGACGAAGTAACTGTAACTGACTCTGGTCTACAGTACGAAGTACTTGTACAAGGTGAAGGCGACAAGCCAACACTTGAGTCAACTGTACGTACTCACTACCATGGTACTTTCATCAACGGTGAAGTATTCGATAGCTCAGTATCTCGCGGTCAACCTGCAGAGTTCCCAGTAAACGGCGTAATCGCTGGCTGGACTGAAGCACTACAACTAATGCCTGTTGGTACTAAGTTAAAGCTATTTGTTCCTCAACACTTAGCTTACGGTGAGCGTGGTGCTGGTGCATCAATCCCACCATACTCAACTTTAGTATTTGAAGTTGAGCTACTAGACATTCTTTAATGTCATTCAAACGCCTAAGCTTGCTTAGGCGTTTTTGTATCAGGCTTTGACAATTTTATTGAGATGCTCAAAGCCATGTTTAGCAACCCAAATTAATGAACCTAGGAGAAGAAATGACAGCTACAGTAAAAATTGCCGTTGTTGGTGCAAGTGGCCGTATGGGACGTACATTAATTGAATCTGCTAAACATCATGACGCAATTTATTTAGGTGCAGCTATTGAACGCAGTGGCTCTACCTTGATCGGTGTTGACGCTGGTGAGTTGGCTGGCGTTGGTAGCATGAATGTAGCGATTGTTGATTCGCTGGATGATGTCGTTGATGACTTTGATGTGCTGGTGGACTTTACTTCACCTGAAGCAACGCTTTTTAACCTAGATTGGTGCGTACGTAATCAGAAAGCGATTGTCATTGGTACTACAGGTTTTAACCATGCTCAAAAAGAGCAGATTAATGCTTATGCCGATAAAACCCCAGTCGTCCTCGCGCCGAACATGTCAGTTGGCGTTAACCTAATGTGGAAGCTACTTGAGCTTGCCGCTGAGGTGATGGGCGATTACACCGATATCGAAATCATTGAAGGTCACCACCGCTTTAAGAAAGATGCCCCATCTGGCACCGCCCTTAAAATGGGCGAGGTGATTGCAGAGACGCTTGGCCGCGACTTAGAAAAGTGCGCCGTTTATGGCCGAGAAGGGATTACCGGTGAGCGTGACCGCGAAACCATTGGTTTTGCTACTGTCCGCGCTGGTGACTTAGTTGGTGAGCATACCGCTATGTTTGCTGATATTGGTGAAAGGCTCGAAATTACCCATAAAGCATCGAGTCGTATGACCTTTGCTAATGGCGCAATGCGCGCCGCAGTCTGGCTCAATGAACAAGACGCTGGCCTTTATGATATGCAGCAAGTTTTAGGTCTGAACTAATTTATAAAAACCACCATTCATTGGTGGTTTTTTTTGGAAACTAAATACGTTTTTTCAAACTAGACGTATCTCACAAAACACTATAAGATCGCCCGAATTTGTCAAAAATCCGCCCTTTGATAAATTCGCATCTTTACATTTTATAAGCTTTTAATAAGTAGCTTGGCTCTATTTGGAGGTCGCGTTGACACAGTCTGCCTTACTCGTACTCGAAGATGGAACCGTATTCTCTGGCACAGCAATCGGTGCACAAGGAACATCAGTTGGTGAAGTTGTTTTTAACACTTCTATGACTGGATACCAAGAGATTTTAACGGATCCTTCCTATTCTCGCCAAATGGTAACTCTAACTTACCCACATATCGGTAACACAGGTACCAATAATGAAGACGTTGAATCTGCAGCAGTTCACGCATGTGGTCTAATTATTCGAGATTTACCGCTTATCGCGAGTAACTTCCGTAACCAGCAATCACTAAGTGATTACCTAAAAGCCAACAACATTGTTGGTATTGCTGACATCGACACCCGTAAGCTAACTCGCATCCTACGCGAGAAAGGCGCGCAAGCTGGCTGCATTATGGTTGGTGACATCGATGAAGCAAAAGCGTTAGAGCAAGCTAAAGCGTTCCCAGGCCTTAAAGGCATGGACTTAGCAAAAGAAGTTACAACTGACAAAACTTACTCTTGGCGCTCAGGTAGCTGGAAGCTAGTTGGTGGCTTACCATCTGACACACCAGAGTCAGAGCTTAAGTTTAAGGTTGTTGCCTACGATTACGGTGTTAAGCGCAATATTTTACGTATGCTAGTTGACCGCGGTTGTGATGTGACTGTTGTGCCTGCACAAACACCAGCATCTGAAGTGTTAGCGATGAACCCAGATGGGGTATTCCTATCGAATGGTCCTGGTGACCCAGAGCCATGTGACTATGCAATTGCCGCCATTCAAGAAATTCTAAAAACCGATATCCCAGTATTTGGTATCTGTTTAGGTCATCAGTTACTAGCCCTAGCTTCAGGTGCTAAAACGCTGAAGATGAAGTTTGGTCACCACGGTGCTAACCACCCGGTGAGCAACATTAAACAAGGTAACGTGATGATCACCAGCCAAAACCACGGTTTTGCAGCTGATGAAGCAAGCTTACCTGAGAACATCAAGGTGACTCATAAGTCATTATTTGATGGTTCATTGCAAGGTATTCACCTAACTGATAAGCCAGCATTTAGTTTCCAAGGCCACCCTGAAGCAAGCCCTGGACCGCACGATGCCGCGCCATTGTTCGATCATTTCATCGAGCTCATTGAACAATACCGTCAAGCTTAAGCTGTTACCCAGGAGAAGATAGAAGCAATGCCAAAACGTACCGATATTAAAAGTATTCTTATCCTAGGTGCTGGTCCAATCGTAATTGGTCAGGCGTGTGAGTTTGACTACTCAGGCGCACAAGCATGTAAAGCCCTACGCGAAGAAGGTTACCGAGTTATTCTGGTTAACTCGAATCCTGCAACCATTATGACTGACCCAGAAATGGCCGATGCGACATACATCGAGCCTATTCATTGGGAGGTGGTTCGCAACATTATTGAAAAAGAACGCCCAGATGCGATTCTACCGACCATGGGTGGTCAAACTGCATTGAACTGTGCACTTGCGCTTGAAGACAAAGGCGTATTAAAAGAGTTCAACGTAGAAATGATTGGTGCCACAGCTGATGCGATCGATAAGGCAGAAGATCGTAGCCGCTTTGACGCCGCAATGAAGTCTATAGGTCTTGAATGTCCACGTGCGGGTATTGCCCACAGCATGGAAGAGGCATACGGCGTATTAGATCAAGTTGGCTTCCCTTGTATTATTCGCCCATCTTTCACCATGGGTGGTAGCGGTGGCGGTATCGCATACAACAAGGAAGAGTTCGAAGAGATTTGTTCTCGTGGTCTAGACCTTTCACCAACTAACGAGCTGCTTATTGATGAGTCGTTAATCGGTTGGAAAGAGTACGAGATGGAAGTGGTTCGTGACCGCAATGATAACTGTATCATCGTGTGTTCAATCGAAAACTTCGACCCAATGGGCGTGCACACAGGTGACTCTATCACAGTTGCACCAGCGCAAACCCTAACTGATAAAGAATACCAAATCATGCGTAACGCATCTCTTGCGGTACTGCGTGAGATTGGTGTTGAAACCGGTGGTTCAAACGTTCAGTTTGGTATTTGCCCGAAAACAGGCCGCATGGTGATCATTGAGATGAACCCGCGTGTATCGCGTTCATCTGCACTAGCATCTAAAGCAACGGGTTTCCCAATTGCGAAAATCGCTGCCAAGCTTGCAGTAGGCTTCACTCTTGACGAGCTAAACAACGACATTACAGGCGGTAAAACACCTGCATCGTTCGAGCCTGCAATTGACTACGTGGTAACTAAGGTTCCTCGCTTTAACTTTGAGAAGTTTGCTGGTTCTAACGACCGCCTAACCACTCAAATGAAGTCAGTTGGTGAAGTGATGGCAATTGGCCGTACTTTCCAAGAGTCGATGCAAAAAGCGCTACGCGGTCTAGAAGTTGGTCGTAATGGTCTTGACCCAATCATTGATGTAACTGCGGCAGAGTCAATGCAGAAAATCCGTCACGAGCTAAAAGAGCCAGGGGCCGACCGTATCTGGTACATCGCTGATGCATTCCGCGCTGGTTTATCACGTGATGATATTTTCGCGCTAACCAACATCGACCACTGGTTCTTGATTCAAATTGAAGATCTTATCGCGCTTGAAGGCAAAGTTTCTGAAGCGGGCTTATCAGGTCTAAATCAAGATTTCTTACGTCAGCTTAAGCGTAAAGGCTTCTCTGATGCTCGTCTTGCTGCTGTATTAGGCGTGAGCGAAGGTGAAGTTCGTAAGCTACGTCAACGTCACGAAATCTTCCCAGTCTACAAGCGTGTTGATACTTGTGCTGCAGAGTTTTCAACTGACACAGCTTACATGTACTCAACCTATGAAGAAGAGTGTGAAGCAGCGCCTTCAAACCGTGACAAAATCATGGTTTTAGGTGGCGGACCTAACCGTATTGGTCAAGGTATTGAGTTCGATTACTGTTGTGTACATGCAGCACTTGCGCTGCGTGAAGACGGTTATGAAACCATCATGGTTAACTGTAACCCTGAAACCGTATCGACAGACTATGATACATCTGACCGTCTGTACTTCGAGCCAGTAACGCTAGAAGACGTACTTGAAATAGTGCGCATTGAGCAACCAAAAGGTGTCATCGTACATTATGGTGGTCAAACGCCACTTAAACTTGCTCGTGATCTAGAAGCTGCAGGCGTACCAATTATCGGTACTAGCCCTGATGCAATTGACCGTGCAGAAGACCGTGAGCGCTTCCAGCAAGCAATTGAGCGTCTTGGCATGAAACAGCCTGAAAACGCGACTGTTACTACTGTTGAAGGCGCGGTAATTGAAGCTGAAAATATCGGCTATCCACTTGTTGTTCGTCCATCATACGTACTAGGTGGTCGCGCGATGGAAATCGTTTACGACAAGGCTGACTTAATGCGTTACTTCAACGAAGCGGTTAGCGTATCTAACTCTTCGCCAGTATTGCTTGACCACTTCCTAGATGATGCCATCGAAGTGGATATCGATGCAGTATGCGACGGTGAGACTGTGGTTGTAGGCGCGATTATGGAGCACATTGAGCAAGCCGGTGTTCACTCAGGTGACTCAGGTTGTTCACTGCCGCCATATAGCTTAAGCGCTGAAATCCAAGCGCAAATGCGCGAGCAGGTTTCTAAGCTTGCATTTGAGCTAGGTGTTGTTGGTCTGATGAACGTGCAGTTCGCGGTTAAAAACAACGAGATCTACATGATTGAGGTTAACCCTCGTGCTGCGCGTACTGTGCCATTTGTGTCAAAAGCAACCGGTGTACCGCTAGCTAAGATTGCTGCACGCGTTATGGCTGGTCAAAGCTTGAAAGAGCAAAACTTCACTGAAGAAGTAGTACCACCGTACTGCTCAGTTAAAGAAGTGGTACTGCCATTTAACAAGTTCCCAGGTGTTGACCCACTACTTGGCCCTGAAATGCGCTCAACTGGTGAGGTGATGGGCGTTGGTGAAACCTTCGCTGAGGCTTATGCGAAAGCCCAGCTTGGTGCCACAGCTGAAGTACCTAAGTCTGGCCGCGCACTCCTTTCTGTGCGTAACAGCGATAAGCACCGTGTAGCAGATCTTGCTGCTAAGCTGATTGAGCTTGGTTATGAGATTGACGCGACTCACGGCACGGCAGTAGTACTAGGTGAAGCGGGTATTAACCCACGCTTGGTGAATAAGGTACATGAAGGTCGTCCACACATTCTTGACCGCATTAAGAATGATGAGTACACCTACATTGTTAACACCACAGAAGGTCGCCAAGCGATTGAAGATTCACGTCAAATTCGTCGCGGTGCACTGCGTTATAAGGTTAACTACACCACAACCTTAAACGCAGCATTTGCGACTTGTATGGCGCATTCAGCGGATGACCGCAGCAATGTAAACTCTGTTCAAGAGTTGCACCAACGCCTTAAGTAATTAAGTTTGTTGATGTTTAAAGGGTCGCATTAGCGGCCCTTTTTGTTGCTCGTTTTGAATTAGCGACATCATCCTAGTTCAATCTGGTTGCCACCAAATAACGTCATTGCACAATAAATGCTAGCTTCAGAATTAGTTAAATCACTTCAATCTGCTTGTGAATTAGTTGATATAGGCGACATACTCAAGCGATAAAGCGCGCTGGGATAGCATCTGATCTCAGCTTTGTATAGAATGAGCTCATCCCACACTTATATTTTCCCTGTTGGCCAAATGTGCCGACAGAGGCTGCTTTTGTTTTAAAGGAGACGAAAGACAATTATGAATAAAGTTCCTATGACAATTGTTGGCGCTGATCAACTACGTAAAGAATTAGATGAGTTGAAGTTTGACCGCCGCCCAAAGATCTCTGAAGCCATTGCTTCAGCACGTGAACTAGGTGACTTAAAAGAGAATGCTGAGTATCACGCAGCACGCGAAGAGCAAGGTATTTGTGAAGCGCGTATTCGTGATATTGAAGGTAAGCTTTCTAACGCGCAGATTATTGATGTGACTAGCATGGAAAACACTGGCCGCGTTATTTTTGGTACTACTGTTACTATCGAGAACATTGATACTGAAGATGAAGTAACTTACCGCATCGTAGGTGATGACGAAGCCGACATTAAGCAAAACCTGATTTCTGTTAACTCACCTATTGCTCGTGGTCTTATCGGTAAAAACGAAGGCGATGAAGTGTCTATCAGCACACCTGGCGGCATGACAGATTTCGAAATCTTAAAAGTTGAGTATATCTAGTCAACCTGAGTTCTGGATAATAAATCGGTTTCTAACGGCTATTTTTGTCTATTTCTGTGTTGAAGCTACTTGCAATAGGCTAGCTATTGACGCGTAGCTTCGCCTTGAACTAAACAAAAACTATCTCGCTAGAAACATAATGGAAGGTATAGCTCAGGCCTAGGTAGTGGTTGGCACTTCCTTATCCAGAGTTCAGGTTAATCAGCAATGTTGTTGATTGATATTAGCTTTACATAATAAAAAACCACTGCCTTGGCAGTGGTTTTTTATTGGTTATCTTCGCGATATGACGAGCGAGATTATTTTGCCCGAGGCAATGCCACTTTCATTTCTTCCGATTGACGGAATAAAACTAAGATATGGCCAATTACCTGAACTTTTACTGATTGAGTTTCACGTACAATGGCGTCCATGATTGCAGCTTTCATTTCTCGGTCAGTAGTGGCAACTTTTACCTTAATCAGCTCATGGTGACTAAGTGCGCTATCAATTTCAGCGAGTACACCTTCAGTCAGTCCATTGGCACCAAGCAGCACAACTGGCTTTAAACTATGCGCCAATCCTCTTAAGTGCTGTTTTTGTTTGGTTGTTAAGTTCATTTCTACCAACTTTTTCTAGGTTACTGTTGAAAAGCCGCTATTCTACCCTTATATACAGCTTATGTAACTTTTATTTTTGTTGCGGATACTTAATGGCAGCTAAAAAACGTAGTGCGAGTTCAACTCGCTGGATGCAAGAACACTTCGATGATCATTATGTGAAACTCTCACAAAAGCGTGGTCTTCGTTCTCGTGCCGCTTTTAAACTGGAAGAAATCCAAGAAAAAGACAACCTGATTAAACAAGGAATGACGGTAGTTGACCTTGGTGCCGCGCCGGGTGGTTGGTCGCAAATTGCGGTAAAACTTGCAGGTGAAAAGGGCAAAGTGATTGCTTGTGACATTTTACCGATGGACCCAATCGTTGGCGTCGATTTCCTACAAGGTGATTTTCGTGAAGACAAGGTGCTTGAAGCCTTGTTGGATCGTGTAGGTGAAGACAAAGTCGATGTGGTACTATCAGACATGGCGCCCAATATGAGTGGTTCAGGCGCGGTCGACCAACCGCGTGCTATGTACTTGGTGGAGCTAGCGTTAGACATGTGTCATCAAGTATTGGCACCTAACGGCTGCTTTGCGGTTAAGGTCTTTCAGGGGGAAGGCTTTGACGAATATATGAAAGCCGTTAAACAAGCATTTAAAGTAGTTAAAACCCGTAAGCCTGAATCTTCTAGAGCCCGCTCTAGAGAAGTTTACCTAGTGGCGACCGGTTACAAGTTATAGTAGTCTAGTGGTAATAATCTCGAGACTTTAATAGAGGTCTAATAATTTGAGTGATATGGCAAAAAATTTAATACTCTGGGTCGTCATCGCCGTGGTGTTGATGTCGGTATTTCAGGGTTACTCCCCTCTTCTACGAACTCGCAGAAGATGGATTATTCCGCGTTTCTAAATAGTGTTGATAATGGTCAGATCGCTTCAGTTGAAGTGAAAAGTGACCAACGCACCATTGAAGGTACTAAGCGTAGTGGTGAAAAATTTGTCACCATTATGCCTATGTACGACCGCGATTTGATTAATGAACTTGATCGTAAAGGCATCGCAATGAAAGGTCAGGAAGCAGAAGAATCTGGCTTCTTGACGCAAATTTTTATTTCTTGGTTCCCAATGTTACTGCTAATTGGTGTATGGATATTCTTCATGCGTCAGATGCAAGGTGGCGGCGGAAAGGGCGCGATGTCCTTTGGTAAGAGTAAAGCCAAGTTAATGAGCGAAGACCAAATCAAAACGACTTTTGTTGACGTAGCTGGTTGTGACGAAGCAAAAGAAGAAGTGAAAGAGCTGGTTGACTATCTTCGTGACCCAACTAAATTCCAAAAGCTTGGCGGCCGAATTCCTACCGGTGTGTTGATGGTGGGACCTCCAGGTACAGGTAAAACGCTACTGGCAAAAGCCATTGCTGGCGAGTCTAAAGTACCGTTTTTCACCATTTCTGGTTCAGACTTTGTAGAAATGTTCGTTGGTGTGGGTGCATCGCGTGTGCGCGACATGTTCGAGCAAGCGAAAAAGTCAGCGCCTTGTATTATCTTCATCGATGAAATTGATGCAGTAGGTCGCCAACGTGGTGCTGGTCTTGGTGGAGGTCACGATGAACGTGAGCAAACACTTAACCAAATGCTAGTTGAGATGGATGGTTTCGAGGGTAACGAAGGTATTATTGTTATCGCTGCGACTAACCGTCCAGATGTATTAGACCAAGCATTATTACGTCCAGGTCGTTTTGACCGCCAGGTGGTTGTAGGCTTGCCTGATGTACGTGGCCGTGAACAAATTCTTAAAGTTCATATGCGCAAAGTGCCTTTATCTGACGATGTTAAGGCTAGTGTGATTGCTCGTGGTACGCCAGGCTTCTCAGGTGCAGACCTTGCCAACCTTGTTAACGAAGCAGCGCTATTCGCTGCTCGTGGCAATCGCCGTATGGTAGGTATGGAAGAGTTTGAGCGTGCTAAAGACAAGATCATGATGGGTGCTGAGCGCCGCTCTATGGTGATGTCTGAAGACGAGAAAGAAATGACAGCATATCACGAAGCGGGCCATGCAATCGTTGGCTGTCTAGTGCCTGAGCACGACCCTGTGCATAAGGTAACGATTATTCCTCGTGGCCGTGCACTTGGTGTGACTTTCTTCTTGCCTGAAGCTGATGCGATTAGTCAAAGCCGTCAAAAGCTAGAATCGCAAATTTCAGTGGCATACGGTGGCCGTATCGCCGAAGAGTTGATTTACGGTAGCGACAAGGTATCAACTGGTGCGTCACAAGATATTAAATACGCGACATCGATTGCTCGTAACATGGTTACCCAGTGGGGCTTCTCTGACAAGTTAGGTCCACTGCTTTATGCTGAGGAAGAAGGTGAAGTATTCCTAGGTCGCAGTATGGGTAAAGCTAAGGCTATGTCGGGTGATACCGCTGCGCTTATCGATAGTGAAGTGAAAACTTTCATTGATAAAAACTATGAACGCGCTAATCAAATGCTAACTGACAATATGGATATTCTTCATGCGATGAAAGAAGCGCTAATGAAGTATGAAACCATTGATTCAGAGCAAATTGATGATCTGATGAACCGTCGTGAGGTGCGCCAACCTGCTGATTGGCAGGCTGATGACTCATCTGATGACAGCAGCAGTGGCAATGCGCCAAAAGCGCAAGAACCTGAAGAGGCAAAAATGGACGCTTCAGCAGATGAAGCTGACGAGTCTCCAGCGAAGTAATTGAGCCGCTTATTGAGAAAACCCCGCGAGGGGTTTTCTTGTTTGTGGGTGTACAAAAAGAATAGTTGTAGTAGGTAAAGTGTGTTTGAACTGACAAGTGCTGACAAAACCTTAGATTTAAGCTCTCCGCAAATTATGGGGATAGCGAATATTACCCCAGACTCCTTTTCTGACGGTGGTCAGTTCGAGTCCTTTAATAAGGCGTGCGACCATGTAGATTACATGGTGGCAGAAGGCGCGGTAATTATTGACGTTGGCGGCGAGTCAACGCGCCCTGGTGCTAAGGCTGTCTCAGTAGAAGAAGAGCTTGAACGGGTGATCCCTATCATTAAGTACACGGCTGAAAAGCATGATGTGTGGATCTCCGTAGATACCAGTAAGCCTCAGGTAATGGAGCAAGCTGTGCAAGCCGGCGCCCACATGATTAATGACGTGAAAGCCTTGCAAGTGCCCGGTGCGCTTGAGGTTGCGGCTAAGCTTCAAGTACCTGTGTGCTTAATGCACATGCAAGGTAGTCCAGAGACAATGCAAGATGCGCCTGCGTATGTCGATGTGGTAGAAGAGGTACTGCATTTTTTTGAGCAGCGTATTGTGGCATGTGAAGCGGCAGGAATTGAACGCTCCAATTTAATACTCGACCCAGGTTTTGGGTTCGGTAAGACATTAGAGCATAACTATCGCTTACTAGCCTGTCTGCCAAGATTCCATGAGTTACACCTACCGTTACTGATCGGTATGTCGCGTAAGAGTATGATTGGTGATTTGCTTGAGCGCCCGGTAGAGCAGCGATTAGCGGGTAGCTTGTCTGCAGCGTTAATTGCCGCCCAGCAAGGCGCGCAAATTTTGCGAGTGCATGATGTTGCTGAAACTAGCGATGTATTGCGCGTTATGTCAGCGACCATGGCAAGTGTTTAGGTTAGCGAAAGCAAGAAAAGAGATAATAAAGTGAAACAAAGACAATTTTTCGGTACAGATGGCATTCGCGGTAAAGTAGGTTCAGGCAAGATGACGCCTGAGTTAGCGTTAAAGCTAGGTTGGGCTGCAGGGCGTGTGCTTTCGCGGAATGGCACCAAAAAAGTGATTATTGGTAAAGACACGCGTATTTCAGGCTATTTATTTGAGTCTGCGCTAGAAGCTGGTCTATCTGCTGCTGGCTTAGACGTATTTTTACTTGGCCCTATGCCAACGCCAGCTGTGGCTTATTTAACCCGCACCTTCCGTGCAGAGGCCGGCATTGTGATTAGCGCATCACACAACCCTTATTACGATAACGGCATCAAGTTCTTTGCTGCCGATGGCAGTAAGCTTGATGACGACATTGAGCTGGCGATTGAAGCTGAGCTTGAAAAACCACTTACCTGCGTTGAGTCACATGAGCTAGGTAAGGCTAAGCGTATTGATGATGCCGCTGGGCGTTACATTGAATACTGTAAAGGTCACTTTCCTAGTCAATATTCGCTTAGCAAGTTAAAAATTGTTGTCGATTGTGCCCATGGTGCGACTTACCACATTGCGCCAAACGTATTTCGCGAGTTGGGTGCAGAAGTCATCACCATTGGTGATAAACCTAACGGCACTAACATCAATGATAAAGTTGGCGCGACGTCAATGGCGCAGATTTGTGCGGCAGTGACTGAGCACAATGCGGATCTTGGTATTGCCTTAGATGGTGATGGTGACCGCATTATGATGGTTAATGCAGAAGGCGAAGTGGTTGATGGTGACCAAATCCTTTACATCATTGCAGATGACGCACAAAAACGCGGAGCACTGCAAGGTGGTGTGGTGGGTACGCTGATGTCAAATCTTGGTCTTGAACTGGCGTTAAAAGCGCAGAACATTCCATTTGCGCGCTCTAAAGTGGGTGACCGCTATGTTATGGAGCTGCTTAAGCAAAACAATTGGCGCATTGGCGGTGAAAACTCTGGCCATATTCTTGACCTAGCCCACGGTACCACGGGTGATGGAATTGTTGCTGGCATTCTTGTGCTCGCAGCTATTTGTAGACAAGGTCTGAGCCTATCTGACTTGATTAAACCGATCGTCATGCTGCCGCAAGTGCTAGTAAATGTACGTTTTGAAGGTGACGCTGATCCGTTGACATCAAGCGAAGTGCAACAAGCACAAGCCGACGTGGAAGCTAAGCTTGGTGAAACTGGTCGCGTATTATTGCGTAAATCAGGTACTGAGCCACTACTGCGCGTCATGGTGGAAGGTGAAGATTACGACCAAGTTTATGCTCACGCTCACGCAATTGCTGATGTTGTTAAAACAGCGTGTTAACATCAATTTGAGCTAGGTTGTCGCGAGCCTAAAAAATAGGCATTTCGACAACTTATCTCAATAATTCCCGCTTTATCTATTGTAACTTATCTAGTGGTTCGCTATTATTCACGCCGCTTTCAGAGGAGACAGTGATGGCACTTAGACGTCCAATGGTCGCAGGCAACTGGAAAATGAATGGCAGCGCACAGCTTGCGCAAGAGCTATTCAAGAAGTTTGCTGCAAAACTCCAAAATGATTCTGCTGAAGTGGTGTTATGCCCGCCAACTATTTATTTAGAAAGCGTGAGGCAACTACTTGAGGATAACAAGCAAACCCTAGATGGTGCGCTTGTTAGAATGGGCGCCCAGAATGTAAGTCAACACGACTTTGGCGCTTATACTGGTGAAATTTCAGGTCAAATGCTTAAAGACTCTGGCTGTCGATATGTGATTATCGGTCACTCAGAACGTCGTCGCATGTATGGCGAAACCAGTAACATCGTAGCTGAAAAATTCGCAGCTGCGCAGAAGCACGGTTTGACTCCAATCCTATGTGTTGGTGAGTCAGGTCCAGCTCGTGAAGCACGACGTACCTTTGAGGTGATCGCTGAAGAGCTAGACGTAGTTATTGAAAAAAACGGTACCATGGCTTTTGATAACGCGATTATCGCTTACGAACCTTTATGGGCAGTAGGTACAGGTAAGAGCGCTACACCAGAGCAGGCACAAGAAGTTCATGCGTTTATTCGCAGCCGCCTCTCTGAAGTGTCTCCATTTATTGGAGAGAACATCAGAATTCTATACGGTGGCAGTGTGACACCGAATAACGCCGCAGATATTTTTGCGCAACCTGATGTTGATGGTGGACTGATAGGCGGTGCTAGCTTAAACTCGTCGGAGTTTTTAAGTTTATGTACCATAGCAATGAGCGCGTAACATGTACGAAGTTCTTATAGTAGTTTATTTATTGGTAGCGATAGGCCTTATCGGTCTAATCCTAATCCAGCAGGGTAAAGGCGCTGATATGGGCGCATCATTCGGAGCTGGTGCTTCAGGCACACTATTTGGCTCTGGTGGTTCAGGTAACTTCCTGACTCGCAGTACCGCTATTTTAGCGATTGGCTTTTTCACTCTTAGCTTGATCATTGGTAACTTGAGTGCCAACCACGCTAAAGACGACAAAGCGTTTGACGATTTAAGCTCTACGGCTGAGCAAGTTGTTGAAGAAGTACCTGCAACAAACCCAGCGTCTGAGTCAGAAATCCCTGACTAAGACCTAGCTTCTATTGAAGCTGAAAGATTTAAATGCGGATGTGGCGGAATTGGTAGACGCGCCATCTTGAGGGGGTGGTGAGCTATGCTCGTGTGGGTTCAAGTCCCACCATCCGCACCACTTTCGATAGACTCGGATAAAAGTGATTTTTAAAGAGTTTGTCATTGCAAGTTAAGACGTAAGTCAATATAATTTGCACCAGTTGACGCGGGATGGAGCAGCTTGGTAGCTCGTCGGGCTCATAACCCGAAGGTCGTCGGTTCAAATCCGGCTCCCGCAACCAGCTCCTGTTGTAGATGAATGCAGTATGTAATCATCTCAACATTACAGGTTCTATAATAAATAGCCTCGTATTTACGAGGTTTTTTTGTTATTGGACTTTATAATTATCCATGTAGTGGATCGTTTTAGGGGCTTTATGCCCTTTTTTCGTTTTTTTGGGGGTCATTTTTGGCAACTTTAGAATCAAAATTGGTTGAAATGCTAACCGGTCCTGTTGAAGCGTTAGGCTTTGACTTATGGGGCATTGAGTATATTCAAGCAGGTAAGCATTCAGTTATCCGAGTTTTCATTGATGCTGAGAATGGCATCAATATTGAAGATTGTGCTGAGGCGAGTCGTCAGGTCAGTGCAATCTTGGATGTTGAAGATCCTATCTCGACCGAATACACCCTTGAAGTGTCATCTCCTGGTGTGGACCGTCCTTTGTTCAGTGCTGAACAATACGCGGCATACATTGGTGAAGATGCCAAGGTACAGTTAACGATGCCAGTTAATGGCAGTCGTAACTTAAAAGGAAAGATAACCGCTGTTGATGGGCAAATGCTTACCTTCACGGTAGATGGAAAAGAGTTAATTGTTGCATTGGATAATATCCGTAAAGGCAACGTTATCGCTAAGTTTTGATGGTTCAGGTGAAGAACGAGGCAAGACCAAATGAATAAAGAGATCCTGTTAGTCGCGGAAGCGGTTTCGAATGAGAAAGCTGTACCGCGTGAGAAAATTTTTGAAGCACTAGAAATTGCACTTGCGACTGCAACCAAGAAAAAATACGAAGGCGATATTGAAGTTCGTGTTTCTATCGACCGTAAGTCTGGTGATTACGAAACTTTCCGTCGTTGGATGGTAGTTGATGACAATGGTGAAGCATTAGAAAACCCATTTGCAGAAATCACACTAGAAGCGGCGCGTTACGAAAATCCAGAAATTCAACCTGGTGAGTACATCGAAGACGAAATTGAATCAGTGGTTTTCGACCGTATTACGACACAAACCGCCAAGCAAGTTATCGTACAAAAAGTACGTGAAGCTGAACGTGCGCAAATTGTTGAGCAGTTTATCGAGCGCGAAGGCGAGATTGTAACTGGTGTGGTGAAAAAGAGCACCCGTGACAGTGTCGTTGTTGACCTAGGTAATAACGCTGACGGCGTACTTTACAAAGAAGACTTAATCAGTCGTGAGTCATTCCGCCCTGGCGACCGTGTACGTGCGTTGCTTTACGCTGTACGTCCAGAAGCTCGTGGTGCCCAGTTGTTCTTAACTCGCAGCAAGCCAGAAATGCTGGTTGAGCTATTCCGTGTGGAAGTACCGGAAATTCTTGATGAAATGATTGAAATCGTTTCAGCAGCTCGTGATCCAGGTGCGCGCGCTAAGATTGCGGTTAAGACCAACGACAAGCGTATTGACCCAGTTGGTGCATGTGTAGGTATGCGCGGTGCGCGTGTTCAAGCTGTATCGAATGAACTAAGCGGCGAGCGTGTGGATATTGTGATGTGGGACGATAACCCAGCACAGTTCGTTATCAACGCGATGGCGCCAGCAGATGTTGCTTCAATCATTGTTGATGAAGACAACAACTCAATGGACATTGCGGTTGAAGCTGACAGCCTAGCGCAAGCCATTGGCCGTAACGGTCAAAACGTACGTTTAGCTACCGAGCTTTCTGGTTGGGAGCTGAACGTAATGACAGTTGAAGAAATGAACGCTAAGCACCAAGCTGAAAGCGCGAAAATTATCGAATTATTCGTTTCTTCACTAGATGTAGATGAAGACTTTGCAACTGTACTGGTTGAAGAAGGCTTCACCTCACTTGAAGAAGTAGCTTATGTACCAGAGGCTGAGCTACTAGAAATTGATGGTTTTGACGAAGGAATTGTTGAAGCTTTACGTGAGCGTGCGAAAGCCGCTATTTCAACTCGCGCACTGGCTTCAGAAGAAGCATTAGATGGTGCACAGCCGAGTGAAGATTTACTTGCTCTTGAAGGACTAGAGCGTCATTTAGCGTTCGTACTAGCAAGTAAAGGCGTAGTAACGCTAGAAGACCTTGCTGAGCAAGGTATTGACGATTTAGTCGACATTGAAGAATTAACAGAAGAAAAAGCTGGTGAGCTAATCATGGCAGCCCGCAACATCTGTTGGTTTGGCGAAGAAGCATAAGTCGATCAACAGGGGGATTTATTGAATGGCAGATACAAGCGTAGAAAAGTTAGCTAGCGAAGTTGGCAAAACTGTTGAAAGACTCATTGAACAGTTTTCAGAAGCTGGCATTAGCAAGAAGAAAGCTGACACTGTGTCAGAAGGCGAAAAGCAGCAGCTTCTTGAGCACCTGAAAAAGCAACATGGTGGTGATAGCGCGCCGACCAAGATGACGTTGCAACGTAAAACCGTATCAACACTGAGTGTTGCCGGTAACGGTGGTCAGTCTAAAGACGTAAAAGTTGAAGTACGTAAAAAGCGTACTTTCGTTAAGCGTGACCCTGCAGAGTTAGCTGCACAAGCTGAAGCTGAAGCGAAGGCAAAAGCAGAAGCCGAGGCCGCTGCAAAAGCGCAGACAGAAGCCGATGCAAAAGCAAAAGCTGAAGCTAAGGCTAAAGCTGACGCTGAAGCAAAAGCTAAAAAAGAAGCTGAAGCTAAAGCAAAAGCTGAAAAAGCAGCTAAGCAAGCAGAAGCGAAAGCACAAGCTAAGCCTGAAGATGATGCTGAATCTGCAGCAGCAAAAGCTGAAGCCGACCGCATTAAAGCAGCGCAAGAAGAAGCGCTTAAGCAAAAGCAGAAGCAAGAAGCTGATGAAGCAGCTGAAAAAGCACGTAAGCTTGCTGAAGAAAACGAAAAGCGTTGGGCTGAAGAAGAGCGCGCGCGCCTGGAAGCTGAAAAGAACAGCGACCACCATATCACTAAGTCTAAAGAAGCTCGTGCTGCTGAAGACAAGTCTGATATGGAAGAAGAAAAGCGCGGTCGTCGTTCTCGTAACAAGAACGCCAACAAGAAACGTGGCGGCAAAGGCGGTCGTGACAACCGCGGTGCACGTAACAACCGCACTGTAGCGCCAGAGTCAATGGCTCACGGCTTTAACAAGCCAGCTGCAGCGGTAACTCGCGACGTACGTATTGGTGAAACGGTAACGGTTTCTGAACTTGCTCACTTGATGGCTGTTAAAGCTACCGAGATCATTAAGCAAATGATGAAAATGGGCTCTATGGTTACCATTAACCAGGTTCTAGACCAAGAAACTGCGCAACTTGTTGCTGAAGAAATGGGCCACAAAGTAGTACTGACTCGTGAAAACGAGCTAGAGCATCAAGTACTTTCAGACCGTGATGGTGATGTTTCAGTTG
Source organism: Shewanella maritima (assembly GCF_004295345.1). Lineage (NCBI taxonomy): Bacteria > Pseudomonadati > Pseudomonadota > Gammaproteobacteria > Alteromonadales > Shewanellaceae > Shewanella > Shewanella maritima. Next base: position 1,300,363 of record NZ_CP036200.1, on the reverse strand, counting down.
AGCCACGTGCTCCTGTTGTTACCATCATGGGTCACGTTGACCATGGTAAGACATCGCTACTTGACTACATTCGTGCGGCGAAAGTAGCGTCAGGCGAAGCAGGTGGTATTACCCAGCACATTGGTGCATACCATGTTGAAACCGACAACGGTATGATCACCTTCCTAGATACTCCTGGTCACGCCGCGTTTACCGCAATGCGTGCTCGTGGTGCTAAGGCTACCGATATCGTAATTCTGGTTGTTGCGGCTGATGACGGCGTAATGCCACAAACGATTGAAGCGATTCAACATGCTAAAGCTGGTGATGTACCGCTAATCGTTGCAGTGAACAAGATTGATAAGCCTGAAGCTGATCCTGATCGCGTCAAGTCTGAGCTAGCTCAGCATGGCGTGATGTCAGAAGATTGGGGCGGTAACAACATGTTCGTACACGTATCTGCTAAGCAAGGTACTGGTATTGACGAGCTGCTAGAAGGCATCCTACTTGAAGCTGAAGTACTAGAGCTTAAAGCGGTACGTGAAGGTATGGCTGCAGGTGTGGTTGTAGAGTCTAAACTTGATAAAGGTCGCGGCCCAGTTGCTACAGTACTTGTACAAGAAGGTACTCTGAAGCAAGGTGACATCGTTCTATGTGGTCTAGAGTACGGTAAAGTTCGTGCGATGAAAGACGAGAACGGTAAAGCAATTAAAGAAGCTGGCCCATCTATTCCAGTTGAGATCTTAGGTCTATCTGGTGTGCCTTCAGCGGGTGACGAAGCAACAGTTGTACGTGATGAGCGTAAAGCACGTGAAGTAGCACTTTACCGTCAAGGTAAATTCCGTGACGTTAAGCTAGCTCGCCAGCAGAAGTCTAAACTAGAAAACATGTTTGCCAACATGACTGAAGGCGAAGTTCAAGAGCTGAACATCGTACTTAAGGCAGACGTACAAGGTTCGCTTGAAGCGATTTCTGACTCTCTGAACAAACTGTCTACTGATGAAGTTAAAGTTAACATCATCGCTAGCGGTGTAGGTGGTCTAACTGAAACTGATGCAACACTAGCAGCAGCTTCTAACGCTATCATGGTTGGCTTTAACGTACGTGCTGATGCACAGGCGCGTAAGACAATCGAAGCAGAAAGCGTTGACCTACGTTACTACAGCGTAATCTACGACCTAATTGACGAAGTGAAATCAGCGATGGGCGGTATGCTTTCTCCTGAATTCAAACAAGAAATCATTGGTCTTGCTGAAGTACGTGACGTGTTCAAGTCTCCTAAGATTGGCGCAATTGCTGGTTGTATGGTGACTGAGGGTGTGGTTAAGCGCAGCGCGCCAATCCGTGTACTACGTGACAACGTGGTTATCTATGAAGGTGAGCTAGAGTCTCTACGCCGCTTCAAAGATGACGCAAACGAAGTTCGTAACGGCATGGAATGTGGTATCGGTGTTAAGAACTACAACGACGTACGTGTTGGCGACCAAATTGAGGTCTTCGAAACCGTCGAAGTGGCTAGAACACTTTAAGATATCTAAGGGCGGCATTAGCCGCCTTTTTTGATTAAACAAGATTTTAAGGGGCAACATTATGGCAAATGAATTTAGCCGAACTCGTCGTATCGCCCAGCAATTACAGCAAGAATTAGCGCTAGTATTGCAAAGAGATATTAAAGACCCTCGTGTAGGTTTCGTGACTGTAAACGACGTTGAAGTGTCACGTGACTTAAGCTACGCCAAAGTATTTGTGACCTTCTTTGAAGAAGACCAAGAGTTAGTCAAAGAGAAAATCGAAGCGCTGACAGCCGCTGCTCCATATGCGCGTACGCTAGTAGCTGGTCGTTTAAAGCTGCGCGTTATGCCTGAGCTGCGTTTTGTTTATGATTCATCACTGGTTGAAGGCATGAAGATGTCTAACTTTGTTAGCCAGGTGATCAGTAAAGATAAACAAAAACAAATCGACAGTGGCCGCGCAGATGAAGTAGACAACGACGAAGGCAAGGAGCAAGACTAATGGCTCGTCGTCAAAAAGGTCGCTTTATTAACGGTATTGTGCTGCTAGATAAAGATACTGGCATGAGCTCGAATCATGCTCTGCAACGCGTTAAGCGTTTCTTTAATGCCAACAAAGCAGGGCATACCGGTGCGCTAGACCCATTAGCAACGGGTATGTTGCCTGTGTGTCTTGGTGAAGCGACTAAGTTTTCGCAGCATTTACTCGACTCTGATAAGCGTTATACGGTTATCGCCAAGTTAGGTCAGCGTACCGACACTAGCGATTCAGATGGCGAAGTTGTACAAGAGCGTGAAGTCAATTTCACTGATGAGCAGCTGCAAACTGCACTCGAGCATTTTCGCGGCGATACCATGCAAGTGCCATCAATGTTTTCAGCGCTTAAGTATCAAGGCCAGCCGTTATACAAGTATGCTCGTGAAGGGATTGAAGTGCCGCGTGAGGCGCGTCCAATTACCGTTTTTGAGCTTAACTTTTTAGGCTTAGAAGGTGATGAGCTCACCTTAGATATTCACTGCTCTAAGGGTACTTATATTCGCACCATTATTGATGATTTGGGCGAGATGCTAGGCTGTGGCGCGCACGTGATTATGCTGCGCCGTACTCAGGTCGCAACTTATCCTTATGATCGCATGGTAAGTTTAGCTCAGCTAGAAAAGCTCGTTGATCAAGCTAAAGAGCAGGGGGTCGAGCCGAGTGATTTACTCGACCCGCTTTTACTGCCAATGGATACCGCTGTAAGCCATTTTGCAGAGGTTAATCTACCTCAAGCTATGCTTGAATATGTTATGCGTGGACAAGCGATTCAGGCTCCTGGATTACAGCCTGATGAACTCGTTAGGATCACCATAGGTGATGCTAAACAGTTTGTGGGTATTGGCAGCATGAATAATGATGGTTTGCTCGCTCCTAAGCGCCTCGTTGTGCTTCGCGATTAGTTCATAGTTTTTGAGTTCTTAGCATATTCCATCTAGCGATTAACTCGTTCGTTATCGAATACATTCTTGGCCAAATGCCTAAGCGCAAGCTGAGTATCGTAGGTTAAATCGAGTTTTTATTGCGCTAGTCTAGCTTTCTCGTTAGAATAGCGCGCCCTCTTCGGCTGAGTTAGTGATCGGCTGGGGTTAACTTAAGAAATTTTTTTGGAGATTTTCATGTCACTAAGTAATGAACAAAAAGCAAAAATCGTTGCTGAATTTGGTCGTGGTGAGAACGATACTGGTTCAACTGAAGTACAAGTTGCTTTATTAACCGCTCAAATCAACCACCTTCAAGGTCACTTCAAAGAGCACATCCATGATCACCACTCTCGTCGTGGTCTTCTACGTATGGTTAGCTCACGCCGTAAGCTTCTTGCTTACCTTAAGCGTACTGAAGTAGCTCGCTACACTGCTTTAATCCAAAAGCTAGGTTTACGTCGTTAATTCGACTTCTTGGTTGTGACGACAACCGAGAGACCGTAAAAAAGGAGGCTAACGCCTCCTTTTTTATTGCTCTATTCTCACTCGTTTTAGGAGTTTGTGTTTTATTTGCCCACAATTTTTGGCTGACGCATCTATAAATTGCTAGTTAGCGATGCTTTGTTGATCGTTGATAGCTGTTAAGCTGCTCTTTGTGCCAACTTCATTGGCATTGGGTAGGACATACTTTAGCTCAAACTCTTCAAGCGGTAATGGTTGGCTGTAGAAGAAGCCCTGACCGATTGGACAGTCGTGTTCTTTCAGCCAGTCTAATTGCTCTTGCGTCTCAATCCCTTCGGCAACGATGTCCAGGTTCAACTGTTTACCTAACATCAAAATGGTCGAAGCAATGGCGTTATCATCAGGCAGGTCATTCACAAACGCACGGTCAATTTTCATGGTAGTAATGGGTAGGTGGCGCAAATAAGAAAGCGATGAGTAGCCAGTACCAAAATCATCAACCGCAATACCAAAGCCAGCGTTTTTAAGCTGCTCTAACTTAACGATAGCTTCATCAATGTTATTCATTAATGAGGTTTCGGTGATCTCAATTTCAAGCAGCTCAGGTGATACCTGATGGCGTAAAGCAAGTTGTTTAATATCAGGAATAAGGCTGGCATCAGCAAATTGCTGCGATGCCACATTGACTGAAATCGGCAGGGCAAAATTGTATTGCTTTTGCCACTCTCGAATGATTTTACAGCTTTGCTCGATAACCCAGCGACCAATTGGAATAATGATCCCGGTTTCTTCAGCTACCGGGATAAATGAAACTGGGCTAACTAGTTTTCCGTCCTTTTTCCAGCGAATGAGCGCTTCACAGCTGACTACATCACCAGTTTGCAAATCCAGTTTTGGCTGAAAGTACAGTAAAAACTCGTTGTTTTTTAGCGCGTCATGTAGCGAAGCCTCGGTGCGCAGTCGCACAGCTGCTTGCTCTGTCATCTGTTGCTTGAAGAATGACCATTGGTTCGAGCCTGCTGCTTTGGCGCTGTACATGGCAATATCAGCGTGGCGAATTAAGTCTTCAGCGCACACGCCATCTTCTGGGTAAATTGAAATCCCGATAGACGCTGCTGGGTGAATGGCATGCTCGTCTAGTTGCACAGGTGCGTTGAGGTGCATCAATAGCTTGTCGACAAAGTCTGCAGCTTGATCTGGGTTTTCAATGTCGTCAGCAAGAATAACGAATTCATCGCCACCAAGGCGTGACACGCTGCCATTATCGCCAACCACACGCTCTAAAATGCGTGCGATACGAGCGAGGAATTGATCGCCAAGTGCATGGCCTAGTGAGTCGTTGACATTTTTAAAGCGGTCTAAGTCGATAAACAATAGGGCAAAGTTGCGCTTATGTACCCTAGAGCGCTGAATGGTGACGTTTAACGTTTCTAGCAGCAAAGTACGGTTTGGTAAGCCTGTTAACGGGTCGCGGGTCGCCATTTTGCGCAGTTTGTTTTGCGTCTGACTAAATTGCAGCAGGATTTGGTTAAACTTACTGGTTACTAGCCCGAGCTCGTCGTCCTTGTGGGCTTTAGCTGTCGGTAGCAGGTTTTCATCTGGGCTGTCGGTATCAATTTTGTCGATAGCTTCACTGATCTGCGCGATGGGTTGGGTTAAGAAACGGTGGAACACGACAGTAAGCACTAAGGTCAACAGCAATGCGCGTGCAAGGGTGGCGATAAAGCTCAGCTGCAGCTGATCAAATAGGCTGTTAGTCAGTTTTTGTGTGTCGTAGAAAATCGTTAAGGTGCCGATAAGCTGCTGCTGTTTACTGCCTTCGAAGTAAAACGGTCGGTACAAAGGGCGCGAGATTTCTTTTAAACCACCAAATAATTTGGTGCTGAGCATATAGTAATTTTCTGACAGCTCTGCGGCTTCGTTGGCGGCAGACACAAATAAGCTACCGTCGTCTAATTCAATGACGGCTGAACCCACATGGTCAACTTTAATGATGCCTTCAAGGGTTTGATTTGCCAGCTTATCGTCGAGTGACCAAACCGCATTTGCAGTAGTTTGTTCAACCGAATCAAGTAGTTCTTGTTGAGAAGCAGTTAATTGTTGCTTGGTGCTAATAACAACGAGGGCAATTTCAACAATGAAAATAGCAATCGCAAAGAACAGTGCTGTAAACACAACTAAATTGGTTTGTTTCCAAGTCAGAGATTTAAAGCTTGCATTCATTCAGTTGCTTCCGTGTCTTTTTAGACGTGATTATTATTGTGAAATCAATATATAACGACCGACACTCAGCTATCTTTAGCGTTTAGTTACAGTCTTTTTCATCGTACTACTTTTGTCAGCAGGGCTACACTAACTCTAGTCAAAATCATAGATATTGTCATCAACAATTCATATTACCAAAAACCACAGTGGTATAAGGTGTTAAATGAGCCATAGTTTTGTATAAATCTGTATCGATAGGGCGGTTAAGTACGAAGAATGTCTTAATTATTTTTTCGTCTGAATTAATACGGTGTTTAACTATCTCAGACATTTGCAGTATACTTATGCGCGAAATTTAAAGGTTAAATAAATTAAGGAATGGGTCTCGTGAATCCAATTGTAAAGAGTTTTGAGTATGGTCAACATACTGTCACCCTAGAAACAGGTGTCATCGCACGTCAAGCAGACGCTGCAGTTCTAGCGAGTATGGGAGATACAACTGTATTAGTTACTGTTGTAGGTAAGAAAGAGGCTGATGCCGGCCGTGATTTTTTCCCGCTGACAGTTAACTATCAAGAGAAGACATACGCTGCAGGTAAAATCCCTGGTGGTTTCTTCAAGCGTGAAGGTCGTCCTTCTGAAGATGAAACCCTAATCGCACGTCTAATCGACCGTCCAATTCGTCCTTTATTCCCTGACGGTTTTAAAAACGAAGTTCAGGTAATTATCACTGTTGTTTCGGTTGATCCTCAAATCGAGCCAGACATTGTTGCTATGATCGGTACCTCAGCAGCATTAGCTGTTTCAGGTATTCCATTCAATGGTCCACTAGGTGCTGCGCGCGTTGGTTACATCAACGGCGAATACGTACTAAACCCAAGCGTTGATCAAGTAGTTGAAAGCCAACTTGACCTAGTGGTAGCGGGTACCCAAAGCGCGGTACTTATGGTTGAGTCTGAAGCTGAAGCACTTCCTGAAGAAGTGATGCTAGGTGCGGTAACTTATGGTCATGACCAACAACAAGTTGTTGTTAACGCAATCAGCGAATTTAAGGCTGAAGCGGGCAAGCCTACTTGGGACTGGAGTGCACCAGAGCAAGATCAAGATCTAGTAGCTAAAATCAAAGACCTAGCAGAAGCTGGTTTGACTGAAGCTTACCAAATTCAAGTTAAGCAGGACCGTTACGCACAAGTTGGCGTGGTTAAAGCGCAAGCAAAAGCTAAATTACTTGAAGAGAATCCAGAAGCTGACACGCGTGAAATCGACGGTCTACTAGGTAGCCTAGAGAAGAACGTAGTACGTAGCCGTATTATCAGCGGCAAGCCACGTATCGATGGTCGTGAGCCTGACATGATCCGTGCGCTAAACGTATTAGCAGGCGTACTTCCACGTACTCACGGTAGCTCACTATTTACCCGTGGTGAAACTCAGGCGTTAGTGACTTGTACTCTTGGTACAGAACGTGATGCTCAAAAAATTGATAGCATCATGGGCGAGCGTACTAACCGCTTCATGCTTCATTACAACTTCCCTCCATACTCTGTTGGTGAAACAGGTATGGTTGGTTCGCCTAAGCGTCGTGAAATTGGTCACGGTAAGTTGGCATGGCGTGGTATCAATGCGGTAATGCCTTCTGCTGAAGAATTCCCATACAGCGTTCGTGTGGTTTCTGAAATCACTGAATCTAACGGTTCAAGCTCAATGGCTTCTGTATGTGGTACTTCACTTGCGCTTATGGATGCGGGTGTACCAATTAAGACTTCGGTAGCTGGTATCGCTATGGGTCTAGTGAAGGAAGGCGACGACTTCGTTGTTCTTTCAGACATTCTAGGTGACGAAGACCACTTAGGTGACATGGACTTTAAAGTAGCGGGTACTCGCGACGGTATCACCGCTTTGCAAATGGATATCAAGATCGAAGGTATTACTAAAGAGATCATGGATATCGCACTGCAACAAGCTTACGGCGCTCGCGTTCACATTCTAAACGTAATGGACCAAGCGATTTCTGGTGCACGTGAAGAGATTTCTGATCACGCTCCACGTATCACGACTATCAAAATCAACCCTGAGAAGATCCGTGACGTTATCGGTAAAGGTGGCGCGACTATCCGTGCACTTACCGAAGAAACTGGCACGACTATTGAGCTTGATGACGACGGTACAGTGAAGATTGCTTCTGCTGATGGCGCTGCGACTAAAGAAGCGATTCGCCGCATTGAAGAAATCACTGCCGAAGTTGAAGTGGGTCGTATCTACAAGGGTAAAGTTATCCGTATCGTTGATTTCGGTGCGTTCGTTAATATCTTACCTGGTAAAGACGGTCTTGTTCATATCTCTCAGATCAGCGAAGAGCGCGTAGCTAACGTATCTGATCACTTAGAAATGAACCAAGAAGTGGCAGTTAAGGTAATGGAAGTTGATCGCCAAGGTCGCGTTCGTCTTTCTATTAAAGAAGCACAAGCTAAAGAAGAAGCTGCAGAGTAAGCTTCTAGTTAACTTTAAGTGTTTTAAAAGGAGAGCATTTGCTCTCCTTTTTTATTTTAAGCGCTAAACCATCGACTTCAGTAGGTGGTGATTTACTTTCCCTACATGACAAATAAATCCCGCTCTGTCATAGCCCTAAAGCAATCAGATTGCTATGATGAGGCTAATGTCTCACCCTGAATAGGTTTCACCAATGGAATTAAAACTAGGCAACGGTTTCAGTGCCAAGTTAGCAGCGATAGTAGTCGGTGCCAGTATGTTGATGTCAGGTTGCGCTGCGACTCAGTCAGGGCAATCAGCAACAACGAGTCATATTGAAGTCGCGCCAGTGATGCCTGACTACAAATTGGAAGTCACACTAGCCAAATTAAATGAAATTCTGGCAACAATGGAATTAACTGACGAGCAACGCGCCCGTTTTCATTATGATCGCGGTGTCATATACGACAGTGTTGGTTTGCGTTTACTCGGCCGTATTGATTTTCATCAAGCAATTAAGCTGCAGCCTAACTTAGCTGATGCCTACAACTTCCTTGGGATCTATTTTACCCAAGAAGGTGAGCTTGAAAGCGCCTATGAATCTTTCGATGGCGTTTTAGAATTAGCGCCCAATTATGATTATGCATACCTTAATCGTGGTATCGCATTGCACTATGGTGAGCGCTACGAGCTAGCTCAGGCTGATATGCAGTCATTCTATGATCGTGACCCAAGCGACGGCTACCGAGCGCTGTGGCTATATATAGTGTCGCTTGATAATGACGCTGAAAAAGCCAAGCAAGCTTTAGCTAATAACCGAACTCAGCTTAAAGACAGTGCCTGGTCGAGTGTATTAGTCGACTTTTACTTGGGGAAAATGTCAAAAGAGCAAGTTTTTGAAGCGGCAAAGCAAAATTTAACTAACCCAAAAGAGTACGCTGAGCGCTTGTGTGAAGCTTACTTTTACATGGCTAAGCAAGCGGATCGTCAAGGTGATTACCAGCAAGCGGCAAACTTGTATCGCTTAGTGTTGGCAACCAACATTTATGACTTTGTTGAGCACCGTTATGCTCGCATTGAGCTGGCTAAAATGAAAAGCTTAATGTCACAAGCTTCTCAAGGCTAAAGCCGAAGCGATAGGGGCTCGCCCCTAGCTAAATTATCATCAAGGCGCTATAATTTGCGCCTTTTTTATTGTCTAGCGCACAAGGTTATCATGTCAGGTATTGCTGTAGAGGTCGATAAACGTCGTACCTTCGCTATTATTTCTCACCCGGATGCGGGTAAAACCACCATTACCGAAAAGGTTTTGTTGTTTGGTCAAGCGATTCAAACAGCTGGTACAGTTAAAGGGCGCGGCTCAAAACAGCATGCCAAGTCTGACTGGATGGAAATGGAAAAAGACCGTGGTATTTCGATTACTACCTCAGTCATGCAGTTTCCTTACTCTGATTGCCTAGTTAACCTGCTTGATACGCCTGGTCACGAAGACTTCTCGGAAGATACCTATCGTACGCTCACTGCTGTTGACTCATGTCTGATGGTTATTGACTCGGCTAAAGGTGTAGAGGATCGTACCCGAAAGCTAATGGAAGTCACGCGTCTACGTGACACGCCAATTATCACCTTTATGAACAAGTGTGACCGTGATATTCGCGATCCTATGGAGTTGCTAGACGAAGTTGAAACTGAGCTTAACATCGCTTGTGCGCCAGTTACTTGGCCGATTGGCTGTGGTAAATCCTTTAAAGGTGTTTATCACCTACACCGTGACGAGACTATCTTGTACCAAACGGGTCAAGGTCACACTATTCAGGAAGTGCGCATTGTTAAGGGACTAGACAACCCTGAGCTAGATACTGAAATCGGCAGCGAGCTTGCTGAGTTATTACGTGAAGAGCTTGAGTTAGTACTTGGTGCATCACACGAGTTTGACCATGATGCTTTCTTGAAAGGCGAGCTTTGCCCGGTTTACTTTGGTACAGCGCTAGGTAACTTTGGTGTAGACCACATGCTAGATGGCCTAACTGAGTGGGCACCTAAGCCGCAGCCTCGTGAGACCGACATACGCACGATTGAAGCCACAGATAACAAATTCACCGGTTTCGTATTTAAAATCCAAGCTAACATGGATCCAAAACATCGTGACCGCGTTGCCTTTATGCGTATTGTCTCAGGCAAATACGAGAAAGGCATGAAGATGCGACATGTGCGCGTGGGTAAAGATGTGCGTATTTCTGATGCATTAACCTTTGTAGCGGGTGATCGTGAGCAGGTTGAACAAGCATTCCCGGGTGACATCATTGGTCTGCATAACCATGGCACAATTCAAATTGGTGATACCTTTACTCAAGGCGATGCGCTTAAGTTCACAGGTATTCCTAACTTCGCACCGGAAATGTTCCGCCGTATTCGCCTAAAAGACCCATTAAAGCAAAAGCAGTTGCTTAAAGGCCTAGTTCAGCTTTCTGAAGAAGGTGCGGTGCAGGTATTTAGGCCGCTTGATACTAACGACTTAATTGTTGGCGCAGTTGGTGTGCTGCAGTTTGAAGTGGTTGTTGGCCGTTTAAAGAGCGAATACAACGTAGAAGCGATTTACGAAGCCATTAGCGTGAGCACTGCTCGCTGGGTTTACTGTGATGATGAACGTAAACTCGAAGAATTTCGCCGTAAGTGCAGTGGTAACTTGGCATTAGATGGCGGTGATAACCTAACGTATATCGCGCCGACTATGGTTAACCTAAGCCTGTCGATGGAGCGTTACCCTGATATTGAATTTGCTAAGACTCGTGAAAACTAGCGCTTAGTTTGCTCGAACCTAAAAGGTGACCATTGCGTCACCTTTTTTTATGCAGTTTAATGAATAGGCTGAGTATTTGGAGATCATCATGCTGCAAAAATTTCTACGAGTATGCGTTATTCGCCCGTGGCGAGCTTATATAAGCTGGTGTGATGAGATGGGACTCACCCTTGAGAATAAGCGTAGCTGCGCGCCAAGGCGTGAAGAACCCGATATAGAAGACTCACTACCTAAAAAGATCAATGATGGTTTGAATGGGCAAAAATCGCCACAAAAGGCAAAATAGTAAATTGGAGTAGGAAGGCTAGCATGTTTGATACTCACGCTCATTATGACTTTAATGACTTTGACCCTTGGCGAGCGCAGCTTTTTGATGAGTTAAGTAAGCAAGGCGTTAATAAAGTATTAATTCCTGGGGTATCACTATCTCGCAGCGTTAAGCAAATTTCAGTGGCCAAACAGTTCGATTGTTACTATGCGCTGGGCATGCACCCCTGGTATTTACCCAAAGATATCAGCCAATCTCTAGTTAAATTAGATAACCTACTAAGTGAGCAAAGGGAAGATGCTAGCCTAGTTGCTCTGGGGGAGTGCGGGCTCGATAAGCTCGTTGATGGCTTCGATAAACAAGTGGAGTTATTTGAAGGTCAATTAGCTCTTGCTCATCAATATGAGCTGCCGGTGATCTTGCATTGCGTAAGGGCTCACGAGGAGGTTTTAGCAAGATTAAAGCAACAAAACCTGGCAAAAGCCGGAGTGGTGCATGGCTTTTATGGCTCAACAGAGTTGGCAAAACGTTACATCAGTCTTGGTTATAAACTAGGAATTGGAGGGCTATTACTGCGCGACAATGCCAAGAAGTTACAAGAAGCTGTTGCTCATATTCCTTTAGAGCATATGGTGGTTGAGACCGATAACGTAAAATTTACCGTACAAGATGCCAGCGATTTTCCTGCCTATTGCCAAAAAATTCAAAAAATCACAACCAAAATCGCAAATTTACAAAATTTACCTACTGTTTTTGTCGTAGAACAGCTTGTTCGCAACAGTTTGCAACTGCTTGAGGTTTAATTCTTTTTTTGCAAACGTCGTTGGAATAAACACCAATCTTATCCTAAGATCCTGAAATTAAACTCTAAAAATTTGATCAAAACGGCGCTTTTCTGCCAACGCTCGGTTATAATCTACCTCGGAAATTTGGTGAGTTAACAACATTAATAATAACTGTTAACAAAAGGGTGATGTTTAATGGATATAGTAATGAGTTTGGTAGGGGTGGTCACCTTACTTGCAATTGGCTACCTATTATCAACAAACAAGAAAGCAATTAACATACGCACAGTAGGTGGTGCGTTAGCTATTCAAGCTTTCTTCGCGGGTTTTGTACTTTATGTTCCAATCGGTCAACAAGTGCTTGGTGGAGTTTCTCAAGCAGTAGCTGACGTAATTGGTTATTCTCAAGCGGGTATCGACTTCCTATTTGGTGGTTTAGGTACTGACGCTATGTTTGGTAACGGTGTAGGCTTCGTATTTGCTGTTCGCGTACTACCAGTTATCATTTTCTTCTCTTCTCTAATCGCTGTTCTTTACTACCTTGGCATCATGCAGGCAGTAATTAAGTTCATCGGTGGTGGTCTACAAAAAGCGCTGGGTACTAGCCGTACAGAGTCTATGTCTGCAACTGCAAACATCTTCGTTGGTCAAACCGAAGCGCCTTTAGTTGTTCGTCCTTTTATTCCTTCAATGACTAACTCAGAGCTATTTGCCATCATGGTAGGTGGTCTAGCTTCTATCGCTGGTGCGGTATTAGCGGGTTATGCTGGTATGGGCGTTAAAATTGAGTACCTAGTTGCAGCGTCATTCATGGCAGCTCCAGGTGGCTTAATGATGGCTAAACTGATGCACCCTGAAACTGAAGAAACCAAAAACGAAATGACTGACTTGCCTGAAGAAGAAGACAAGCCAGCTAACGTTATTGATGCTGCTGCGGCAGGTGCTTCTTCTGGTATGCACTTAGCGTTAAACGTAGGTGCAATGCTACTGGCATTCGTTGGTCTTATCGCAATGATCAACGGCATGTTAGGTGGCATCGGTGGTTGGTTTGGCATGGATAACCTATCTCTAGAGTTAATCCTTGGCTATATCTTCATGCCTTTAGCATTCCTAATCGGTGTACCTTGGAACGAAGCAATGGTTGCGGGTTCTTTCATCGGTCAAAAAATCGTAGTTAACGAATTCGTTGCTTACCTGAACTTTGCTCCTTACCTAAAAGACGTTGCTGACGGCGGCCTATTAGTTGAAGCAACAGGTCAAGTAATGAGTGATCGTACTAAGGCGATTATTTCATTCGCATTATGTGGTTTTGCTAACCTTTCTTCTATCGCGATTCTTCTTGGTGGTCTTGGTGCAATGGCGCCGTCACGCCGCCACGATTTAGCGAAGTTAGGTGTACGTGCAGTGATTGCTGCATCTCTAGCTAACCTAATGAGTGCAACACTAGCTGGTTTATTCTTAGCAATCTAATAATTATAAGGAGCCTTAATTGGCTCCTGTTTATATCTGCTGCTGTGCTGGGGAGCACAAGCAGTAGGTGTAAACATGTGTTGTACCACCTTTTCCACGAAGTAAATTTGAGTTGCATTCCCTGCGAGCAATCGCTAAGAACGCGCTTTATCGGTGAGAACTTGTTGGCGGTTTACATGGTTTTTGACATGAAACCGAAGTGCTCACTAGTACAAAATTTAATGTCTCGAAGCAGATAGTCCGTGATGTTAATTGAATCACTGGCACATAATATCGAGTCATTAAACCAACGCTACATAAATGGTAGCGAATTGATGAAAAATGGGGTTGATGATGAAAAATGTTAAAACTTTAGCATTAGCAGTAGCTGCGGCAGCTACTATGACTGCAACTACAGCACAAGCTGAGCAATACTACGGTTTTGCTAATGTGTCTGTAAACTATTTAGACTGGTCAGACGGTACTGAACAACGTTCTCGTGATGAAGGTGGCTTTGGTACTATTGGCGCAAAATCTGACTTTTTCTATTTAGAAGTCGAAGCAGGAGCTGGATACGATTGGGGTGATGTATACGGCTTTATTGATTTCGAAAACCCGACCAAAGGCAACATGGACGGTTATGATGACGGTTCAAAAGCTTTCCGTATTGCTGCGAAAGGCTCTGTTGCTGTCAATATTGGTGACACGAATTGGAACTATTACGGACACCTTTATAGTATTTCTGACTCGTCTGACTTTTATGAACAAAATATCGTTTTAGGTGTAAGCTACGACTACAACACTGACTTCGGTTTATGGGTTAAACCATTTATTGGTGCACACTACTTAAATGGTCAGAAGAAAGCTGGCTTCAATGGTGGTATGGCTGGTTGGGTACTTGGTTACAACTTCAAGCTAGGTGGTCAGGATATGATGATCACAAACTGGAATGAAATAGAGTTTGCCCGCCATGATGCTCACCGCGGTTTCTGTAATTCGGATACTTGTACAGGTCCTGGTGATGAAGGTTGGATTAAAACCAATGGAGAAGACCATGGCTTAAATGGTGCAGTAGCACTATGGTGGAATGCAACTAAAGACTTCACTTTAGGCGTGCAATACCGTTATGCAAACAACAAGCTTGGTACGCCAGCTTATCAAAATGCAGCAATCTTCTCTGCTAAGTACAACTTCTAAGTTGTACTTTTGGGAGCCATTTATGGCTCCCATATTTTTATGTGAATTTACGTAAAATTTACATAAAAATATGGGAATTTCATAAATTTTTAGTAAAGTACATTGTTCCCTATATCATAATAACCAATGTACTTTATTAAAGGTTAAACGCGCTAAAACGGACTTTTCGCGGAAATAGATGTCACATGTCTATGTTTCTCTTTTCCGGTCTTCATGGATTCAAGTCGTGGTACTCGCTATCAGATTGAATACAACATTGAGCAAGCTCATGACTTTTTACTGTGAGTTTGTTGGCAATAAATTGAGAAGGCCCGGCCATAACAATAATCATATAAGCCAGCTAATTATGTTGCCTATTCAGACTATTTTTTATATTTGTTTCGGAGAACAAAAATGACTGATTTAAAGCAAGCCGCCCAAATGGGAATTCAATTAATGGATCTCACCACCTTGAATGATAATGATACTGATCAAAAGGTTATCGATCTGTGTCATAAGGCGAAAACGCCAGCTGGCAACACAGCGGCAATTTGTATTTACCCACGTTTTATCCCAATCGCTCGTAAAACGCTGAACGAGCTTAACTGCGAAGATGTAAAAATCGCCACAGTGACTAACTTCCCTCATGGTAACGATGACATTGCAATTGCTGTGCTTGAAACTCGCGCAGCTGTTGCTTACGGCGCAGATGAAGTTGACGTTGTATTCCCATATCGTGCATTGATGGCAGGAAATGAAACTGTTGGTTTTGAGCTAGTAAAAGCGTGTAAAGAAGCCTGTGGTGAAGACGTACTGTTAAAAGTGATTATCGAATCTGGTGAGCTAAATGACCCAGCATTAATCCGTAAAGCATCTGAGTTGTCAATCGACGCCGGTGCTGACTTCATTAAAACCTCTACAGGTAAAGTGCCAGTTAACGCTACCATTGAAGCTGCTGAAATCATGCTAACTGTTATCAGCGAAAAGAACACTAAAGTTGGTTTTAAACCAGCAGGCGGTGTACGTGATGCTGCGCAAACAGCGGAGTTTCTAGGCGTTGCTCAGCGTATTCTAGGTGACGACTGGGTTAGCCCGCGCACCTTCCGCTTTGGCGCATCAAGCCTATTAAACAGCTTGCTTCATACTCTTGAGCTTGCAGAAGCACCTCAAGCAAACCAGGGTTACTAATTTCAATTAGGTTTGCCGTATTCAAGTACCTGCAGCGGTGTCATTTTGGACTCGGTTGCAGGTTGTTTGATTTAAAGTGACCTAACCCTAGGTGACTAGAGGAGCAGTATATGTTTCTAGCACAAGAGATTATTCGTAAAAAGCGTAATGGTGAAGCCCTGTCACAAGCTGAGATCCAGTTCTTTGTGGATGGCATCACCAACAACAGTGTTTCTGAAGGGCAGATTGCCGCACTGGGAATGGCTGTTTACTTTAATGATATGAACATGGATGAGCGTATTGCATTAACCAGTGCCATGCGCGACTCTGGCACAGTGCTTAATTGGGACAGCTTAAAAGTTCATGGCCCAATTATCGACAAACATAGTACAGGCGGCGTAGGTGACGTGATTAGCCTTATGCTTGGCCCAATGGCGGCAGCTTGTGGTGGCTATGTACCTATGATTTCAGGCCGCGGTCTTGGCCATACCGGTGGCACCTTAGATAAGTTTGATGCGATTCCAGGTTATCAAACTGAGCCAGACAGCGAGCTATTTCGTAAGGTAGTGAAAGATGCTGGTGTGGCGATTATTGGTCAAACGGGTGATTTAGTCCCTGCAGACAAGCGCTTTTACTCTATTCGCGATAATACAGCGACAGTTGAGTCTATTTCACTGATCACGGCTTCGATTCTATCGAAAAAGCTAGCAGCTGGTTTAGATGCCTTAGCAATGGATGTCAAAGTCGGTTCTGGCGCATTTATGCCAACCTATGAAGCCTCTGAAGAGCTTGCTAAGAGTATCACTGCAGTGGCTAACGGCGCAGGCACTAAAACTACCGCCTTGCTAACCGACATGAATCAAGTGTTAGCTTCATGTGCAGGTAACGCACTTGAAGTAAAAGAGGCTATTCAATTTTTAACCGGCGAGTATCGTAATCCGCGTCTTTATGAAGTCACCATGGGACTGTGTGCAGAAATGTTGCAACTTGGCGGACTGGCCAAGGATGAGACGGAAGCACGAAATAAACTCAACATGGTACTAGATAATGGTTTAGCGGCTGAAAAGTTCGCTAAAATGGTATCAGGATTAGGCGGGCCAACAGATTTTGTTGAAGCGTATGACAAGTACCTACCAAAAGCTGGCATCATTAAACCTGTTTATGCAGATAAAGCTGGCTTTGTAAATCAAATGGACACCCGTGAGCTTGGACTATCTGTGGTGACATTAGGTGGCGGACGTCGTAAACCTGGTGATGCGTTAGATTACAGCGTAGGTCTTTCAGATGTTGCAGCGCTTGGCAGTCAAGTTAATGCAGACAAACCGATTGCAGTGATACATGCACAAACGCAAGGGGCTTTTGAAGAGGCCGAGCAAGCGGTGAAAGCAGCAATTATTATTGCCGATACAGCGCCTGAGGCGACACCAGAAATTTACCGCTATATCCGCCACGGCGATTGCTAAGAGGTAAAGTTATGAAACGTACATTTATTTTAATGCTAGATTCTTTCGGCTTAGGTGCGACAGAAGATGCCGATAAATTCGGTGATGTTGGCTCTGACACCTTTGGTCATATTGCCAAGGCGTGTGCACAGGGCGAGGCTGAAGATGGCCGCAGCGGCCCGCTAACTCTGCCAAATCTAGCTAAGCTTGGTCTAGGTCACGCAGGTTTTGAGTCAACCGGTAAGTTTGCTGATGGCTTTGACGATAAAGTTGAAGTGATAGGTGCATACGGCCACGCTAAAGAGCTAAGTTCAGGTAAAGACACTCCAAGTGGTCACTGGGAAATGGCTGGTGTGCCAGTATTGTATGAATGGGGTTATTTCAAAGACGTTGAAAACTCATTCCCAACTGAGCTCACCGATAAAATTCTCGAGCGAGCAGGGCTAGATGGCTTTTTAGGTAACTGCCATTCATCGGGTACTGTGATCCTAGAAAAGCTGGGTGAAGAGCACATGAAAACCGGCAAGCCGATTTTCTATACTTCTGCTGACTCTGTGTTTCAGATTGCTTGTCACGAAGAGACGTTTGGGCTTGAGAACTTGTATCGCTTGTGTGAAATCGCTCGTGAAGAGCTTGAGCCATACAACATTGGCCGCGTTATCGCTCGTCCATTTGTGGGCAGCGATGCAAGTGACTTTGCTCGTACTGGCAATCGTCATGATTATGCGGTTCAACCTCCTGCGCCAACTGTGCTCGATAAGCTAAAAGAGGCCGGCGGTGAAGTGGTTTCTATCGGTAAGATTGCTGATATCTACGCTAACTGCGGTATTACGCAAAAGTTCAAGGCGAACGGTTTAGAGCAGCTGTTTGATAGCACACTTGAGCAGGTTAAACGCGCAGGTGACAACACTATCGTGTTTACTAACTTTGTTGATTTTGACTCGCATTATGGTCACCGCCGCGACATTGCCGGTTATGCCAAAGCGCTAGAGTATTTCGACTCACGTTTACCTGAGCTATTTGAAATTTTGCAGCCAGATGATTTGGTGATTTTCACCGCTGATCACGGCTGTGACCCATCTTGGCAAGGCACCGACCACACCCGCGAACACGTGCCAGTACTGGCGCTAGGTGGCGGTTTAGCTGCTGGCTCATTAGGGCGTCGTAATTCATTTGCTGATATTGGTCAGTCTATTGCAAGTTACTTTGGTTTACCTGCAATGGATTACGGTGAGTCGTTCATTTAACGGCTTTACCAACAACACATTTAATCATGAGCCCAACTAACTTGCGAATAACAGCATGTGGGCTCATAAGTTGAATATTTAAAGAAACATAGGGGTTATATTCATGGCAACACCACACATTAATGCAGCTGAAGGCGCATTTGCTGAAACCGTTTTATTTCCTGGCGATCCACTACGCGCTAAGTACATTGCTGAGACTTTCTTAGAAGATGTAGAGCAAGTGACTGACGTACGTAACATGCTAGGTTTTACTGGTACTTACAAAGGTAAGCGTATCTCTGTTATGGGTAGTGGTATGGGCATTCCATCTTGCTCTATCTATGCTCACGAGCTAATCAAAGAATACGGTGTTAAAAACCTAATCCGTGTTGGTAGTTGTGGCGCGATTAGTGCTGACGTTAAGCTTCGCGACGTGATCATCGGTATGGGTGCTTGTACTGATTCACAAGCAAACCGTTTACGTTTTAAAAACCAAGATTTTGCGGCAATTGCTGACTACAGTCTACTAAGCGCTGTTGTTGAATCTGCTAAAAAGCATGATATTAAGACAAAAGTGGGTAATGTATTCTCTGCTGATCTATTCTACACGCCAGACCCAGAAATGTTTGACGTAATGGAGCGCATGGGCGTTCTTGGTGTAGAAATGGAAGCTGCTGGTCTATACGGCGTAGCACACGAACTAGGTGCTAAAGCGCTGTGTGTTGTAACCGTTTCTGACCACATCCGTACTGGTGAACAAACCACTTCTGATGAGCGTCAAACGACTTTCAATGACATGATTATCATGACATTAGATGCTGCGGTTGACCTATAATCATTAGCTTTAATTAGTTGAATGAATTAGAAAAGGGCTCATAGAGCCCTTTTTTGTTGCTGTTTTAACTGCTGCGATTATTTGGGCTTAGCTTCAACTTCTGTCTGTTGTGCTTTACCTTTAGCGCGTTTCTTCGCTGATTTTGTCGCCTTTTTTCTTACCTTAGTTGGCGCAAGCCTAGTTTTTGCGCGGGTGCGTCTACGCATAAAGTCAGCCCGCTTAAACGATAGCGCGCGCGATAGCATTAAACCAATTACCCCCGCGACAACCAACATCATTTGCTGCAGCTCCATGCTCTTTTCATGTAGCACCTTAATTTCTTCAAAGAAGTGTTTTAGGTTGAGACGAATTTCAACATAACCCAGATTATTACCATTTTGGATGACATTTTCGATAAGTGGTGGGTAGCTTTGCAGTAAGCGCTTCATTTCGTCTGAATTAGCCGCGTATTCTTCGTAGGTGAGACTTTGCGAGAAGGCTAGACGCAATCCTTGTGAGCTATATATATGGATTGAAACCACTTTTGGGTCTTGAGTTAACGAGTTTGCCAACCATTGCAGCTGCTCATCATTTTGCAGGTACATAGCGGGTGCAGCGCCCGTCGCCACCTGTTTAGCCAGTAACCTTGCCATGATTTCAGTTTGGGATTGTATTAACTCTTGGCCGTTTTTAAGACTGGTTTGCCAAAGGTTCACTAAGCCAAAAATCAACGCGATTGCTGAGATGACTTGGAGCAGGCGGCTAAACTGTTGCCTTTTCTTAAGACCTTTAACAAATATCACTTTAATCCTCAGTTATTATTCTGTTTAATGTGAGTGGTTCGAGCCGAGGTATGACGCCTACTAGACTCACTAGAGAATGTAAGTTTTAAGCTAGCTTTCAAGTCACGCTTATATTTTTTGGCTAAAGAGCACTTAGTGGAAAGAGTATCAAGAGCATAATAAGTTTATGTTATCCAAAGCGAAAAGCAATGGTATTCACGGCTGAAGGTGTGTTTATTTTATTCTTGTTACAGCTGAGTCCTTACAGCGATATATCGTGCTGATGAGAATAAACCGTCATTCATTTCCCTATGTAACAATAACGCTAGTAAAGCAGACTAGCAGTGATAACAGCGGAGTATATTGTGGTTGAAGTTAGCGTTCTAAATTGGTTAACCAAGCAAACAACAAGTGTTTTAGACCTTGAACACGGGCAAGTTAGCCGCTATCAGGAATCTCAATTCGATAAAATAAGCTCAGCTACAAGCGCTCAATTGCGAGTGGTGTTTGACCCAAGTGATACTGATACCTGCGCCGCGCTTGATAACTGGTTGGCAAAGCTAACATTGACACGAGTAACATCAAACTATTCGATATGTTTGCTAACGCGTAGTAACAGTTACCTTGGCTTTGAGCTGACATTTAATGCTCAACATCAAGACGTGGTAGCTGATTTTCCCAGCTCAAGTTTAGCGCAATATTTTTGGGTGACTCAGCCTTTAGCAAAACTCGCTCAGCCAGGTTTGCTAGTGATGGATATGGACTCGACAGCCATTGAAATTGAGTGTATTGACGAGTTAGCCGCGATGGCTGGAGTAGGTGATGCGGTCGCTGAAGTGACGGCTCAGGCCATGCGTGGAGAGCTTGATTTTGAGCAAAGCCTGCGCACCAGAGTGAGTAAACTTGCTGGTGCTGATGAGGCAATTATTACTGAGCTTTGCGCTAATTTACCGATTATGCCAGGGCTTGAGGATTCGCTTAGTGAGCTTAAGCAGCACCAGTGGAAGTTAGTGGTTGCATCTGGTGGCTTTACACCTTTTGTGAACGACTTAAAGCAAAAACTGGGTTTAGATGCCGCGTTTGCCAATGAGCTGGTGATTGAAAGCGGCACGCTTAATGGCACCGTTACGGGCGATGTAGTCGACGCTCAGTACAAAGCCGATGTGGTGGTACGTATGGCTGAGCAATGGGGTATAGGGTGCGGGCAGCGTGTTGCAATTGGTGATGGTGCTAACGATATTCCTATGATTAATCAGGCTGATTTAGGCTTGGCATTTCACGCGAAACCTAAATTAAAACAGCAAGCCGATATTGCTATCGATAGGCTAGATATGCGCGCGCTGGTATTCTGTTTACAGGGCTAATCTCTTTACTGGGCTAGTTTCTGTACTGGACCAACAGTGAGTTAAAAGGTTTTGTTTTGAAAGCGCCTTATTGCCTAAGCGGTTGCGCTTGGGCAATTGAAACGCTAGTTTAGTATTATCACTCTAATTAAATTTTACCCTGTTTTGAATCTAGCTATTAAACAAGAGTCATTATTCCTTCCTTACCGTCAAGGGCAGCTGCATTTACGCCACATTGCCCCAAAGCTAGCTACACATAATCATCCACCCATTTTGATGCTGCATGGCGCTATGTCTAACGGCAAGGTGTTTTATAGCGATAAAGGTAAGGGCTTAGCGTGTTTTTTAGCAAAAGCTGGGTTTGATGTTTATGTGCTTGATAGTGCTGGGCGCGGTTTAAGCGAGCCTCCAATTAGCCGTGATTTTAACCTTGGGCAAAGCGATGTGATTAAAGAACAACTGCCGCTAGCACAAGCGTTTATTTTAAAGCGTCATCCTCTTGAGCAAAAAGTGCATTGGTGTGCCCATTCATGGGGCGGCGTGTTAATGGCGAGCTGTATCGTGCGCTTTGAGCATATTCAGCAAAGTGTATTGTCACTACTGACCTTTGGTACTAAGCGAACCATTAAGGTTCAGAACTGGCGCAAATGGTTAATGGTGGATTTGGTGTGGAATCGACTGGCACCAGCCTATGCTAAAAAGACCGGTTTTTTGAATGCGCAAAAGCTTAAAATGGGTATGGATAATGAAACCCGAGCCTCGCTTAGCAATACCATAGATTGGGTACGAGGTGACTGGATAGACACTGATGATGGTTTTGACTACCGTCAGGCTGCTGTAGATGTTAACTGGCCTAAAACCTGGTTTATTGCGGCTAAAAAAGATCGCGTGTTAGGTAATCCATCTGATGTACAAGATATGCTGGCAGAGTGTGGCCTAAACGAGGCTAAGTATACCTTGCTAGCTAAGCGAAATGGTTATCTTGATGATTATGATCATGCATCTATGCTTACCGCCCCTCATGCCATTGACGATCATTTTGTGCAGATCCGTCAGTGGTACTTAGCGCATGATCTTGGTTGAGGTGCAAAAGTATTTTTGGACTGAAATATATTAGTTAGCAGCGGAGCGTTGCTATTACTGATTAAGCTCAGGAAAGCGTAGCTCAACCTCGGCGGTAATATCAATCAACTCACCAGTACCCACCACGCGCCAAAGCTGTTCTTCCAGTTGTTTTGCCCTATGAGGTGCGTGGACATTGATAAATTCTAACTCGCGGCGAATGTACTTCATATCTGGCTTGCCTGTTGCGCCTCGGTAAACTCGCAGTGCCATAAATTTACCCGTCGATTTACTCTGCTTGATGAACAAAGCTTGTGATTCACTCGATTCAAACTCAGACACCACCTGACAAACTAAATGAATGTTGCCGCGCGCATGTTTTGTAAGCTGAATGAACACCTCAAAAAAGTCCATATCATGAGTGGGTTTCATTGCCTTAATAGGGTCAAGAATGTGTTCTTTTAAAACACCATTGTCCAGCAGAGGTGTCATGTCGTATTGCAAAACTTTGTCAGCATTTTGAGCAAATAAATGACTTATTTCATCAGGTTTTGTGCCTACTCCTAAACAGCCCATTTGCAGGTTCTTAGCGGTCTTTTCAATAAAGTAAGGCACACCCACCAGTTGCCTCATCGCTAAGTTTTTCATGCCATCAGCGAGCTCTTTCTGCTCTCCTTGGGTGTCAGATAGCTGAGCGAGCTTTTCTTTGTTGTGGACGATGAGTTTATTGAGAAACTCAACGCCATTGTGAGTGCTATGACCGATATTGGCACTAAGATGCAAGATCTGTCCATTCTGGCGAGCACGCAGTAATTGGTAGGGCTGATTACTCAGATCGGTTTTCCCAGCCATGGTTTGCAGCCTAGGGAAGCTAAGTTGAACCTCTGCAGGAAATTGGAAGTCAATTGGTTCATCTAAATAAACCTGTAAGCCGCGACTCGATATATCATGGGTAATCCCCACCGCTTTCTTGCCATTTTGCAGCACATGCACCAGAGTTTTAAAGGCAAAGCGTGCTTCACGGCGGCGTTCGCTAAAAGGCATGGATACTTTTCTAATGGTATCTTTGGCGACTTTTTTCTGGGTGAAAACTTTGAGTTTATTGACGTTATCGTTATTAAACCACTGCTTATACTGCGCTTTTATATCTTCATTGGTAAGGTCAATAAGTTGTAGTACGTGAGTGAACTTAGCCAACTCAGTTTCAGTGAGGCTTGCGTAGCGTTGATCTTCACCGGGCAAGGTTGAGGTTTTGTAGTTTTTACTGTGATCGATCTTTTGTACTGTGACCTTAAATACCCGCCAGCTTGCTTTTGAAGCACTAAAACCTAAAAACAGAGGCAGGCTATCGTGCTCTTTAAGCTCAGCAAGGGTTGCTGAGTAAAACCTCAGTTGCCCGTTGGCATTGTGGGTAAAGCAAAACATCAAATGATGATCGGGGTTTGTCGGTTGTTTAACCAGATTAACCAGGCGTTTAAAGGTGAGCAGTTCAGGTAGCTGGCTAACGTTATTTTCATCAGAGAAGTAATGCTGGAGCGGTTGGTTACCTCTAGCAAGCAGCTCATGAGTGATCTGCGGTCTGCCATTAACCATGGCGATAAACAGCGGTAAATGAGGCTGCAGCGGTAGGTAGTGACGCTCATGGCCTAAGCCTTTTGCCGTTACATTTACGTCGTTAATGTCAACTTTATAGCGAAACTTGTAGCCGCGAATTAGCTGAGTAATGACCTGATCTAGCTCTTTACCGCCGCCGACGCGTTTAAGGCGAAATATGGCATTGTTGTCTTTGTTTTCGATATTGACGATTTGATAGTCAACGCCATGTTGTAAATCTTCAAAGAAGAACTCTTCATTCAAGTCCAGTAGTTTGACCTTAAGTGGCTCATCTTGATCAAATCTATGCTTAATCGGTAATTTGACGCGGGCACCACCGACAGATAAATCCAGCGTAGCGCCAAATGTTTTCGCGCCGTTTGCCTGGCTGGCCTCAATCTTAATGCTGTAGTTCATCCGCTCTTCGCTGCGGTGAAAATAGCTGCCTAAAACCACACCCGGAACCAAAAATTGGTTAGTAGGCGATTCCGCTTCATTAACCGTGTCTCTAGCTTTGGCTCTGCGTTGACGGTGAGACTCAATCACATGCTCATAAACCCCAAGGGTGTACTTGTTGCGATAGAGAGGCAGGGCACTTAATAACGCTTCTTTGGCAGGTTCATCAAGAAAATGACGCTGCTCGGCTATGGTCACCTCTTCACATGGCAGCTCAGATTTATCGCGCAAATCAATAATACGCGTACACGCCGCAGTGATGCGGTTTAGCTCCATTTTTATCAAAAAACGGCTAGAGTTGCTTTCACCCGCGGTTAATTGCTCGAAGATGTCGGCGAAGTCAGGCTCCATCATCAAGGGTTTTAACTGTTCAATTAATTCGCTGTGATTGTCTAAACTCATTCTGGCATCGTTTTATTGATTAGTTTTTTAATGATTATTGTCAGTGCGGCTGATAGTCTTATCGGCAGACAAAGGCGATACTTGATTATCTCAGGTGAGATAATGTTTTTCCAATCTTTAGATAATCTTATGTGTCGGAGCCAAGTAAAAACAAGATAGAGACTTATGGCAAAAAATAAGACCGCATACGTTTGTAATGAGTGTGGACAAGACTTTCCCCGCTGGCAAGGTCAATGTAGCGCATGTAACGAGTGGAATACGATTACCGAAGTACGTTTAGGCAGCTCAAGCGCGAAGCGTACTCATCAATTTTCTGGCTATGCAGGGCAAACCAGTAATCACGTACAAACCTTAGATCAAATTGACTTGTCTGAGCTGCCGCGTATTGCCAGTAGCTTTGGCGAGTTCGACAGAGTGCTTGGTGGTGGTATTGTGCCAGGCAGCGCGATTTTAATTGGTGGTCATCCTGGCGCCGGTAAAAGTACCTTGCTACTGCAAACCCTGTGTCAGTTATCCGAGTCGATGAATGCACTGTACGTAACGGGTGAGGAGTCACTGCAACAGGTCGCCATGCGCGCTCACCGATTAGGACTGCCAACACAAAAACTTCGCATGCTCTCTGAGACTTCGGTAGAAGCTATTTGCGATATTGCCTTAAATGAAAAGCCAAAAATTATGGTGGTGGACTCGATTCAGGTAATGCATATGGCTGATATTCAGTCTTCACCTGGCAGTGTGTCTCAGGTGCGGGAGTCGGCGTCGTATTTAACGCGCTTTGCTAAGCAGCAGGGCATTGCGGTGATTATGGTGGGCCATGTTACTAAAGATGGTAGCTTAGCTGGTCCTAAAGTGTTGGAGCACTGTATTGACTGCTCGGTGATGTTTGAAGGCGATAGTGATAGTCGCTATCGCACCTTACGCTCACATAAAAACCGTTTTGGTGCGATCAACGAGCTAGGTGTATTTGCCATGACCGAGCGTGGTTTAAAAGAAGTGGCGAATCCGTCGGCAATTTTTTTGTCTCGCGAGGAGGCAAGCTCTGGCTCATTGGTGATGGTTGTGTGGGAAGGCACGCGCCCTTTGTTGGTGGAATTGCAGGTACTTGTGGATAATTCCGCCATGGCGAACCCGCGCCGGGTTGCAGTTGGTATGGATGCTAACCGCTTAGCGATGTTGCTTGCGGTTATGCATCGTCACGGTGGCTTGCAAATGTCAGATCAAGACGTATTCGTCAACGTGGTCGGCGGCGTTAAAGTCAGCGAAACCAGTGCGGACTTAACCTTGTTGTTAGCTATGGTTTCAAGCTTTCGTGGTGAGATTATGTCACCTGAGCTAGTGGTATTTGGTGAGGTGGGGTTGTCTGGCGAGATTAGGCCTGTGCCGAATGGGCAGGAGCGTTTGATTGAGGCGGCTAAGCATGGCTTTAAACGTGCGATTGTCCCTAAAGCGAATATGCCAAAAAAAGCGCCAGAGGGCATGGAAGTGATAGGTGTGACTAAATTAGCTCAAGCATTAGAAGCGTTATAAATTATGCTCGCGAGATAATGTAGAGCGGAATACAGTCAATGCAAAAAAGCGCTCAAAAGAGCGCTTTGGGGTATGAATCGCTCCAACCAATATAGGGAGCATGCTATCGCACTCGTTATTCGTTGTCTTTTAACTCGGCTAGTAGCTCAATTTCACGATTAAGTAGCTCGGCATCCCCGACATTGAGTTCAATGATCCGGCGCAAGTGACTAATGCTTTCTACATCAATGTGATGGCACTTTAATCCTAAATATTCAGGAGTTTTATGGATTAAAGTGGTCTCCATATGCAACTCAACGTCCGAGTCTGGCAAAATAAATTCTAGCTTGAATCCTGTATTTACCTGACCAGTAAAATTATCAGGGCGTTTTACCAGTGCGCCGTTTAAACTCAAATCAAGGATTTTAGTGCGCCAAGATTGATCCGTCTGGATAATGTAGGCACTGGCTGCAAATAGGGTTCGTGAAAACTTACGTCGCTCATCCATGGTTACGTCCTTAAGAGTAAAAGGAGTTTATAAGTATCATACGTCAAAATCAGTCCTTATGTACCTCTGAGGAGTAGATTTGTTTTGGTAGCTCTATCACAAACTTAGCACCTTTTTCTGGCTCAGTAATAAGGTCAACTTTGCCTTTTAGCACCTGATTAACCAAATTAAATAAAATGTTCATCCCAAGGCCGCTACCGCCTTTACCTCGCTTGGTGGTAAAGAAAGGGGTGAATATTTGCTGTTTTACTGATTCCGTCATGCCATGGCCATCATCTTGGTAGGTCATTGTGAGCCCATCTTGGTGCTCCACAAACGTTAGTGACAAATTACCTGATTCGCCCTGCTTAAAACCATGGATAATAGAGTTGTTTATTAAATTACTGATGATTTGATAGAAGGCGCCAGGGTGACTGTGAAGCACAATATCTTCAGGGCACTCGTAATGATAACTGTGTGGCGTACGTGACAGTAATGGTTTAAGTGAAACAAAAATTTCATCGAGATAATGTTTAAGGTTGAAGTCGCGCAAGTCTTCATGGGATTGATCTACCGATACCTTCTTAAAGCTTTGGATTAATGTTGATGCGCGGTTAAGGTTAGACAGCACCAGCTTAGTACAGTCTGCCACTTCGTCTTGATAAGCTTGGAAGTCTTCATGGGATACCTCTCCAGCATCATATTTGCGGTTAAACTCGTCAACGCTATCTGCAAGGTGCGATATCGCGGTCACGCTGATCCCAATAGGTGTATTTATTTCATGAGTAATACTGGCCACTAGGCCGCCAAGCGTTGCCATTTTTTCTTTGTCGATGAGTTCGTCACGCGTGAGCTGAAGCTCTTCTGTTCGTGCTTTAACTCTATCCTCTAGCTCAATGTTGAGCGCTTTTAGCTGTGCCTCGGTTTCTTTCAAGGTTTGAATGTTCTTGATTGTGCCTGTTATGCGCTTGGGTCTGCCTTGTTCATCTCGCTCAACAACTTTGCCGCGGTTAAGTACCCAAATCCAAGAACCATCAAGTCCTAAACCACGATAGGTCAACTCAAAATCTTGTTTGCCAAGTTTAAGGCACTTTTCAATATCGGATTGAACCTCAAGTAAATCATCTGGGTGCACGACAGTGTTTAGAGTGTGCGCTAAATTTTTTTCAACCTCGGGGTAGGTTAAGAATACATTGGAACGTATTGCTTTCTTTGCGGCTAAATCCCAGTCCCAAAACTCATCTCCGCTGCCCCATAATGAAAGTTGCAGTCGCTGTTCACTTTTAGCGACTTTTTCCATCATTTCAACCTTGGTTCGAAACTTCTTTAGCTGCATTGAAACGAGTAACCACACAATTACTGTTGCAGCTAAAAGATAGAGTAGATAAGCCCACCAGGTTTGCCATGGTGCAGGAGCGATATAAATATCTAAGGTTCTGGTAGGGCTATATTGTTGGTTGATGTTACGAGCTCTAACTTGAAATTGATACTGCCCTGGCGCGAGCCCGGTAAAATGTGCCCTGTAACTATTTTGGTCACTAAACCATTGGTTATGTAGACCTTGCATTCGATACTCATAGCTGATTTGACTCGCGTGATGCAGGTGCACACTATGGAATTTAAATGCAAACAGGGCATCTTTATGACTGAGGTTAAGCATTTTTGCATAACCAATATAGCCTGCTTGTGAGAAGCGATTATTCGGGCCTAATTGCTGTACTTTGCTGAGCAATAGAAACTCGTCAATAACCGGTGTTTTTGGCGCGCGAATAGGCGGTAATGCAGATACTAGTATATGGTTGAATCCGTTAATGCCGCCTAAATAAACGCGATTATCACTATCTACAAAACCTGCGCCAAAGTTAAATTCGTTCGCCTGCAGTCCGTCGATATCGGTATAGTTTTTGTAGGAATTTTCTTTGGGATTATAGACAGATAAACCGTTCGAGGTGCCAATCCAAAGCTGATCAATATTGTCTTTCAACATGAGGTAGGCAACATTGTCGATTAAGCCTGAGTCTTTATTTAATAGTTGTACCTGTTTGCTATTCGGGTCGAAAGCAAAAACGCCATCGCTGGAGGAAATCCATAGCTTTTCGTCAATGATATAAGCTTTAAATAGGTGCTTGCTGGGGAACTGTGGCAGTGTTTGCGGCGAATATTCGGTCATTTTACCTTGGGGCGTCATCTGAATAAGGCCGCCGCCATAGGTTAAAACCCAGTAGTTGTTTGCATCGTCCTGAAGAACGTTTGTCACCTCGTTGATTGGCAATCCATAACTATCATCGCTACTTGCAGCCCAGGTTCGAAATCCATTTTCTTGCCCCAAGAATAGGCTTAAACCGCCATCTTTAGTCGTCACCCAGGCTTGTTGCTGATTATCAAAATACAGGCTGTAGAGGTAGTCACTAGCTATGGTTTTTGGGTCGCTGGCGTTGTGGCGATACTGCTTGATATGGGCATTGTGACTGTCATACAGGTATAGGCCTTCACCTCGGGTACCTATCCAATACGTCCCTTCGGCGTCTTGTTTAATGAAACTAATAAAGCTGTAAGGATTAAAATCAGGATGTTCAAAGCGGCTAAACCCAGTGATTTGTTTGTCTGCAGACTCATCTGCTAAATACAAACCTTGAGCAGTGCCTATCCATAGCTGATTACTGCTGTCTCGATAGATGCTACGTATGTCGGTATCAAGCAGGTTATGGTTGTCAAAGCTGTATTGATTGATAGTGTTAAAAACCAAGCCATTGAGGTAGGTCTTGCTTAAACCATCGCCTTTGCTGCCTATCCACAATTGGTTTTCTTCGTCAAGCCAGAGTTTGGTCATTGCCGTGCTGCGCAGGCTAGTGATATTGCCCGGCTCGTATTTGAGGTGTTTAAATTCACTTCTGTCCTGACTAAGCCATCCTAGGCCTGCATTTGCAAATGCGATCCATAAATTATTTTGTCTGTCTTGCTGTAGATCACTTATTGCAAAGCCCGTTAGGCTTGCTGGTAACACATCTTGTTTAAGCTCAACTAATGGGTTGCTGTATTGATCTTCAAGTAGTGATACACAAATTAGCGCATCTTGCTCATTGGCGACCCATAACCTGTGGTCTTCTCCCTGAGTGATAGCGTGAATCGGTTGATTTAAGGCAGGGTGTTGAAAACCATGAAATCGCTTGGCATGACTATCAAATAGCTGCAGCCCATTTTCGTGCGCTACCCACACCCGTTTTAAATCGTCAAAGTAGATGTGGGAGATATTCTCACCACTTAAATTGGCTTGATTAAGTTTATATTGGCTAGTGACATTGAGAGATTTAGGGTCAAAGATAAAAATCCCTTGGTCACTACCGAACCAGATGTTTCCTTCATTGTCTTCGCTAATAGCTTGTATACCAGTTTGTGGCAGATCAGTGACATCTTTAAAATGCTCAAAGGCATCGTTTTTGTGGTCATAGCGATTAATACCATCGCTTAAGGTACTCAGCCAGAGTCGTCCGCTCTTACTGTAGTAAAGGTGGCTTATGTGGTTGGCTGATGGGCCCGAGTTGCCATTTTTTAAATAGACTTTGATTTCAGCGCCATTGTAACGATTTAGCCCTGCTTGCGTCGCGACCCACAAATAGCCACTTTGATCTGTAACTAGATCGTTGACTGTATTCATCGATAAACCGTGCTCAGCTGCTAGGGTTTCAAACTGTATAGATGCGGCAACTTGACCACTCAAAGCAAGAGTGGCCAACAAGGTTAAACAAAGTTGGCTGAGGGAGTTTACAAGCGCTTTCAAGCACAATTCCTATTTCAGTAAAAGGTATTAACGATACTGAAATAAGTGTAGGTGGAATTTGAATAATTGCGAGAAAATCAATGAAATACAAAAGGAGCACCGAAGTGCTCCTTTTAAGGTTTTAGGCTCTGCGCAAAGCCGCTTGTTAGGTCAGGTTTTATACCAATAGGTGACCCATTAGGGCAATCACAGGTAGGGTGACCAGAGTACGTAGGATAAATACCATAAATAACTCGAAGAAGTTAACCGGGATCTTACTACCAATCAGTAGCGCACCCACTTCACTCATATAAATCAGCTGAGTGACTGATAGCGCAGCAATCACAAAGCGAGTGAGATCTGACTCAATTGAGCTTGCAAGAATTGACGGAATGAACATATCCGCAAACCCCACCACAATCGTTTGCGAGGCAGCACTTGCTTCAGGGATTTGCAATAGCTCTAGCAGCGGAATAAATGGCATGCCTAGGTAGGTAAAGATTGGCGTATGTTCAGCTAGAATCAATGCAACTGTACCAATCGCCATGACAACAGGGATAACGCCAAAGACCATATCAATGGCATTCTTCGAACCTTCAGATAAAAGTTGTTTCACGCCGCCCGCTTTCTCTGCGCGTTTTAGCGCTAGACCAAAGCCCCAACTAAAAATTCCATGTTCGGTAGGAATGCTTTCGCTATCTTGTTTGGCTTCACTACCATCGATGTATTCATCTTTCTTCCAAGACAGAGGTGGCAGCTTAGGTACTATGATCGCAGCAATAATACCGGCTAAACAGACAGTTATGTAAAAAGGTACGAATAAGTGCTCAAGCTTAACTTGTGAAATTACTACCAGACTAAAGGTAATGGATACCGCCGAGAAAGAGGTACCGATTACAGCAGCTTCTCTTTGAGTGTAGAAGTTTGTTTCGTATTGCTTATTGGTCATCAAAATACCAACACTGCCATCGCCTAACCATGAAGCCATACAGTTAACCGCACTACGACCCGGAAGATTAAATACCGGGCGCATGATTTTGGTTAGCAAAGTGCCAAAAAACTCTAGCAAGCCAAAGTTGAGCAGTAGTGGGAGTAACATACCTGCAAAGATAAATACTGAGAAGAGTGTTGGGATCAAGTCGTTTAGTACAAATCCACCTGTTGCCCCCGAAATGATTGGTTCAGGGCCAATCTGAAATTGTGCCATCACAATGAAAATAGCACCGAAAACACGTACTACGCTCCAAAATGGCGATACGTTAAGTAAGGTATTGAGAAAGTGGCTTTGAGTGACTTGTTTCGGTTGGCTGACTTTCACAACTATAGTGACTAAAGCCATTAACACGACAATGCCAGTTGCAATGGCTGGAATGATATCGCCAAAGTAGGCTTGCACACCTTTTGACAATACTGCAATTGGAATCGTGATTGCATCGTTATGACTAATCGGTGTCATAAATAATAACAGACCTATGATTGATGGGATCAAAAAGGTCAGTATGGTTTTTAAACTGTGTTGTTGTTTTTGTGTGGTCACTTTATTTGGCCTTTGTTCTTAAGTGCAACTGAGGTTGCGTTTAGCTTGCCGTCGCAGTTAGGTAGGAGTTCCTTCCCATAAGGGCGCAAGATTACTCTCAATATAGTTTGAAGTAAAATGATTAGTGGTTTGAATATTTATTTGCTTAAAGTGATTAGTTATTTTGCTGTCTGGTTCACATATTAAAATATATAACAATCAATGTGTTAAATAAATGTTTACCACTGGTTTGTGGGTGTTTTGTTTGGTGTGAGATGTATGTTACTTGGTGGGGCGTTATTTTTTTGTTTTGAGCATGTCAGTTCCAGTTGCCACATCATGGAACTTAGAATGAAATTAATAACGAGTATAGCCAGTAGTATAATTACTGAACGAAAAACTGATTAACTTTACGTGAAAGCAAGAGGCAGCCCCATTTTTTTTTGTTCAACTTGAGTTAAGCTAGAGTTGTTAAAAAATAAAAGCATACTGATGACACAACAAAAAAGAATTTCAAATCTAGCATTTCGCTTCGGTGCCCTAGGGATATTTGGGATTGCACTAGGATGGGCTATTGCCATTTTGATTGAGGTCGACAGTCTGTTGCATATCCCTGAGTTTATGGCGCGCACCAGTTTAAGCGAGCTGGGTACCTACTCAAAATCGCCTGCAGCGGTTTTTTTAAATGGTGGATTATTTTTTGGTAGTTTAAGTGTTGCTCTAAGCTGTTTACTGGCATTGCAATTATCAAAAGGCGTCGCTCACGGCGTCTTTTGGTTTGCTTTAGCTTTGCAGTTTATCACGTTAGCCGCTACGGGTTTGTTCCCTATGAATGTGCACCACCTGCATATGAATGCGGTATTTGCTTATCTTTGTTCAGGCGTTTTATTAGCGGTGAGTTTATTGAGTGTTAGCAAATACTTATCGCCGAAGCTGATGTGGTTAGCTAGAGTTATTGCGTTTTGGGTGGTTGTTGCCCATGTCGCTTTATTGGTTATCCCACAATACATTGAAATGTCGCAGTCAAAACCACTGCTTAATTACCTTATCGTTGTCGACCAAATCACGTCTATCTCACCAAAACCTGAGATTTGGTGGCAAGCCATGACTTACTGGAGTAGTTTGGCGTGTGTAGTTACTACAGCAATTATTAAACTAAATGCTGTGCGCAGCAGTTATCGCTAATCGCTGCGCACACAGTTATGTTGAAATATCCCTAGCTTGTTTGCGAAGTCATACCAGCTTGCCCAAACCAATAACCATTGCAATCTAATTGAGTGTTTTGATTTATGCCCAACTCATGGGATTGAAGCTCGTCAGCTTTTGAGATCGCCGGTGCTGCAAGCTGCTCAAATGCCTGTTCAGCAATGACAAGATCATCAATGCTTCTTGCTGATAAACGCCAATAGTCGATACCCATTTGCTTCATATCATCCAATTCAGATAACAAGTTGATGCACCTGGCTGATTGAGTTTGAATGCCATTGAGCCTTAGTAGTGGTTGATTGTCCTGAGTCTGAACCAACAGCCCTTTTGGGTGCTGCTGACAGATGGTTTGGCAGTTGTCTTTATTTAGATTGAAGTGCTTAGCGGTAAAGCATCTTGCTGAGTGCGCTAATGGGATATGACCAAAACCGAATACTTCTACTTCAAATGCAGGCTTGGGCGTCATCACGTTATCGAGCCAGGCTTTAGACAGTTCATAAGGCATGACAAAACGAGTCATACCCTGTTTATGTAATAGCTCAAGTGAGGCACGGTTGTAGTTGTTGATTGTCGGGCCGCAAACAAAGCCAAGCTTTGCCTGACTAGCTAGTTGAACCCCTGCCATATCATTGGCTTCAATTTGCCATTGGCCATTGTCGACGTAACGCTTAAGCTCAGTAAGCTCTGACTGGGCTTCAATGAGCGCCATGGTAGACAGAACAACATTTTTACCTGCATCGCTAAGTTGATGGGCAATGGCAAGATAGTCTTTAAACTTTAGCTCGCGGCGCCTGCTGCAGACGGTTTCACCTAGATAAACCGTGTCTACCTTGCTTTGAGCTACCTGATTGTAAAAGTGTTCAGTATCTGCTTTTGACCAGCAGTAATGAATTGGGGCTAGAGATATTTTCATTGTGTTACTCGCTACTGCCATTGGCGGGCATAGACCCCAAGTGTGGTGATTTGACCTTCAGATACCTTGGCAAGTGCCTGATCCCAGCTTGCTTGTGATACAAACTGCTCGGGTGAGCGCAGGTAGCTGTCAATGGCTTCACGCCATACTTTAGCTACTTGGGCAACATAGGCTGGGCTGCGTTGGCGTCCCTCAATTTTGAGAGAACGTATGCCAGCCTGAGCAAGCTCAGGAAGCAGGCTTAGGGTATTGAGGCTAGTAGGGGATTCGAGCAGGTGTTGTGGCTCATGTGTATGCTCGCTGAGATAGCGACCTTTACATACCACAGGGTAGCCAAGGTGCTGATCTTTACTTGAGCGCTCAATCAGCACTTCATTTAAACGAGTGAGTTTGTCGTCGCCATCATCTTGCCATCGTACATGCTGCGCTGGTGAGCATGAGCCGCCTGTATTGGGTGATTGTCCCGTCACATAAGAGGATAAGTGGCAGCGACCTTCCGCCATAATGCACAAGCTACCAAAAGCGAATACTTCCAAATCTACTGGACTCACTTTAGCGAGATCTTTTACCTGCTTCATCGACAGCACTCGCGGTAGTACAGCGCGCTCAATATTAAAGTTTTCTTTGTAGAACTGCAGCGCAGCTAAGTTGGTAGCGCTGGCCTGTACAGATAAGTGCAAAGGTAAATGTTTATGTTTGCTGGCGGCATAATCAAGCAAGGATAAATCTGCCACAATTAAAGCATCCAATCCAAGGTCGGCAGCGATATCTACCGCTTGATACCAGCGTGATTCTTCACCTGGTTTTGGGAAAGTATTAAGCGTGAGAAAGATTTTTTTATTCTGTTTTTTAGCGAGCACTATTGCTTTAGCGAGTTGCTGCTCGTTAAAGTTTAAACCAGCAAATGAGCGGGCATTGGTATCGTTTTTAAGTCCTAAATACACCGCATCGGCGCCGGCATTAAAGGCCGCTTTCATTGATGCTAGATTGCCTGCTGGGCAAAGTAATTCCATAGATATTGCTCTTGTTTTTATGCAGAAATGGAGTGTAAAAGTGAATGACTGTAAATGAATTGATTTAAAACAGGTTTCGCTTGATAAACTCACAGTAAAATGGCGCTTTTTGAATCTTCTAATCGCGGGAATCCAATGTCACAGGCTATCACTCAAAAAATCGCCAAAGATATTTTTACTTTTGCGCCAAAACTTAGCAGGCAAACTCTAGCTTTAGTGCCAGATAAGCTAAAACTCGACTTGTTGAGCCAGCTACTTAACTTGTTACTTGCAGAGCAAATTAAGCTGCAAGAACTCGATTTTTTACAGCATAAGTGGGTAGGGATTGTTGTTGATGATATCGGCTTATCGTTTGAGGTATCGATAGACAATAACAAGTTGCAGATAAGACCAATGGCTGACAGTGACGTGGTGTTTAGTGCCAACGTACCAGAGCTAGTGCTGGTGGCTGCAGGTAAAGAAGACCCAGATACCTTGTTTTTCCAGCGTAAGCTATTGATTGAAGGTGATACTGAGCTAGGGCTTGAGGTGAAGAATTTATTGTTAGGTATTGAGCTAGATACTATGCCAAAGCCTGTACAAATCGCCATTGAGAAGCTTGCGATTACCATCCAGACCTTGCAAGGTCAGCTTGATATTCACTAAGCTCTGAAGCCAATGGCCTAAAGGGGTTAGCACAAGGCTACGAGCTTGGAGTTCTATTAGCAAATTTCCAAGCTAAACCTAATAAAAAAGCGCTTAATGTTATTAGCATTAAGCGCTTTTTTAATCGATATTGCTCGGCTATATTTTGCCAGTAATAATGCCAAATTTAACCATCAGCTCATCTTGAGATTCTTGATGGTTTGGATCTGGGTCAATACAGTCGATAGGGCAAACCGACACACAGGTTGGCTTGTCGTAATGACCGACACATTCTGTGCATAGGTCTGGGTCTATCTCGTAGATCTCCTCACCCATAGTGATGGCCTGATTTGGGCACTCAGGCTCACACATATCACAGTTAATGCAGCTATCATCGATTAGCAGTGCCATATGCCTAACCTTACGCCTTTGCCGCTTGATGCGGATTACGAGTGTCCTGACCTTGAGGTAGGTTACGCATTAAGATGGCTTTATCTACATCCACTTCTGCTGGCACATCAAGGAACACAAAGTGACCAGAACCTAAACCCGCTTCAATTGACTCACCTTTGCGGTTGATAAGCTCTTTAATGGTTAGGTTGATGTTACCTTGCGGCGTCATCACTTCAACGCTGTCACCAACGCTAAACTTGTTTTTAACGTCGATTTCAGCAAGGCCCGCATCATTACGCTTACCTGTGAATTCACCAACAAACTGTTGGCTGTCGCTAATTGAGTAACCATAGTCGTAGTTTTGGTACTCATCATGGGTATGGCGGCGCAGGAATCCCTCGGTGTAACCGCGGTGCGCTAAACCTTCAAGGTTACGCATTAAGGTGCGGTCAAAGTCTTTGCCCGCAGCGGCATCTTCAATGGCTTGACGGTAAAGCTGCGCTGTACGTGCTACGTAGTAGAACGACTTAGTACGACCTTCAATTTTTAATGAATCCACGCCCATCTTGGTTAGGCGCTCAACGTGCTGAATTGCACGTAAGTCTTTTGAATTCATAATATAAGTGCCATGCTCATCTTCAAATGCTGGCATGTATTCACCAGGGCGACCTGGCTCTTGTAACAGCACAACTTCGTCAGATGGTTTGCCCGCACCTAATGTTGGGTTTTCAATTTGCACGCCGTGTTGGTCAACGATACCTTGTGGCTGTACGGCGATAATGTCGCCTTCAACGGTTTCTTTTGCTTCATGGACATCGTATTTCCAACGACAAGCATTGGTGCAAGTACCCTGATTAGGATCGCGCTTGTTGATGTAACCCGATAGCAGGCAGCGACCAGAGTACGCCATGCATAGGGCGCCGTGAACAAACACTTCTAGTTCGATGTCAGGGCAGCGTTGGCGAATTTCTTCAATTTCATCAAGCGATAACTCGCGCGACAAAATCACGCGTTTAATACCTTGCTGTTCCCAGAATTTCACTGACGCCCAGTTAATCGCGTTTGCCTGTACCGACAAGTGTACGACTTGATCGGGGAAAGCTTCACGCACCATCATGATAAGGCCCGGATCAGACATGATCAGCGCATCTGGCTGCATATCTACCACTGGTTGCATGTCTTTAATGTAGGTTTTTAGCTTGGCGTTGTGAGGTGCAATATTGCTTACCACGTATAGCTTTTTGCCAAGGGAGTGGGCTTCTTTAATACCTGTTGCTAGGTTTTCCATTTTGAAGTCATTATTACGAACCCTAAGGCTATATCGAGGCTGACCTGCATAGACTGCATCTGCGCCGTACGCAAAAGCGTAACGCATGTTTTTAAGGGTGCCTGCAGGTGACAATAGCTCAGGTTTAAACATAACTTCTCTCAATTGGCCGCAAAATCGCGCAAAACGGGGGCGGAATTTTACTTAAGGATAGTATTAGATGCAAATATCAGCAGCGAATATTAGCGCTAGATAACCTTTGTATCACTTGTGGGTTACGACTTTAGTGCAGTTTTCTCGATACTTAAGTGCTAAATGGTTTAAATGTCACAGGCTTAGGGATATTTTTGTGGTTCAATTGCTGCTGAAAATAATCCACTTGGTATATAATCCTGTTTTCAAATTGTTAATCTTGGAAGCCGAATATGTCTACTGAGCACCAATTGTTGGTCGGATTATTAAAAAAATTGAAAGACGATGCCTTGGTGTTGCCAACATTGCCGGAAGTGGCGATGCGTGTGCAGGAAGTGGTTGCTAGTCCAAACTCAAGTTTGAAGCAGGTTGGCGATATTATTGGTCAAGATGCGGCAATCTCAGCGCGGATCATTAAAGTTGCTAACAGTGTGTTGTATTGCCGTGGTCCCAAAGCGGAAAACATTAGTGCTGCTGTTAACCGGATTGGCCTGGTGCAAATCAAGTCGATTACTACGTCAGTTGCGATGGAGCAGCTGTTTATCTCCACCAATGAAATGGTGTGGGAAGTGATGGACGAAGTTTGGAAAACCTCGATTGAAGTGACGGCTGCATCGTGTGCGTTACTGGAGCTTTATAACAAGCGTAACCCAACCAAGAAACTGGATAAAGAAACACTGACGTTGGCTGGGCTGGTTCATAACATCGGTGCGCTGCCAGTATTGTCTGAAGCAGAAGCTAATCCCCAGCATTTTAGTAGTATCGATCAGCTGCGCAGTCTCGTGCGTAAAATGCAGGGACCAATTGGCAGAGCCGTATTAAAGAGCTGGGATTTTGCTCCAGAAGTTACTGAGGTTGTAGAGCGCTGGGCTGACTTACACTATCTGCCAGAAACCGTGACTTATTTAGACTTCATTCGCAGTGCGGCATTCTATACTGGTGAGCTTCGCTCTGGTGGGCAGATGGAGGAACGGTTATCGATATTTGCCGAGCGTGGTTTGCCGGTTACACCCGATGAACTAGCCAGTGATGAGTTTTTAGATACGTATCACTCAATTAAGCAAAGTTACGAATAAGCGTTTACTTTTAATTTAGATATATCGAGTTAACGTGACAGTCAATCAAGCTCGTTAGGGGATTGGGCGTTAGCGACAAAGCCGAGGAGGGCACCAATATGTTTGACGCTATGATTGCACTCCTTGAGCAAAGTTTGCCATTGCTTTTAGCCTGCGTACTAAGTGTCATTGTTATCGCCTTTGTGTGGAACGCGTTTAAGCAGTTTCGTTTACTCAAATATTTAACCGAGAGTTTCGATACGCCTCATCAAGCTCTCGATTTGTCTACTGTTCCTCGCCTGTTAAAACCCCTCGTTGCCATCATTGAGCGCTATCATTTATCTGAGCAGGCGCAATCTGAGCGTGACAAGCTCACTAACCTTATTAATCGGGTTGGCATAAAGCGTATTTTGACGCAAAAGTTACCTTTAGCCAGTGGCTGCTTAATGCTGGTTGATATTCGTCAGTTTCGTTTTATCAACGACTTATGGGGTTTTAATGTTGGTGACCAGCTGCTTATTGCCTTTTCAAGGCGATTAAGCGAACTGCCGCAACAAGCTGATTATATTGCGCGCATGAATGGTAATGAGTTTTTATTGTACTTCGAGCACGGCCTAAGTCAGGGGCAAATCAGTGATACCTTGCGCCGCTTGGAGTTAGCTTACCAACTCGCTATTGAAGTCGATTTGGGTATTTCATCAAACGCAGACCAAACAGCTAAACCAGTGCAAAAAGTGGAGTTAACGCTGCAAGCTGGTGTGTTATCACTAAAACAACATGGTGCGGATATTAGTTTAACCTTGCGGCGTTTAGACCTGGCGCTTCAAAAAGCCAAGCGTAACAAGCTCAAGTTTGCGTTTTATGAACAAAACGAAGATAAGCGCCATCAACGTCAGCTTATACTTAGCAGTGGGCTTGCAAAGGCATTGGCTAATGACGAGTTATTTTTGGTTTTTCAACCCAAGTTAAATTGCCACCAAGGCTATATTGATCAAGTTGAAGCGCTTGTTCGCTGGCAGCATCCTGAGTTTGGGGTGATTTACCCAAACGAGTTTCTACACCTTGCTGAAAAGACTGGGCTCATGTCATCAATCAGCCTCTGGGTGATAAATCAGGTGGTTAAACAGCAGGCAGCCTGGCAGCAACTCGATATCAACTTAATGGTTGCGCTTAACTTATCCGCTACCGATATCACTAATACTCAGCTGGTGGATTCACTTGCCTTAAGTCTGCAAAAACATGGCGTCAGCGCTGATCGGATATCTATTGAAGTTACTGAAAGCGCGATGATGGCATCACTGTCATGTGCCATACGGGTATTGAATCAACTGCGTGAATTAGGCTTGAGCTTAGCCATTGATGATTTTGGTACTGGGCAATCTTCACTGGCATATTTGCGCCACTTACCAGTGAATGAAGTGAAACTCGACCGCGCATTTATGAGTGATATTGAATCTGACGATATCGCCAAGCAAATTGTCAAAACCACGGTGAAGCTAGCTCATCAATTACAATGCACCGTCACGGTTGAAGGTATTGAAACCCCATCCAGTCTTAACTATGTGCAAAGTCTCAATGTGGATTATGTGCAAGGCTTGCTTATCAGTGAGCCAATGGCTGCCGCGCAGATTGAAAAGCATCACTTGCTTACCAATTCATTTGCAGCCGAGCAGAGCAAATATCCATTTGTTAATCAACGCTCCGCTTGTTAATCAATAATCTTGTTAGTAAGTGCTCCGCTTGTTAATCAATAATCTTGTTAGTAAGTGCTCTGTTGGTTAGCTCTGTCGAAAATGTCTAAATTATCCGTTTGAACATCGCATTTGACTTTTACTTTGAATGTTAGCTGCCAAGCTTTGCTTGAGATTGTAAGTCAGTAATTAGCTCAACGGGCATGGCCTGTAGCTGGCGTTTCGTATTCATACACACCATTTCTATGGTTGCGGTCACCGCTGGCTTAGTGGCATTGGGGCGCCAGATCTCTTGCTTCCATACTGTGCGAAATTTGCTTTCAAAATAAAATTGCGTGCGCACATCAATTATGTCAGCAAACTCAACGCCATCATGGCATAGCATGTCGCTGCGATAGACGGCAAATCCTAGCCCTTGCTCGTTCCATAACTGATTTAATATATCGGCGCCGATCACGTGCTCACGGGCGCGCTCAAAGTATTTCAAAAAGTTTGGATGATAGACCACGCCTGAAAAGTCAGTGTCTTCATAATAGATTTGCACCGGGAAATGAAACACTTCACTTAATGAATTATCTAGCTGAGTTGTGGCAGTTGGTTTTTGCTGGGTCATGAAATGGTAAGTTAAATTTGTCGATGCCTGAGTTTAGCTAACATTGACCTTGGATGGTAGCGCGAGAAACTTGTCATTTGAGTTGCATACACTTGGCTAGCGCGTTATTTGCTTAAACAGCCATTAGCTAACCTGAACTCGGGATAATAAATTGGTTTCTAACGGCTATTTTTGTCTATTTCTGCGTTGAAGCTACTTGCAATAGACTAGCTATTGACGCGCAGCTTCGCCTTGAACTAAACAAAACTATCTCGCTAGAAACTAAATGTTAGATATAACTCAGGAATAGAGAGTCATTGACACTTCCTAATCCCGAGCTCTGGTTAGCTAGAAAGCGCCACTGGATTAAGCAGAGGAATAATTTTATCGACAGGCATTGGTGGATTAAATAGGTAGCCCTGAGCGCAGTGACATTGATATTGCAGTAACAGATTAAGCTGAGCTTGGGTTTCAACGCCTTCAGCAACTACATCAAGGTTTAGCTCGTTACCTAGGTTAATTATGTTTTTAAGTACTAGGTGGTTTTCTGGGCTTTGGAGCACCGCATCCATAAAGCCCTTATCAATTTTTAGGGTATCGATTGGGAATTGAGTTAAATAATTGAGAGACGAATAACCTTTACCAAAGTCATCTAGTGCTACGCGTACGCCAATAGCTTTTAAGCG
Organism: Shewanella maritima; assembly: GCF_004295345.1. Lineage (NCBI taxonomy): Bacteria > Pseudomonadati > Pseudomonadota > Gammaproteobacteria > Alteromonadales > Shewanellaceae > Shewanella > Shewanella maritima. The sequence goes on along the minus strand of NZ_CP036200.1, from coordinate 1,258,616 downwards.
GCTAAGTAGGGTTTTAGCCAACTCAACGTTTTCAATAAGAATAGATTCGGTTATTTCAAGCTCAAGCTTGTTTGGCGCAAAGCCGGTTTTCGCAAGTATCTGCTCAATATCTTCAACGATAGTGGCGTGATTTAATTGCACTGGTGAGATGTTAATCGATAAGTTGGTTTGCAGTAACCCAGCATCATCCCAAGCTTTACCTTGTATGCAAGCTTGCTCTAACACCCATAAACCAATCTCGATAATTTGTCCGCTTTGCTCGGCCTCTGGAATAAATTTGTCCGGCGCGATGAAACCATCTTCAGGGTGATGCCAGCGCAGTAAGCCTTCAAAACCAACGATGTGCTGGTGAGGTAAGCTCAGTTTCGGTTGATAGTAGAGTTTGAATTGTTGCTCGGTGATCGCATCGGCTAGTTTTTGTTTGATGGACAAACGCTCCATTAAGGCATCTGATAACGCTTGATTAAAGAAGTAAATGTCATTGCGACCTTGATTTTTAGCTGCATACATAGCGGTATCTGCATGCTTTAATAGCGTCTTACTATCTGCTCCATCTTCAGGGAAACGGGCAATTCCGATACTGGCAGAACTGTTAATCCAGTTGTCATTAATTAGGTACCCTGCGGCCATTGCTTCTTTTAAGCGCTGGGCTATCTTGATTAAATTCTCTTGTTCTAAAGGGCCGTTAATAATAATTGCAAATTCGTCACCACCGAGTCGTGCGAGCGTATCTTGCTGCTTGATGGTGTGCTTTAAACGTTTGCCCACTTGAATAATTAGCTCGTCACCAACATCGTGACCTAAGGTGTCGTTCACCTCTTTAAAGTGGTCCAGATCAATAAAGACAACTGCGCCAGACTGGGTTTCATTACTTAAAGTACGGTCCAGTGTTTGGTTAAAGAAGTATCGGTTTGCAAGGCCTGTCAAGGTATCGTAATTAGCTCGCATTTTTAGCTCATTGATCTGTCTAAAGCGGTTAACCACGTACAGGCAAGTCATAAGTACAATAATGCTTGCCAAAATAAACAGGGTGTACAGCCACCATGGTTGCTTAATCGTAAAGCTAAAGTTAGCTTGGTAGGGGCTCCAGATACCATCACTGTTACTGCCTTGCACTCTAAAGGTATACTTTCCTGGTGGCAGGTTAGTGTACATAGCTTGCGGGGTGCTTTGAGCATCAATCCAATCGTTGTCAAACCCCATTAATTGGTAGCGATATTGGTTGCGAGCCGGCTCGGTATAATCGAGTGCTGCAAAGGCAAATTGCACTACGTTCTGATCGTAGTCAAAGGTCAGTGGTGAGCCATCTTGGTTATTGACTTGATGGTAGTCGTTACCGGCGATAATCGCAGATGTGATGTGTACTTTAGGCTCAAACCTATTGTATGTGAGCTTGTTTATGTCGACTTGCAATACGCCGCGGTTGCTGCCAGCAATAAGATATTTTTCGGTAATGGTGAGAGCCGATTCTGAAAAATTCAGGTTACGCTCGTTGAATAAACTTGGGTAGTGAACAAAACGTTGCGTCTTAGGGTTAAACATCACAAGGTCTTGTTGACTGGTGAGCCACAGGCGTCCTTGCTTATCGCCAACAACAGCTTTCAATCGATTATCAGCCAGACCATGATCCTGATTAAAGTACTCTATGCTAAAGCCTGTTTCAGAGCTTTCATCAACGACGATTTTGGCGAGTCCTAACCCCAACGTCGCAGCCCAAATTGCACCATCTTGGCTTTGAAACAAGCCGCCAACACGAATGTTCTCTTGGGCTGAACCAAAGCTAATATGCTCAAAGCCTTCTTTACCAGGGGTGACGACAAATACGCCATTAGTGGTTGCCAGCCACAATTTACCATCTTGGGCTATTATGGTTTGAAAGCTGAAGTTACCGCCGAGTAAATATAGTGCGTTGATATCATCGAGGTAAGAATTAAGGATGTTGTTTTCTGGGTGAAAGTACAGTGCGCCCATCATATAGCCTGTTATCCACACTCCGCCTTTATTATCTGGCTCAGCAGTGTAGAACTCTCTTTCTGGAAAACCGTGTTTATTGTCTTCCGCCGAAGAATAGTGATCGACTTTATCACCCTTAATTCGAGTCAGGCCGTATGGGTGAGCAAGCCACAGATTGCCCAATTTATCAGTACGTACACCCCAAACTTCCGTTTTATTATCTTCAAAAAATTTTTTTAAGGGATCAAGTAGAGATATTTGCTCATCCAATAAAATTCTATCTAGTCCACCTTCAGTTGCGGCATACAGTATGTTTTCATTTTGTACTGCGAAACTAAATGCAGTACTGGCTGATAACTGTGTGTCTAACGGCCTCGGCTTATAAAATACTCCTGCGTCTCTCAGCGGACTGTAAAATGCAACGCCTTGATTAGTGGCGAACCAGGTGATACCAGCGTTGTCGATAAATATGTGATTGACGTATTTTGAAGGCAAGCTAGTCGGTTCAAACGGTATTGGTTCGATATGTTCGAACTCACCGGTGTCGATATTGAGCTTGATGGCGCCGCTATTGGTTGATAGCCAATATTCGCTGGCGTTTTTCTGAGTGATTGCTTCAATGGTATTATTCGGGATAAATCTACCTTGGATGCGGCTGCCGGTAGCAGAGTATTGATCAACTTTTCCTGTATCTGGGTCGAGTATAAGTAAACCTGAGTATTGAGTGCCAAACAGCAATTTACCATTTTCATGTTTTTGGGCAGTTAAAAAGTAATCGCCAAAAAACTGTGTTTGTTTTGGCGCTTCATAAGTGTCAAGGTAGTAGCTTGAGTCTTGCTCCTTGAATAGTACTAGCTCACTTTTGCCCGGCTTAAGAATAGCAAGACCTATGTCGGTTCCAGCCCATATAGCGCCGTTGTCATCCTCAACAATGCTGTAGATAGTGCTGTTATAGTAATTGGGTTGGTTATCTTCAGTTTGGTGTAAAAGCTTGAATGTTGTATAGCTTCCGTCTGGATTTGCTTTTGCTAGCCCTGCTCCTGTGCCAAGCCACATCTGCTTTTTTGAATCGATATATATGTCTGTTATCCAGCTAGATGGCAGGCCATTGTGTCCTTGGTAGTAAATTTCGATACTGCCATCAGGCAAAAGTTTGTTTAAGCCGTCTTCTGTCGCGAACCAAAGGTTACCTTGCTCATCTTCAACGATTTCATTGACGAAGTTATTGGATATATGACGTGGCTCGTCGGGCGAGAAGCGGTAGTGAACGAAATTGATGCCATCAAAACGGCTCACTCCACCGTCACTGGCAAACCACAAATAACCATTTTGTTGCTGGAAGATTTTATTGATTAGAGTCGACGGCAACCCCTCAGATACATTGATCTGCTCAAGGGAGTATTGCTTGGCTTGGGCTAGGTGAGTTAAGCCGCAAAATAAGCTGATGACAAATAAGCAAAAAGAAAGCTTTGTTTTAAACATCAATGCCTTGTCGATTAGTTACTGTTACTCAAATAATCAGCCTAATTCCTTGGCTATTTCGCGCCTATGAAGGTCACATTAAGGGCAGAATTGCGATGGTCATTGTGGCACATAATTTATTATGGGGAAATGTCACATTTTAAACATGCCGGCTATAAGCTGGATCAAATTGTATCGCCTTAATACTCTGTAGCTACGTAAGTATAAGGTTACCGAATTTGCTTTGCTGAAATCACAACCCAGTTATTATAATAGCCAATCTTACAAGCAACTGTTACCTAAGTGACGCTAGGCTCTATTTACTTATTTGTATTGATGGACGGACTATTATGTATGCCTATTGGAAAAGGTTGAAGTATTAGAGAAGGAATTGTGGGCAGATTGCGCGGTAGTGATCGCATTGGTCAATAAGAGACTTAGCAGTAAGCGTATTGACACTTATGACGCAAGTTTCACAGCCAATCGTGCGAACGCGTTTCAGTAATAGATCAAAATCACCATCGCCAGAAAGTAAGATTACTTTATCGACCCGAGGTGCAGCGTCTAGCACGTCTATGGTAATACCCACATCCCAGTCGCCTTTAGCACTGCCGTCACTGCGCTGAATATAAGGTTTAGTTTTAACGTTAAACCCCATGTATTTGAGTGCATCTTGAAACTTAGTTTGACCGTCATCTTGCGGGGCAATAGCAAAGGCGGTTGCTGAGACGATGTCATATTCATCATTAAGCTCTGCAATCAAGCGCCTGTAATTAAAGCTGCGGTTAAAGGCTTGCTTGCAGGTGTAGTAGATGTTCTGCACATCGACAAACACGGCGACTTTCTGTTTCAAGATCTCGTCCTTAACAATATTGGTTTGCTAGAATTTAGCTACTGTCTTGCTACTATCTCGCGATTTTGGCATGAGTATGGCGATTTCAATAAAAAAGCCAGCGTGAGTATTGCTGGCTTTGATAAGTCATTGAATTGAGCTGAACGAGTAACTACTTTTCTGTAGGCTCGTTAGTGAATTCAATCACCTGTTTTTTGGTCGACGGTTTCACACCCATAAAATACTCATAACCTTTTTCGGTAGTGACTTTTTTTGCGTCACCTTTTGGCATGCTGGTGTTGTCTGAAAATAGGGTGTACTTGGCTTTAGGTTTTGCTTTTTCTGCTTGTTTAGGCTGTTCAGGCAGACGTTCGACACTGTTTGCAACTTGTGGCTTGTCGAAGTTGTAGTTAAATACGCCATTACCTTCGATGTTCTCAACGCTCGACTTATCTTCCGATTGATAAGAAGCCAAAATACCATGTTTGCCTAGCGGAATTTCGTGGAACAGTTTTTTACCGGTTCCCACTTTGTTGCCATTGATGTACCAGTCGGCATCAACGTTACTTACTAGGGTGATCATGGCAGACTTTAACCCAAGCTCTTCATTGATGATGGCATCGATTTTCTTGTTGTATGATGGCTTGAACTTCATCGCTACTTTGTAGTTAAGCTCGCCATGCATGTTCATGTTGGCATCAAGCACTTCATAATCAAGCAATACTGATTTGTCGGTAAGAAAAGGTGACTCGTTGCGGGTATTGCTAAGAATGTAGCTTTTAGACTCTTTTAAACAGTCTGCAATAGATTGGAACTTACTACATTCAGTTGAGCCATTGATATTAACAGGTAGCTCACTGCTTGATTTAGATAAATCCGCTACTAAACGGTCAGTAATGTCTTTTTTTAGCTTGAACAGCTTTTGACTTTTCTCTGAGCGCTTTGCATTAATTGATTTGTATTCTGCTTGAATATCTTCACGCTCACCTTCCAGCGTTTGAGTGTCTAGTCGGGTTCGAGTTTCTAGTGAGTCGATGCCGTTAACTGTATCTTCAATTTGACGGTAAAAGGCTGGCATGTTGGCTTTGGCAAGAATTTTGTCTTGAAGTTGACCAACAAGTTCTTCATAGCGTGCTTTTTCAGACACTATCTTCTTTTTTAACTCTTCAATATCGTTGGCTTTTTTGTTGTGTCGAGAGAACTTGTCGTTAACAGAGATCAGTTGAGGGTCAATATTATATTGACGCTCAATATCTTTTAGGGTGTTTTTTTCTGAACTTGTTATGACTTCCAGTGCAGCATATGAGTTACTTGCATATAAGCATACTAGGGCAAGGGCAATTGAACCGTATCTCACTGATTTCTCCATTATTCTTCTTTATAGACTAGAACCATTAGCACTCAAAAACGCCATGAAAAATTCGGCTAAGGGCGAAATAATCCATTAAGAATTAATCATACTTAACTTGTTTTCGCTTTACAAACAGATTGTCATCGACTACCGCGTTTGGGTGACCGATTATTGATAAAGATCGAGTTATTAACTAACGATTGAGCTATAAAATAGAACGCTTGATTGGCGAGCAACGTTTTTTAGCTTTCTGTTGTTTGTATTTGCTATGTTCGCTTGTTGTTTATGTATTTTTTATGTGCTTTGGGAAACTTTTACAAAGCAAAACAGAGGTCATTTGACCTCTGCTTTTGTGTGGCATAGCTATTTTGCTACCGCCTTATTTGCTCATGCGCTTGTACTTCAAGCGATGCGGCTCAACTACATCTGCTCCATAAGTGTTCTTTAACCAGGTTGAGTACTCGGTGTAGTTACCTTCGTAGAAGTTAACCTGACCTTCGTCACGGTAGTCAAGAATATGGGTCGCAATACGGTCAAGGAACCAACGGTCATGCGAGATAACCATGGCGCAGCCTGGGAACTCAAGCAGCGCTTCTTCAAGTGCACGTAGTGTTTCTACGTCTAAATCGTTGGTTGGTTCATCGAGTAGCAATACGTTACCGCCAGCTTGTAGCAGTTTTGCTAGGTGAACGCGGTTACGCTCACCACCAGATAAGGTGCCAATGATTTTTTGCTGATCGCCGCCGCGGAAGTTAAAACGACCAACGTAAGCACGGCTTGGGATCTCTGTGTTGTTGATGCGCATAATATCCTGCCCATCAGAAATCTCTTGCCACACTGTTTTACTGTCGTCCATTGAGTCACGGAACTGCTCAACCGAAGCGATTTTAACTGACTCACCCACTTCAATAGAGCCACTATCTGGTTGCTCGTCACCTGAAATCATTCTAAACAAGGTTGATTTCCCCGCACCGTTAGCACCGATAATACCGACGATAGCACCTTTAGGTACGGTGAATGACAAGTCATCAATTAAGATGCGGTCGCCGTATGATTTAGTTAGGTTGTTAACTTCAATAACCTTATCACCTAGGCGCGGCCCTGGCGGAATGAATAGCTCGTTAGTCTCATTACGTTTTTGGTAGTCGTTAGTATTAAGCTCTTCAAATCGAGCCATACGCGCCTTACCTTTTGATTGACGACCTTTGCTACCTTGGCGTACCCACTCCAGTTCTTTGGCGATGGTTTTTTGCTTAGCGCTTTCGGTCGCCGCTTCTTGCTTAAGACGGTTATCTTTTTGCTCAAGCCAAGAAGAGTAGTTACCTTCCCATGGAATACCTTCACCACGGTCAAGCTCTAAAATCCAACCTGCCGCGTTATCAAGGAAGTATCTATCGTGGGTAATTGCCACAACAGTACCTGTGTACTCTTGTAAGAAGTGCTCTAACCAAGCGACAGACTCTGCATCCAAGTGGTTGGTCGGTTCATCAAGTAGTAGCATTTCTGGTTTTTCTAGTAGTAGACGACAAAGCGCTACGCGGCGGCGCTCACCACCTGAAAGTACCGCAATTTTCTCATCCCAATCTGGCAGACGTAGCGCATCAGCAGCGCGGTCTAACACCGCATCAAGGTTGTGTGCATCGGTTGCCTGAATAATGGCTTCGAGTTCGCCTTGCTCGCGAGCTAGCTCGTCAAAGTCTGCATCTGGCTCTGCGTATAAAGCGTAAACTTCATCTAAACGAGTTAGGGCGTTTTTGGCTTCAGCTACCGCTTCTTCAATGGCTTCACGCACGGTTTGTGATTCATCAAGCTTTGGCTCTTGCGGTAGGTAACCGATTTTTAGGCCAGGCATTGGGCGCGCTTCACCCTCAATTTCGGTATCTAAACCCGCCATGATTTTTAGAAGGGTTGATTTACCTGAGCCGTTTAGACCAAGAACACCAATTTTTGCTCCAGGGAAAAAGCTTAACGAAATATCTTTAAGAATTTGCTTTTTCGGAGGGACGATTTTGCCCACTCGCAGCATGCTATATACGAATTGCGCCATGAGGTTGTTATATCCTTTTTATCTAGATGGGCTAAGTTTACGCGATAAGTTCAACAACTCAATAATAAATCCCTTGGAAAGCGATGCGCTTATCGCTGTGGTTTCAATAGGCAATCAAGCATGAATCGTTTTGAATTTAAAACACAGTGAATTTCATGTTATTTGGGGTGTGATTCAGCTCACTTGCAGAGTAGAATACCGCGCAACCCTATATATAAGAACTTGCTTGGAGTTAACATGCTTAAAAAAGCGATGAACATTGCCGATTATGATCCTCAGTTATTTAAAGCGATCGAAGACGAAACGCTTCGTCAAGAAGAGCACATCGAGCTAATTGCTTCTGAAAACTACACCAGTCCACGCGTAATGGAAGCGCAAGGTTCTCAGCTTACCAACAAATATGCAGAAGGTTACCCAGGCAAGCGTTACTACGGTGGTTGTGAGTATGTTGATACCGTTGAAACTCTAGCTATTGACCGTGTGAAAGAGCTATTTGGTGCAACTTACGCCAATGTTCAGCCGCATTCTGGTTCACAAGCTAATAGTGCGGTATTTATGGCGCTGCTTCAGCCAGGTGACACAGTTCTAGGTATGAATCTAGCTCACGGTGGTCACTTAACTCACGGCTCACCAGTAAACTTCTCTGGTAAGCTTTACAACATCATCCCTTACGGTATCGACGAGTCAGGCAAAATCGACTACGACGAAATGGAAAAGCTAGCTTTAGAGCACAAGCCTAAGATGATGATTGGTGGTTTCTCTGCATACTCAGGTATTGTTGACTGGGCGAGAATGCGTGAAATCGCTGATAAAATTGGTGCTTACCTATTCGTTGATATGGCGCACGTTGCTGGTTTAATTGCAGCTGGTGTATACCCAACGCCAATCCCACACGCGCACGTTGTGACGTCAACTACCCATAAAACGCTAGCTGGCCCACGCGGTGGTATCATTCTTTCTGCAGCAGACGATGAAGACTTATATAAGAAGCTAAACTCTGCAGTATTCCCAGGTGGCCAAGGTGGCCCACTAATGCATGTTATCGCAGGTAAAGCGGTTGCATTTAAAGAAGCGTTAGAGCCTGAGTTCAAAGTTTACCAACAGCAAGTGGTGAACAATGCTAAAGCTATGGTTGAAGTGTTCCTTGAGCGCGGTTACAAAATCGTTTCTGGTGGTACTGACAATCACCTAATGCTAGTTGACCTAATTGGTCGTGAGCTAACAGGTAAAGAAGCTGATGCAGCGCTTGGTAGCGCCAACATCACAGTAAACAAAAACTCAGTGCCAAATGATCCACGCTCACCGTTTGTGACTTCTGGTATCCGTATTGGGTCGCCAGCAATCACTCGCCGTGGCTTTAAAGAAGCTGAGTGTAAGCAGCTAACAACGTGGATCTGTGACATTCTTGATGATGCACAAAACCAAGATGTGATTGACCGTGTTAAAGCACAAGTGCTTGAGCTATGTGCTAAGTTCCCGGTTTACGCTTAATCAGCGCAATCATGCGTAGGGCGCTTGTGCTTTAGGTGCTTATGCTTTAGGTGCTTTTGCATAACGAGATAGAGGCGCAGTTTTTAGCCTTTCACCTTAACCTACTGCTGTAAATAAGATAAACTTCAATGGCCGCTAATGTTAGAGGCCATTTTGTTTTTCTGCGGAGGCACAATGCATTGCCCATTTTGTAGCGCGACAGATACTAAAGTTATTGATTCCAGATTAGTTGCAGACGGCCATCAGGTTAGACGCCGCCGTGAGTGTATGGAGTGTCACGAGCGATTCACCACTTTTGAAGGGGCGGAGCTGGTGATGCCACGAGTGATTAAGCAAGACGGCACTCGTCAGCCATTTGATGAAGAGAAGCTCCGCGGCGGTATGCTGCGCGCGGTTGAGAAGCGTCCAGTGTCAATGGATCAAATTGAGCAGTCACTGAGTAAAATCAAATCTATGTTACGTGCTACAGGCGAGCGGGAAGTCAACTCAGAGATGATAGGTAATCTAATGATGGATCAGCTGATGTCATTGGATAAAGTTGCCTATATTCGTTTTGCTTCTGTTTACCGCGCATTTGAAGATGTTTCCCAGTTTGGTGAGGCCATCGCTAAGCTACAAAAGTAGTGCCGGCACAAGAATAATCTCTTCTTAATATAGTTACTAGGACGTTCAATGCCCACTTGGTCGACATTCGACATGCAAATGATGACCCGTGCTATGCAGCTTGCTGAGCGCGGTCGCTATACCACTCGCCCAAACCCTTGTGTTGGCTGTGTGATAACCAAAGGCAACACTATTATTACCGAGGATTATCACAAGGTGGCAGGGCAAGGCCACGCCGAAGCGAATGCGCTCAACACTCTTAAACAACAGCAAGTTAGCGCGCAGGGCGCGACGGCGTATGTCACCCTTGAACCTTGTAGCCATTATGGGCGCACGCCGCCATGCGCCGAGGCCTTAATTAATGCAAAAGTCGCCAGAGTGGTTGTTGCAGTATTAGATCCCAATCCACAAGTTGCAGGTCGCGGCATCAATATGCTTGAACAAGCGGGCATTCGAGTTGATGTGGGCTTGTTTGAAGCACAGGCTTATGCAATAAACCGCAGCTTTATGAAGCGCATGAAAACGAGCTTGCCTTGGGTGACAGTTAAGGTTGCCACCAGTTTAGATGGCAAAACTGCATTGAGTAATGGTGTGTCTAAATGGATCACTGGCCCAAAAGCTCGGCAAGATGTGCAGCGCCTGCGTGCTCAGCACTGCGCGCTTATAACAGGCGTCAACACTGTCACTATGGATGATCCAAGTCTCAATGTGCGTTATGACGAGTTAGGTAGCCTTAAAAATTCCCTTCATGAAACACAGATTCACCAACCGCTTAGGGTTGTGCTAGACACCCACGCGAGCTTAACGGCAGAATATCGGTTGTTTGCAATCGACTCCCCCATCTTGCTGGTGACTACAAAACCTTACCCTGAATTAGTAAAAAGCCAACTTCCATCACATGTCTCTGTTTTCAAGGCGGATTTAGATGATAAAGGTCGCATTAACTTGCAACAAGTTTTAGTACATTTGGGCGAATCTTGTAACTCGGTGTTTGTTGAGGCTGGCGCCACGTTGAGCGGCAGTTTTGTGGCGCAAAAATTAGTGGACGAGTTGGTGATATATCAGGCGCCGAAAATCCTCGGAAGCCAGGGCAGAAATATGCTTAACTTACCTGACTATTTACAAATGGATCAGCTTCCTGTTGGAGAAGTTGTTGAGCAAACAAGGGTAGGGCAAGACACCAAGATAGTGCTGCGCATGACTGGCAACGAGCAAACTAATTAGAAACCGAGTTTATAGAATAATTTTTCAAAGCGAGAGCATATGTTTACAGGGATAATTGAAGCCCTTGGTACCTTAACTAAGATTGAGCGCCAAAGTAATGATATCCGTTTGACGGTTGATAGCGGTAAGTTAGATCTTGGTGATGTAAAGCTAGGTGACAGTATTGCTACTAATGGTGTGTGTTTAACCGTAGTTGAGTGCTTAGCAAATGGTTATGTGGCAGACGTGTCTGCTGAAACAGTGGCGCTTACGGGTTTTGCAAACTATCAAGTTGGTCAAAAGGTCAATCTTGAAAAAGCTGTCACGGCTAATACGCGTCTTGGTGGGCATATGGTAAGCGGTCATGTTGACGGCATCGCCAAAGTGGTTAAGCGTGACATGCGTGGTCAAGCAATTGAGTTTTGGCTTGATGCGCCAAAAGAGTTAGCGCGTTATATCGCCCATAAAGGCTCAATTACCATTGATGGTGTGAGCTTAACGGTGAATGAAGTTGATGGCAGTAAATTCCGCCTCACTATCGTGCCGCACACCGCAGCCGAAACCACGTTAACTAGCATGAAAGCTGGGGATAGCGTCAACATAGAGGTGGACTTAATTGCCCGCTATCTTGAAAGGTTGATGGACCCTAGTGCAGCTAAAGATGCAGGCGAACACTCAGGTGTAACCATGGAGCTGCTGGCAAAGTCAGGTTTCATGCGCTAGCTCAAGCGCCGCTTAGCAAGAGAAAAGCCGAAGTTTGCGGCAAAGATACAGAATAAATCAAACGCCTGAGCCTGATGCCGATTGGTATTAAAATGGTTCGGGTGACAATAATAGAGACAACAACTCTAAAACGAGCGACTAGCAAAAAGGTTTTTATATGGCGTTACACAGCATAGAAGAAATCATCGAAGATATTCGTCAGGGTAAGATGGTTATCTTGATGGATGATGAAGACAGGGAGAATGAAGGCGACCTCATTATGGCGTCTGAATGTGTTACTCCTGCAGCAATCAACTTTATGGCGACTTATGGCCGAGGGTTGATTTGCCAGACCATGACCAAAGAGCGTTGTCAGCAGCTAAATCTGCCGTTAATGGTAACCAATAATAACGCACAGTTTTCAACTAACTTCACGGTATCTATTGAAGCCGCTGAAGGCGTGACGACAGGTATTTCTGCCCATGACCGCGCGGTGACAGTGCAAGCGGCGGTAGCTAAAGATGCCAAAGCTGCCGATCTTGTTCAGCCAGGGCACATCTTCCCGTTAATGGCGCAAGATGGCGGCGTGTTAACCCGTGCAGGCCATACTGAAGCCGGTTGCGACCTAGCGCGTTTAGCTGGTTTTGAACCTTCAGGCGTGATTGTCGAAATTCTTAACGAAGACGGCACCATGGCGCGCATGCCAGACCTTGAAGTATTCAGCGAAAAGCACGGTATTAAAATGGGCACCATTGCCGATTTAATCGAGTACCGTAACAACAAAGAAACCACAGTGGTGCGTGAAGCCCAGTGTAAGCTACCAACACGCTTTGGTGATTTTGACCTCGTGACCTTCCGCGACACCATCGACAACCAATTGCATTATGCGCTACTTAAAGGCGATGTGACTGAAAACTGCCTAGTGCGCGTGCATCTACAAAACACCTTTAATGACCTATTGCATTCTGAGCGTGATCAGCAGCGTAGCTGGCCACTAGAGAAAGCCATGGAGCGCATTGCAACTGAAGGTGGTGTGATGGTATTGCTGGGCAATCAAGAGCATAGCAGTGATATTCTTGCCAAAGTCAAAGCGTTTGAAGCTGAAGACAAAGGCGAAGCTGCTGCACCTGCTAAGTGGCAAGGTACGTCACGCCGTGTTGGTGTTGGCTCACAAATTCTAGCTAATGTAGGTGTGAGCACTATGCGCCTACTTAGCTCACCAAAACAGTATCATTCGTTATCAGGTTTTGGGTTAGAAGTAACAGAGTATATATCTGAGTAAGCTTTTACAGCTTACTATTTAACAATTTCATTAATTACATTGCGCTCAACAAGGGTGGCTATGGTATCATAGCGCCTCTTTCACCCGAGCTGGGTGCTTTAGCTAAATTAGGTAAGATAAGAATGAACGTAGTTCAAGGTAATATCGAAGCGAAAAATGCCAAAGTGGCGATTGTTGTATCGCGTTTCAACTCTTTTGTTGTTGAAAGCCTGCTTGAAGGTGCATTAGACACACTTAAGCGTTTTGGTCAGGTACAAGATGAAAACATTACTATTGTACGTGTACCAGGCGCAGTAGAACTTCCACTTGCTGCACGCCGTGTGGCTGCTAGCGGTAAGTTTGACGGAATTATCTCTCTAGGTGCGGTTATCCGCGGTGGCACTCCACACTTTGATATGGTGGCTGGCGAGTGTAACAAAGGCCTAGCTCAAGTGGCACTTGAATACGATATTCCAGTTTCATTTGGCGTATTAACAACTGATACCATCGAGCAAGCGATTGAGCGCTCTGGTACTAAAGCTGGTAACAAGGGCGGTGAAGCTGCACTTGGCATGCTAGAAATGGTTAATGTGCTGCAAGATCTAGAACAACAGTTGGTATAGTAGGAAATTTAATGAAGCCTTCAGAGCGCCGTAAGGCACGTCGTTTAGCTGTTCAAGCTATTTATTCATGGCAGCTTAGCCAAAACAATGTTGCTGATGTTGAACATGAGTTTTTAACTGAACAGAAGACAGATGGCGTTGACCTTGCTTACTTCCGTGAGTTACTGGCGGGCGTAGCGTCTAAAACTGCACAAATTGATGAGCGTCTTGTACCTCATTTAGACCGTGAATTTGATGACGTTTCTCCAGTAGAGAAGGCTATTGTTCGCCTAGCTGCGTATGAACTAACCTACCGTGACGATGTGCCATTTAAAGTGGCAATTAATGAAGCAATTGAGCTAGCGAAAGCATTTGGTGCTGACGATAGCCACAAGTTCGTTAACGGATTGCTGGATAAGTTAGTCAAGCAAAAGTAACACTGAAAACGGTATCTTCGGATGCCGTTTTTCATTTGTTGCTTGCTAGGCGTATTCAAGGTGCAAACAAGGTAGCGCGTAAGCGCAAACAACCACTGTGAAAGAATTCCAATTAATTGAACATTACTTTCGTGACCATGGTTTAAACAGGCGAGATGTTGAGCTTGGTATTGGTGACGATTGCGCTATCGTGTTACCTGCTGAAGGTAAATCGCTGGCGATCTCATGCGATACTTTAGTCGAGAATGTTCATTTCTTGTCTGAAATACCAGCCAGTGCTCTAGGCTATAAATCTCTAGCAGTAAACTTATCAGACCTTGCTTCCATGGGGGCCGAGCCTGCCTGGATGACGCTTGCGTTAACCATGCCTGAAGTTAATGAAGAATGGCTGACTCAGTTTAGTCAGGGGTTATTTGAAGCTGCTGAGTACTATGGTGTATCGCTGGTGGGTGGTGATACTACTCGCGGTCCATTGTCGATTACAGTGACAATTCATGGTCAAGTACCGCACGGTAAAGCGCTTACTCGCGCTGGTGCAAACAATGGCGACTGGATTTATGTTACAGGCACCCTAGGCGACTCGGCATTAGGTTTAGATATCTTGCTTGGTAAGCAGGAGGTTAGCTCTGATTACAAAGGCTACTTGATTAACCGTCATTACAATCCAACACCTCGCGTACTTGCAGGTCAAGCGCTGCGCTCATTAGCATCCAGTGCAATTGACCTGTCTGACGGCTTAATCTCAGATATTCAGCATATTTTAAAAGCATCCTCTGTGGGCGCAATTATTGATGTCGATGCTATTCCGCTATCAACTTCAATGCTTGAGAGTGTCGATAAAGACAAGGCGTTAAGCTATGCATTAACCGGCGGTGAAGATTACGAGTTACTATTTACTGTACCTGAGGCTCAGCGCGGCGCCATTGATACCGCTTTACTTCATGCCGGGGTTAAGTTTGTCAAAATTGGTCAAATCTGCCCGGGTGATAAGCTTAAGTTGGTACAAGATGGCCAGCCTTACCAGATTGAACAAAACGGCTTTGAACACTTTTAATGAAATTTCTATCTCAAGACCCTGCAGTTAAGCGTTTATCGCTTGCTAACCCAATTCACTTTTTAGCGCTAGGCTTTGGTAGCGGTTTAGCTGCTAAAGCGCCCGGCACTTTCGGTACTTTGGCTGCTATCCCACTATATTTGTTAATGGCGCCACTTAGCTTACCTATTTATCTTGCGTTAACCTTAGTGAGCATCATCGCTGGTATTTATATCTGTGATAAAGCCGCTAAAGATATGCAGGTGCATGATCATGGGGCGATTGTATGGGATGAAGTGGCAGGTTTACTAATCACCTTTATCGCGGCGCCAGCGGGCTGGATATGGCTGCTAGTAGGCTTTGGTCTATTTCGCTTTTTCGACATTATCAAGCCGTGGCCAATTAAGTGGTTAGATGCCAAGGTTGATGGTGGCTTTGGTATTATGATTGATGACGTGTTGGCTGGAGTATTTGCCCTGATTTGCTTGCAAGGGTTAGCTTACTTTTTAGCTTAAGCTAATACCGCCGCTCTATTAAGTCGCATCGATAAAACTAATGGGCATTAAGTGGATACTTAATGCCTTTTTAATACCTTGTTTATGCTAGGAACAGGTCTTAGCCATTGATTATATAACCATTCTAATGGTCATCAGTTTAAGAGCGCTAACTATCTGAAAGCCAACCTGTTAACCGTCTGGTACCTAAACCCTTTTATGTAAACACCCTCCTTATAAGTGTTTATCTTCAAAGGGCTAATCTACAAAGAGCCTATCTTGCCGATGTTTATTCTCACGGTGTTTAACTTAGACGCATGTATTAAGCTGTGAAGCTTGTGCGCCAATCTATATCAACGATAGATACTACTGCAGCAGCTCTTTAGCATTGGCAAGAGTGTTTTCTGTGATGATATCGCCACCTAACAGTCGTGCTAGCTCATTAACCCTTTGGTCTTTATTGAGCGGCGTCATCATGGTTTCGGTTTTGCCGCCTTTATTGAATTTATTAACGTACATGTGTTGATGGCCATTGCCAGCTACTTGCGGCAGATGGGTCACACAAAATACTTGGGTGGACTCACCAAGTGAGCGTAGCATTTTGCCGACTACCGCTGCAGTTGGGCCTGAGATACCCACATCAACCTCGTCGAAAATCAGTGTCGGTGTAGAGACTTTTTTCGCTGTAATAACCTGAATACCCAAGCCTATACGTGATAGCTCACCACCTGACGCTACCTTGGCGATAGGTTGCAGTGGTTGTCCTGGGTTAGTGGTTACCGTGAATTCAACTTTATCTGAGCCCATTGCGCTCATAGCGTCCTCGTTAAAGTCGACATCAATACAGAACTTGCCTTTAGGCATATTTAGCTCCTGAATTGATTGGGTCACTAGCTTGTTTAGCTCTTTCGCGTAGCGAGTGCGGCTTTGACTCAGTTTTTTCGCATGTTGCTGGTAAGCCTCTCGGCTTTGTGCAAGTTGCTGCTTAATTTCATCTAACTTGGTTTCATCACTGCTGAGATCCTCAAGCTCAATTTTTAAAGCTTGGTGATGCTTAGCGAGTTCATCGGCTGACACTTGATGTTTACGTGCCAGTTGCATAGCCATGGACAGGCGGTTTTCCAGGTACTCAAAATGCTGCGGGTCGAGTTCAATATTGCTAACGTAAGACTCAATTTCACTGGCGCTTTCTTGAACTTGAATAAGTGCTTGATTGAGCATTTCACTTACTTGAGCTAACTCTGGGTCAAACTCGCCGAGCCTGTCGGCAAGGCTGATGCTTTGGTATAACAGTGAGCCGATGTTTGCTTCTTCATTGTCGCTTAATAGCGATAAGGTGTGCTGACAGCTCTCAATCAATTCACTGCCGTTAGCAAGCTTTTTATGTTCTTGTTCTATCTCAATAAATTCAGTCGTGCCCAGGTTAAATTCATCAAGCTCTTCGACTTGATACTGCAGTAGCTGCTTACGCGCAAGGCGCTCGTGCTGAGCTTGTTCAAGCTGCTTTAATTCCTGCTCAATTTGGCGACTTCTTTGGTAGCTGCTGCTTACAGCATCAAGCAACATTTTATGGTTAGCATAGGCATCGAGCAGGGTAAGTTGGTGCTCGCTTTTTAGCATCGCATGGTGGGCGTGTTGGCCATGAATGCCAACTAATAATTGCCCTAGAGACTTTAGCTGAGTAACAGGTACAGGATTGCCGTTAATGTAGGCGCGAGAGCGACCTTCAGCGCTGATAGTACGGCGTAAAATACAGTCGTCATCTAAGTCGAGATCGTTATCTTCTAGCCAACGCTTTGCCAAAGGCACATCATCTAAAGTAAAGCGGGCGCTTACTTCAGTTTTGCTTGCTCCTGCGCGCACTGAGTTAGTGTCGACTCGGTTACCTAGGCACAAGCCAAGGGCGTCAATCGCAATCGACTTACCTGCACCGGTTTCGCCAGTAATACTGGTCATGCCCGCTTTAAAATCCAATTCTAAAAAGCGCACAATAGCAAAGTTGTTAATGTTTAGCTGGCAAAGCATCTTGTTGTCCTATTTTTACTCAACCACTGTATTGATAAACAGTATATACTGATTTTTTATACAGTAAAGGCGGTTGCTGAAAAAATGTGTCCTTGTATGCTTATATAACTTGGTAATACTGTTAAGCTGTTGAATTTTATTTAGATAAAAATAAAGCTCGCGACCGCGAGCTTTGAAATGAGTTATTAAAACGGCTATTAATACAGTAATTAAGCTTTACTGCTAATACCGAGGTTTGAGGCGTCGGCCTCAATGATGTCTCTGCGCAAACCTTTAATGAACTCGGCATTGAGAGGCTCTAGCTCAATGATATCAAGCAGCATACCTTGCAATTGCTTTTCTTGCTCCATCATAGGGTGGGCAAATACATAGTCGTCGAGTTGCTTGTGAGTTAGGTTTTGTCCTTCAAGCTCTTGCTCGCTCATGGCTTCAATGTAGTGCGCAACCGTGCTTGAAGAAAGCTTGCTGATGTTAACAATATCTTCTTCAGCTTGGGCATTGATGGCGCTGAGTAAGGTCGAAACCGCAACCGCGGCATCTAGAGCAGGATAGACGCCATAAACGTCAAAATCTGCCGGCTCTGGCATGATTTCTTCAAGGCGTTGTAAGTGTACATCAAGGTTAAACTTGAGTTTTTTGTCGTACTGACTTTGCCACAGTAATTCAAGCGCTGTGCTAAGTACTTGTGGTTTACCAAATTCACACACTTCGCTAAACAGTTGGTAGTTAGGAAGCATACGTTGGCATAAAGCGATAGCAAAAATTTGTTTTTGCGGCAGGCTAAGGGCTTTAAGACGTTTAAAAAAACCTGTCTTGTTAGTCATTGGGGATTTCCACCGATAATTGATCTATGACTTGCTGTGCTGCAGATTCTACCTTAGTTAACTCGTCAAGTAACTCTAGTATTTCTGGTTCAATGTCATTAATCGGGGTTTTCTGCTTTAACGCCGATTCAATCTCCTGACACAGCTTTTGCGTTCTTGGTACGCCGCTATAGCAGCTTGCGCCGTGAAGTTTATGTACGGCTTGCAGTAATCGCTCAGACTGGTGCTCGGCAAACGACTGCTCAATATTGTTCATGGTTTCAGGGATCGACTCCATCAACATTTTCAGCATGTCGAATGCAAGATCTGGCTTTTGGTTAGCTTGCGATAAACATAGCTCCCAATTGAGCGTGTGCACATCAAAGTGGGTAAATTGCGGCGCGGCGACCCATTTATTGATGACGGTTTTGAGGGACTCTTCATCAATAGGTTTAGGTAAGAAACCGTCCATGCCGCTTTGTAAAATATTCTCACGCTCCTCAGCAACCGCGTGTGCAGTAACTGCAATAATCGGCGTGTGACGATTAAGTGAGTTGTCACGAATAATGGTTGTGGCTTTTAAGCCATCCATCCCAGGCATTTGAATATCCATAAAGATGATATCAAAGACTTGATTGCGGGATGCTTGCACCGCATCTTCGCCGCTTTTGACTGTGGTCACGTTGGTGACTAACTCATTTAATAGCGTGTCGATAAGCTTTAGGTTGGCAAGGTTATCATCTACTGCCAGTACGTTAACATTGGCTTTCTCTTGTACTTTAACCGGTGTTTTGGTGATTTGCTGTAGCGGTTTAGGCTCAGGTGGGTAAATCATATGTCGCGCAAGAGTGTAGTCGCTCACTGGCGTTTTTAGTAGAACATCGGTATTTGGCGTGAGCACTTCTTCAATTAATCTTTGATCTTGAATCTCATGCATTAATACTAGGCATTTAGTATGTTGCTTGGCTTTTTGCAGTTGTTTGGTGAAGTCTTCATCTGTTTTGAAGCCTTTACAGCTGACAATAATATAGTCGAAGAACACCTTGTCATTGTCTAAAGTTGACTCAAAGTGATCCAGCTGCCCTACACTAGTAAGTGACATTTGCCATGACTCAAAGCGGCGGTTCAGGGTATCGCGGCTTAATGAGCGAGGCTCAAACACCAATACATTTTTGTGGTGCAGCGCATCCATAGGTAGAACTTCACCAATTTGGAATTGGCTAATGCCTAATGGCAGGATAAACCAGAAGTTTGAGCCTTGATTAGGACTAGAGGTAAAACCGATTTGCCCGCCCATTTGGTTGATTAGGCGCTTGGTAATCACTAGACCAAGACCTGTGCCCCCAAAGCGGCGGCTAATCGACGAGTCAGCCTGACCAAATGCCTGGAATAAGTAATCTTGTTGGCTTTCATCAATACCTATGCCGGTATCAATAATCTCACAGCGTAAGGTGGCAGTCTCATCACTTAAGGTCACTAAGTGGATTTTGATATTAACGCTGCCTTCGTCAGTGAACTTAATCGCATTGCCTACCAAATTAGTGATAATTTGGCTGATCCGCATCGCATCACCTGTAACACTTTCTGGAACATTTGAGTCAATATCGACAACCAGCTCTAGGCCTTTTTCTTGTGCACTTACTGCGATAATGCCTAAGGTCTCAGCGATGGTTTCTCGCAGGGCAAAAGGCATTTTTTCAAGTACCATTTTACCGGCTTCAAGCTTGGAGAAATCTAGAATATCGTTGATGATCCCAAGTAGGTTAGTTGCGCTGCGTTCAATGGTTTTAATGTAATCGAGCTGACTCGAGTGCAGTGGTGTTTTAATTAACTGACGAGCAAAGCCGATGACGCCATTAAGTGGTGTGCGCAGCTCATGAGACATGTTAGCTAAGAATTCCGACTTAATTTGGCTGGCCTCAAGGGCGCGTTTTTTTGCTAAATCAAGCTCGACGTTTTGGATCTCGATTTGCTCTAATGTTTCTCGAAGATCAGATGTCGCCTGGTCAATATTTTGCTGCATCTCGTCATGGTATTCCGACAAGGAGCTTGCCATAGCGTTAATACCACGTTTCAATAAATCCAGTTCACCAATCAAATTACCTTCAAGCCGAGCACTGAGCTTACCTTCACGGATTTTAGCCACCACGCGCACCATTTCGGTAATAGGGTGGTTAACAAACTTCACTAAGCGAAAGGTAAAAAACAGGTTAAATTGCACGCCAATTAAGATAATCACAAACGCTGCGATGGCTGAGCGGTGCTGTGCAAGGAGTGCATTTTCCTTGTTCATCAAAATCGCCATATAACCAAGAAGGCGTTCGTCACGTTCGTTGTAAACTTCATTGTTAGCAGTCGGTCTTGCGGGTTCAGCAGTTTGTGTCCGAGATGTTTGGGAATCATTGGCAAGCGCAATCAACTGCGCAGTAGTGTCTGACGGCAAAGTCTGATCATAACCTTGATATTGCTCAGCGCCATCGAGTAGATCCTCGGCATCAACATTAATGGGCCTGTTATTGGGGCGTGCTCGCTCTGGCTCTGACACAGCTGGAACATCGATTTGCTCAGTTTGAGATTGCGCCGCCTTTTTAGGCTTGAGCTCGGTGTTGGCTACCACAGGGACCCGGATGATCATGGTATCCCCTATGGTTTCGTGCTCGCTTTCTGTTAGTTGCGCAACAGGGTTGCGGTAGCGCATGGTCTCAAAATCTTTGTGGTAATGAGAGGTAACAAACAGTTGGTTATTAGTATCAAATAATGCAATAGAGTGTATCAGAGAGGCATTGCGAACTTGGGATGCAGATAGTAGGCGTTTGGTGGATTCTCTGTCGTTGCTGACAATACCAAATTCGCTGGCAATGGCTAGGGGCTCAGCAATACTCAGCCCTTTAGCAATTAACGTGTCTTCTAATTCGTAGAAACGATTAATTGTAAAATAGCTACCAAGTAAAATACCAACCACAATGGTGGGGGCTAACGCGAGTACCAGTACCCAAGATCGCAAACTGAATTTGGTTACACTGTTAGCTGTTTCCATGGTATCCAAAGCTGTCCTATTTGATATAATTTCGCTAGCACTTAGACTGCCAGATTTTGAGCAGTGTTGACTAGTTTTTTATTGCCAACTTGAGGCCGAAATGGCGCAATTTTACAAACCAAAAGCCAATAAATCCAAACAATTATCAAGCAAGCTGACTTTAGATGTAACCCAGCTTGACCATTTAGGTGCCGGCGTAGCCGAGCATAATGGCAAAGTGGTTTTTATTCCTGGCGCCCTGTCAGGCGAGACTGTAAGCGCTCAATTTGTCGAGCAAAAAAAGAATTTCGCCAAAGCCAAGCTGTTAAAAGTCATGCAACCTAGTGATGACAGAATCAAACCTTTTTGTCGTCACTACCAGCAGTGTGGCGGCTGTGACATGCAACATTTACAGCATAATCAGCAAATTGCCCATAAGCGAACTAGCTTGATGAATTTAATTAAAAAGTTGTCACCGATTAAGCAAGTTGATGACGCTGTGCTCGTGGGTGATATTACGAGCGAACCGGTGCATTACCGCCGCCGCGCGCGCTTAGCCACGTTATTTAATAAACAGGCGAACGAACTCAAGCTAGGTTTTCGTTCACCTGGCTCTAACAAGGTTGTTGCCATTGACGAATGTCAGGTACTAGCAAAGCCGTTATCTGAATTGATTGCGCCGTTTGCAAAAGCACTTAATCAATTAAAAGCTAAAACGAGTTTAGGGCATTTGGAGCTAACACAATCTGAAGATGAAGTGCTCGCGGTACTAAGAGTTACTAAATCACTACCCAATTCAGATAAGAAGTGGCTAATTAATTTAGCTGAAAAGTTGAAAGTTCGGCTATTACTCCAAGACGACCAAGGCGAGTTATTGCAGCTGTTTCCTGTGCTTGAACACAGGGAAAAAGATAAAGACCAAGCAGTTGCCTTACCTTATTACTTGCTCGCAGATGATCGCATTCGCTGCTCATTTACACCTGGTAATTTTGTTCAGGTCAACGCGCAGGTGAATAAAGCAATGGTCGAGCAGGCTATTGATTGGCTCGCCCCACAAGCAGGAGAGCGAATACTGGATTTGTTCTGCGGTGTGGGAAATTTCAGTTTGCCGCTGGCGCTCAAGCAAGCTGAAGTTATCGGTGTTGAAGGTGTTCCTGAAATGGTCGAGCAAGCCAGTGCGAATGCTAAGGTTAATGGCTTGGATAACATTAACTTTTATCACGCTGATTTAAGCAGTGACTTAAATCAGCAACCATGGCTTGGAAAAATCGATAAATTACTGTTAGATCCTGCGCGGGCTGGTGCTTATGAGTGCCTAGAAAACCTTGAGCAAATGCAGCCTAAAAGCATTGTTTACGTGTCTTGCAATCCAGCAAGTCTCGCTCGTGATATCGAAGTTTTAGTTAAGTATGGTTATCAATTAACCCGACTGGCTAATATCGACATGTTCCCGCAAACTCATCATATCGAGGCGATGGCGCTATTTGAGCTTGAAACGTGATAAAAGTTAGGTTTTTGCGGGCAAAGCGTTAAACAAGTGTTTTGCTTTATTTAGTATTTGATGGAATAAGATTACAATGCAGGGCGACTATTGGGATTTAGCAGTAATTAGATGAATTAACTGGTTATTTTTAAGTCATAGCAATAGGTTAATACCAGTTAGGATAAATAAGTGATCAGAGATTGCGCTGGAAAAATCGCTTAGAACAAGGCAGAAATTACAACTAGCTAGTTGTTCTACCTACAAAATTTTTAATGAAGTTATAAGCGATTTTGGCCAGTTAGGATGATCATATACTTGTTCTGATTGGTATAAGTTGTCGGAAGCTAGAAGAAGTTAAGGAAATTGACATGGTATCGGTTCGTGAAGCGCATTTTAATACCCAGCCCTTCCACCTGGAAGAATGGGTAGCACGATATATTGAAGACAAGCAAGATGCCAAATGTTTACTGGAGCTTATTGGCGAGCTAGAAGCCCTGCCAGTAGACAATTCAATTGCCCATACTCAATTGCTCGCTCGCGCCCGCGAGATGATTGAAATTCTTGCGCCGCTTAATATGGACATTGAAACCCTGCAAGCAGCAGTGCTGTTTGTGGTGTTAGATGCCGGCATTATCAACCTTGAAAAGATTGAAGACACCTATGGCAAGTCACTAGCCAAGCTCGTTTCTAGCGTAATCACCATGGACGCCATTGGCGCACTAAAAGTTGATGGCCATTCAGTGCGTACTGGCGAGCCGCAGGTCGACAATATTCGTAAAATGCTACTTGCCATGGTCGAAGACGTGCGTGCGGTTGTAGTGAAACTGGCTGAGCGTATTTGTTTGCTGCGGGCAGTTAAAACCGCCGATGAAGAAACCCGTGTACTGCTTGCTCGCGAAATCGCTGATGTTTATGCGCCGCTTGCTAATCGTTTAGGTATTGGTCAGCTGAAATGGGAGCTAGAAGATATCTCGTTTCGCTACCTACATCCGCAAACCTATAAAGATATTGCTAAGCAGCTAGACGGCAAGCGCCTCGACCGCGAAACCTTTATCGACAAGTTTGTGACTGACCTTCAAGCGCGATTAGACAAAGACGGCATTTTAGCTAAGGTCTATGGCCGCCCTAAGCACATCTATTCAATCTGGCGCAAAATGAAGGGCAAAGACCTTAAGTTTGATGAGCTATTTGATGTGCGCGCAGTGCGTATTGTTACCGAGCGCCTGCAAGACTGCTATGGCGCGCTCGGCGTTGTACACACGCTTTGGCATCATATTCCACGTGAGTTTGATGATTATGTAGCCAACCCAAAACCTAATGGCTATCAATCTATCCACACTGTCGTCGTTGGCCCAGAAGGCAAAACGGTTGAAATTCAAATCCGCACCGAAGAAATGCACCAAGATGCAGAGCTAGGTGTGGCGGCTCACTGGAAATACAAAGAAGGCGCAAACACAGCCAAACAAAGCAGCTACGAAGAGAAAATCAATTGGCTGCGTAAAATTCTGCAATGGCAAGAAGATGTGGCTGAAAGTGGTAACCTGGTTGACGAGGTTCGCAGCCAGGTATTTGAAGATCGCGTTTACGTGTTTACGCCAAATGGTGAAGTGGTTGATTTACCTCAAGGCTCAACTGTACTGGACTTCGCTTACTATATTCACTCACAAGTGGGTCATAGAGCGATTGGCGCTAAAGTTGATGGCCGTATTGTGCAGTTCACTTACAAGGTTGAGACTGGTGAGCGCATTGAGATCATCACCTCGAAAAATCCTAACCCGAAACGTGACTGGCTTAATCCAAACCTTGGCTATATTAAGTCGTCGCGTTCACGCTCGAAGATTCAGCATTGGTTTAAGCAGCAAGACAGAGACAAAAACATTATTGCTGGTAAAGAAATGCTCGAAGGTGAGTTATCTCGCATTGGCTTGAAGCTTAAAGATGCGCAAATAGCAGTTGAGCGATTTAACCTGTTATCTATGGATGACATGTTAGCAGCCATTGGCGGTGGTGATTTGCGTTTAAATCAGGTGGTTAACTACACTGAAACCCAAATTCGCCGTGAGCCTGAAAGCGATGAGAACCTGGTTGAAGACATTATTAAAAAGTCGCAGCCAAAACCGAAAAAGTCTGGTTCTGGTCAGGTTGAGGTTAATGGTGTTGGCAACTTAATGAGCCATATTGCCAAGTGTTGTCATCCGGTACCGGGTGATGAGATTTTTGGTTATATCACTATGGGGCGGGGCATTTCAGTCCATCGCAGCGACTGTGAGCAAGTAAAAGAGTTAATGCGCGCGCACCCTGAGCGTAGTGTCGATGTGGTTTGGGGGGAGAATTACTCAGGTGGCTACCGCATTAAGGTGCGGGTAGAAGCCAATGACCGTAGTGGTCTGCTGCGCGATGTTACTACTGTCCTCGCTGCTGAAAAGTCGAATGTGATGGCAATGAGCTCAACATCAGATGTGAAAACCCAAACCGCCACTGTTGAGTTAGAGCTTGAGCTGTACAATTTAGATGGTTTGTCTCGCATTCTTGCAAAACTGTCGCAAATTGATGGTGTGTTGCAGGCAAGACGCTTGTAACTTTCGCTACTATTCTATGCGCTAGCACTTCTTGCGCTAGTACTCTTTTCGTTAGAACTGTGCTAGAAAGGTGTTAGAGCTAAGCTAAAAGCTGACAGCTATGATGCTAAATGGTGATAAATCGATTCGGGTTTATCACCATTTTTTTGCACTGTGGTTATTCGCACCGCTTTATACTTGAGTAACTCTATATTCATACTGCTTTACTTCCCGCACCACCGTATACTCACACTTTCTTTTACAAGAATTGATACTGGCGCGAGTTATGCCAAGCGCAGCGTTATTCGTTAACCGCAATAGATTAAATTTAAAGTAGATTCAATTTAAAGCAGATTTTGAAGGTGGAACAACCATTATGGCCAATGCCAATAAGTTCAACTTAGATGTGATGCAGCCATTATTAGATATCATGGCGAAGCTGCGCGACCCCAAAACTGGTTGCCCATGGGATAAACAGCAAACCTTTGAGACTATTGTGCCATTTACCCTCGAAGAGGCCTACGAAGTTGCCGATGCCATTGAGCAAGCAGACTTTGAATCTCTGCCAGATGAACTGGGTGATCTATTATTCCAGGTGGTGTTCTATTGTCAGCTTGGGCGTGAGCAAGGCATGTTTGACTTTGCTGACGTTGTTGAGCGCATTTGCAATAAATTGACCCGCCGTCATCCCCACGTGTTTAATTTAGAGAGCGACACGCCAGAGCAAACGGCTAATCAAGTTAAACAATCGTGGGAGCAAATTAAGCAGCAAGAGCGCAGCGCCAAACAGCAAACTTCACTACTTGATGATATTCCGCAAGCTCTGCCATCACTCAATCGCGCGGTAAAAATTCAAAAGCGCGTGTCAAAAGTAGGATTTGATTGGCCGACACTTGAGCCAGTCGTTGACAAAGTAAAAGAAGAAATCGATGAAGTCTTGCATGAGGTTAAGGTTAACGACCAACCAAAAGTCGCTGAAGAAATGGGTGATTTGCTATTTGCTGTTGCCAATATGGCAAGACATTTGGGGGTAGATCCTGAACAAGCGCTGCGCCAGGCTAATCGCAAGTTTGAAACACGATTTCGCGGCGTTGAGCTGCTTGCGGCTCAAAGTGGTAAGTGTATGTCAGCGCACACACTTGAAGAACTCGATGCCTATTGGGATAACGTGAAGTCACAGCAAGCTTGATAGAGTAAGTCTAATGTGCTCGTTTTTTGACTTGCTTGATGATGTGGTTAATCAGTTTGCTTAACTTAGCTGACTGAAAAATAGTTTTCGATATTTCAAGGGCGATGATAATAAAAAATTGCGTTTGCTAATTGTTGTCCATGGCCTGATTTGTTAGAATGTCGCCCCGTCCTAGTGCTTTCTTACAAGCACGTATTTTCCAACACAAATTCTCAGGTTCAGCATGACTACAAGGTATATCTTCGTGACTGGTGGTGTGGTTTCATCACTAGGTAAAGGCATTGCAGCTGCATCTTTAGCAGCAATTTTAGAAGCTCGTGGCTTAAACGTTACGATCATGAAATTAGACCCTTACATTAACGTTGACCCAGGGACGATGAGCCCGACTCAACACGGTGAGGTTTTCGTTACTGAAGATGGCGCTGAGACCGACTTAGACTTAGGTCACTATGAGCGTTTCATCCGCACCAAGATGAACCGTCGTAATAACTTCACAACCGGCCGTATTTACGAAGAAGTACTACGTAAAGAGCGTCGTGGTGATTACCTAGGTGCAACCATTCAGGTAATTCCGCACATTACTTCTGCGATTAAAGAGAAAATCATTGCTGGTGGTGAAGGCCATGATGTGGCTATCGTTGAGATTGGTGGCACGGTAGGTGATATTGAGTCACTACCTTTCCTTGAATCTATTCGTCAATTAGGTGTTGAGCTAGGACGCGAACGCACATTATTTATGCACTTGACCTTAGTACCATTCCTTGGCGCTGCAGGTGAAGTGAAAACTAAGCCAACTCAACACTCAGTAAAAGAGCTACGCTCAATTGGTATTGCACCAGATGTGTTGGTTTGCCGTGGTGACCGCGCTATCCCTGCCAATGAAAAAGCAAAAATTTCGCTATTCTGTAACGTAGAAGAGCGTGCTGTTATTTCACTTAAAGATGTGGATAGCATCTATAAGATCCCTGCGCTACTACGCTCTCAAGGTCTTGATGAGTTAGTGGTTAAACGCTTCCACCTAGATTGCCAAGATGCAGATCTATCTGAGTGGGAAAATGTCATCTACCAAGAAGCTAACCCAAATGGCGAAGTGACCATTGGTATGGTAGGTAAGTACATTGAACTACCTGATGCATACAAGTCAGTAAATGAAGCACTTAAACATGCTGGCCTTAAAAACCGCGTGACAGTTAACATTAAGTACGTTGACTCACAAACAGTTGAAGCTAAAGGTGATGAAGTGCTGCAAGGCTTAGACGGTATTCTTGTACCAGGCGGCTTTGGTGAGCGTGGCGTAGAGGGTAAGATTCTAGCGGCGAAGTTTGCTCGTGAGAACAACCTTCCTTACTTTGGTATCTGTTTAGGTATGCAAGTAGCGTTAATTGAATATGCTCGTAACGTAGCAGGCCTAGAAGGTGCACATTCTTCAGAGTTCAACAGCGAAACGTCGCACCCTGTTGTTGGTTTGATCACTGAGTGGATCAACGAAGAAGGTGAAGTTGAAGAGCGTACTGAGACTTCTGATCTGGGCGGCACGATGCGTCTTGGTGCGCAGCTATGTCATCTTGTAGAAGGCTCGAAAGCGGCTGAAGCATATGGCAGTGCAACTTGTGTTGAGCGTCATCGCCACCGCTATGAAGTTAACAACAACTACATTGAGCGTCTAGAACAAGCGGGTCTGAAGTTCAGTGGATTATCATCTGACCGTAAACTGGTTGAGATGATTGAAATTCCATCTCACCCATGGTTTGTTGCGGGTCAGTTCCACCCTGAATTTACTTCAACGCCGCGTGATGGACACCCATTGTTTGAAGGTTTTGTTGCTGCTGCAGCAACATACCAAAAGCGTGACATTAACGCGTAATGAATACCAAGGCCGTGATGACATATCACGGCCTTTTTTATTGGATTTTTGAACTAAATCCACCTAGCTTTAGTAAACTCAGTTGAAGCCAAAGCGAATTCATTTTATTCTTAGCTTGCTGAATAAAACTTACAGAAATGAAAGTTTAATACTAATAAGTTTAGTTTGACGGCGATAAATTAGTATCACTGTGAAATTTATCAGTATTTATTTTTAGTTTTGTATTTTAAATTTCAATTTTACGGAAGGAAGTAAGAGGACGTTATGGCTAACATCGTTAAAGTTATTGGTCGTGAGATCATGGATTCTCGTGGTAACCCAACAGTTGAAGCTGAGGTTTACCTAGAAGACGGTTCATTTGGCATGGCTGCAGCACCATCTGGTGCATCAACGGGTTCTCGCGAAGCGTTAGAACTACGTGACGGTGACAAAGCGCGTTACCTAGGTAAAGGTGTATTAAAAGCAGTTGCTGCAGTAAATGGCCCAATTGCTGATGCGCTAGTAGGTAAAGATGCATCTGCACAAGCTGAAATCGATCAAATCATGATTGACCTAGACGGCACTGAGAACAAAGCAAACTTTGGTGCTAACGCTATTCTTGCTGTGTCACTTGCAACGGCAAAAGCTGCTGCTAACGCGAAGAAAGTGCCACTTTACGCGCACATTGCTGATCTAAATGGCACCCCTGGTGTTTACTCTATGCCGTTACCTATGATGAACATCATCAATGGTGGTGAGCACGCTGATAACAGCGTAGAC
This sequence comes from Shewanella maritima, assembly GCF_004295345.1. Taxonomy (NCBI): domain Bacteria; kingdom Pseudomonadati; phylum Pseudomonadota; class Gammaproteobacteria; order Alteromonadales; family Shewanellaceae; genus Shewanella; species Shewanella maritima. The sequence goes on along the minus strand of NZ_CP036200.1, from coordinate 1,229,449 downwards.
ATTCAAGAATTCATGATCCAACCTGTTGGTGCTAAGAATTTCCGCGAAGGTCTGCGTATGGGGGCAGAAGTATTCCACAGCCTAGCTAAAGTACTTAAAGCCGCTGGTCATTCTACTTCTGTAGGTGATGAAGGTGGTTTCGCGCCTAACCTAGAGTCAAACGCTGCTGCACTTGCTGCAATCAAAGAAGCGGTTGCCAATGCAGGTTACGAGCTAGGTAAAGACATCACTTTAGCACTAGACTGTGCGGCATCTGAGTTCTACAACAAAGAAGCCAACATCTATGACCTACAAGGTGAAGGTAAGCAATTCACTTCTGAAGAGTTCAACCACTTCTTAGAAGAGCTTGTAAACCAATACCCAATCGTATCGATTGAAGATGGTCTAGATGAGTCTGACTGGGACGGTTTTGCTCACCAAACTAAACTACTTGGTGACAAGGTTCAGCTAGTAGGTGACGATCTATTCGTAACTAACACTAAGATCCTTAAGCGTGGTATCGACAACGGTATCGCCAACTCTATCTTAATCAAGTTCAACCAAATTGGTTCACTAACTGAAACCTTGGCTGCAATTAAGATGGCGAAAGATGCAGGCTTCACCGCTGTTATCTCGCATCGCTCTGGTGAAACTGAAGATGCAACCATTGCTGACTTAGCCGTTGGTACTGCTGCAGGTCAAATTAAGACTGGCTCGCTAAGCCGTAGTGACCGTGTTGCTAAGTACAACCAATTACTGCGTATTGAAGAAGCGCTAGGTGAAAAAGCACCTTACAAGGGTCTTAAAGAAGTAAAAGGCCAAGCTTAATCGCTCTTTCAGGCTGAAAAGAACTAAAAAGGTCACCACTTGGTGGCCTTTTTTGTTGTACTATACCAAGCAACTTATTCATGTAGCTTGTCTTAACTTACGGCCTGATTTAACGATGAAACGGATTTGCTTTGCACTCGTTGCTATTTTAGCCATGTTGCAATATCGCCTTTGGTTTGGTGAGAATAACCTGTCTCAATACGTGGTGCTTGAAGCTCAGATCCTCGAGCAACAGCAAAGTAACGAGAAACTCATCGCTCGCAACCAAATTCTCAAGCAAGAAATCCTCGACTTAAAAAGTGGCACTGAAGCCATTGAAGAGCGGGCTCGCAACGAGCTCGGCATGGTCAAAGAGGGCGAGACTTTTTATCGCGTCGTGGGCAGCGACATTCGCCAAAGTAGTCAATTCGGACAGTAACTCTCTATTTTATTTATGCATACAGAAATCGTCGCTATTGTACCTGCCGCAGGTATAGGTAGCCGAATGAAAGCGGATATCCCAAAGCAGTACTTAATGTTAGGTGAGCAGCCGATATTGGCCCATACGCTAGATTGCCTGCTGTCCCACCCACAAATTACCCAGGTGATAGTAGCGCTCAATCCACAAGATGAGTTTTTTGCAGACTTACCACAAGCAAGACACCCTAAGCTCGTTATCGTCATTGGCGGGGCAGAGCGCGCCGATTCCGTGCTTGCAGGTTTACAAGCCGCCCCAGCAGATAGCTGGGCATTAGTGCATGATGCGGCAAGGCCGTGCTTAACCCATCAAGATATTGATGCTCTGATTGCTTCGAGGACTGAGTTTACGCAAGGGGCAATATTAGCCATGCCGGTGCGCGATACCATGAAGCGCAGTGATGCGAATGGACGAATAGTTGATACTGTCGAGCGTGAGCTTTTATGGCATGCGTTAACGCCGCAATATTTTGCTAGTGCAGAGTTAAAACTCAATTTACAGGCGGCGCTCGATGCTGGCGCTAAAATTACCGATGAAGCTAGCGCGATGGAATGGGCTGGAGTGAACCCAGGCTTAGTTGTAGGCCGCGCTGATAATATTAAAGTTACCCACCCTGATGACCTAGCTCTGGCAAAACTGTTTTTGTCGCATCGCGCTTAGGTCAATTTCAGGTTTCTTTTAGCGTTACTTTTTATTGGTAGTTTTTCACTCGTAACGTTTTAGTGGTTACTTTTTGCTGGTAATACCAATTGGGATAAATGAGTGATCAGATATTACGCAGGAAAAATCGTTTAGAACAAGGCAGAAATTGCAGCTAGCTAGTTGCTCTACCTACAAAATTTCTAACGACGTTATAAGCGATTTTAACCAGTAAGAATGATCACATTCTTATACTTATTGGTATAACTTTACCAACAATTGAGGCGCTTAATTAGCATAGCTGGTAAGGTTTTATCCAGCTTGTATTGGAGATAAACACGTGAAAATCCGTATTGGTCATGGCTTTGATGTACATAAATTCGGTGGTGATAAACCGCTTATTTTGGGCGGGGTAACTGTTCCCTATGATACAGGCTTAATCGCCCACTCAGATGGCGATGTGGTGTTACATGCTGTCAGCGATGCGATTTTAGGTGCGATGGCTTTGGGTGATATTGGCAAACACTTCCCTGACACCGACCCAGAATTTGCAGGCGCCGATAGCCGCGTGCTGCTGCGTCACTGTTTTAACCTAGCGCTGCAGCAAGGCTTTAAAATCGGTAATTTAGACGTCACTATTATTGCTCAGGCGCCGAAAATGCTGCCGCACATTAATGCAATGCGTGAGTGTATTGCCAAAGACTTAGCTACAGACATTGGCAATGTAAACGTAAAAGCGACCACCACTGAAAAACTCGGTTTTACTGGCCGTAAAGAAGGCATAGCTGTTGAGTCTGTGGTGTTGCTCACTGCTAGTTAACTATTAGCTATGAGCTAAGTGCTACGTTTAGCTAAATGCGGCGTTAACTAACTTTAGCTGATTTATTTGCTCAATTTAATACAAGTTTTTATCGATGACACAATTACATTACTTACATGGTAAACCTCAGGTTACCGCTGATTTGCGCACTGAAAATGCAGACTTTATAGTGCAAGAAATCCTGCCGTTCTCACCAACAGGAGAGGGCGAACATCATTTAGTGCAGATCCGTAAGTCCGGCTTTAACACCAATCAAGTGGTGGATATGTTAGCCAAGTTTGCCAAGGTTCACCCAAAAGAGGTGACCTACGCAGGGCAAAAAGATAAAAACGCGGTAACAGAGCAATGGTTTGGTATACGCATTCCCGGTAAAGACACGCCAGACTGGCAAGCCTTCAGTCAACAAAATATCACTGTGCTGCAAAGCAGTCGTCACAGTAAAAAACTACGTATTGGCGCTTTGCTAGGTAATAAGTTTACCCTGACTTTACGCAACGTTTCAGATACAGCTGCTTTCGAGGCTCGCCTTGAGCAAGTTTTAAAAACTGGAGTGCCTAATTACTTTGGCGAGCAGCGATTTGGTCACAATGGTAAGAACCTCACGCTAGGTCGCAATATGCTTAATGGCGGCCGTAAGATTAAAGACCGCAAAAAACGTAGCATGTTCTTATCTGCCGTGCGCTCTAACATCTTTAATTTGGTAGTTTCTCACAGGTTGCAAACGAGTGGCTTACAAGGACTTGATGGCGATTGTGTCATGCTCTCTGGCAGCAAAAGCTACTTTGTGGCTGACAGTTGGGATGACACTATAGAGCAGCGACTAATCACCAAAGATATTCAGCTGTCTGCTCCTTTATGGGGGCGAGGCGCTGCTTTGGCACAAGGTGATGCCGCGCAAATCGAGCAAGCCGCGCTAACTGGCTTTGAGCAAGACCTTAAAGGATTAGAGCAGGCAGGACTTGAGCAAGAGCGTCGCCCGTTAATGCTTGAGCCACAAGGTCTGAAGTGGCAACTAGCTGACAATACAATGGTATTAGAGTTTATTTTGCCTGCCGGCAGTTATGCGACATCTGTGCTTAGAGAGCTTGTCGATTATCAAGACGTGCAGCAAATCGCCTGGCAAAAGATGGTAGCAGAGCAAAGTGAACAACAGGCAAGCGCACAAGCTGAGACTGGCCAAGGTGAAGCACGTGATTAATATTCTTGTTAGCAACGATGATGGTGTTCATGCCCCTGGTATTAAAGCGCTTAGTGATGCGTTAGCCACGATAGCTAAGGTTACTACTGTTGCGCCTGATAGAAATTGCTCCGGCGCGAGTAATTCTTTAACCTTGACGAACCCTTTAAGAATTAATAGCTTAGACAATGGCTATATCGCTGTTAATGGCACACCGACCGATTGTGTTCATTTAGCCATTCGCGAGTTATGCCCTGATGAGCCTCATATTGTGGTTTCTGGCATTAATGCTGGAGCTAATATGGGTGACGATACCCTCTATTCCGGCACGATTGCTGCGGCAATGGAGGGGCGCTTTTTAGGTTTGCCTGCTATTGCGATTTCGCTTGTTGGTAAGCAGCTTAATCATTATGAAACAGCGGCGCATTATGCTTGTAAGATAGTTAAAGGCTTACTTGAGCATCCGTTAAATAGCGATCAAATTTTAAATGTTAACGTGCCTGACTTGCCGCTTGAGCAAATTAAAGGTATTCAAGTCACGCGTTTAGGTGCTCGCCATAAGGCTGAGGGTATGATTAAAACCCAAGATCCGGCGGGTAGAGATATCTATTGGCTTGGCCCTGTTGGCACCGAGCAAGATGCAGGGCCAGGCACCGATTTTGGCGCTGTCGCTGAAGGTTATATATCAATTACACCACTTACTGTTGATTTAACTGGGTACAGACAAATAGATAATTTAGCAAATTGGGTGACTCAACTATGACGCTGGCAGCATCGACTTTGTCTGTGAATCTTGCTCGCAAGTTAGCAGAGGCTGGCATACAAGATCAACGTGTGTTGCAGGCTGTTGCTAACACGCCTCGCGAGTTGTTTCTTGACGCAGCCCTTGGTCATAAAGCTTATGAGAATACTGCGCTTCCGATTGGACAAGGGCAAACTATTTCTCAGCCTTATATTGTTGCTAGAATGACCGAGCTACTGTGCCAACTAGCGCCTAAAAATGTACTCGAGGTTGGTACTGGCTCTGGCTATCAAGCGGCCATTTTGGCGCAGCTGTTTCCCACACTGTGCACCATTGAGCGCATTAAGGCTTTACAGATCCAGGCAAGGCAGCGATTGAAGCGTTTAGATCTACACAATGTATCATTTAAATATGGTGATGGCTGGAAAGGTTGGAGTAACCGCGGCCCATTTGACGCCATTATGGTGACTGCAGCCGCAGCGAGCGTACCTGAAGCATTACTGCAGCAACTTAGCGATAGTGGTGTATTGATTATCCCCGTGGGGGAGGAAAGCCAGCAGCTGCTTAAGATCACTCGCAGTGGCGATCAATTCCAGTCGCAAACTATTGAGGCTGTTAAGTTTGTGCCCCTGGTAAATGGTGAGTTGGCTTAAGCTCTTTATTTGCTAGCTTTTTGATTTAAACGACTTCAACGTTATTGATTACAAGGAAACGACTTTGAAATACAGTGTTTGGCTAGCAGTATCCCTTTTTATTGCCTTGCTTTGCACTGGTTGTAGTTTTCAATCACATCAAGCCGCGCCGGTCGAAAGCCTCTCGGCGAAATCTAAGCCTAAGTATGATCGCGGATCGCTTACCAAGCGTTGGTATAAGGTGAAGAAAGGCGATACCTTGTACTCGATAGCTTGGGGCGCGGGTAAGAATTATTCTGACGTTGCGAGGCTGAATAAGTTACAAAAACCGTACACTATTTATCCAGGTCAAGTGCTTGCTTTGTATCCAAAACCTGCTGCTCCTACCAGTGCTAAAAAAGCGACAAATGTAACCAAGGGTGTCGCGATCACTACCGCCCCTGCGACCCCAATAACGGTAAAAAGTTCGGAAAATCAAAAGCAAAGCGTAAAATTCCAGTCGTCCACTACAGCGAACAATCGCTCAAAAAAAGAGCTTGATCGTAGCCAAGAGTCTGCGTATTCTGTAACAACTACCCAACAAAAAGTTAACCAAACTGTAAGTCAACCTGTGTCGACCCTACCAAAAAAGGTGAAGCGTTGGTTGTGGCCAGTCAAAGGCAGAATTATTGGGAGATTTTCTGCCAGCGAACAAGGCAATCAAGGGATTAAGATTGCTGGCAACCGTGGTGATATTGTGAAAGCCGCTGCGGATGGGAGAGTGGTGTATGCAGGGAATGCTCTGCGAGGCTATGGCAACTTAGTCATTATCAAACACAATGATGATTACTTGAGTGCATATGCCCACGCTGACAAGATAATGGTTAAAGAAAAGCAATTCGTTAGTGCAGGACAAACAGTTGCAAAAATGGGCAGTACAGGAACCAACAAAGTGATGCTTCATTTTGAGATTCGCTTTCATGGTAAATCAGTTAACCCATTAAAATATCTACCTAAACAGTAATCGTTTAGCAACATAAACATCGGAGGATAGGCAAGTGCAGTAGATTAATCACCACAAGCAAGGTTTGGGAGAGCAATATGAGCCGAAAAAATAACGCTGCGACAGCAGAACATCTAATCGATCTAGCTAAAGAACCACAAACTGAAGTTGCCGAAACCGGCAGTGGCCTAGTGCAAGAACTAGAGATTGAAGAAAAAGTCCAAGACGACTTACAAAAAAATCTCGATGCAACTCAACTCTATTTAGGTGAAATAGGTTTCTCACCGCTATTAACTGCGGAAGAAGAAGTTTACTTTTCACGTAAATCCCTCAAAGGCTGCGAAAAATCTCGCAACCGCATGATTGAAAGTAATCTAAGACTCGTCGTTAAAATTGCCCGTCGATACAATAATCGAGGTTTAGCACTGTTAGATCTGATTGAAGAAGGTAATTTAGGTTTAATCCGCGCCGTTGAAAAGTTCGACCCTGAACGTGGTTTTAGATTCTCGACTTATGCTACCTGGTGGATCCGCCAGACGATTGAACGGGCGATTATGAATCAGACCCGTACCATTCGTTTACCTATTCATGTGGTGAAAGAGCTTAATGTATATCTGCGTACTGCGCGTCAGTTAGCGCAAAAGCTTGATCATGAGCCGACAGCTGAAGAGATTGCTGAAAAATTAGATGTATCTACTGGCGATGTTAGCCGTATGCTCAAGCTCAATGAACGTATTACCTCAGTTGATACGCCATTAGGCGGTGAAGATAATGACAAAGCCTTACTTGATGTGATTGCTGACGATGACAGTGTTGGCCCAGATTACCGTGTACAAGATGAAGATTTATCTAAATCGATTGTTGGTTGGCTAAACGAGCTTAATACTAAGCAGCGTGAAGTGCTTGCAAGACGCTTTGGTCTACTTGGTTATGAGCCTTCAACGCTTGAAAATGTTGGTGCTGAGATTGGCTTAACTCGAGAGCGTGTACGTCAAATTCAAGTGGAAGCATTAAAACGCTTGAAAGATCTGCTTGGTTCTCAAGGCCTGTCGGTAGAGGCGCTGTTTAGAGAGTAGTAGATCCACTAATCAGCCAAATATTTACTGCATATTGAAAAGGAGCGTATCAATGCTCCTTTTTTTACTTCGCAACCAATAGATTAACTTCAAGCACTATTCATAAGCGGTAAAAACTCACTTTATCAACTAGTCCAGCAGCTGCTTTAACTGATACAAGGCATCTAACGCCTGACGCGGAGTTAAGTTATCTGGTTCAATAGTAGCGAGCTTTTCCTCCACCATACTAGGCTCAGGATCATAAGCGGCAAGTGGTAAGGCTGCTTGAGTTGGTGTGCTTGCTTCAAGCGGACCTCCACGGCTTTCAAGCTGGGCAAGTTTATGTTTTGCTGACTTAATCACATGAGCTGGCACCCCCGCTAGTGCCGCAACTTGTAGACCATAGCTTTTACTTGCTGCGCCTTCTTGAACCGCGTGCATAAAGGCAATGGTATCTTCATGCTCTATGGCATCTAAATGCACATTAGCCACACTTGGGATCATATCTGGCAGTTGAGTAAGCTCAAAGTAATGGGTCGCAAACAAAGTGAGGGAACTGACCTTGTTAGCCAGGTATTCAGCAGCAGACCAGGCTAGAGACAGGCCATCATAGGTTGATGTGCCGCGGCCAATTTCGTCCATTAACACCAAACTTTTAGGTGTTGCGTTGTGCAAGATATTAGCGGTTTCTGTCATCTCTACCATAAAGGTTGAGCGGCCAGAAGCTAAGTCATCTGATGCGCCAATACGAGTAAAGATGCGGTCTACCTCACCAATCTGAGCCTGCTCAGCAGGCACAAAGCAACCTATGTGAGCCATCAAGGTGATTAGAGCAACCTGACGCATATAGGTCGACTTACCGCCCATATTTGGGCCAGTTACAACCAGCATTTTGCGCTGTGAATTTAACTCGACAGGGTTAGCAATAAAGGCACTTTGACTCACTTGCTCGACAACAGGATGACGGCCAGCATCGATTTTGATGCCAATGCCTGACTGCATCACAGGGCAATGATAGTTAAGGGTTTCGGCGCGCTCAGCAAAGTTAGTCAGTACATCTAATTGCGCGGCAGCGGTGGCAAAGTCCTGAAGCTCTGCAAGCTTAGGCAGTAGCAGGTCGAATAGTTGTTCCCAAAGCTGTTTTTCTAGCGCTAGCGCTTTACCCTGGCTTGAAAGAACCTTCTCTTCATACTCCTTTAGCTCAGGGGTGATGTAGCGCTCAGTACCTTTAAGTGTTTGACGGCGCTGGTAGCTAAGTGGCACCTTGTCAGACTGTAAGCGGCTCACTTCTATGTAATAACCGTGGACGCGGTTATAGCCAACCTTCAACGTATTGATCCCCGTTTGCTCTTTCTCGCGTGCTTCTAATGCGACAAGGTAGTCACTGGCGCCTTCACTTAAGCTGCGCCATTCATCAAGCTCAGCGTTGTAACCGGGTTTAATCACGCCGCCGTCACGAATAAGCACTGGAGGATTATCAATAATGGCGCTATCTAACAGCGCGTGTTGCTCTGGAAATTCACCCATTAGCTTGGCAAGAGCGCGCAGCTGCGGCTGCTGACAACTAGCTAGTGTCTGTTGGATCTCTGGTAACAATGCCAGTGCTTGTTTTAAGCGGGCAAAATCCCGTGGTCTAGCACTTCTCAGGGCAAGTCTTGCCATGATACGCTCAACATCACCTAAGGCTTTGAGTTGGTCGTGCAGTTCATCGTAGAGATTGCTGTCGATCAATTCATTGATTGCATTGTGGCGCGCCGTGATCTTTTGATGCTCTCTAAGCGGCTGGTGGATCCAGCGCTGCAGCATACGACTGCCCATTGGCGTTGCAGTGTTGTCCAACACAGAAGCGAGGGTGTTTTCATGCCCGCCTGATAAGTTGACTGTCAGCTCAAGATTCTTGCGGGTTGCTGCATCTAGTACAATTGACTCGCTTGGGTTGAAACGTACAATTGAGTTGATATGAGGCAGGGCGGTTTTCTGCGTGTCTTTAACATATTGCATCAAGCAGCCAGCAGCTTGCAGACCCGAGCGAGCATCTGTAATGCCAAAACCGCGTAAGTCTTTGGTGCCAAATTGGTTGAGCAGTAGGTTGATACAGGTGTCGTAATCAAACTCCCATTCAGGGCGACGACGGTTACCTTTATATTGACTCAGTAGCAGGGTGTTATGAAACTCTTCGTTATATAACAGCTCCGCAGGATTGGTACGTTGCAGCTCTGCTTCTAATGCTTCGTCGGTTTCAAGCTCGGCAATAACAAAACGGCCTGATGACACATCAAGTGTGGCATAGCCATAACCCACTTTCGCCTGATAGACCGCAGCCAGTAAGTTGTCTTGTTTCTCTTGTAGTAGAGCCTCATCGGTGAGCGTACCTGGCGTTACGATGCGCACAACCTGACGCTCAACTGGGCCTTTGGTTGTAGCAGGGTCACCAACTTGCTCACAAATCGCAACTGATTGACCTAGTTGCACAAGTTTAGCGAGATAGTTCTCAACTGAGTGATACGGGATGCCTGCCATAGGAATTGGGTCACCGCCACTTTTGCCACGTGCGGTGAGCGAGATACCAAGCATCTCTGAAGCGTCTTTGGCATCGTCGTAGAACAACTCATAAAAGTCACCCATGCGATAAAACAATAACATGTCAGCGTGGGCGGCTTTTAATGTTAGGTACTGGCGCATCATAGGGGTGTGTTTATCTAAATTTGAGGTATCTACTTGTGTCATGCTTGGTTGGAACTCTTTATTCGATGGGAAATCGCAAAGGGGCTATCTTAGCAAGTTAATGGCAAGAGTAGAATCAGCTAGGAGTAACTAACCTGAGCACAGGATAATAAATCGGTTTTCAACGGTAATTTTTGGCTGTCTCTTAGTAAAGTGAAGATGTTGAAGCTACTTGCAATAGGCTAGCTATTGACGCGTAGCTTCGCCTTGAACTAAATAAAACTATCTCGCTAGAAACTTAATGCTGAGTATAACTCTGTACGAAGGACTTATTGGCATTTTCTAATCCCGAGTTCAGGTTAACTACATAGGTAATTAATTGAATCGATGTAAGAAATAGTTAACTGTTAAAAAAAAGTCGATCCAGCTATTGATACTGTATGATTGTACAGTATACTTATCATCATATTGAGCAGCACCTAGTTAGCTGTAATCACAAGTTAATACGAATATTTTGCATAATATTGAATACCTTAGAGGGTTTTACAATGAAGGTTGATCCGAATAAAGAGAAAGCACTGAACGCTGTATTAGGTCAGATTGAAAAGCAATTTGGTAAAGGTTCAATTATGAAGCTTGGCCAAGACCGCACCATGGACGTTGAGACTATCTCTACCGGTTCATTATCATTAGACGCAGCGCTAGGCGCGGGCGGTTTACCTATGGGACGTATCGTTGAGATTTATGGTCCTGAGTCTTCTGGTAAAACGACATTAACCCTTGAAGTTATTGCTGCGGCGCAAAAAGAAGGTAAAACCTGTGCCTTTATCGATGCTGAGCACGCGCTTGACCCAATTTATGCTAAAAAGCTAGGTGTTGATATTGATAACCTACTTTGTTCTCAGCCTGATACTGGTGAGCAAGCATTAGAAATTTGTGATGCGTTAACTCGCTCTGGTGCAGTTGATGTGATTATTGTCGACTCGGTAGCGGCACTAACACCAAAAGCTGAGATTGAAGGCGAGATTGGTGATTCGCACATGGGTCTTGCTGCTCGTATGATGAGTCAAGCAATGCGTAAACTTGCTGGTAACTTAAAGCAGTCAAATACCCTGCTTATCTTCATTAACCAAATCCGTATGAAGATTGGCGTTATGTTCGGTAACCCTGAAACAACAACCGGTGGTAACGCACTTAAGTTCTACGCTTCTGTTCGCTTAGATATTCGCCGTACAGGTGCAATTAAAGATGGTGATGAAGTTGTAGGTAACGAAACACGCGTCAAAGTGGTGAAAAACAAAATTGCTGCACCATTTAAGCAAGCTGAATTCCAAATTCTATATGGCGAAGGCATTAACCGCACTGGTGAGCTAGTTGACCTAGGTGTCAAGCACAAGCTACTTGATAAAGCTGGCGCTTGGTACAGCTATAAAGGCGACAAGATTGGTCAAGGCCGTGCTAATGCCGGTCGTTTCTTAGGCGAAAACCCAGCAGTTGCTGCTGAAATTGAAGCGGCGCTTCGCGGCATGTTGCTAGCGAACAAAGCAGATGCAGTTGAAGGTGAAGAAAATATCGACTTAGAGACTGGTGAAGTATTCTGAGCCAATCAGCAAAGTCATACGCGGTAGCGCTGTTAGCGCGCCGCGATTACTCCCGCCAGCAGCTTTACTCTAAGCTGCTGCAAAAAGACTTCGAACAACTCGAAATTGAGCAAACATTAGATTACTGCGAAGCTCAAGGTTTTCAATGTGATGATCGTTATGCAGCCTTGCTACTTAAAAGCCATATTGCCAAAGGTCATGGTGTAATGCGCATCTCCCAAGCGATGGCGCAAAAAGGCCTGGGTAAAAACGTGATAAGGCAAGCCATTGACGCCAGCGATTGTGATTGGTTTGAACTTGCCAAGCAAAAAGCGGTTAAAAAGTACGGCACACCCAAGACAAGCGATCATAAAGAAAAAGCAAGACGGGTTAGGCATCTAGTTGGCCAAGGGTTTAGCTTTGATCAAGTTGCATACGCCCTTGATTATGACCCATATCTTGAAGACTAAGCTTTACGTATCCACCTACAAGTTTCACTTGGTATTTTGTAAATTCTCCTTCAGCTTTTAAGGCGTCAATTTGTCAAAACAGTCATTGCCTTCAAATTGTCCACGCTAATCCCCTAAAGTACCTGTTTGCATCAGGATTACCACTGTATTTAATCGCTTTTATCATCTCGCTTATTGACGCACAATAGGTATATAATGCCGACATTTCTATGTGTAGGCTGGGCTTGCGCTAAGCTTACATTTATTGAGTTTTCAAAACTGATATCCAGGATCATTTCATGTTTCAAACCACTGCCGAATTAAGAAGTGCATTTTTAAAGTACTTTGAGTCAAACGGACACCAAGTTGTAGACAGTAGTTCACTTGTCCCGCATAACGACCCAACCTTGTTATTTACCAATGCGGGTATGAATCAGTTTAAAGAAACCTTCCTGGGTATGGAAAAGCGCAGCTATAACCGCGCAACAACGTCACAACGCTGTGTTCGTGCCGGTGGTAAGCATAACGATTTAGATAACGTGGGTTATACTGCGCGTCATCACACTTTCTTTGAAATGCTAGGTAACTTTAGTTTTGGTGATTACTTTAAAGAAGACGCGATTGAGTTTGCGTGGAACTTCTTAACTCAAACCTTAAAGCTACCAAAAGAAAAGCTATGCGTAACCATCTACGAAACAGACGATGAAGCATTTGAAATCTGGAACAAGCAAATTGGCGTAGCCGCTGAAAATATTATCCGTATTGGTGATAACAAAGGCGCACCTTACGCGTCAGATAACTTCTGGCAAATGGGTGATACTGGCCCTTGTGGTCCATGTACTGAAATTTTCTACGATCATGGTGAGCACATTTGGGGTGGCCGCCCTGGCACACCAGAAGAAGATGGCGATCGTTTTATCGAAATCTGGAACATCGTATTTATGCAATATAACCGTCAAGCTGACGGTGAAATGCTGCCATTACCTAAGCCATCAGTAGATACAGGTATGGGTATTGAGCGTATCGCTGCAATTATGCAAGGCGTGCACTCAAACTATGAAATCGATATTTTCCAAAAGCTAATTGCTAAAACTGCTGAAATCATCGGTGTTAAAGATTTACAAAACAAATCACTACGTGTGATTGCCGATCACATTCGTTCATGTGCGTTCTTAATCGCAGATGGTGTTATGCCATCTAACGAAGGCCGTGGTTATGTACTGCGCCGTATTATCCGCCGCGCTGTGCGTCATGGTAATAAGCTTGGCGCGACAGACTCATTCTTCTACAAGCTTGTGCCAACATTGATTGAAGTGATGGGCGATGCAGCCAAAGAGCTAGTGTCGATGCAAGCGATTGTAGAAAAGTCACTCAAAGCTGAAGAAGAGCAGTTTGCTCGTACCCTTGAACGTGGTCTGCAAATTCTTGATGGTGCACTGAATGAACTTAAATCTGACACCTTAGACGGTGAGACAGTATTTAAGCTTTACGACACCTATGGCTTCCCGGTTGATTTAACTGCAGATGTATGTCGCGAGCGCGATATTAATGTTGACGAAGCTGGCTTTGAAGCTGCGATGGCTGAGCAGCGTAGCCGCGCTCAAGCTGCAGGTAACTTTGGCGCTGATTACAACGCAGGCCTGGTTATTGAAGATGATACTGAGTTCTGCGGTTATACCGACCTTGTAGGTCAAGGCGCGGTGACTGGTATTTATGTTGACGGTAACGCAGTTGAAGTATTGAGCGCAGGTCAATCAGGTATTATCGTACTTGATAACACGCCGTTCTATGCTGAGTCAGGTGGTCAGGTTGGTGACAAAGGCCTGCTGACTGCTGATGGTATCGAGTTTAAGGTTAGTGACACGCAAAAGTTTGGTAGCGCGACAGGTCATCAAGGTGAGGTGAGCCAAGGTGAGATTAAACTGGGCCAGCAGCTTAATGCACAAGTTGATAAAAAGTTACGTCATCGCACTGAGCTAAACCACTCGGTTACTCACTTATTGCATGCTGCCCTTCGTCAGGTGCTAGGTAGTCATGTGACTCAGAAAGGCTCTCTTGTTGAGCCAGAGCGTTTACGTTTTGACTTCTCTCACTTTGAAGGCGTGAAAGCTGAAGAGCTAAAGACGATTGAAGATTTGGTTAACACTCAAATTCGTCGTAACCATCAGCTAACTACTGCTGAAATGGACATCGAAGAAGCCAAAGAGAAGGGCGCAATGGCGCTATTTGGTGAGAAGTACGATGATAAAGTGCGTGTAGTATCTATGGGTGATTTCTCGATTGAGCTTTGTGGTGGTACCCATGTTGGTCGCACTGGTGATATTGGTTTGTTTAAAATTACCTCTGAAGGTGGTATCGCTGCTGGTATTCGCCGTATTGAAGCGGTAACTGGCGCAGCTGCAATGGAGCATGTTGCTGAGCAAAAAGCCCAGCTAGATCAAGCTGCGGCACTATTAAAGTCAGATTCAGCTTCAGTGGTTGCTAAGCTGCAAGCTCAACTTGATAAAGTGAAGTCTTTAGAGAAAGAACTATCGCAACTTAAAGATAAGCTAGCCGCTGCGGCAAGTGCTGATTTAGCTGGTGATGCCGTTGAAATTAATGGCATTAAGGTCTTAGTTAAGAAGCTAGAAGGCGCTGACCCTAAATCGCTTCGCGGCTTGCAAGACGAGTTAAAGCAAAAGCTTAAATCCGCGATTATCGTGTTAGGTATTCCTGGCGACAATAAGGTGAACTTAATTGCCGGTGTAAGTAATGACTTAACTAAGCAAATTAAGGCTGGTGAGTTAGTCTCTATGGTCGCTCAGCAAGTAGGTGGTAAAGGTGGCGGACGCCCTGATATGGCGCAAGCTGGTGGTAGCCAACCAGAAAACCTTGATGCTGCACTTGCATCTGTTATTCCTTGGATAACCGATAAGTTGTAATTCATTACCATTGAACATTGGTATATAAACAAAAAGGCTTTCATTTGAAGGCCTTTTTTGATTTTTAACCTTAAACCATTGAACTAGAAAAGGTGGTTATCATCAAATAGAATGTGCCTGAAAACGCTTGTGCTCTGCCGATGTGTCTAAACGAATAATCAACTCATATGGCAATGATGTTCAAAGTTCGAAGCACGCTACTTTCTGTCTGTTTTTTCAAAGGTTTTTATGGAAATAGTCTTTTTTATCATGACCTTAACTGTCAACGCAGGCGAGAGTTAAAGCTGCATCTCATTAGGCAATGGCTAATAAAAGTATACGTTGCTTGCATTCACTTATAAATTGTCAGGGTAATTATTCGCTTGATGTGTACGGAACAGCTTGAATTATTTGTATATTACTTGTGACTCTAACCGAGTTTTGGCATAGTGGATAAAGCTAGAGATCACTTTTTCGACTAAGCTTTAGTCAAAGTGATGCATTTACATAAGGTCGTAAATGCTTGTGTCGATAAAATGTACGTTTTACATGTTCAAATTGAAAATTATGTTAAAAGTATGTTTGTTATACTTTGGTTTTTTTGGTGGTTTATGCGGTTAAAAAGCGCTAGGGCATCTTAATTAACAAAAAATCTTATTTATACGGCGTATTTAGTAATAGACACTATGATTTTGTCGTTAGCTGACCTTATAATGAGCGCATATTACGGACAAAGTGTTATGCAGATTGAACTAAAGGAGCAATCGAATGCTGATTTTGACTCGCCGCGTAGGCGAAACATTAATGATTGGTGACGAAGTCACTGTAACTGTTCTTGGTGTTAAAGGTAACCAGGTTCGCATTGGCGTCAATGCACCAAAAGAGGTTTCTGTTCACCGTGAAGAGATTTATCAGCGCATTCAATCTGAGAAATCAGGTTCATCTTCAGAAGGTGGCAACTTCTAATCGAAGTTGGAAGCGTAACATTAAGTCAGCTCATTGCTGGCTTTTTTGTTTTTGGGATAAGGCGAAAGCACAAATTGATTGGTTAGTCCTTGCCTAAACCTAGCTTTTCGATAGTCAGAACTGATTAGCAGTCGCTACTAATATCAGGCTTCAGGTTCAGTGATGGACAAGTCAGAGAGAGATTCATCAACTTCTTATTACCAGTTGTGCAAAAAACCTCCAGCAATACTTCATTATAACATTCCCACATTTTGCGCTTTACATGATTACTTGCTTAATAAAGTTCGATTAGCACAGTTCAAAAGCCGTAAGGAGTCACCACTATACTGGTAGATAGGCGCTAATGAGCTTATTTGGTGTTTTGATTTTGTACCGTTTTTATCGGGCGAGTATAATTTTTGTAATTTAAAACACTGTTTTCATCATGATTTGACGCCAAACTCCGCAATGTGATTAAAAACACCCCAAATGACTGAGTGTTTCCTAAAAAGGGTTTGACTTATTTCCGGCAGACAGTAATATGTGCGCCAAGAAAACGGAGAGGTGGCCGAGTGGCCGAAGGCGCTCCCCTGCTAAGGGAGTATGGGCTTTATCTCCCATCGAGGGTTCGAATCCCTCCTTCTCCGCCATTTCTTACTTGATAAAAAACGATGCGCGTGTAGCTCAGCTGGATAGAGTACCTGGCTACGAACCAGGCGGTCAGAGGTTCGAATCCTCTCACGCGTACCATTTTTATTAAGGACTATTGCAAGAAGATATAAGATGCGCGTGTAGCTCAGCTGGATAGAGTACCTGGCTACGAACCAGGCGGTCAGAGGTTCGAATCCTCTCACGCGTACCATCTCTGCATTAGATTAGTAATATCCCCAAATTTGTGCGCGTGTAGCTCAGCTGGATAGAGTACCTGGCTACGAACCAGGCGGTCAGAGGTTCGAATCCTCTCACGCGTACCATTATTTGTGTGGAGAGGTGGCCGAGTGGCCGAAGGCGCTCCCCTGCTAAGGGAGTATGGGCTTTATCTCCCATCGAGGGTTCGAATCCCTCCTTCTCCGCCATTCTTTACTGCATAAGTTGAGGCAAGTTAAATTACTTAGTCTATGCTGTAAGGAACAAAACTGATTTGCGCGTGTAGCTCAGCTGGATAGAGTACCTGGCTACGAACCAGGCGGTCAGAGGTTCGAATCCTCTCACGCGTACCATATCAAACAAAAATGCCCTGCTTTATAGCGGGGCATTTTTGTTTTCTGCCCAAGATCATCAATTTCATAAGGTGGTTATCGTTCAATTAGGCTACTACTTCAGCTGGTTAGGCTAGACCCTCTTTATAGTTTGCTCGCATATAACCCACTTTTTAAGCGGTAGTAACATGCTGCTTTAATCTGTATTTCCCGTATCGCGTTACTTAACTAGTTCGTTCCTGAACCTTCCATAAACAATACTTTGCATCCACCGTGCAAGCATTACTACTTATCTAACTAAAATTTCTCGAGCAAACTTAATCATTTGTCAGCCAGACTTAGATTTATATCTAGAAATTTAACCAGTATTGTGTTTTGTTTAATCACTAACACAAAGCTTGTTAATCATGTCATTAATTGGTGAATAATTCTGTTGCTGACCGAATTGTCTGTGAATTGAGCAGTTTTTCACAAACTATAAAAATAATTCTTGGTGAGCTTGTTTTTTTGAATATTCATTAAAAATTTGCGGTTTTTATTGGGGTATGTTCAATTGTTTGATTGAGTAATTATTATTTTTGGTAAGACCATTTTACACGGGCGTACCTTTCTTGGTATAGATTGAATACATTTTGTCATTGGTTTTGAGCTGATTTAACCTCTTTTGCCATCAAAACCTGAGCTTTAGGCTCGAATTAAGGTTGCTAACTGAGGTGTATAAATAGACTCATAAAATATTTACGCATTGCTTGCAGTAGTAAAGCATTGAATTGCGGATTAACAGGGGAAGTCGCAAATTATGGGAGAGTTAAGCCAACAGTTATCTGAAGCTCTTAGCATCATGATAATGGGGATGGGATTGGTATTTATCTTCTTAAGTACTTTAATCATAGGGATTAGCATTGTCGCCAGATTGTTTCCCGCAACGCAACAAGCGGTGGTGCCAACGCAAGCCGCTGTCAACACTCAAGCTGCACCTGCAGGCACGTTAGATCCAGCACTCGTTGCCGCTATTACCACAGCTGTTCATCAATATCGTAAACAACATCGTCAGTCTTAGGAGACGTTATGACCAAGCCTTTAGCACTAACCGAGGTAGCGCTGCGCGACGCCCATCAATCAATTCTGGCGACCCGTCTACGTATTGACGATATGTTACCTATTGCTCCACTTCTAGACAAAGTTGGCTACTGGTCAATGGAATCTTGGGGGGCGCGACGTTCGACTCTTGTATTCGTTATCTTGGTGAAGATCCGTGGGATCGTATCCGTGAGCTTAAAAAAGCCATGCCTAATACACCGCAGCAAATGTTGCTTCGTGGGCAGAATCTACTAGGCTACCGCCATTATGCTGATGACGTAGTTACACGTTTCGTTGAGCGTGCACATACCAATGGTGTTGATGTATTTAGAATTTTTGATGCCATGAACGATGTACGCAATCTTCAAACTGCAGTAAAAGCAGTTAAGAATGTAGGCGGACACGCGCAAGGCACCATTTCTTATACCACTAGTCCAGTACATACTCTTGATACCTGGGTTGATATGGCAAAAAGCCTTGAAGATATGGGCGCTGACTCTCTGTGTATCAAAGACATGGCTGGCTTGCTCAAGCCAATGGAAGCTTATGAGCTTATTAGTCGCCTTAAGAGTCAAACTGACTTAATGGTGTCGCTGCATTGTCATGCGACTACCGGTTTGAGCACTGCAACCTATCAAAAAGCTATTGAGGCAGGTGTTGATGTGCTTGATACGGCCATTTCTTCAATGAGTCAAACCTATGGTCACAGTGCCAGTGAAACCCTAGTTGCTATGGTGGAAGGTACAGAGCGTGAAACCACTTATGACTTAGCCATTATGGAAGAAATTGCAGCCTACTTTAGAGAGGTACGCAAGAAGTACGCTCGATTTGAAGGTGCACTAAAAGGCATTGATTCACGTATTTTGCGCGCGCAGGTGCCGGGCGGCATGCTAACCAACATGGAAAACCAGCTAAAAGAGCAGGGCGCAGCTGAGAAACTTGATGAAGTGTTAGAAGAGATCCCACGGGTACGTGAAGATCTTGGCTATTTGCCATTAGTGACTCCTACTTCGCAAATTGTTGGTTCACAATCGGTTATTAACGTGCTGATGGGCGAGCGATACAAAGCGCTGACCAAAGAAACCGAGGGCGTGCTCAAGGGCGAATACGGCGCAACACCGGCAGCGGTTAACGCTGAGCTGCAAAAGCGGGTGCTGGGTGATAGTGAAGCGATTACTTGCCGCCCTGCCGATTTGCTTGCGCCTGAACTAGACAAGCTACGTCAAGAGCTTAGCGACATTGCTAAAGACAAAGGGTTAACGCTGGCAGATGAAACAGACGATGATGTAATGACTTACGCTTTATTTAATCAAATCGGTCTGCAGTTCCTTGAAAACCGCGGTAACCCTGAAGCCTTTGAGCCTGTTCCAAGTGCTGATGATGTCGCACCTGCTGCGGCCAAGCCTGCAACTGGTCCTGAAACTTACACTGTGAATGTACAAGGTCAAAGCTACGTGGTTGAAGTTGCTGAAGGAGGCGATATCAGCCAAATCGCACCAGTTGCCGCGCCAGTTGTATCAGCTCCAGTCAACACTGCGCCTGTAGCAGCCACGCAAGCGGCCAATAGCGCTGCTACAACTATGAGTGCACCGCTTTCTGGCAACATCTTTAAAGTGCTAGTAAGTGATGGTCAAAGCGTTGAAGAAGGCGAGGTGGTCATTATTCTTGAAGCCATGAAGATGGAAACTGAAGTACGCGCTCAGCAGTCTGGCGTTGTGACTCAACTAGCTGTTAAGCAAGGCGATACCGTATCGGTCGGCTCACCTTTATTAGCGATTGCATAAGAGGGTGGCATGGACGGACTAATTGCATTTTGGAATGAAACCGGTATTGCTAACTTTGAGGCAACTCAGTTAGTGATGATAGGCGTTGGCTTATTGCTGCTTTATTTGGCTATAGGTAAGCGCTTCGAACCTCTGTTATTGTTGCCGATTGGCTTTGGCGCCATTTTGGCGAATATTCCCAACGGCGGATTTACCGATGAAGGTGGCCTGCTGTACTACGTTTATTACGTAGGTATTGAGACGGGTATTTTCCCGTTGCTGATCTTTATGGGCGTAGGCGCAATGACAGACTTTGGCGCCTTGATTGCAAACCCAAGAACCCTGTTGTTAGGTGCATCAGCCCAATTTGGTATCTTTGCTACCTTGCTGGGTGCCATTGGCTTGAATTTAGTGCCAGGATTTGAATTTAGCATGACTGACGCTGCAGCGATTGCCATTATTGGCGGCGCAGATGGGCCAACAGCTATTTTCTTAGCATCCAAACTTGCGCCTGAGCTGCTAGGCGCAATTGCGGTTGCTGCCTACTCTTATATGGCGCTGGTACCACTTATTCAGCCGCCAATTATGCGTTTACTTACCACAAAAGCTGAGCGTGAAATTAAGATGGAGCAGCTGCGCGAGGTGAGTAAGCAAGAGAAAATCATCTTCCCGCTAATGGTGCTTGGTTTAACTATTTTGTTTTTACCTGCAGCCACGCCACTTGTTGGTATGTTCTGCCTAGGTAATTTGATGAAAGAATGTGGTGTGGTCGATCGCCTGTCATCAACGGCGCAAAATGAGCTGATCAATATAGTGACCATCTTCTTAGGTTTGGCTGTGGGCTCTAAGTTGTCAGCAGATCAATTCTTAACCATTAAAACCTTGGGCATTCTGGTACTAGGTGCAGTGGCGTTTAGTATTGGTACCGCGGCTGGTGTGTTAATGGCTAAGCTGATGTGCAAACTATCAGGCGGTAAGGTGAACCCACTTATTGGCGCAGCGGGTGTATCTGCTGTACCTATGGCGGCGCGTGTGGTGAACAAGGTCGGTCTTGAAGCTAACCAACAAAACTTCCTGCTGATGCATGCGATGGGGCCAAACGTCGCTGGCGTATTAGGTAGTGCTGTTGCTGCAGGTGTATTGCTTGCGGTTCTGGGCTAGCTCAACAGGTTAACCATTTAGTATTGAAAGGCGCACCTTAATCGGGGCGCCTTTTTGTTTTTAGCTTTAGCCCACCGACTACACTAGTTGGGCATCAGGGTGAGCGCATGAGTGATTGATTATCAGCCATGTACTAAGGATTAACGAACTTTGATTGCGCAAGGCGCCGTTAAATCATCCCTGATGCCTCCGCTTTAGCATCCCTGCTAAAGAGGCTTGCTTACTCAAAGCTCCTTAATCCCATAAGATAACGCGCGATAAATGTTCATGATCTCGCCTTGCTTCAAGATAGCTCACACAAAGCCACCTTTTTCATCAGGTACACGTTTACTTTGTTCGTCTAAATCTGCTTTGACGCTTGCTTACAGGTCGCTTTCAAAGGTCGATACATTCGGTATTTACCCAGAGCCTTATTGATTAACTTTTTGTCTGATTAGTCGTAATTAACCCTAAGGCCTTCCCTTTTTATTTTCTCCTTGTTTTTGTTCGTTTTCCCTTATTTTTGCCCCCAAATTTTTTAGGGTTTTTATATACCTCTTTTGGTGCAGTTAAGTAGTGAGATGCTCACAAACTGCACAATCTAGCTGTGCATATTTCTGCTTTTATCTCTCAAAATGTAATCAAAGTGTTAACTATCAAAGGTTTATGAATATTGGCACAGATAGTGAAATATCCCTTTTGAGATACATTGTGAAACATTTAACTGGGGGCGTTAGTTAAACCAAGTTGGCTAACAGCCTATAAAACAAATTATTTCCGCACAGAACTCCATAGTTTTTACTCACTTTGAGGTATCTGTTTGGAGCTGTTTTTTGGTTTATTAATAGAAATGAGGGAGCATATGAAAATTACTTCTAGCTATCAGAAATTGCTGACCGAGGTTAAGCAAACACAAGGTAAATGGGCGTCAACGCTCAATAGTGTGTTAACCAGCATCAAGCCTATTGCCTTAGGTTTGGGTCTAAGTGCATCTATGGTGAGCATAGGCGCTCAGGCTGAGCTGGGTTACCCAGAGAAAGAAGAGCTTAAGTTCGGCTTTATTAAGCTGACGGATATGGCACCGATTGCCATTGCCTACGAGAAGGGGTATTTCGAAGATGAGGGGCTTTACGTCACTATTGAGGCTCAAGCCAACTGGAAGGTATTGCTTGATGGCGTGATTGATGGCCGCTTAGACGGCGCGCACATGCTAGCGGGTCAGCCAATTGCCGCAACTATTGGTTATGGCACCGAGGCGCACATTATTACGCCTTTCTCGATGGACTTAAACGGCAACGCGATTACGGTTTCAAACGATGTATGGGCCAAAATGAAGCCAAACATTGCTAAGCAAGCCGATGGTAAGCCGGTGCATCCAATTAAAGCTGACGCATTAAAGCCTGTGGTCGATTCATATACCCAGGCGGGCAAGCCATTTAACATGGGCATGGTATTTCCGGTATCGACCCATAACTATGAGCTTCGTTACTGGTTAGCGGCTGGCGGTATTCACCCTGGATACTATGCGCCGCACAAAGGTGATACCTCAGGTCAAATTGATGCTCAAGCGCTTTTATCAGTTACACCGCCACCGCAAATGCCATCAACCTTAGAAGCAGGTACCATTTATGGTTACTGCGTGGGTGAACCGTGGAACCAACAAGCAGTATTTAAAGGTATTGGCGTACCGGTCGTCACTGACTATGAGATTTGGAAAGACAACCCTGAGAAAGTATTTGGTATCACAGCTGAATTTGCCGAGAAGTATCCAAATACCACTATTCGCTTAACTCGCGCACTCATTCGCGCAGCGAAATGGTTAGATGACAACAATAACGCTAACCGCCCTGAAGCGGTGAAGATCTTGTCGCAATCTAACTATGTCGGTGCTGATTATGATGTGATTGCCAATAGCATGACAGGTACCTTTGAGTATGAAAAAGGTGATAAGCGCTCAGTACCAGACTTCAATGTGTTCTTTAGACACAACGCGACTTACCCATACTATTCTGATGCGATTTGGTATCTAACCCAAATGCGTCGTTGGGGTCAGATTGCAGACGACAAGCCTGATACTTGGTACAAGGATGTCGCGGCTAAGGTCTATCGCCCTGACATTTATGCTAAAGCGGCAAAATCACTGATTGCCGATAAGCTGATCAGCGCTGAATCATTCCCTAACTTTGAAACTGAAACCGGTTTCAAGCAGCCACAAACTCACTTTATCGATGACATTGTCTATGACGGTAGTAAGCCAAATGCTTACATCAACTCATTTGCAATCGGTCTAAAGCAAGGCGAAAGACTGTAAGTCCGCACGGGCTTAGAGGATTTGCGTAAAGGAGTATGGATATGAGTAGTATTTCATCCCTCGAAAACGCCGAGCTGAGTAAAGGCAAGTTGCAGAGCATGTTTGCCCAAATACTAGCGAGCAGCAAGGTGTTGCTGCTACCGCTAGTGGGGATTAGTTGCTTCCTATTAGTGTGGGCTATCACAGCTAATAGCATTAATACCTCGCTGGGCAAGTTTCCAGGCCCTGTGGCTGTACTGACTCAGTTTGACAATCTTTATCAAGAGCATGTTACTGAGCGGCAAAAAGCACAGGCATTTTATGAGCGTCAGCATAAACGTAATGCAGATAGGGTCGCCAAAGACCCTAGCTATCAAGCTAAAGTGCGCCCATACACTGGCAAAGAAACGTTTTGGGATCAAATCGTCACTAGCTTGATTACGGTGATGAGTGGTTTTGGTTTAGCAGCGTTTCTGGCGATTCCGTTGGGGATCTTAATGGGGTTAAACGCGAGTGTTCAAGCGGCAATAAACCCGATTATTCAGCTATTTAAACCTGTTTCACCACTAGCTTGGCTGCCCTTGGTAACCATGGTAGTGAGCGGTGTTTATGTTTCTGCCGATCCTATTGTGGCTAAGTCGTTTATCAACTCAATGCTCACGGTCACCTTATGTAGTGTGTGGCCAATGATCATCAACACCGCCATAGGTGTGTCAAGAATTGATCAAGACTTGCTCAATGTGAGTCAGGTGCTGAGATTATCGACATGGACCCACATCAAGAAAATCGTGCTACCCGCGTCTGTGCCGATGATTTTCACCGGCATGCGCTTATCTCTTGGTGTTGCTTGGATGGTATTGATTGCCGCAGAAATGCTGGCGCAAAACCCAGGGCTGGGCAAATTCGTCTGGGACGAGTTTCAAAACGGTAGCTCTGAGTCCTTGTCGAGAATTATGGCAGCGGTGTTAGTGATTGGCTTTATTGGCTTTTTACTAGATAGAGGTGTGTTAGCGGTGCAGCGCTGGGCATCTTGGGAAAAGCACTAGGCTAATCAGTTACCTAGCCATATTTAAGGAGTTGTTATGGGGACGTTTTTAGAGATCACCGGCGTCGATATGGTATTTCCCACCCCAAAAGGGGCGTTTACCGCACTGCAAGACGTCAATTTAAAAATCAATAAGGGCGAGTTTGTATCGCTTATCGGCCACTCAGGCTGTGGTAAATCTACCGTACTTAACATAGTAGCGGGTATTTATCAGGCATCAAACGGTGGCGTGTTGCTTAACAATAGCGAGGTCACCGAGCCTGGGCCTGAGCGAGCGGTGGTGTTTCAAAACCACTCGTTAATGCCATGGTTATCGGCTTATCAAAATGTTGAGCTAGCGGTTAAGCAGGTGTTTGCCAACAAAATGAGCAAGGCTGAAATGCACGACTGGATTGAGCATAACCTTGAGCTGGTACACATGGGGCACGCGATGGACAAGCTGCCAAGCGAGATCTCTGGTGGTATGAAGCAAAGGGTAGGTATTGCCCGAGCCTTGTCGATGCAGCCGGAGGTTTTGCTGATGGATGAGCCATTTGGCGCGCTGGATGCACTGACAAAAGCGCATATGCAAGACTCACTAATGGAGATCCAGGCACAGTTAAATAACACAGTAATTATGATCACCCATGATGTCGATGAAGCCGTGTTGTTGTCAGACAAGATTGTGATGATGACCAATGGCCCTGAGGCAACGGTAGGGGAAGTGCTTGATGTGAACTTACCAAGACCAAGGGATCGTTTAGCACTGGCACAAGATGCGCAGTACAACTATTTGCGATCAGAGGTGTTGAAGTTTCTTTATGAGAAGCAGCGCAAAGTTGAATCAATCAGTCAGCCAAAAGTGGTATCAAAAATGCCGGAATTGCGACAAAGTGCTAAATATGTCACAGAAAAGTAAACGTTTGGTTGCTAAGGTTTCGCTTGGGTGATGCGTTGCTTAATTGAATGTAAGTAACGTGAAATAGGCAAAACTCGATTTTTGCCAAATTAAAGAAAAATAGGGATAGATGATGAACAAAAAAATTGCAATGTCAGCACTTAGCTGTGCGGTGTTAATGGCAATGGGGACTGCTCACGCAGAAGATGCCAAAGTAAACTCCATTGCAGATGCTTTCACGCAAGGGAGCGCGAAAGTTGATCTTAACTTCCGTTATGAAAATGTAGCGCAAGATAATGCACTTAAAGATGCCGATGCATTAACCCTGCGTACTCGTCTTACTTTTGCAACGGCAGATTACTATGGTCTGTCAGCATTAGTAGAGTTTGAAGATTCACGTAATGTGTTTGGAGTTGATGACTATAACGACACATTAGGTAAGAATCCTGAATATTCAGTGATTGCTGATCCTAACACCACTGAGCTTGATCAAGCATTTTTACAATACAAGCGCCAAGGCTTTAAAGCCAAGCTAGGTCGCCAAGTCATCGCATTAGGTAATCAACGCTTTGTGGGCCATGTTGGCTGGCGTCAAGACCGCCAAACCTTTGATGGTATCACTATGCAATACGCAGTTGATGCTTTCCAGGTTGATTATGGCTACATTACCAAGCGTAACCGTATCTTTGCTGAAGCCAAGGACGTGCGCGCAAAAGACCACATGTTTAACGCTTCATACAACCTAGGTTTTGGTAAAGTCACCGGTTATGGCTACCTACTTGAAGTTGATAACGATGTTAAGAATGGCCTAGATACTTACGGTGTTAACTTTACGGGTTCAACTAAGCTTGCTGACACCAAAGTCATGTATAAAGCAGAATACGCTAAGCAGGAGTCTACGACAGCGACAACTAAGTATGATGCTGATTACTTAGCGCTTGAAGCTGGTGTTGGTCTAGCTGGCTTTACGATTAAAGGCGGCTACGAAAAACTGGGCTCTGACAACGGTCAGTATGGCTTCTCGACACCACTGGCGACACTACATAAATTCAACGGTTGGGCTGACCAATTCTTAGGTACGCCAAATGAAGGCCTAGTTGATCTTTACGCCTCAGTTGGTGGCAAGCTAATGGATGGTAAGTGGGCACTGGCTTATCACAAGTTCGATGCAGATAAGTCTTCTGCCACGGTTGATGATTTAGGCTCAGAGATCGATGTATCGTTCACGCTACCTATTCAAAAGAACTATCTACTAGGTATTAAGTATGCTGCTTACTCTGCGGGTGATGCAGGTGCAGGTAAAGTCGATACCGACAAGGTTTGGGTTTGGGCTAACGCTAAGTTCTAACCTCGACAAGCAGGTTATCGTGAGCACGTCCATACAAATGTGTTAACGGTGTCGTACTGCGAAACCAAAAGCGGGCATGTCCATAGGGCATGCCCGCTTTGCTTTGTTAGTTTTGTTATTTTCGATTTTGTTGAATGTGCAGTTGCCATGACACTTGCATTGACTTCATTACCTTTCTTGACACAGATTTACGTATGGCCGTTGTCATAGTTAGCGAGATGTAATTGAAAGGTTAATGAGGTAACCATGGATAATAATTTTCGCTCACTAATGTTGGTGTCTTTAATCGGTACAAGTTTACTGGGTTGCGGCAGTGATTCTGATGATTCAACCGATACCAGCGGCTATTTTCAGTACTACAATGCCAGCGCCAATAGCACCTTAACCGCTGTGCTAATTGACGATTACACCTATGGCACAGTCGACTTTGCTGACGCTATTCCGCGTTACAGCTATACCACAGGCACCATGGAGTTTTCGCTGTATGGCCTTGATGAAGATGGCACTAGCTTCGAGCTATACACCCAGGATGTCACCCTAGATGGTGAGAATGAACACCTGTTAGTGCTTTATGGCGATTTTCACTCTCCTGAGGTGCTAGATGTTAGCTTTTCACGCACTGAAATGGATGAACTTAACAGTGACGAAGACAATGAATACTCGAAGATGCAAGTGCTGGTGGCTAATGCTGCAGTAGAGCAAAGTTTTGATGCTTATATCGCCTTAGAAACACAAGCTATTGAAGAAGCAGTGCTGTTAGGTACAGTCGATTACGGCAGTTACACTACAGAGCAAATATTCGATACCGAAGATTATGTCGTGTATCTAACTGATGTTGGCACCAAAGATGTGGTTTATACCACAGGTAGTATGAGTCTAAGCGCCAATACAGTGTACAAATTGGTGATGCGCCCAAGCTTTGGCGCAGGGGAGCTTGGCTTTACTATTGATAATGTCGACTCTACAACTACGCCAACTAACTACACTGCGCTGGAGTCCGAAGCCGAAATTAACGTATTCAACGGGCTTGAGAATCAAACCATTGATGTTGAAATCGTCAGTGAAGATGAAAGCCAATATGTGCATGATTTAACTAGCTTCGCCGTCAGTCCGTTTGAATCTATTGGGTACAACGACTTTGCTGTTAAGGCAAAGTCGGCAGAAGACGGGACTATCTTATTTGATAATCTGCTAATGACCTTTAACCAAGGCGAGATTAAAACTGTATTGGTCTACCCAACCAGTGACACACAAGCCAGTGGCATAGTGATTGAGCAAGATTTAAGGCCAAGACCTTATGAATTTCGAGTTGATATTACTAACCTGACCTACTTTTATGACGATTTAAACGTGTACTTTGTGCGAGATAATGAGACCGTTGAAAATGCCGAATACACGCTTACAGACGTTGATTTTGAAGAGCAGTTATCCATTGATTTACCTATAGAAGATTACCGTATCAGCGTGGTGAGTGAGAGTGATAATGGTACGCAAACGTTGGTATATCAGTCAGACTCTATCAGTGTTGAGGGCGAGGGGAATTACAGCTTTGTATTAATTCCTGATGCTATGAGTCCTTTTGAGCATAGCTTGATTAAGTTATAAATCGTCGCAGTATTAAATCATTTGAGTTAAATAAAAAACCACCTAGCTAGAAGGTGGTTTTTTATATTTTCTAAACATTCATTGAAACGCGTTTACGCTGCTTGATGCTCCACGCGGTTTTCATCACTATCAAACTGCGCTTGGTCAAATTGACCTTCGCTTTTACCAACCACCACGGCTGTCATCATGTCACCAGTGACGTTAGTTGCAGTGCGGATCATATCAATTACGCGGTCAATGGCGGCAATAAAGGCAATACCTTCAAGTGGCAGACCTACTGCACCTAAGGTTACAGTTAGCATCACCATAGCGCTGCCCGGCACACCCGCAGTGCCCACAGATGCTACGGTAGCGGTAATCGCAATCAGCATGTAATCGCTCATATCTAGCGGAATACCGTAAATCTGCGCGATAAAAATAGCTGCGATTGCAGGGTAAATACCGCCGCAGCCGTCCATGTTCATGGTTGCGCCTAGTGGCAGCACAAACGCGCTATAACGTTTTGATACCCCCATCGACTCGCTACATTTAGTGCTTACGGGTAAGGTGCCAAAGCTTGATGCCGTAGTAAACGCGACTAGCTGCGCAGGCATGGCTTTACGGAAAAACTTTAGTGGGCTGACTTTGGCGACAAACTTAATTAAACCACCGTAAACAAAAATAATGTGGATTAGCGCCGCGATATAAATGGCGATGATAAACTTACCTAACGGCAGCAGCGTGGTGAGACCATATTTGCCAATCACCCAGGCCATTAAACCGAATACACCAATAGGGGTGAGCTTTAGTACCATGCGAGTCAGCTGGAACATGACCTCAGCGCCGGCTTCAATGGTTTTCTTTAAAGGCTCTGCCTTTTCGCCCACAGCATTGATTGCAATACCGATTAGCGCGGCAAATACGATGATCTGTAAAACTTTACCTTCAGCCAAAGAGGCAAAAGGGTTAACCGGGATCATATTCAGCAGCACTTGAGCAAAGCCTGGAATATCACGCTCTCTCACCTCTGACGTCGCTAGTTCAAGTGTGCCGCCCATGTCGATAACTGAGCCAATAGTCAAGCCAATAAATGAAGCTGCTGTACCCGTTAGCATAAACATGCCAAGGGTTTTAAAGCTTAATCGTTTAAGATTCGTCTGTGAGCCCAGTGAGGTAATGCTGACAACAATGGCGCAAAATACCAAAGGTGCGACCAGCATTTTAATCGCACCAATAAACAGGTCACCTAAAGGCTTTAATGCCGTCGCTTGCTC